>NZ_JBIWIF010000001.1:0-162398 GCF_044764505.1 Kitasatospora sp. NPDC094019
CCGCCGCGAACGGAGCGATCTTCGCCTCGGCCAGCGAACGCACCGCCTCACGGAGCATCACATGCTCCTCGGAGATCCGGAAAAGATCGAAGTCCTGGCTCATGAGCGGCACTCCTGTTTCACGATGTTCGCGACGGTACTCAGTACCCTTCATTATGCACGCGCGCAAGGAAAAGGGAACTCAGTGCCTTCACAGAGCGGCACTGAGTTCCCTATCCTCTTTCTGGCGGTAGCCGTAGCACCGGACCCGTACAACCGCAGGGAGATGACACCGTGGTCCACCCAGCCATCGAGGCCGACACCGAGAACGCCCCGCTGTACTTCCAGCGCTGCGACTGGTGCCACAACCCGACCTTCCAGCGCCTGCTCTGCCCCACCTGCGGCTCCACCGAGCTGCGACTGGAACGCAGCGAGGGCACCGGGGTGGTGCGGCGGTGCGCCGTCGAGCAGGCCCGTACGCCGCTGGCGCGGCAGAAGTCCCTGATCCGGATGGCCGAGGGCTTCGACGTCTGGTGCATCGTCACCGGCCTGCGGTCCACCGTGCCGGTGGGCACCCGGGTCCGGCTCAGCGGGGCGGCCGAGGGTGTGGAGCAGCCGGAACTGACGGTGCTGTCGCCGGAGGAGCCGGAGCGGGTGCCGGTCCTCGAACCGCGGCCGCTGCCGCCGAACCAGGGCGGGTTCACCCAGCACCTGGCGGCGTTCGCGGAGTGACGGCCGGCCGCGGCTCCCCCCGGGGCCGCGGCTCTTCGGCGCGGGGCGGCCGGGAGCGGACCGGGCGGAGTGAACGACGGAAGGGGGGGGGGGGGGGGGCCCCCCCCCGCGGGGGGGGGGCCCCCCCCCCCGCGCCCCCGCGGCCGCGGGGGGGGGGGGGGGGCCCCGGGGGGGGGGGCCCCCCCCCGGGGGGGGGGGGGGGGGGGGGGGGGGGGGGGGGGGTTGCCCCGGGGGGGGGGGGGCCCCCCGCCCCCCGGGGGCCGGGGGGCCCCCCCGCCCTTCTCGCGTCACGTCGGCCTCGGTGGCCGTCCGGTCAGCCCTTGCGGGCCTTCACCTCACCGGTGAGCTGCGGCAGGACCGCGAACAGGTCGCCGACCACGCCGTAGTCGGCGAGCTCGAAGATCGGGGCCTCGGGGTCCTTGTTGACGGCCACGATGGTCTTCGAGGTCTGCATGCCGGCCCGGTGCTGGATCGCACCGGAGATGCCGTTGGCGATGTAGAGCTGCGGGGAGACCTGCTTGCCGGTCTGGCCGACCTGGCTGCTGTGCGGGTACCAGCCGGCGTCGACGGCGGCGCGCGAGGCACCGACGGCCGCGCCCAGCGCGTCCGCGAGCTCCTCGACCACGCCGAAGCCCTCGGCGGCACCGACACCGCGGCCGCCGGAGACCACGATCGCGGCCTCGGTCAGCTCCGGACGGCCCGAGGACACCCGCGGGGTGCGCGAGACGATCTTGGCGGCGTTGCCGGTGAACGCGACGGTGACGTCCTCCACCGCGCCCGCGGCCGGGACCGCCTCCGGCGCGACGGCGTTCGGCTTCACCGCGATGACCGGCACGCCGTTGCTGACGCGGGAGTCGACGGTGTACGAGGCCGCGAAGACGGACTGGGTGGCGATCGGGCCGTTGTCGCCGGCGCGCAGGTCGACGGCGTCGGTGATGACGCCGGAGCCCAGGCGCAGGGCGACGCGGGCGGCGACCTCCTTGCCCTCGCCGGAGGAGGTGACCAGCACCGCGCCCGCGTCGGCGGCCTCGGCGATCTGGGCCAGCGCGTCCACCTTCGGGACCACCAGCTGGTCGGCGAACTCCGCGCCGTCGGCGACGTACACCTTGACGGCGCCGTACTCGGCCGCCTTCGCGGCCAGCTCGGCCGCCTTGTCGCCGGCGCCGAGGACGACCGCCGACGGCTCGCCGATACGGCGGGCCAGGGTCAGCAGCTCCAGGGCCGGCTTGCGGACCACGCCGTCGGCGTGGTCGACCAGGACGAGGATCTCAGCCATAACTCGATGTCTCCGTGTTGTGGGGTGGGACGGTGGGGGCGGGGCGGGGCGGCGGGACTAGATGAACTTCTGGTCGGCGAGGAAGCCCGCGAGCGCCTTGCCGCCCTCGCCCTCGTCCTTGACGACCGTGCCCGCGGTCCGCGCCGGACGCGCCGTCACCGACTCCACCGCCGTCCACGAACCCGCCAGACCGACCTCACCGGCCTCCACACCCAGGTCGTCCAGGTCCAGGGACTCCACCGGCTTCTTCTTCGCCGCCATGATCCCCTTGAACGACGGGTAACGCGCCTCGCCCGACTGGTCCGTCACCGACACCACCGCCGGCAGCGCCGCCTCCACCAGCTCCGTCGCCGAATCGCCGTCCCGACGACCGCGCACCACGCCGCCCCCGACCGACACCTCCGACAACAGCGTCAGCTGCGGCACACCCAGCCGCTCCGCCAGCAGCGCCGGCAGCACACCCATCGTGCCGTCCGTCGACGCCATACCACCGATCACCAGATCGAAACCGGTCCGCTCCAGCGCCTTCGCCAGCACCGCCGACGTCCCGATCACGTCCGAACCGTGGATGTCCTCGTCGTTCACGTGCACAGCCCGGTCCGCACCCATCGACAACGCCTTGCGCAGCGCGTCCTTCGCATCGTCCGGACCCACCGTCAGCACGGTCACCTCGGCACCCTCGTTCGCCTCCGCGATCCGCAGCGCCTGCTCCACCCCGTACTCGTCCAGCTCCGACAACAGACCGTCCACACCCTCCCGGTCGGTGGTGTGGTCGTCCGCGAAACGACGGTCACCCGTCGCATCCGGCACGTACTTCACACAGACAACGATCCTCAAGCTCATGAGCGGTTCTCCTGGTACGGGTGCACTGGTCGGATGCACTGGTCCACGGCCTCGCAGCCCGCCGAGGGTACTGAGTGCCAACCCCGGCCCACCCGCGCCCCACGGGCGGCATCGCACCACCCGGACCGGTCGGCCCTGTCGGCTCTCTTCAACAGCGTCAGAGGCTCTCCGAAGAGGATACGGCACTCAGTACCCCTCGTAAAGGAACTCAGTACCCTTGGGGCTTCCCGGACGCCCCACCCGGCTCGGCGCCCGCTCCGGGATCCGCCAGAATGCCCCGAGCACGCCGCTTTCGCGGCCACCGGTGCCGGGCCCGGGTCCCGCACCCGGAAGAGGGGAGACGGCATGATCTCGGTGCGCGGGGACGCCGACGCGGTCCGCGGCGGCCCGTCGCCGACGGGGCCGGCCGGCCTCAAGGAGGTACTGGTGGTCGTGCACTCGGTCGTATACGGGCAGCGGCTGCGCGACGCCCACGCACTTCTCGATACCGATCCGAGGGTGCGCGTCCGGTTCACCGTGGCGCCGCACACCTTCAACCGGGGCGCGGCGGAACACGTCCGGCGGCTCGGCGGTACGCCACTGCCGTGGGCAGAGGCCCTGCGCGGGACGTTCGACCTGGTCCTGGCCGCCGGTTCGCAGAGCATGGAGCAACTGCACGGCCCGACGGTGCGGCTGCCGCACGGAGCCGGGCACATCAAGCTGTCGACGACCGGTGTCGGGGCCGGCCGGACCGTCTCCGGGCTCGGGCCCGAATACGTCGTCTGGCAGGGGCGGCTGGTGCCCGTCGCCTACGCGCTGGCACACGAGGACGACCGGACCGAGCTCGGCCGGGGGTGCCCGGAGGCACTGCCGATCGCCTCGGTCGTGGGTGACGCGTGCTACGACCGGATCGCCACCGCGCTCCCCCACCGGGAGCGGTACCGGGCCGCACTGGGCCTGCGGCCGGACGAGCGGCTGGTACTGGTCTGCTCCACCTGGGGCAGCGGTGCGCTGTTCACCCGGTTCGACACCGTTCTGCCCCGACTGGCCGCCGAACTGCCCCGGCGTGACCACCGCGTCGTCCTGCTCGTCCATCCCAATGTGTCCGCCGCCCCCGGTGCCAGGGCGCTCGGCCCATGGGTGCGGAACGCGACCGGCGGAGCCGTCACCCTGCTCGGGCCGCAGGAGGACTGGCGCCCGCTGCTGGTCGCCGCCGACGCCGTCATCGGCGACCACGGCTCGGTCACCCTCTACGGCACCATGACCCGGGCCCCGATCCTGCTGGCCGAGTACCCGCACCACGCGGTCAACCCGCGCTCCCCCGGCGCCTCGCTCGCCCGAACCGCTCCCGCGCTCGACCCCGTCCGGCCCCTGACCGTCCAACTCGACGCCGCCGCCCGGCAGTACCGCCGCGCGGACCACGCGGCAATCGCCGCCCGGATCAGCTCCGAACCGGGCCGGTTCGACCAGCGGATGCGACGGCTCCTGTACCGCGTCCTCGGGCTTGGTGAGCCGGCTCCGCAGGCCGAGCCGCGCGCCCTGCCGCTGCCCGCACCGCTGCGACCCGCCGGCGGCGCGGGCGCCCGCGCCGCCGGCGGCCGGACGGCGCCAATGGCCTCCCGGCAGGGCCGGGAGGCCGGCGGTCACTCCCCCGGACAGCCGTCGGCAGGGGGCCGCGGTGGGATGAGGGTGTCCAGGACCTCGGCGGCGGGGGAACGGTCGGTGTCGCGGGCGGCGAGGGAGGCGTAGAGGACGCCGGACTCCCGGTACCGGTCCGCCGCCTCGGCGAGGTCGCCGCGGTCACGGGCGAGGTCACCGAGAAGGTGCAGCACACGGGCCTGCCAGTGCCGGGCCCCACTGGCCCGGAACCCGGCGAGCGAGTCGGCGTAACAGCGGCCGGCCGCCGCGCGGTCGCCGAGCGCGGCATGGGCCTGGCCCAGAAAGGTAAGCGCGCGGGCCGCCTCGTACGCGGCGGGAACGGCGACGAGCTCCTGGTGCGCGTCGGCAATGACCGGGACGGCCTCGGCCGGCCGGCCGTCCCGGAGCAGCAGGCCGCCGAGGGCGAGCCGGGCCAGTGCCTTGCCCCTCAGGTAACCGAGGGCCTCGCGGATCTCGGCACTGGTCCGCAGGCAGTCCGCCGCCTCGGCGAGCCGCCCGTCCGACCAGTGGATCTGGCTGAGACCGTAGAGGGCGTCCGCCTCGGCGAGCCGGTCCCCGGACGCGCGTGCCAGGTGGAGCGCCTCGGTGTACCACTCGGCGGCCTCCTCCTCCAGACCCGCGTTGCGCAGGCCAGCGCCGCCGGACGTCAGCATCCGCAGTTCGCCGTCACGGTGGCCGACCGACCGGGCAGCAGTCCGGCCGATCCTGTGCATCTCGGTCCACAGCAGGGACGGGCGCGACCGCAGGAACAACGGCCACATGGCGTCGACGAGTTGCCAGGCCGTGGCCGCCCGTCCAGTGGCGGCGGCCCACCGAACGGCATCAGCGAGCCTACCGGTCTCCGCCTCGAACCAGCGGAGCGCCGTCGACTCGTCCACGAACTCCCGGGCCGGGCACCCCGCTCCGGTGCTGAAGTCCCGGCGCAGGGTGCGGTGGCTGGGGCTCAGCACGGCCTCGGCGGCGGTCGCCGTGGCGAGGTACTGGTCGAGGACCCGGTCGACAGCGGCCCATCCCTCCCGCCGGTCACGGATGGCGTCGGCGCGGGCCCGGGCGTGCAGCTTCACCAGACTGTCGAGGCGGAAACCACCCTCCGTCTCCTCCAGCAGGTGGATGTCGAGCAGTTCGTCGAGGTGCCGGTCCGTCTCGGCCCGTTCCAGGCCACCGACCGCGCGGACGACGTCCGGAGTGAGGACGGCGAACGGCAGCAACCCGAGCAGTGGATACAGGCGGGCGGCGCCGGCTTCCAGCATCGCCACGGACGCGTCCAGGACATGCTGCACGCCCTCGCCCCCGGGATCGAGTGCGGCGAGCCGCCGGGACTCGTCGCCGAGCGCCTCGGCGGTGACGGAGAGCGGCTGCGCGGGCCGGCTCCCGATCCGCACGGCGGCGAGACAGACGGCGAGCGCCAGGCGGCCGCAGCGCTCCACCACCAGGTTGGCGGCGACGGGTTCGCCGGCGACCCGATCGGGGCCGACCCGCTGGGCCAGCAGGCGGACCGCGCTGTCACCGGGAAGCAGACCGACCGGGCGGAACACGGCGCCGTCCATGGCGAGCCGGGCCATCCGGCGGCGACTGGTCACCACGACCACAGCGTGCTCGGAGCCCGGCAGCAGCGGGCGGACCTGATCGGCGGCGCAGGCATCGTCGAGCAGTACGGCGAACCGGCGCCCTGCGGCGACCGAGCGCCAGAGCGCGGCCCTCGCAGCGGAGCTGCGCGGTGCCGGTGCGATGCCGAAGGCGTGCAGAAAGCCTTCGAGCACCTCGGCGGGATCCGCGGGACCGTCGGGGGCGTGGGCCCGCAGGTCGGCGTAGAGCTGGCCGTCCGGGAACCGGTCGGAGCGGCTGCGCAGCCATTGGACGGCGAGGGCGCTCTTGCCCGCTCCGGCGGGCCCGGTGACCGCCACCGTCACATCCGCGGTGCCCGTCATGTCGCCCAACAGGCCGTCCAGGGCGACGAGATCGTCTTCCCGGCCGACAAGTCGCCATGACATCGGGGGGAGCTGGCGGGGCACCGGAAGGACCGGCGGAGCGTGGAGGCCGGCCTGGTTGTAGACGGTCAGGTCACGGATCTGCCCGGCCTGGACCACCGCGCCCGGGACATGCCCTCCCGCGACCGAGTTGCGCACCGTGAGGCGTGGATCCGGGGCTCCGGACCGATCCGGCTCCACTGGCCCTCCCTACCGCAGGACTACGGACGGACGAAGAACCGAGGCGGCGGGGAGCGATCGCGTCAGTCGACCAATTATCAATGATTCCGGTCGGGATGAGGCACGATCTGCCTACTTCCCTCGACCGCCCACACCCACGGACACACGGAGGGCCGGTGCGAGTCGCACCGGCCCTCCGTGTGTCCGGGTGGGTGTGGGCGGTCGAGGGATCAGGGGGCGGTGGTGAGGGGGACCGCGGCTTCGGGGGTGAGGAGGCGGGCGGTGAGGGATTCCTGGAGGTAGAGGGCGATGGTGTCGGCGGTGTGGGAGAGGTAGCCGACCGAGACGTCCTGGCCCAGGACGAGGGTGAAGTCGCCGCCGCGGGTGGAGAGGAGGAGGGCGCCCTCCAGGGCGGGGGCCCAGATCAGTTCGCCGTCGAGGAGGCGGGCGATGTGGCTGGCGACGGGGTAGCCGTGGTCGGAGGTCTCGTTGACGGCGGTGAAGGCGTCGGCGCCGAGGAGGAGGGCGTAGGGGCCGCCGACTCCGGCGAGGCGGAGGGTGGTGAGGGCGCGGCTGACGGCTTCCGGGTATTCGCGGACGTCGGCGGGGAGGGGGACGGCGGGGTTGGTGGCGGCGGCGCGGATGCCCTCGATGCCGGCGGCCGGGTAGCCGTCGAAGAGGGCGCGGTCCTCGGTGAGGGCGAGGGTGCGGGCGGCGTCCTTGACCGGCTGCCAGTCGGAGTCCCGGGAGCCGCGTTCGACGTCGTCGACGGCGGAGCGGTCGACGGAGAACGGGACCCGGAGCTCGATCAGCGGGCGGACCTCGCGGGCGTGGGCCTGGACGGCCGGGGTGGGCGGTTCGATGGCGGTGAGGTGGCCGGTGCCGACCGCGGCGAGGGCGGGGCCGTCGGGGCCGGCCAGGTCGACGACCCGGCGGCCGGCGAGGTGGAGCTTGAAGGTCTGCCGGGCCTCCTCCTCGATCTCCTCCCAGGCCGCGGCGGAGACGGGGGCGAGCTCGCGGTGCAGGTTGTTCATGGCGCGGGGGTGCCTTTCAGGCTGCCGATGGCGAGGGAGCCGTCGGTGGGGAGAACGGCGGTGGGGAGAGCAGTGGAGGGGAGAGCAGTGGCGGGAAGAGCAGTGGTCGGAGAAGGTGCCGGGACGACGGCGGGCGCGGGGGTGGCCGGGGCGGGTGGCGGGTCGGCGAGGAAGTCGGCGGTGGGGACGTGGAACAGCGTGCCGGTGACCGCGGTGGAGAAGTCGAGCAGGCGGTCGTGGGCGGCCGGGCCCCGGCCGGCGAACATGTTGCGGATCATCTCCTCGGGCACCCCCGGGTCACGTGCGTAGCCGATGAAGTAGGTGCCGGCCTCGCCGCGCCCGGCCGGGCCCCCGTCGAGGCGGCCGAAGGGCATGTTGAACCGCAGGATCTGCCGTTCCTCACCGTCCGGGCCGGTGACGGAGGTGAGCGCGACGTGGGAGTCGGCCGGCTTGGCGGCGTCGTCGAACTCGATGTCGTCGGCCTTGCTGCGGCCGACCGCGCGTTCCTGCTGGTCGACGGTCTGGTGCTCCCAGGAGGCCAGGTCGTGCAGGTACTTCTGCACGATGACGTAGCTGCCGCCGGCGAACTCCTGGTCCTCGTCGCCGATCAGCACGGCGTCGGCGGCCTCCCGGCCCTCCGGGTTCTCGGTGCCGTCGACGAAGCCCAGCAGGTCGCGGGCGTCGTAGTAGGAGAAGCCGTTGGTCGCGTCGACGACGGTGGCGGCGCCGGCGAGCCGCCGGGTGATCCGGCCGGCGAGTTCCCAGCAGACGTCCATCCGGGCGGCCCGGATGTGGAGGAGCAGGTCGCCGGGGGTGGCCGGGGCGCGGTGGCGGGGGCCGGCCACCTCGGGGAACGGGTGCAGGGCGGCCGGGCGGGGGCCGTCGAAGAGCCGGTCCCAGGCGTCGGAGCCGATGCCCGTGACACAGGTGAGGCCGACGTCGGGGGCGCGGAAGGCGATGGCGTGGCGGAGGCCCGCGAGGTCGGGCAGCAGCGCGCGGACGGCGTCCTCACCGCCGGGGTCGACGGTGAGGACCAGGAAGATCGCGGCGGCGGTGAGCGGGGTGAGGACCGGCTGCGGGGCCGGCGGGTCGGCGGGCCGCGGTGGCGACTGCGGCTGTGCCTGGGGGGACTGCGGGGGCATGGGCGGACTCCGGTCTCCGGGGCCTGATCATCCGTACGATTACACCCCGGAGCGGACATTTCGGCGCGGGCGGCGGTCCGGTCGGCGGTACGCCCCCGCCCCTCCCCGGATGGGAGGAGCGAGGGGCGGGGGAAGGGAGCGGCCGGAGGGCGGACAGGGGTCAGCGGTGGGTCCGGCGCAGGCCGAGGGCGGTGACCAGGGCGCCGAGGGCGACCGCCGCGACCGGCACGGCCAGCGCCGCCCGCAGGCCGCCCGGCCCGCCCACGGTCAGGCTGACGGTGGTGACCGCCGAGAGGCCGAGCGCCGCGCCGAACTGGAAGGCGGTGTTGAGGAGACCGCCGGCCAGCCCCTGTTCCTCCTCGGCGACGCCGTCGGTGGCGGCGATGGTCAGCGGCCCGTACGCGAGGGCGAAGGCCAGCCCGGTGAGGATCATGGTCGGGAACATCATCGGATACGTCCAGTCGGGCCCGACCGGCAGGAACAGCGCGTAGGAGACCACGGCCAGGCAGAAGCCGCCGAGGATCACCCGGACGTTGCCGAACCGCTCCACCAGCCGGGGGGTGAGGGTCGGCGCGAGCACCGCGTCCACCCCGACCGCGAGCAGGGCGAGGCCGGTCTGCAGCGGGGACCAGCCGCGCAGGTCCTGGAGGTAGAGGGTGACGACGAACTGGAAGCCGAAGAACGAGGCCGCGAACAGCAGCGCGCCGACGTTCGCCCGCAGCAGCGGGCCGGAGCGCAGCAGGCCGAGGCGGACCAGCGGGGTGGCCGAGCGCCGTTCGATCGCGACGAAGGCGGCCAGCAGGGCCGCGCCGGCGGCGAACAGGGCGACGGTCGGGACGGCGCCGGCACCGGGTTCGCCGAGCCGGACCACGGCCTGGACCAGCAGCAGCATGGCGCCGGTGACGGTGACGGCGCCGGCCAGGTCGAAGCGCTCACCGGGGCGGCGGGCCGGTGCCCGGTCGCGCGGGAGCAGCGGCACGGCGGCGAGCAGCAGGCCGCCCGCGAGCAGCACCGGGGCGAAGAAGACCCAGCGCCAGCCGACGGCGGTGAGCAGTCCGCCGGCCACCAGGCCGAGCGAGAAGCCGGCCGCGGCGGTGCCCGCGTAGACCAGCAGCGCGCGGTTGCGGCGGGGGCCCTCGGCGAAGGCGGTGGTGATGATCGCCAGCCCGGCGGGGGTCATGAAGGCCGCCGAGAGGCCGGTGACGAAGCGGGCCAGGATCAGCACCCAGGGAGCTCCGGCCAGGCCGCCGAGGCCGGAGCAGAGGACGAACACGGTGAGCCAGAGGAGGAACATCCGGCGCCGTCCCAACAGGTCGGCGGTGCGGCCGCCGAGCAGCATGAAGCCGCCGTAGCCGAGCACGTAGGCGCTCAGGACCCAGCTCAGCGAACCGGTGTCCATGCCGAGGTCCGCGCGGATCGCCGGGAGCGCCACGTTGAGCATGGCGACGTCGATGCCCTCCAGGAAGATCGCGCCGCAGAGGACGAGCAGGACGGCCGTCTCCCGGCCGGTGAAACGCGAGGACGGGTCGGCCGGTGGGGAACCGGGCGTGGAGTCGGCCGCGGAGATGCGCGGGACGGGCGGGCCGGCCGCCGGGCGGCCGGTTTCGGGCATGGCGGAGGACGTCGACACGGTGGTCTCCTGGAAGAGCGCGGGGAGGCGGGGAGGCCGGACGGGGCGGTTCCCGTTCGTCCGGTCGGTTCCCTCTTGTAACCACCGCCATCCTGAGGCAGCATCAGGGAGCATGGAAGAAGGCACTTTGAAGTCACCAACGCACTGCGCGGTTACCGGGGACGACTACGACGTGCTCCAGTGGGACACCCGGGAGGACTGCGAGGTGCGGCAGATCCTCGACCGGATCGCCGACAAGTGGTCGCTACTGGTGATCGCGCTGCTGGACCGCGGCTCGCTGCGCTTCACCGAGCTGCGGCGGGAGATCGACGGGGTCAGCCAGCGGATGCTGACCGTCACCCTGCGGCAGCTGGAACGGGACGGCCTGGTCGAGCGGACCGTGCACGCCGTGGTGCCGCCCCGGGTCGACTACGCGCTGACCCCGCTCGGGCGGACGCTGCACGAGACGGTCCGCTCCCTGGTCGCCTGGACCGAGACGCATCAGCGCGAGATCGCGACGGCCCGGGAGGCGTACGACGCGCGCGTGGGCTGAGCACGCGCGAAGGGGCGGGCCCGAGGAATCCGGACCCGCCCCTTGTCGCCGCGCGCGCTCCGTCACGCGGTGCCTGCTCAGACCCGCAGCGCCGCCAGTTGCTGCGCGAACGGCACCACGGCCTCCTCCTGCGCCGCCCCGCCCCCGCCCGGCCCGCTCGGGGCCCGGCCCGCGAGCAGTCCGGCGAGTTCTCCGGCCGCGCGGTCGATCCGGCCCGGGAGTCCGTCGGTGAGGCGGTCCCCGGTGGTGCCCCAGTCGTCGGTGGCGGCGTAGACCGAGGTCGGCACGACCACCGAGCGCAGATAGGAGAACAGCGGGCGGACGGCGTGCTCCAGTGCGAGCGAGTGCCGGGCGGTGCCGCCGGTGGCGGCGATCAGCACCGGCTTGCCGGTGAGGGTGTCGGGGTCGAGCACGTCGAAGAACGACTTGAACAGCCCGCTGTAGGAGGCGGCGAAGATCGGCGTCACCGCGATCAGCGCGTCCGCCCCGCCGACCGCCCCGATCGCCTCGCGCAGCGCGGGGCCGGGGAAGCCGGTGACGAAGTTGTGCGCGATGTCGGTGGCGAGATCGCGCAGTTCGACCACCTGGACGTCCACCTCCCGCCCCTCGGCGGCGAGTCGGCGGACCGTCGCCTCGGCGAGCCGGTCGGCGAGCAGCCGGGTCGAGGACGGCTTGCTCAGTCCGGCACTGATCACCACCAGTCGGTACGCGGTCACTTGGTCACCTCCATGGTCTGCTCGGCCTGCCCCGCGTTGTCGGCGCCCTGCTCCTGACGGGCGCGCTCGGCCGCGAGCCGGGAGGCGTGGGTCGGCGCGTCCGGGACGCCGGCCGGGCGGCCCTTGGCGAACTCCTCGCGCAGCACCGGCACGACCTCCTCGCCGAGCAGGTCCAACTGCTCCAGCACGGTCTTCAGCGGCAGACCGGCGTGGTCCATCAGGAACAGCTGGCGCTGGTAGTCGCCGAAGGTGTCGCGGAAGGCCAGGGTCTTCTCGATCACCTCCTGCGGGCTGCCGACGGTGAGCGGCGTCTCCGCGGCGAACTCCTCCAGCGACGGGCCGTGCCCGTACACCGGCGCGTTGTCGAAGTAGGGGCGGAACTCCCGCACCGCGTCCTGCGAGTTCCTGCGCATGAACACCTGGCCGCCGAGGCCGACGATCGCCTGCTCGGGGGTGCCGTGCCCGTAGTGGGCGTAGCGCTCCCGGTAGAGGTTGACCAGCTTCTGGAAGTGCTCCTTGGGCCAGAAGATGTTGTTCGCGAAGAAGCCGTCACCGTAGTAGGCGGCCTGCTCGGCGATCTCCGGGCTGCGGATCGAGCCGTGCCAGACGAACGGCGGGACGCCGTCGAGCGGGCGCGGGGTCGCGGTGAAGGACTGCAGCGGGGTGCGGAAGCGGCCGGACCAGTCGACCACGTCCTCGCGCCACAGCTGGTGCAGCAGCGCGTAGTTCTCGATCGCGAGCGGGATGCCCTGGCGGATGTCCTTGCCGAACCACGGGTAGACCGGGCCGGTGTTGCCCCGGCCCATCATGAGGTCCACCCGACCGTCGGAGAGGTGCTGGAGCACCGCGTAGTCCTCGGCGATCTTCACCGGGTCGTTGGTGGTGATCAGCGTGGTCGAGGTGGAGAGGATGATGCGCTCGGTCTGCGCGGCTATGTAGCCGAGCAGCGTGGTCGGGGAGGACGGCACGAACGGCGGGTTGTGGTGCTCGCCGGTCGCGAAGACGTCCAGGCCGACCTCCTCCGCCTTGCGCGCGATGGCCACGGTCGCCTTGATCCGCTCGTGCTCGGTCGGGGTGCGGCCGGTGGTCGGGTCGGGGGTGACATCGCCGACGGTGAAGATTCCGAACTGCATGGTGCTCACCACACTCCTGGCTGATCCCGCCGGGAAGCCGGCTCAGGATCCGATCGTCAAAGTTTCAACCACCTTAGCATCCGCCCCTCGGCGGATATTCCCCCCGGCGACCGGCCTCTGTTCCGGGACCGCACCACGACGACCGCGCAGCGCGTCCGGGAGCAGGGTCAGCAGCCCCGCGACGGCCAGCACGGCCCCGAGCCACAGCACGGCGCGCAGACCCAGGGCGTCGATGGCGAGGCCGCCGAGCAGCGAGCCGAGGATGACGCCCAGCGTGATGAAGGAGTTGTGGACGGTGTTCACCAGCGGGCGGGAACCGCCGATCCGCTGCACCCGCGAGACCATCGCGGGGTTCATGGTGACCCCGACCAGGCCCACGCCCAGCAGCAGACCGACGGCGGGCACCCGGGACTGCGCGAGCAGCGCCAGACCGGCCAGGAACACGGCGTTCAGCGCCAGGCCGGTCGCCAGTACCGGCAGCGCGTACCGGTCGGCGAGCCGGCCGACCACGGTGTTGCCGACCACGGTCGCCGCGCCGTAGGCCACGAGCAGCAGCGGCACGGAGCCGGCCGAGAAGCCGGTGAGCCCGGTCAGGATCGGGTTGACGTAGCTGAACAGCGAGAAGGTCGCGCCGATGACCAGGGTGCTGGTGACGAAGGCCAGCCACAGCCGCCGGTCGCGCAGCGCGCCCAGCTCGACCCGGAGCGAGCCGGTGCCCTCCGCGTGGTCGGCGTCCGGGACGCCGGCCAGGGTGCAGAGCGCCACCGCCGCGGTGAGGACGGCCACCGCCCAGAACGCCGCGCGCCAGCCGAGGTGCTCGCCGATCACGGTGGCGAGCGGCAGACCGAGCAGAGTACCGAGCATGAGGCCGTTCATCAGGACGGCGATCGCCCGGCCGCGGATCTCCGGGCGGGTCAGCTGGGAGCAGAGCGAGATCGAGATGCCGAAGAACGCCTGGGCGGCGACACCGGAGACCACCCGGGCCACCAGCATCACCGCATAGCCGGAGGCCGTCGCGGCGAGCAGGTTGCCGACCAGGAAGATCCCGAACAGCACCATCAGCGCAGCCTTCTGACGGACCCGGAGCAGGGCGACGGCGAGGAACGGGCCACCGAAGGACATCGCCACCGAGAAGGCGGTGATCAGATAGCCGATCTGCGGGACGGTCGCGTCGAGGCCCTCCGCCAGTTGGGGCATCAGCCCGGCGACGGCGAACTCGCTGGTCACCATCGCGAAGACGCCGAGGGCGAGGACGTACACGGCACGTGGCATGGGAAGGCTCCCCCGTTGGTTTTGGATTGATCAGTACAGAATGAGGATGGGCGCGGGCACGCCGGGAGCGCCCCGGCCGGATGCGGCGGATCGGAAAGTCAGAGAGTCAAAAGGTCGGAGGATCAGAGGGTCAGCGGGTCAAGAAATCGGGGTCTCGGGCACTCGGGGGCCTCAGGGCGCGAGGGCATCCAGGGCCGCGGCACCCACCGCCTCGACGGCGGCCCGGTCGGCCCCGCCCTTGGCGGCGACCCGCATGCCGCCGATCACCGCGACGACGAACCGGGCCAGCTCCTCGGGCGTCCGCCGGGCCGCGATCCCGCCCGCCAGCTGCCCGGCGGCGATCGCGGCCCGCAGCGCGGTGAGCCGCACCTCCTGGTCGCGGGCCAGCAGCGCGTCGGTCTCCGGATCGCGCCCGGCCAGCTCCACCACGGTGTTCACGGTCAGGCAGCCGATGCTGCGACCCTCCGGGCGCTGCTCGAACTCCCCCTCCACGATGCGCGCGAGCAGGACCCGGATCCGCTCCAGCGGGGGCAGCTCCGGATCCTCCAGCAGTTCGATCTGCGGGACGGTCATCAGCTCGATGTAGCGGGCCAGCGACCG
Source organism: Kitasatospora sp. NPDC094019 (assembly GCF_044764505.1). Taxonomy (NCBI): domain Bacteria; kingdom Bacillati; phylum Actinomycetota; class Actinomycetes; order Kitasatosporales; family Streptomycetaceae; genus Kitasatospora; species Kitasatospora sp. NPDC094019. Next base: position 14,675 of record NZ_JBIWIF010000001.1, read on the forward strand.
CTTGAACAGGTCGTGCTTGCTGCTGAACGTGTTGTAGATACTGCTCCGCCCGAGGCCGGTCGCCTCGCAGAGGTCCTGGGTGGAGGTGGCCTCGTAGCCGTTCGCCCAGAACGCGCGCATCGCCGCGTCGAGCGCTCGGCCCTCGTCGAAGGTGCGCGGTCTCGCCATGGCAGCACGGTAGCCTTTTTGGACCGATCGGTGCAATACCGTGCCCGGAGCCCGCGCCGACGCGCACCGGGCCCACGCGGCCACGTACGGGGCCCGCGCGTCCGCCGCGTACGGGGCCGGACGCGGGGAGGCCCCCGGTGGCGCGCCGTTCGCGCGCCACCGGGGGCCTCCGGGCACTTCCGGGTGCTACCGATGTCCTTCCGGGATCAGAACTCCCCCGTCAGTACTCGGCCTTGATGTTCGCGCCGGAGAACCCCTGCTGGCCGTAGAGGCTCACGTAGACGTAGCCGGCCGGCGGGTTGGTGATGGTGAGGGTCTCGGTGTTGTTGCTCGCGTTGGTGGACTTCGCGGTGTAGGAGTTGGTGTACGCCCAGTTCGTGGCGTTGTAGTAGAGGTCGGCGTTACCGGTGCCGCCCGTGCTGGTGAGCTTCAGCTGCTTCACCCCGGCCGGGAGCAGCAGGTAGAAGTGGGTGTAGTTGCCGGTGCTCGCCGAGAGGTTGCTGCGGCGGCAGTTCTTGTCCAGCTGGCGGGGGTCGGCGCCGGAGCACTCCGGCAGGCCCGCCACGGTGACGTTCTGCCGGGCGCTCGCGGTCGCGCCCTTGTCGTCGGTCACGGTGAGGGTGACGGTGTAGGTGCCCGCCTTGGTGTACCACTTGGTCGGGTTCGCGGTGGTGGCGGTGGTGCCGTCACCGAAGTCCCAGGCGTAGGAAGCGATCTTGCCGTCCGGGTCGGTGGAGCGGTTGACGAAGGTGACGGCCAGCTCGCCGATCGCGGTGGTGAAGGCGGCGGTGGGCGGCTGGTTTCCGGGCGGGTTGGTGCCGCCCGAGCAGGAGCCGGCCGCGCAGCGGGTCAGCCAGGCGTCGAAGTCGGCGTCGTAGCGGGTGCCGATGGTGGTCTTGAGCACGGTGCGGGCGCCGTTCCAGTCGCCGGCCCGGTACTTGGCGAGCACGGAGTCGACGTCGGCGCGGTGCTGCTCCAGCATGTAGCGCACCGCGAGGTAGCCCCAGCGGTAGGTGCGCTCGGTGTCGGTGTTCTCGTAGGTGGTGTCGAACAGCGTGGAGAGCTTGTAGGTGTGCAGGCCGGCGGCCGACATCGCCGCGTCGTAGTTCACCTTGCGGTACGAGTAGGAGATGTACTCGGCGAAGCCCTCGATCCACCAGATGGTCGGGGTCGTCACGCCGGCGTCGAAGTCGCCGTACATGTCGAACCGGCCGTCGAGGTAGTGGGTGTACTCGTGGTTGAGGTTCCAGACCTGGAAGTCCGGGCGCATCCACTCGGCCTCGTAGGCGAGGAACCGCGGCTGGTTGCCAACCTCGTTCGGCTTGCCCTCCAGGTACATGCCGCCGTTGTCGGTGTTGATGCCGTAGATGGAGGCGGCGAACACCCCGTAGTCGAAGGAGCTGTGGAAGACCACGACCTCGATCGTGGTGTTCCGGTCCTCCGCGACCGGGCCGTTGTCCTTGACCACGCCGTGGAAGTACGCGTCCTGGCCGGTCAGGCTGGTGCAGGCGGTCGCCAGCTGGGTCGGGTTCAGCGCCTGGGCGAGGATCCGGATGCTCTGGCTGCAGGTGTAGCTGACCGTCAGGACGGCCGACTTGAGCCGGGCGGCGGAGTCGCAGGTGCCGTAGTACGAGCAGTTGCCCTGGTCGAAGGCGTCGACCATCTCGGCGACGGCGGCCCACTGGTAGGCGGTGTTGCCGCTGGGCGAGGAGCGGTCGGCCAGCCCCTTCAGCAGCGGGCGGACCTTGGCCTGGAGCACCGGGTACTGGACGAAGCGGCCCAGCTCACGGTTGGCGTTGTAGACCAGGAAGGTGTAGTCGCCGCCCAGCAGGGCGCTGTTGGCCGCCGCGAAGGAGTAGAGCGCGTCGAGCACGCTCGGGTCGGCCGCCACCGCCTCGACGAAGCCGGTCGTCTGGTGGCCGCGCCACAGCACGGTGAACACGCTGTTGAGCGCGTTGCCCATGTTGGTCGGGTTGTGGGTGGCGGCGTCGTAGGCGCCCAACAGCCGCTTCACCACCGGGAGGTAGCGGACGTTCTCCTGCGCGCTGTCGATCAGGGTGATCGCCTCGCCGAGGGTGCCGGCGTTGGCGGAGGTGACGTCGCGGGAATGCGCGCTGTTGAAGAAGCTGTCCAGCGCGCCGCGGATCGAGGTCTGAAGGGCGGTGCCATAGGTGCCGACGTCGGTCGCGTGGTACCACTGCACGAAGTAGCCGGCCCGCAGGAAGAGCACCAACTGGGCCGTGGAGATGGAGTTGTCGCCCGGGTAGGCGGCGGCGTTGTCGCGCAGGGCGTCCGCCACCGAGACCATCTGGGCCTCGCGGAAGGCGCCGCGCGCGTCGGTGCCGACCAGGCTGAACAGACTGTTGATGCAGCCGAGGTCGGCCGCCTTCACCGCCTGGACCAGGGCACCGCCGGTGCGGCCGGTGAAGTCCGTGATGTTGCAAGCCTGTTCGGCGAGAGCCTCGGGGGCGCCCGCACCGAAGCTCTTGACGATCTCGGCCTGCCGGTGGGCCGCCGACGGGGTGTCGGAGCGGTCCGGGGAGGCGGTCGAGAACGGGGCGCGCTCCTGGGCCGGGACCGGCTCGTTCTTGCCGCCCGTGTCGGGGGTGTCACCGATGGCGGGCCTCGGGGCGAGCCCGGCGGGTCCGGCCGAGTTGGCGGCGGGCGAGCCGCCGCCGAAGTCCGGCCGGGTCCTGTCGGTGGCCGCCCGGGCACCCGGGGCGAACAGGCCGACCGCTACGAACAGCGCCAGGACCAGCGCCAGAAGCCTTGCGGTGTGCGGTATTTGCGCTAAAGGACGTGCGGTTCTCACGTGGGGGCCTCCGGGCCTTCTTCGGTCGCGTGGGGGTGCGACCGGTGGGGGTGGTGAGGACCGTTTCGGCGCACCGTTGGGGCGGTGGCACCGAACACCGGTGGGGAGTGTGACATGTACAATGGCATACATCACACGGTCGGGGAACCCTCGGGACGGAGATTCTCCGGCAACTACCCTGCCTGCACAGGAAATTCACCGCACGACCACGGAACGGCGAAGGCCGCCGGTCGGTCGACCGGCGGCCCCGCGGTGGATCACGACCTCAACGGCCGTACGCTCCAGATCAGTTGCGCGCCAACAGCACGGCGCCCGCGGTGACGAGGGCGAGCAGCACGGCGGCCGCGCCGTAGCTCAGGCGGTGCGAGCGCACCACCGGCAGGTAGCGGTCCGCGGCGTAGCGACCGGGGCCGGTCAGCGCGAGTGCCGCCGCGGCGGCGATCAGCAGGAGTTCGTACTCGCTGCCGCCCTTGGTGGCGAAGAAGCTGCCGCTCCAGGTGACGGCCAGGGCGTTGAGCATGGTGCCGAGGATCGCGGCGGCGGCCAGCGGGGCCAACAGGCCGACGGCCAGGGCCAGTCCGCCGCCGGTCTCGGTGAGGCCGGCCACGACGGCCATGAACTTCGGCGCCGGGTAACCCTTCGCCTCGAAGAACTTTCCGGTGCCGTCGATGCCGCCGCCGCCGAACCAGCCGAACAGCTTCTGGCTGCCGTGCGCGGCCATGGTCAGGCCGAGCGCGACCCGCAGGAGCAGGAGGCCGGCGTCGTAGGCGTGCGGGGAGGTGGTCGCCGCTCCGGGGACCGACCCGGCTGCGGCGAGGGAGGTGGTGGCGGCGGTCGTGCTCGGGCTGCTGCTCGGCATGCGCGTCTCCATCAGGAAAGGGGGGATTCGTCGATACCGGCCGAATTCGTTTGTTCAAATTCGAACCAGCTGGGGTGTGTCGACCGTACCTGGAAGTTTGAATTTGAACAACCGACCGAACCGAGGATATTGGCGTGGCCGGGTCACAAGTGGTGTAGACCGGCGTACAGAGGTGTGCGGCGGGGCACGCTCAGGACATGGCACATCGCAACGAACACCAGCGGCCGGCCGACCGGGGCATCCCGCACGCCGAGGCCCTCGCCGCCTTCACCGAACGGATCCGGCTGGTCACCCCCGACCAGTGGGACGCGCCCACCCCGTGCACCGGCTGGAGCGTCCGCGATCTGGTCAACCACCTCACCGGCGAGCAGCTCTGGGTGCCCGAGCTGCTGATGGGCGCCACGATCTCCGAGGTCGGCGGCCGCTTCGACGGCGACGTCCTCGGTGACGACCCGGTCACCGCCTGGCTCTCCGCCTCCGACGCCGCCCGCGAAGCCTTCACCGTCCCCGGCGCCGCCGAGCTCACCGTGCACCTCTCCTTCGGCGACGTCTCCGGCCGGTTCTACCTGGGCCAGCTCACCGCCGACGCCGTCGTCCACACCTGGGACCTCGCCGAGGGCATCGGCCGGGACACCCGGCTCCCGAAGGAGCTCGTCGACTTCGCGCTCGCCGAGTTCTCCGGCTACGGGGACCTCTCCGGCAGCGGCCTGTTCGACCCGCCGCTCCCGGTGGCGGCGGACGCCGGGCCGCAGACCCGGCTGCTGGCCCTCGCCGGGCGTCGCGACCGCCCCTGAGCGGAGGGTGGCACCGGACCCGCGGGCCGTTGCCCGCACGGGCCGCGGACGCGGGCCGGTCCGGCGGATGCCCCGGTTGCCCGGGCGACGCCGGATACTGGAGGTGTCGGGGGGCGCACCGGACGTCGACGGAGAAGAGGCGGGCGCGCCATGAACCGCAGGCCGGACATCCTGGGTGAGTTCACCGCGGAACACCGCGCGGTGGAGGACCTGCTCGCCCGGATCGAGGTCGACCGGGCCGAGGACCGGGATACCGGAGTACTGCTGGACCGGCTCACCGACCTGCTGCTCGACCACTGCGCGGCCGAGGAGGAACACCTCTTCCCGGTCGTCCAGCACGATGTGCCGGACGGTGGCGCGGTGGTGTTCCGGTGCATCCACGACCACCTCGCGATCGGCCAGTACCTCGCCGACCTCCAGGCCCTCCCCGTCGGCGACCCGGCGCAGGGCACCCTGCTGGGCGGTCTCGCCGAGCTGCTGCGGCGGCACCTGGCGACCGAGGAGGAGCAGCTATTCGCCACCGCCCGCAAGGCCCTGCCGGCCGCCGAGCGGGCGGCGCTCGGAGAACGGCTGCGGGCCGATCGGGCGGAGGTCGCCGGGGGCGGGCCGTAGTGGGTCGTGGGCGTGGATCCTGGTCGTGGGCTTGGGCTTGGGCGTGGGCGTGGGGCGTGGGCAACGGACAGGAGGGGTCGGGGCCGGATCCGGCGGGCGCGGTCAGGGCTTGGCGCTGATCACCGCGAAGCGGCCGCCCTCCGGGTCCCGCAGCCGGGCCACCCGCCCGTACGGCGAGTCGAAGGCCGGGCCGAGCGCGCTGCCGCCGAGTTCCTCGGCCCGGACCAGCGCCTCGTCGGCGTCCGGCACCGAGAAGGACACCTCCCAGTGCGGGGGCAGCCCCGTCGGCCCGCCCGCCTGCTCCCGGGCAAGCGCGGCGACGCTGTGCCCCTCCGCCCGCAGCACGACCCGGTCGTGCTCCCAGCGAACCTCGAACCGGCCCGGGTCACGGCCGTCCCAGCGGAACACCTCGCCGTAGAAGAGCGCCGCCGCGAACGGGTCCGGGGTCCGCAGCTCGATCCAGACCGGGGCGCCCAGCAGCTCCAGCCGCCGGGCCCGGCCGGGCGGGCCCTCCCAGATGCCGAACACCGCCCCCGCCGGGTCGGCCGCGAACGCCAGCCGACCGGCGTCGAAGGACAGCGGGCCGACCGCGAGGGTCGCCCCGCGCTCGCGCACCGCGTCGGCGGCCGCGTCGGCGCTCTCGGTGCCGAAGTAGGTGTTCCAGGCGACCGGCATGTCCCAGCCGCCGCCCGCCACGCCGATGCCCGCCACCGCCTCGCCACCGGCCACCGCGTGCACGTACGGGCCGAACCGGTCCGGGCCCGGCTCGAACTCCCAGCCCAGCAGTGGTCCGTAGAAGGCCCTGGCGGCATCGAGGTCGCGGGCCATCAGGCTCACCCAGCACGGGACGGCCGCCACGCAGCGCACCTCGGCCGTCGTCCCATCGCTGCCCATCGCGCACCACCTCCGAGACCCCGGCCGCCGGGCCCCTCCCGACTCCCACGGCCGTCCGGCCGTCCGGGCGGGTTCAGCCTAGGACGTGTCCGACAATTCGTGCCGCATCAGCGCGCGGGGGCGGGTGTGGGGCCGGTGAGGTGGTGGTGAGGGTCGCGCGTGGGCGCTCCGTCCGGGGGCGTGCCCGCCGGACGGAGCGCCCACGGACCGGCCGTGCGGCGACCGGGCCGTTCCCGCCGCGGAGCCGCCGCGCACCGCGTCCGCGGGACGGTGCCGGTCCAGGGGCGACCGGCGGACGACCGGGCGGGGGCGGGACCCGACACGGACCGGGTGTCGCGGCCCGCCGTCCCCTCTGTCACCCGAACGGGCGATCCGCCGAGGCGGCCCGGGGGTGCCCCGGGGGTGCTCCCTCGGGGCACCCCCGGAGCGGCGGGCGGGCGGACAGCGGCCCACGGCGTCAACTTGCCCGGGGTCGGCCCTCCTTGATGACCGCGGGTTCGAGCCGGGCGACCAGGTGCAGCCGGTCGCCGTCGGCGGTGTCCGCGCGGTCGGCGGGCCGGTCGCCGTCCGTCCAGGGCGGTTCGGTGCGCGGGCCGGGCCCGTCGTTCAGCGCGAGGACGGTGAAGCCGTGCCGGGCGAGCAGGTGGCGCAGTTCCTGGGGGAAGAGCAGCCGCCAGGCGGAGTGCTGCTCGAACGGCGGGGCGCCGTCGTCGGCGGCCCAGCTCCGGGTGCGGCGCAGGAGCTGGGCGGCCCGGTCGATCCACAGCACGGTGCGCGAGGTGAGCGTGACGCCGTCGTGGGTGAAGCTGTCCAGCCTCGGCGCGTCGAGGAGCTCGGTACGGCCGAGGAAGAAGGCGCCGTTGCGCATCTCGGCCACCAGCAGCCCGCCGGGGCGCAGATGGTGGCGGACCCGGTCGAAGCAGGCGTCGAGGTCCTCGTTGGTGTGGCAGTGGAGCAGCGCGCTGTCCAGGCAGAGCACCGCGTCGAACCGCCCCGGCAGGGTGAAGTCCCTCATGTCGCCGACGTGGTAGTCCGGCCCGGGGTGCCGGGAGCGGGCGTGGGCGATCATCGCCCCGGAGCTGTCCAGACCGGTGACGGCGCGCCCGGCGACGCGGTGCAGCCACCCCGCGTCCCGGCCGGTGCCGCAGCCGAGGTCGAGCACCTCGGGTCCGGCGCCGTGGGCGGAGAGCACCGCCCCGGCCCAGCGGGCGGCAGTGGACTCCGGGTCGGGAAAGCGGAGTTCGTAGAGCTCGGGACGGTCGGTGAGCAGGTTCCGGTGGGCCTCGGCGGGAGTCGGCGGGGCCGGGCGGCGGCTCATCGGGCCTCGCAGCGGGCGGCGGGCCGGCCCGGGACGGGGCGCGCGGGAGCGGGGCGGTCGGGGACCGGACGGTCGGGGACGGAGCGCGCGGAGGCGGGACGGGCGGGGGCGGGCAGCACGCCGAGGCCGGCCCGGTCCGGGGTGCGGACGGTGCCGTCGGCTCCGCCGATGCCCTGCCACGGGTCGTGGTCGAGCAGCAGATGGCCGTCGAGGTCGAGCCAGCGGGCCCGGTCGGCGAGGTGGACGGCGGGCGCGATGCCGAGCGAACTCGCCACCAGGCAGCCGAGCATCAGCTCGGTGCCGCTGCCGCGCAGGGCCTCCGCGATGCGCAGCACCTGGTGGACCCCGCCGCACTTGGCGAGTTTGAGGTTGACGCCGTGGACCCGCCCGGCGAGCCGGCACGCGTCCTCGTGGTCGACGGCGTCCTCGTCGGCGATCACCGGGATCGGTGAGCGTTCGGCGACGGCGGCGAGCGCGTCGGGGTCGCCCGGGGCGATCGGCTGCTCGACCGCCTCGACCCCGGTGGCGGCGAAGGCGGGCAGCAGCCGGAGGGCCTCCGCCGGGGTCCAGGCGCCGTTGGGGTCGAGCAGCAGCCGGGCCCCGGGGGCGGCCTCGTGGACGGCCTGGACCCGGACCAGGTCGAGACCGGGGTCGGCGCCGCCGACCTTGATCTTGAGCACGGTGAAGCCCGCGTCGGCGAGCCGGGCGGCCTGGACGGCGGCGCGGGCGGGCGGCTCGATGCCGATGGTGCGGGCGGTGACGGCGGCGACGGGGTCGGCCCGGCCGAGGAGGCGGTGGACGGGTTCACCGGCCCGCTTGCCGACCAGGTCCAGCAGCGCGGCCTCGACGGCGGCCAGCACACCGGCCGGCAGCGGCGCGAACGGGGCCGCGCCGGAGCAGAGGTCGGCGAGTGCCTGCTCGGGGTCCTGGTGGCGTTCCAGCACCGGTCGCAGGAGGGCGAGTTCGTGGTGGATCCGGTGCGTGGGCAGGCCCAGGTGGACGCTGCTGACCACCTCGCCGTGGCCGGTCAGCCCGCCGTGGCCGAGGGCCAACCGGACGGCGTCCCGCTCGGTGGTCACCGAGCGGGAGATGCGCAGGGGCGTGGCCAGGCGGAGCCGTTCGGTGCGCAGGTCGACCCTCATCGGTCCTCCTCGGTGCGGGCGGGCCCGGCGGCGGCCGGGGCGGGGACGGCAGCTGTGGCGGTGGCGGTGGCGGCCGCGATGGCGGTGCCGGTGGCCGGGACGGTGGCGAGTGCCGTCCGGTCGGTGCGGCAGCGGGCCCAGCCGGTGACCTCGACAGCCGCCGGGTGCGGGATCTCGACCGGGCGCGCCGCCGCCCGCTCGGCGTCCAGGCCGTGCCGCCGGCAGAACGCGTCGTCGTACACCGTGCCCAGATAGCGGTGCGGGCCGTCGGGGAACACGGTGGCGACGGCCGCGCCCGGATGGACCCGGGCGGCCCAGGCCGCGACCAGGGCGACCGCGCCGGTGGACCAGCCACCGCTGACGAACGCACCCCGGGCCAGCCGTCGGCAGGCGTCCACCGCCTCGGCGGGCCCGACCCAGTGCACCTCGTCGAACGCCTGGTGGGCGACGTTGCGCGGGTGGATCGAGCTGCCGAGGCCGCGCATCAGCCGGGGCCGGGCGGGCTGGCCGAAGATGGTGGATCCGACGGAGTCGACGCCGATGATCCGCAGCCGGGGCCAGTGGCGGCGCAGCGCCTCGGCGAGCCCCGCGCTGTGCCCGCCGGTGCCGACACTGCACACCAGCACGTCGAGCCGATCGAGCTCGGTGGTGATCTCCTGGGCCATCGCCCGGTAACCGGCCGCGTTGTCGGGGTTGTTGTACTGGTCGGGCCAGTAGGCGCCGGGCAACCGGTCGAGCACGGCGCGGAGCCGGGCGAGCCGGGCCGCCTGCCAGCCGCCGTGCCGGGCCGGCCGCTCGACCAGCTCCAGCCGGGCACCGTAGGCGCGCAGCAACTGCCGCATGGACGGTTCGAGTTCGCTGTCACCCACCAGCACGACCGGATGTCCGAGAGCCTGCCCGGCGAAGGCCAGGCCGACCCCCATGGTGCCCGAGGTGGACTCCACCACCGTGGCACCGGGGCGGAGTTCACCGCGCGCCTGGGCGCCGCGCAGCATCGCGACGGCCGAGCGGGCCTTCATGCCGCCCGCGCCCAGCCCCTCCAGCTTGGCCCAGAAGCCGGGGTGCGGGTGCGGCAGCGGGGTGGTGATCCGGGCCAGCGGGGTGCCGCCGAGCAGCGGCAGCAGGTCCGGATTGCCCAGCGCCGCACCGGAGTCGAGCAGGGCGGTCACCGCGCCGCACCTCCTCGGCCGGACCGGCCGCCGTAGAGGTGGAGCACGGAGGGGCCGCCGTCGAGCCAGAAGAAGGGGTAGGGCTCGGCGCTGACGGCGCTGACCCCGTCCCCCAGCAACCGGGGCAGCACCGCGCTGCCGGTCTGGGCGAACAGCGCCAGGGGCTTGCCGGTGGCGCGGGCGTGCGCGAGCAGCGGATCGAGCGAGCCGTTGCCCAGGGTCATGCCGGAGGCGAGTACGGCGTCGCAGTCGTCGAGCTGGGCCAGGGCGTCGGTGCGCACCGGTTCGTCCCACTCGGTGACGCCGCCCTTGAGGTCGCACGGGACGTACCCGAGCCCGCGCGAACGGAGCTGCTCCAGGAGCGAGTTGACGACGCCGACGACCAGTACCCGGCGGACGTCCGCGAGCGGCAGCAGCCGCACCACGGCGGCGGCGCGGGCCCGGGACTTCGCCAGCGAGGAGCCGGCGGGCAGCGGGACCGGGCGGGCGCCCGCGGCCGGTCCGTGCGGGCGGCAGTGGCCGAGGTAGGCGTCCAGCGCGGCGACCCGGACGGCGGTGCGGGGGTGGTCGAGCAGCTCGTCGACGGTGGCGCCGACGCAGTCGGTGAGCGTGTCGGCGGGGAGTTCACCCGGTTCGACGGCGCAGGAGCCGACGGCGGCGCCGAGCCGCAGGCTGAGCACCTCGTTGCGGTAGCCGCGGGCACGGCCGGCGTGCCGGACGGCCTGCGCGGTGGTGAAGGCGAGCGCGATCCGCAGGGAGGCCGGGTCGGGCCCGTACGCCCCCGTACGGGCCCGCCCGGTGATCAGGTCGAGCGCGGGGGTGCCGACGCTCGGGGGGACGCCGGGGCCGGTGGCGGCGGGAGGGCCGGCCAGGACGGCGGGGGCGGTCAGGACGGCGGGGGCGGTCATGCGGGCACTCCTGCGGGTGCGGGCCCGGCGGCGGCCTCGGCGGCGTCGGCACCCCCGGCACCCCCGGAGACCTCGGCACTGCCCGTGGCCGCCGTGAGGCGCGGGGTGAGCCCGGCCAGCAACCGTTCGGCCGCGCCTCTCGCCCCGGCGCCCAGGCTGTCGGCGGTCATGACGTGCCCGAGGTACTCGTTGTTGCTGGTCGCCGGCCGCACCTCGCGGCCCGCCCCGGCGAGCGCGAGTTCGACCACCGCCGGGTCGCGCCGCACCGCCTCCTCGCCGTCGAAGCCGTCCAGCAGCCCGGCCTGCCCGCCCTCGGGGACGAGGAAGGCGATCGCCGCGCTGGTCACCCCGGTCGGGTGGACGGCCAGGTCCGGCCGGCGGCCGAGGGCGACGTCGACGGCGGCGGCGGCCAGGTCGATCCCGGTGACCCGCCGGACCAGCTCGGTGATCCGGTTGCCGGCCGGTCGCGGATTGACCTCGACCACCCGGGGCCCGGTCGGCGTCAGTTTGATCTCGGTGTGCGCGACGACCTGGTCCAGTCCGAGCGCCGCCAACGCGGCCAGGGCCGTTCCGGCGGCCGCCCGGGCCTCGGCCGGCTCCAGGGCGGCCGGGAACATGTGCCCGGTCTCGACGAACGCGGGCGCCCCGCCGACGCTCTTGTCGGTGATCCCGACGACGTGCGCGGCACCGCCCGCCGACACCGTCTCGACGCTGACCTCGGGCCCGGTGAGCAACTCCTCCAGCAGTACGGCCGGCTCCCGGCGCTGGCCGCGCGCGTTGACCGGGAACGCCTCCAGGGCCCGGATCGCCACCAGGAGTTCGGTCTCGTCGACGACCTCCCGGACGAACATCCCGGCGCACAGGTCGACCGGCTTGACCACCAGCGGGTAGCCGATCGCCCGGGCGGCGGCCCGGGCCTGCCCCCGGTCGGCGCAGAGCGCGTACGCGGGCCCGGGGACGCCGGCCTCGGCGAGCTTCCGGCGGGTGAGGTCCTTGCGGCAGGCGGCCGCGACCGCGTCGGGCTCGGCCCCGGGCAGGCCGAGCCGACGGGCCACCCGGGCGACCTGGGGGAGGTAGTAGTCGCAGGAGGAGAGCACTCCGTCGAAGCCGAGCAGCCCGTGCAGCCTCTCCGCGTACGGGAGCAGCACGGTCGGGTCGTTGGTGTCGACGGTGAGGATGTTCTCCGCCGCGAGCAGCGGGTGCGGGCCGTCGACGGGGGCGGCGCGCAGATAGTGGTGCAGGTCGCGGGTGAGGAAGGTGAAGCGGTGGCCGCTCTCCCCCAGCGCCCTCGGCAGCAACCTGCTCATGGAGCCGACCCAGCTCTCGATCACCAACAGATGCGCCACGGTTCTCCCCTTCGACGGACTCGACGATCGGCGGACAGGCAGGACGGTAACGGGATTCGTTTTCATTTTCAACGCGCCGGACCGCGCGGCCGTCAACGCGTCAGATGAAAGTGGTTTTCATGTACGCTGACCACCACCCTCCCGCCCCAGCTCCGGTCGGAGAAATCTGATGCACCGTCAACTCCCTTATGTCATCCGCCATGCCCTACCGAAGGACGTACCCGGGGCGCGCCGGTTGATCCTCGACACCTTCTACCGCGAATTCGGCTACGGCTACGTGCCCGCCTGGCACGCCGACGTGGTCGACCTCCAGGGGCACTACCTGGACCACCCCCGGCACGCCCTGCTGGTCGCCGTCCGGGCGGACGAGGTCGTCGCCACCACCGCGCTGCACTCCACCGGACCGGCCCACCCGCCGCACCCGCGCGAGATCGCCGAGCGCTACCCCTCGGGGACCACCGCCCAGCTGCTCCGGGTGTACGTCCGGACCGAGCACCGGCGGCACGGCCTGGCCCGCGAACTCGTCCACCGCGCTCGCGCGTTCGCCGCCGCCGAGGGTGGCTACCGGAGGCTCTACCTGCACACCAACACGGATGTCCCCGGCGCCGAGCCGTTCTGGCGCAGCCTCGCCGAGGAGGTCCACGACGCCCGCCCGAGCGGCGAGCACGGACCCGGCGTGGCCACCGTCCACTTCGAGATCCCGCTGCACCGGCCCGCCCGCACCGGGCCGGACGCCGACCCCCGCACCACTTCCGGGCCGGCCCGGGCCGCGATCGGGTGACCCGGGCGACGGAGGGCGATGGCGGCCCGGCCGGAGGTGACGATGGCGCCATGTCCAGTACACGGACCGTAATGTGACGCAGGTCACACGGAAGCGTGAAATTTCCGGGGAGCGATTCCCCGTTTAGCCCTTCGTAGGACTAAGCGGGGACTCTCTCCCCGGAACTTGTATGCTTCGGAAGGACCACCCGTGAGCACCGCCGCCACCCACCCGACCCGGACCGCGGAGCCGGCCCGCACGCCCCGACTGCGGGCGGACGCGAGCCGTAACCGTGAGCGGATCGTGCTGGCGGCCCGGGACGCGTTCGTCCAGCACGGCGCCGAGGCGCCGCTGGACGAAATTGCGAAGCGGGCAGGCGTCGGAAACGCTACGCTCTACCGGAACTTCCCCACCAGAGCGGCACTGATCCGCGAGGTGGCCCTGCTCGTCAAGAACCGCATCGTGGCGATCGCCGAGCGGGCCGCCGTCGAGGCTTCCGGCCCGTTCGACGCCCTGGAGCGGTTCGCCCACGAGACGGTCGACGAGAAGGTCGGCGCGCTCTGCCCGATGCTCACCAACCAGGTGGACCTGAACGATCCCGACCTGGCGGAGGCACGCGAGCGCCTGATGCTGGTCGTCGGCAATCTGCTGGAGCGGGCGAAGGCGGCGGGCGAGATCCGTCCCGACGTCGCCCACGGTGACCTGTTCATCGCGCTCAGCCAGCTGACCCGCCCGCTGCCGGGCACCTCGTGCCACATCCTGGAGGGATTCGTCCACCGGCACCTGCAACTGTTCCTGGACGGTATGCGGGCGCCCGCCCGTTCGACACTGCCCGGCCGGGCCGCGACCTTCGAGGACTTCCACGGCGACCACTGACCCGACGCGTCCGCCGATGTTCTCCTCCCCTTAACCAGTTGTCCCTTGCTCCACCCGCACGCCCACCGCACACCTCGCACCGTGAAGTGAGTACCTCCATGTCAAAAACCGACGCCCTGCCCGCCGTCCAGCCTGATCCGAGGCGCTGGAAGGCCCTGATATTCATCGGCCTCGCGCAGCTGATGGTCGTCCTGGACGCCACCATCGTGAACATCGCGCTGCCGTCCGCCCAGAAGGACCTCGGCATCACCGACGGCAACCGCCAGTGGGTGATCACCGCGTACGCGCTGGCCTTCGGCGGACTGCTGCTGTTCGGCGGCCGGGTGGCGGACCTGTGGGGGCGCAAGCGCACCTTCATCGTCGGTCTGACCGGCTTCGCGCTGGCCTCCGCGCTCGGCGGCGCCGCCGCCAACACCGCGATGCTGCTCGGCGCCCGCGCCCTCCAGGGCGTCTTCGGCGCCCTGCTCGCCCCGGCCGCGCTCTCGCTGCTGGCGGTCATGTTCACCGAGGCCAAGGAGCGCGCCAAGGCGTTCGGCATCTACGGCGCCATCGCCGGTGGTGGCGGTGCGATCGGTCTGATCCTCGGCGGCCTGCTCACCGAGTACATGAACTGGCGCTGGACCTTCTTCGTCAACATCCCGTTCGCCGTGATCGCCGCCGTCGGCGCCGTCATGGTGATCCGCGAGCCCGCCGAGGGCCGCAACCGCAACCGGCTCGACGTGCCCGGCGTGCTGCTGGTCACCACCGGTCTGGTCGCGCTGGTCTACGGCTTCACCCGGGCCGAGTCGGACGGCTGGAGCTCGGGCGTGACGATCGGCCTGTTCATCGGCGCCGCCGTGCTGCTGGCCGCGTTCGTCCTGGTCGAGAGCAAGGTCAAGGCGCCGCTGCTGCCGCTGCGCGTCCTGCTGGACCGCAACCGCGGCGGGGTCTACCTGTCGCTGGGCCTGGCCGTGATCGGCATGTTCGGCCTCTTCCTCTTCCTGACCTACTACCTGCAGATCGTGCTCGACTACAGCCCGGTGCTGACCGGCGTGGCCTTCCTGCCGATGGTGGCGGGCATGATCACCGGCTCCACCCAGATCGGCGCCCGCCTGATGACCCGCGTCCCGGCGCGGTACCTGATGGCTCCCGGCTTCCTGCTGGCCTCGGTCGGCATGCTGATCCTGACCCAGATCGACCTGGACACCTCCTACCCGGCGCTGATCCTGCCCGGTCTGGTCCTGATGGGCCTCGGCATGGGCACCGCGTTCATGCCGGCGATGAGCCTCGCCACGCACGGCGTCCAGCCGCGCGACGCGGGCGTGGCCTCCGCCATGGTCAACACCTCGCAGCAGGTCGGCGGCGCCATCGGCACCGCGCTGCTGAACACCATCGCGGCCAGCGCCACCACCACCTGGCTGGCGGCCCACGCCGGCGAGGCCACCAGCCCGGCCGCCGCCAAGGCGGTGCAGTTCGGGGGCATGGTGCACGGCTTCTCGACCGCGATCTGGTGGTCCTTCGGGATCCTGGCGCTGGCGGCCGTGCTGGCCTTCGTCCTGATCAACGCCGGTCGCCCCGGGACCGGCACCGCCGGCGAGGGTGCGGGCGCGGTGGACGCCAACGAGGTGCCGGTGCTGGTGCACTGACCCTCGCGGGGTACACGCGACGGTGCGGAGCGGTCCGCCCGGTGTCTACACGACACCGGGCGGGCCGCTCGCCGTTTTCCAGGGGCCGCCTTCCGGGGTGGTCGCCCCTCCGAGGTGCCCCGCCGAGAGCGACCGCGAGGTCCAGGGCGCACGCCGTCGCCCGCGCCCGTACGCCGTCCGGGTGGGATTCCCCCTCGTCGGCCGACGGCGGCGGCTCCGGTCACGGGCCCCGGGACCGGCGCGCACACGGCTCCGCACGCCCCGCTCGCGTCCGCGGAACGCACCGGCCCGCCGATGGCGGACCGCCCCGAGCCCTCGAATCGGCGGCCGCCCTGGACGACAATGGAGTGGCCCGCCCGGCCGGGGTCCTTGACCGGACCCGCGCCAGGCTGTCCCGTGGTTCGTACGGCGGGGCACCCCCTGACCGTCGGCCCCCGAGCACCACGCCTCACCGCACCTCGCCGCACGCCCGCGCGGCACGCCCCGGTGCGGCGCCGAGAGCACACCGGCCGCCCCGGCCGCGACGACCACCCGCCGGACCGGACAGGGAGGACACCGTGCACGACCGTACCGACCAGTTGGCCGACAGCAGATACCTCCTGCTCACCACCTACGGCGAGGACGGCCGCCAGGTCCACTCGCAGAGCTGGGTCGTCGCCGACGGCACCGCACTCGGCATCTGGACGCCCGCCCACTCCGGCGAGGCCGAACGGATCCGCCGCCACCCCAAGGTGCTGGTCGGCCCCTGCGACGCGCACGGCCGCCCGACCGGCGCGCAGCTCCCGGCCCGCGCCGCCGTCTGCGACGAGGACGCCACCGCCCGCTACCGCGCGTCACTGATCAACAAGTACGGTCTGACGGCGTTCCTGGTACTGGCCCGCAGCCGGATGCGGCTGGGACTGGCCGGGACGGTCGGCATCCGGATCACGCTCAACGAGCTGGAACGGCGGCTGATCGGGCCCGAGTGGCAGGCGCCGACCACGTACTGCCCGAACTGACGGCGCACCCGGCCCCGTCCCGCCCGGACCGGAGCGGTCGGCGCGGACGGGCTCAGGCCGTGTCGTCGCCCGGGGCACGGGCGAGGTCTCCCGGCTCGCATGCCTCCTGGCCGGTCCCGGCGTGCACCACCCTGACCGCGCGGCCCGGCCCGCCCGGCACCACCCGCTGCTCCTTCCCGCACCTCGGGCAGATCAGCGGGATGCGCGCCCGGTGGGAGACCGGCCCCGCGGCACCCTCCGAGGGCGTCACGACAGCGGGTGGGTAGGGATCGGGCCGACCTGCTGGATCTCACCGTGGGCCTTGGTGAGCAACTGCGAGGCGAGGTCGTTGAGTGCCCGCGCGGCGGCGATCTCCTCACCGACCCTGAGCTGTTCCGGGTCGGAGGGGTGCCGGCTGGTACAGCCGTGCGCGCGCAGCTCCGACCCGTCGCCCAACCTCAGCAGTGCGGCCGCGGCCGTCCGCGGTCCCTCCTCGCGGAACTCCATCTCGATGTGCCAACCGACAAGAGTCTGCATGGCGGATCACCTCCGGCGGTCGCTCCTCGTCCGGTCACCCCTCCTACCCCTCCAGGGTGCGCCGTGCCCTTCCCGAACACCAGGGCAGGCGGCACCGCGGACCGGGAAGGATGGAACTTGAACACGTTCAATCCCCCGCGTAGAGTCGGCGCGCAAGGGAAGTTTGAACACGTTCAAGGAAGCCGTGACCATCATGGGCAGAGGTACCACCGAACTGGTCGACCTCCTGGTCCTGCTCGGCATGGGCGCGGTGGTCCCCCTCGGACTCGCGCTGATCGACGAACCGGGGCTCGCCCGCCTGCGCCGCCTCTGGCCGCTCGCCGCCGTCCCCGGGGCCCTGTCCCTGTGGCTGCCACGAGGGCCGTTCGCCACCGCCACCGCCACCTGCTACGCCCTCGGCACCCTGGCCGTCGCCGCCCACGCCCCGCTGCGACTGGCCCGAACCCGCTCCCTCGCCCCGCCCGAGATCGCCGTCCTCACCGCGCTGGCCATGCCCTCGGTCGCCGGACTCGCCCTGGTCGCCGAGCGCTCCGGGCACGAGCTGTTCGGCTTCGACCTCGACATCCTGGCCCTGACCGTCCCGCACTTCCACTACGCCGGGTTCACCGCGGCGCTCGTCGCCGGACTCGTCTGCCGCGCCCTCCCCGGCCGCCCCGGCGCCCGATGGGCCGCGCTCAGCGTGCCGACCGGCACTCTGCTCGTGCTCGGCGGCTACTTCGTCGGCGACTGGGCCGAACTCGTCGGCGCCGCCGTCCTCACCGTCGGCATGTGGCTGGTCGGCCTGCTCACCTGGCGCGACCTGCGCCCCCGGGCCGAGGACGGCGACGACGTGCCGCGGTTCACCGGCACACCCGTGCTGCTCGGCGTCTCGGCGGCCGTCCTCGCCGTCACCATGCTGCTCGCGCTGTGGTGGGCGCTCGGTGAGGCCAGCGGCATCCCCCACCCCACCCTCGGCTGGATGGCCGCCACCCACGGCGTCGGCAACGCCCTCGGTTTCGCGCTCTGCTCGCTGCTCGCCTGGCGCCGGCTCGCCCGCGCGCCGGTCCCGTCGACGCCGTCGAGTCCGTCCAGCCCCTCGATCCTTTCGATCCCGCAGGAGACCCTCCGATGAACGCCGCCGCACCGCTGGACGACCTCAACTACCCCGAGGTCGGCGCCAGCACCGACGTCGACGCCCCGCTGCCGGCCGGCTACAACCACCTCCGTCACCGCGCCCTGCTCGGCCACGGCCGCGCCGCCCTCGACGCCGCCGGGACGGCCGTACTGGGCTGGCGGATGCACCGGGCAGCCGGCGTCCGGATCACCGCCGACGCCGACCGGGCCACGCGCGGCGTCGCCGTCCAGTGCGCCGTCGGCCTCGGCCCGCTCCGGGCCGGCGCCCCGTGCCGGGTGGTCTGGAGCACCCCCGACGGGGACCCCGACCGTTACGGCTTCACCTACGGCACCCGCCGGGGGCACTTCGCACTGGGCGAGGAGACCTTCCTGGTGGAACTGGCGGCGGACGGATCGGTCTGGTTCACGGTGAACGCCTTCAGCCGCCCCCGACGCTGGTACGCACGCCTCGCCGGCCCCCTCCTCCCCCTCGCCCAGCACCTCTTCGCCCGCCACTGCGCCCGCACCCTCACCCACCTCGCCACCCGGGCGACCCGGGCGACCCACTAGGACTTGCCCTCGTCGAGTGGCCGAACGGCACCGTGGAGCCCACACGATTCGGCGCAGGACGTCGGCGACACCGACTTCCTGCGCCAACACCGGAAGCGTCACTTCCACCACCGGAATTCGACCGCCCCGCCCTCACCGGGGCGGCCCGAGAGCGCCGAAGGAGCACGGCGTCACGCCGGAAGTCGGCGGCGCCGCCGTCCGGGGACGGATCACAGAGGGGCCGGATCCGGGGGCTGGTGGCGGCGGCAGTCTGCGCCAGGGGGGGGCACGGGTAGGGCCTGGGGTCGGCGTGGGAAGTCAGCGGCGTCGACTTCCCACTACGGACAGCAGTAGCGCCCGGATGATCGGCGGCCGGCCCCGGAGGGTGGGCGGCGGCCGGGCGGCCAGGGGGGTGGACGGGAGCTGGGGCCGCGCTGGAAGTCGACGACATCGACTTCCGGCGGCGGGCGGGATCACCTGGAGGGCGGGGAAGTCCAGAATCCCATGGTGAGCCGAGACCGGAGGCCGCGTGGGAAGTCGATGTCGTCGACTTCCCACGCCAACGGCGGAAGCGCCACTCGCCGGGCTGGCAGAGGTGTCGGAGGAGGGGCTTCCCAGGAGAGCAGTCGTCCGGCCGGGCCGCTGCGGTGGTGTTGGAAGTCGGCGACGTCGACTTCCTGTGGGGCTCGACATGGGTGCAGGCGTGGGGCGGGCTTCGAGTCAGGGGGTGTGGGTGGGGATGGTGAGGAGGAGGGTGTTCGTGTCGAGGGTGCGGATCTCGAAGTGGTCGATGGTGGTGGGGGGGAGGGCGGTGCCGCCGGTGGTGCGGAGGGCGGCGGTGGTGTAGCCGGTGGCGGGGACGCTCCAGGTGGTCACCGTCTGCCGGGCGCCGGTACCGGAGACGGCGACCAGGTCGCAGGTGAGCGGGCCGGGGACGCCGGAGAGTTCGAGAGTGACCCGGCTGCCCCAGGGCGCGGCGTCGACGCCGACGACGGCGTGGGCGCCGGTCGCGGGGTCCGTCCCCGTGAACCGGTGGGCGGCGGCCGTGGCGACCGCCGCGGGCGGGGAGTCGGCGGTGACGACGGCGGCGGTGACCGCCGGTCCGGCCAGTACCGCGGCGCAGGCCACGACGACCAGCGCCAGCCGCCGGCTCCGGCCCCGGCGGCGGACCGCCCCGGCCTGCGCCACCAGCCGGTCGAGCAGCGCGGGGTCCGGCTCCGGCACCGGGTCGGCCGGGTCGCCGTCGGCCGCGTACTCGGCCAGCAGGGTCCCGACGGGGGTGAGTTCGGCCAGTTGCCGGGCGCACCGCGGGCAGCCGGCGGCCAGATGGGCCTCGAAGGCGGCGTGTTCGATCGGGTCCAGCACGCCGAGGGCGTAGGCGGCGACGTCGAGGTGCACGGACGGCGCGGGGCCGGGCTCGGGCGGTGTCATGGTGTCACGCCCCGTTCCTCCAGTGCGAGTCTGAGCGCGCGCAGCGCGTAGTACAGCCGCGAGCGCACAGTGCCTGCGGGGATGCCGAGTTCGGCGGCCGCCTCGGTCGCGGTCAGGCCCTTGAAGTACGTCTCCACGACGACCTCCCGGTGCGCGGGCGAGAGGTCGCCGAGGGCGTCGGCCACCGTCATCATCCTCAGTGCGCGGTCGAGTTCGTCCGCGGCGGGAAGCAACTCCAGCGGCGCCGGGTCCACTTCGCGCGGGCGGGCGAGCGCGGCACGGTGTCCGTCGATGACGATCCGCCGGGCGACGGTGGCCAGCCAGGGACGCAGCGACCCGGTCGCCGGGTCGAGCCGGTGGAGGTTGCGCCAGGCCCGCATCAGGGTCTCCTGCACGACGTCCTCGGCGCGTTGGCGGTCCCCGGCGACGAGGTGGAGCACGAAGCCGAGCAGGGGCCCGGCGTGCTCGCGGTAGAGGGCCCGCATCAGCTCCTCGTCCGGTGCCGGCGCGCTCCGCGCGGCCGGGCGGCCGCCACCGGGAGGCTCCTCGGTCACCATCACATCCTTGCGCACCGGTGCCTCCGGGTCGAGTGCGGGCGGCGGCCCGTCGGGCTCAGTAACCGGAGCCGCCCGAGGTGGCGGCGGCCCGGTCGCCGGCGGGGGTCACCGCGAACCAGACGCCCTGGACACCCTGACCCTTGGTGTCGCCGGGGTTCGTGTCGGGGGCGTAGCGGTAGAGCGGCCAACCCGCGAGGGTGAGCTGCTTGCCGCCGTCGGCCCGGGTGACGGTGCCGACCAGCTTGGCGTCGACGCCGTTGACGGTGGGTGCCGCGCCGTCGGCCGTGGCGGGCGGCCAGAGGGCGGCGCAGTCGCCGGCGCAGGTGGCGGTGGACGGGGTGGCGCTGTCCTTGTCGAAGCGGTAGAGGGTGAAGCCGGCGCTGTCGGTGACGATGGTGCCGAGCCGGGGGTCGGTGGTGGTCCGCAGGGTGGCGGACGCGCCGGGGACGGCGGGCGCGGAGGAGGACGCGGGCGGATTGGCGGGCGGCGAGCCGCCGGAGGAGGAGGTGGACGAGCCGCAGCCCGCGACCAGGGCGGCGGCGGCCAGACCGGCGGCGGCGAGCACGGCGAGGCGCCCGGACCCGCGGCCGGGACGGGCCGGGCCCCGGGGCCTGGCACTGCTGATGGTGCCGGTGCCGGTGCCGGTGGTGCTGGAACTGGTACGGCGGGTGTTGCGCATGGTGACCGCTCCCCGGTCGGTGCGTGGGCACGTCGGTGCCGGACACCCTCCGGTACGGACGGGGGAGCGCTTCCGTTCGACGAACCGCGCGGTAGGGTCCGCGGAATAGCGCGCGGACAGCAGCCGTTGTGGGGGGCAGATGGCCTTGACCGCCACCACCGGAAGGGCAGGAATCGCGAGATGAGCAGCACGGTCGAGCTGACCAAGGAGAACTTCGACGAGATCGTCCCTGGTGAGGGCGGCAAGGATTTCGTCCTCATCGACTTCTGGGCGGGCTGGTGCGGCCCGTGCCGCCAGTTCGCGCCGGTCTTCGAGAAGGCCGCCGAGCGTCACCAGGACCTCGTGTTCGCCAAGGTCGACACGGAGGCGCAGCAGGAGCTCGCCGCGGCGTTCGGGATCCAGTCGATCCCCACGCTGGCGATCATCCGGGAGGGCGTGCTCGTGTTCTCCCAGGCCGGTGCGCTGCCCGAGCCGGTGTTCGAGGATCTGATCGGCCAGGCCAGGAAGCTGGACATGGACGAGGTCAAGCGGCAGGTGGCGTCGGAGCAGAACGGCGCGCCGAAGAGCTGACGTCCGGTCGTCGGTACGGCGGGCTCCGGGGTGGTTCGTCCACTCCGGAGCCCGCCGTCGCGCGTTCTGCGGGCCCCGGAGCGGGCGGCGCGGGCGCGGCGCTCACCCGTCGGCCGGTCCGGCGTCCGCCCAGTCCGCGAGCCGGACGGCCAGCGCGCGGACCTCGTCCCGCAGGGCGGCGGGGCGGCGGACCGTGAAGGGCCGGCCGAGGCCGGCGAGCAGTACGGCCATGCCGTCGAGCCGCTCGGCCCGGGCGCGGAGCAGCACCCTGCCGTCCTCGGTCGCGGTGACCGTGCCGACGGTGGGCGGGATGCGCAGGCGGGCCTCGTCCAGGCCGATGGTCAGCACGACCTCGACCTCGTGCCGCCACGGCACCGAGGCGAGCGATTCCAGGACCCGCCGCACCGGGTCGACGTCCGCGGGCGGTTCGAAGCCGGCCTCGCCCGGGCGGACGGAGCGGATCCGGTCCAGCCGGAAGGTCCGCTGCTCGCCGCTGCGGTGGTCCAGCCCCGTGGTGTACCAGCGGCCCGAGTGGAAGACCAGCCCGTAGGGGTCGAACTCGCGTTCACTGGACGTCCCGGCGCGGTCCCGGTAGTCGAGCCGGACCCGGCGGCCGCGGCGCGCCGCCTCGGCGAGCGTGAACAGCGCCGGGGCGGCCGGGGTGGGGCCGGTGGCGGGCGCGGCGGTCAGTCCGAGGGTCTGCTCGACGGCCGCGATCTGGTCGCGCAGCGCCGTCGGCAGCACCCGCCGGATCTTGGCGAGGGCCGAGTCACCGGCCTGCTCCCCCACCGACAGTCCGGACCGGCGGCCGGACAGCAGACCGAGCACCACCGAGGCGGCCTCGTCCCCGGTGAGCATCAGCGGCGGCAGCCGGTATCCGGGCAGCAGCCGGTACCCGCCGTAGCGGCCTCGGTCGGCCTGGACCGGGATGCCGAGTTCGGCGAGCCGGGCCGCGTAGCGGCGCACGGTGCGGACGTCGACCCCCAACCGCTCGGCGAGGTCGGGGCCGGTGAGGCCGGGGCTGGCCTGGAGCAGTTCGAGCAGGACGAGGATGCGGCTGACCGGGTGGTCCACGGTGCTCCGCTCCTGTTCGCTCCTGGTTCGCTCCGGCCCTGCCGCTCGGCGGGGCGACCGGCGACCGGCGACCAGTGACCGGTGGCCGATCTGCCGGGTCGATCACCCGGTCGCCGAAGCGGCCGCAAATCCGGTCGAGTTCTGTCCTGTTGCCATTCTAAGGTCGGAGACACGGCGGGCGGCCCGGACGACGGTCAGGACCGGGTCCGGTCCCGGCGCAGGCCCAGGCACAGGCACAGGCATTCCAGGAGAGGACCGTTCCATCATGAGCACCTTCGTACTCGTCCCCGGTTTCTGGCTCGGCGGCTGGGCCTGGGAGGAAGTGGCCGAGCCCCTGCGCGCCGCGGGCCACACCGTGCACGCGGTGACCCTGCCCGGGCTCGCCGAACGGGCCGCGGAGGCCACGCCGGAGACCGGCGCCGAGGCCCAGATCGCCGACCTCACCGAGCTGTTGGTGCGCGAGGACCTCCGGGACGTGGTCCTGGTCGCCCACAGCGGCGGCACCATCGCCGTGTCCGGCGCGGCCGACCGGGTGCCGGAGCGGATCCGGCGGGTGGTCTACGTCGACTCCGGCCCGCTCGCCGACGGTGCCGCGCTCGCGGACCTCTGGGAGCCGGCCTACCGCGCCACCCTGGAGGCCACGCTGGTGGACGGCCGGTGGCTGCCACTGCCGTCCTGGGAGGTGCTGGCCTCCGACGGCACCTCGGTGGAGGGGATCGACGAGGCCGGGCTGGCACGGTTCCGCGAGCGGGCGACGGCCCAGCCGGCCGGGACGTTCTACGAGCCGGTGCGGCTGACCGGTGGGGCGGACAAGCTGCCGAAGGCCCTGGTCTCCTGCTCGATCCCGCTCGCCCGGCTCCGGGAACTGATCGCCGCCGGGCACCCGTACTTCGCGGCGCTCGGCGGGGCGGAGTGGGAGCTGCGCGAGGTGCTGACCGGCCACTGGCCGATGTTCTCCCGGCCGGCCGAAACGGCGGCGGCGCTCGCGGAGTTGGCGGAGCTCGGGTAGCGCCCGGCGCCCGGCCGCCGGCCCCGGCCACCGCGCCCGGCCGGGCTCCGGCCGGGCGCGGACCGGGCGCGGACCGGCGCTCCGGGGGACGGCCGTCGGGGCCCGGCACGGCGTCCTCCGGGATGTGAAGGGTTTCGGGACGGCGGCTTCGCCCGCGTGTTCGGCTGCGCCGGGCGGTCCGGTCGGCGCAGGATGGGCTCGGCACATCCGCCCCGGCCCCGCCGGTGCGCCGACCGGAGGAGTACCGGCCGAGCGCACCGTCCCGACACACCGGCCGGGCGCACCGACCCGGAACACCGAGGAGCACGCATGACCTCCCCCCAGTCCCCCGCCGCCGAGGAGTTCGACGTCATCGTGATCGGCGCGGGCCCCACCGGCGAGAACGTCGCCGACCGGACCGCCGCCGCCGGGCTGCGCACGGTGATCGTGGAGAGCGAACTGGTCGGCGGCGAATGCTCGTACTGGGCCTGCATGCCGAGCAAGGCGCTGCTGCGCCCGGTGGCCGCGCTGGCCGACGCCCGTGCGGTGGCCGGTTCGCGGGAGGCCGTCGGCGACGGCGCGCTGGACCCGGCGGCCGTGCTCGCCCGGCGCGACTCGTTCGCCTCGCACTGGCAGGACGAGGGCCAGGTGCGGTGGCTCCGTGACACCGGCATCGAACTGGCGCGGGGCCACGGCCGGCTGGCCGGCGAGCGGCAGGTGACGGTCGAGTCGGAGGACGGCGGCGAGCGGCTGCTGGTGGCCCGGCACGCCGTCGCGATCTGCACCGGGAGCCGCCCGGTGCTGCCGCGTGACGTGACCGGACTGGCCGACGCCCGGCCGTGGACCAACCGCGAGGCGACCGGCGCACCCGCCGTCCCCCGCCGGCTGGCCGTCGTGGGCGGCGGGGTGGTCGGCGTGGAACTCGCCACCGCCTGGCGGGCGCTCGGCTCGGAGGTGGTGCTGCTGGTCCGCGGTTCCGGACTGCTGCCCCGGACGGAGCCGTTCGCCGGTGAGCTGGTCGCGGACGGCTTGCGGGACCTCGGGGTGGACCTCCGGTTCGGGACGGAGGTGACCGCGCTGGAGCGGCACGCGGCGGACGCGGCGGAGGACGGGTCCGAGGGCCGGTCCGAGGTCACGCTCACCCTGGGCGACGGCGGGCGGCTGACCGTGGACGAGGTGCTGTACGCCACCGGGCGCGCCCCGCGCACCGCCGACGTCGGTCTGGAGCAGGTCGGCCTGCACCCCGGTGACTGGCTCGACGTGGACGACAGCTGCACCGTGCTCGGCGTCGACGGCGCGTGGCTGTATGCCGCCGGGGACGTCAACCACCGGGCGCTGCTCACCCATCAGGGCAAGTACCAGGCGCGGATCACCGGCGCGGCGATCGTCGCCCGCGCCCAGGCGCGCCCGTTGGACACCGAGCGCTGGGGCGCGCACGCCGCGTCCGCCGACAGCGCCGGGGCGCCCCAGGTGGTCTTCACCCAGCCCGAGGTCGCCGCCGTCGGCCTGACCCTGGACGCCGCCGAACGGGCCGGCCTGCGGGTCAAGGCGATCGACCACGACCTCGGCGCGGTCGCCGGCGCCTCGCTCTACGGCGACGACTACCGCGGCCGGGCCCGGGTCGTGTTCGACCTGGACCGGAACGTGCTGGTCGGCGCGACCTTCGTCGGCCCCGGCGTCTCCGAGCTGCTGCACTCGGCGACGATCGCGGTGGTCGGCGAGGTGCCCGTCAACCGGCTGTGGCACGCGGTGCCCGCCTACCCGACGATCAGCGAGGTCTGGCTGCGGCTGCTGGAGGACTGCCGGGGCTGACGCCGACCGGCGGTGCGGCGCCCGGTCGTCCCGGGCGCCGCGCCGCTCCGGCCCACCTCGGCGCGGCGGGATGTGGCGCGGCGCGGCGGGATGTGGCGGGCCCCGGACGGCGGGACACTGGCCCGGGAGGGGTGTGTCCGCGGGGGACCGTTTCGCCGACCGGGTGGTGTGTGGCAATGACCGAAGTGCTGTTGGCCGTCGGGACCGAGAAGGGCCTCTTCCTCGGACGCAGTCGTGACCGGCTGGACTGGGAGTTCAGCGGGCCGCACTTCCGGATGAACGCGATCTACTCCGTCGCCGTCGACCGCCGCGACGGTCGGACCAGAATCCTGGTGGGCGCCGACAGCAGTCACTGGGGGCCGTCGGTGTGGCGCTCCGACGACCTCGGCGCGAGCTGGTTCGAGCCCTCCACCCCGGCCGTCCGCTTCCCCGAGCACACCGGCGCCTCGCTGACCCGGGTCTGGCAGCTCCAGCCGGCCGGGCCCGAGGCCCCGGGCGTGGTCTACGCGGGCACCGAGCCCGCCGCGCTGTTCCGCTCCACCGACGGCGGCGAGAGCTTCACCCTGGTCGAAGCGCTGTGGGACCACCCGCAGCGCACCGAGTGGGGCGCCGGCTACGGGGGCCAGGGCCTGCACACCGTGCTCTGCGACCCGCGCGACCCGGAACGGCTGCTGGTCGCCGTCTCCAGCGGCGGTGTCTACCGCAGCAAGGACGGCGGCGGCAGCTGGGAACCCTCCAACACCGGTCTGCGGGCCGAGTTCCTGCCGGAGGAGAACCAGTACCCCGAGTTCGGCCAGTGCGTGCACAAGATCGCCCGGGACGCGGTGAACCCGGACCGGCTGTACCTCCAGAACCACGGCGGCGTCTACCGAAGCGACGACGGCGGCGAGAGCTGGCGCTCGATCGCCGACGGCCTGCCCGCCGACTTCGGCTTCGCGATCGCCGCCCACCCGCACCGCGCCGACACCGCGTACGTGTTCCCGCTCGGCGGCGCCGACGACCGGATCCCGCCGGGCCGCCGCTGCCGGGTCTTCCGCACCGAGGACGCCGGCGACAGCTGGCGGGCACTCGCCGAGGGCCTGCCCGGCGAGGACCACTACGGCGTCGTGCTGCGCGACGCGCTGCGCACCGACGACCTCGCGGCGACCGGCATCTACTTCGGCACCCGGACCGGCGACGTCTACGCCAGCAACGACGAGGGCGCGCACTGGGCGGCGCTGCTCTCCCACCTCCCGGACGTCCTCTGCGTCCGCGCGGCGGTGGTCGCGGACTGACCGCGGCCGGACGACCGGGTCGGCGGCCGGACGGCGGTACGGAACGGCCGGCACGGCAAACGGACGGCGCGGCGGAACGGGCGGGCTCAGGTGTCGTACTCGCCGTCCCAGGGAGCGTGGAAGCCGAGGCCGTCGGGGTAGAGCTCGGCCCAGTCGTCCTCCGTCGCGTCCTCGTCGTGCCGCTCGACGACCAGGCCGAAGCGGCAGCCGTCGACCAGCACCGCGAAGGGCACGACGGCGATGTCCCCGAACTCCCGCTCCGGCAGCGCGTCCAGCCACGCCCGCCGCAGTTCCTCGGCCGCCTCCACGGCGGCGGTGCCGAACTCCTCCGGCGCCGCCTCGATCCGTGAGCCGAGGTGCCGCCCGCCCCGGTCGAACCGGTGCAGCACCGCGTACCACGTCCCGCCGTCGGGGTCGGTCGACCCCTCGGGGAGCGCGTAGCAGACGGAGGCGAAGAACTGGCCGCCCCGGCAGCGGCCGATGGTGTCGGTGCGGCAGCCGGGCTCGTGGAGGATCGGGACGACCTCGGGGACGCTCATGGCGAGAACGCTACGAGCCGCCACCGACAATCGGTTTGATGCCGGCGGATCGTTCACCGAGCATGGCGGACGACGGGGCGCACCGAGGGGTGTGCCCGCGCGCGAGGAACGGACGGACGGTATGGCACAGGCGGCGGGGAGCGACTGGCAGTACGGGTACGGGGCCGACGGGGTCGCGGTGGTGCGGTTCGAGCGGGGAGAACGGGAGGGCCGCCCGTGGGCGGACCGGCTGGAGGTGGTCGACCCGCGCGCCGACCTGGCCGCCCAGGCCGCCTTCGTGCGGGCGGAACTGGCGGGCTGGGTGGTCTCCGGACCGGTCCGGCTCGGTGAGGAGCTGGTGCGCCGGGGAGCCTCGGTGCTGCGCCACGGCCACACGATGCACCGGAGCCTCACCGACGCTCCCCCGCCCGGGGGTTGGGCGGGCTGGGCGGACACCCCGCTCCGGGACGGGTTCCGCGCCGTCCCCTGCGACCGGGGGGCCGCCGCACTCGCGCCCGCTTCCCGGACGGCCTTCGGCCCCGGCCACCCCGACCACCGCGCCGACGAGGGGCAGGACGAAGCGGTCGCGGTGCGGCGGCTCTCCGAGCTGCTGTCCGGACAGGTCATAGGCTCCGTGCTGCCCGCCAGCTCGCTGGTCGTGGACGGTACCGACCGGGTGGTGGCGGGCGCCGTCCTCACCGATCGGGACGGCCTGCCCTGGATCGCCCATGTGTTCCGCGACCCGGCGCACGGCTACCCCGGTCTCGGCCGCGACCTGCTGCGCCGGGTCGTCGCCGAGGTCGCCGCCGGTGGCGCCGAGGAGATCGGACTCGCCGTGACCGAGGGCAACCGGGCCCGGCAGCTGTACACGGAGCTGGGTTTCACGACGACGGACACCTCGCTGACGGTCATCGTCCCCTGAACTCCGGGGGCGTGCCCCCGCCGTCCTGGAACCGGCCTCAGGGGCGGGCCAGTTCCAGGACGGCTATCCCGGCCAGCACGGCCGCGCTCGCCGCCATCCGCAGCCGCCCCAGGCGCTCCCGGAAGACGACGGCGGCGATCAGGGCGGCGATCACGATGCTGGTCTCGCGCAGCGCCGCGACGGTGGCGAGGTCCCCCCGCGACTGCGCCCACACCACCAGCCCGTAGGCCGCCAGCGACAGCACGCCGCCTAGCAGCCCGAACGGCACCGCCGGACCGGCCCCCGCCAGCAGGCGCGGCCCGCGCCGCGCCAGCGCGATCAGGGCCAGGACCGGCCCCTGGAGCAGGAACAGCCAGGCGACGTAGCCGCCGACCGTCCCCGCGTGCCGCACGCCGCCGCCGTCGGACACGGTGTACGCGGCGATCATCACCCCGGTGCCGAGCGCCGCCGCGAGCGCGGGCAGCTGGGCCCGGCCCGGAATCCCCTTGGCGAAGGCCAGCCCGACCAGTCCGCAGGAGATGACGGCCACCCCGAGCAGCTCCCCGAGCCCGGGCGACTCGCCGAGCAGGGCCACCGACAGCACCGCCACCAGCAGCGGCGCGGACCCGCGCGCGATCGGGTACATCTGCCCGAAGTCCCCCAGCTGGTAGGCGCGCAGGAGCAGCAGCTGGGACGCCACCTGCATCGCGACGGAGGCCAGCAGGTACGGCCAGGCGGCCGCCGCCGGGAAGGGGTTGAGCAGCACCAGGACCACCGCGCACGCGGTGTACGCGAGGTTGATCAAGGTGAAGCCGACCAGCTTGTCCTCGATCCGGTGCGCCATGCCGTTCCACACCGCGTGCAGAACGGCGGCGGTCAGAACGGCCACGGGGACGGCGGCGGCGGCCATGGCGGGGCTCCCCTCCGGGGGACGAAAAGGCAGGACCGGGGAACGGCGGAACACCGATCCCTGGAATCGAGTTCCACGGTACACTGGATCCATGGAAGAGCGTTCCGAATTTTCTCCGCTGGAATCCCAGCTGGCCGCGCACGTCCGCGCCCGGCTTGGCGAGCTGCGCGGCAGCGAGGAACGGGTCGCCCGGGTGGTCCTGACCCGGGGCGCCGATCTGGTCGGCCTCAGCGTGAGCGATGTCGCCGAGCTCGCCGGGACGGCGCCGTCCTCGGTGGTCCGCGCCTGCCAGCGGCTCGGCTTCCGGGGCTACCAGGAGCTGAAGATCGCGGCCGTCCGCCAGGCCCCGGCCCTCGCGCCGGACGCGTCCGACCCCCGGGACCCGGCCGCCCGTGCCCTCGCCGACACCGTTCGCGCCGCCCGGGAGGCACTCGACGGGATCGCCACGACGCTGGCCGTCGACGAGCTGCGGGCGGCGGCCGGGGCGCTGAACGCCGCCGACCACGTCCTCGTCCTCGGCGAGGGACTCTCCGGCGCGGTGGTCCTGGACGCCGCCTACCGACTGCGTGCCCTCGGCCTGCGCACCGACGCCCCCGCCGACCCGAGCACCGCGCAGCTGGCCGCCGCACAGCTGCCGTCCACCGCCGCCTGCCTGGCGGTCAGCCACACCGGGGCGACCCGCACCGTGGTCGACGCCGCCCGTCACGCCCGCGACAACGGCGCCGCGGTGGTGGCGGTCACCAGCTACGCCCGCTCCCCGCTCGGCGAGGCCGCCACCCACACCCTGGTCGCCGGCGGTCAGGACCTGGTCTTCGGGCTGGAGACCACCGCCAGCCGGATCGCCCACCTGACGGTGGTGGACGCGCTGACGCTGACCCTGCTCGCCCTGCGCGGCGAACCGGCGGAGCGGGCGCTGCGCCGCTCCGCGGACGTCACCGCCGACCAGATGTACTGACGGTCCGACGCGGCGTCCGGCCGGTGGAACGGCGGCCGGAGCCGTCGGTACCGGTGTGTAGGCTCGCGGGCATGGCAAGGGTGACGCGGGACGACGTGGCGAGGGTGGCGGGGACGTCGACCGCGGTCGTGAGTTATGTGATCAACGACGGGCCGCGGCCGGTGGCGGCCGCGACCCGGGCCCGGGTGCTCGCCGCCGTCGAGGAGCTGGGGTACCGGCCGAACCGCGTGGCGCAGGCCATGGCACGGCGGCGGACCGACCTGATCGGCATGGTCGTCCCGGACGCCCGGCAGCCCTTCTTCGCCGAACTCGCGCACACCGTCGAACGGGCCGCCGCCGAGCGTGGGCGGCTGCTGCTGATCGGCAACTCCGACTACGCCAACGAGCGCGAGGCCCACTACATCCGCGCCTTCCTGGGCATGCAGGTGGACGGCCTGATCCTGGTCACACAGGACCCGTCCGCCCCCGGCGTCGCCCGCGCGGACGCCACGGACGGGACGCCGGTCGTCCTGCTGCACCACCGGGCCGAGACCGAGCACGGGCTCGCGGTCGTCGCGGACGACGAGGGCGGGGCGCGGGCGGTCGTCGGCCATCTGCTCGGGCACGGCCACGCCACGGTGCACTGCTTCGGCGGCACGTTCTCGCTCAGCCCGAGCGACCCGGTGACCGTCCGCACCGCCGGCTGGGCCGCCGCGCTCGCCGCGGCCGGACTCGCCACCGAGGGCCGACTGGTCGGCGCGCCCTTCGACCGCGTCCGCGCGCACCGGGAGGCGCTCGCGCTGCTGGCGCGGGCGGACCGGCCGACGGCCGTGTTCTGCGCCACCGACGATCAGGCGATCGGCCTGCTGCGGGCCGCCGACGACCTGGGTCTGCGGGTGCCGGAGGACCTCGCGGTGGCCGGGTTCGACGACATCGCGGAGGCCGTGATCGCCGGCCCGCCGCTCACCAGCGTGGCCACCGCGCAGGAGGAGATGGCGCGCGCCGCCGTCGACCTGGTGCTCGGCGGGCGCGCCGACGGGGAGCCGATGCCCGCCGGGCCCCGGATGTTCCCGGCCCGGATGGTGGTCCGCCGCTCCTGCGGCTGCGCCGGGTCCTGAGGCCGGGGCCCGGGCAAGGGTCCGGGCAAGGATCCGGGAGACAGGCCCTAAGCGCCGTCCGGCCCGGTGGGCGGCCCGGCCATGAGGTGCAGGTTCTCGTGGCCGTCGGGGGCCAGCACCCGGTCGTGGTTGAACGCGGAGATGCCGGCCCAGAACGCGCCGCGTTCGAACATCGCCTTCTCGTACCCCTCGACGGCGGTGTCCAGGGCCGCCGCGGTCGAGCTGTCCCAGCGGGCCGGCGGGGCCAGCACGGGGGCCAGCGCGAGCGCGAGTTCGGCGGCGTCCCACATCGCCAGGTTGACGCCCTGCCCGGCGAACGGGGACATCAGGTGCGCCGCGTCCCCGACCAGGGTGACGCCCGGGCGGCGCGGCCAGCGCAGGCCGACCGGCAGCATCTCCATCGGCTGGGTGCGCAGGGTGTCGTCGCAGGCGGCCAGGGCGTCCCGGAACTCGGGTGCCCAGTCGGCGAAGTGCCGGGCGACGGCGGCGCGGGTGCCCGTGGGGTCGGCGGCGGAGAGACCGGCCACCCGCAACCAGTCCTCGGGGCTGCGGAAGAAGGCGTAGACGCGGATCCGGCCGTCGCTGTTGCGCTGGAGGACCAGGCCCTTGTTGTCGTGGAAGGCGAACAGGCTGCCGCCGCCCACGGCGGCGGCGGCCCCGGGGGCGGTCCGGTCGGCGTCCGGGATGCCCAGCTCGACCAGGTTGACGCCGGTGAAGCGCGGCTCCACGGAGGTGAGCAGCGGGCGGACCCGGGAGTGCGCGCCCTCGGCGCCGATCAGCAGGTCGCAGAGCTCGACGTCGCCGTTGTCGAAGTGGAGCCGGTGGCGTCCGTCGCCGAGCGGCTCGGCGCGGTCGAGGCGGTGGCCCCAGCGGACGGCGGTGGGGGCGAGCGAGTCCAGCAGCAGTCCGCGCAGATCGCCCCGGTCGATCTCCGGGCTCTCCCCCGGGTCGGCCCCGCCGGGCGCACCCGGCCCACCCGGCCCACCGCCGCCGTCCGGAGCGGGCCGGTCGCCGAAACCTCGGGGAGCCGCGCCGTGCTTGTCGACGATGCGGAACTCCGCGCCCTCGGGCCTGGCCTTCGCCCAGAACTCCTCGGTCAGGCGCGCCTCCTGGACGGCGCGCCGACCGGTGTCGGCGTGCAGGTCCAGGGTCCCGCCCTGGCCGCGCACGTGCCGGTCGGGCTCGCGCTCGTGGACGGTGGCGGCGATACCGTGGACCTGGAGGATCCGGGCGAGGGTGAGCCCGGCCGGGCCGGCGCCGATGACGGCGATCCTCGCGACCGTTCCGCTCGTTCCGCTCGCACCGGCCCCGCCGGTCCTTGCTGTCGTTCCGGTCATGCTGCGCAGTTCTCCTTCTGGGACGGGGGAGACCGCAATCGGCCGTGACGCCGTCCCAGTCTGCTGGGCCGCGGGCGCGGGCAGAAGACCGTAATCGGACGGCGCCGGACCGTTCAGACCCCGGCGCGGGTGAGCCGGCGGAGGACGACGATCACCACGGCGGCGGTGAGCGTCAGCAGCAGACCGGCCTCGACCAGCTGGATCGGCACCAGGTGCGAGACCGGGTGGTACTGGCCCCAGGCCGTCGGCGCCTCCTGACAGCCACTGGTCGACTCGTAGCATTCGTCGCTCATCTTCCGGGTGCCGTCCGCCAGCACCACACCGCGCTCCACCAGCCAGGCACTCGCGGGCTGGACGAAGCCGCTCATCATGGTGTTGTACGGCTGCTCCTCCTCGACCAGCGGCCAGAAGAACGGCCGCCAGGCGACCACCACGGCCTGGGCGACTGCCACCACCACCCCGCTGACCAGAATCGCGCCGACGGTGCGCCGCAGCAGCTGCCCCACCAGCACGCCCAGTGCCAGCCCGAACAGCGACCAGGCGACCGGGGCGACGCCCAGCACCGGGTAGGTGAAGCCCTGGAACGGAGGGTCGAAGGCCACCGGGCCGTGGTAGATGTCCGACCACCACACCCAGCTGGTCAGCGCGGACAGCACGGCGGTCGCCACCAGGACGGTCGCACCGGGGATGGCGAGCCGGGTCAGCAGCCAGCGACGCGGGCTGACGGACTGCGTCAGGACCAGCCGGACGGTGCCGCGCTCGTACTCCTGCGCGAGCAGCGGCCCGCCCAGGAACATGCCGATCAGCACCGGAACGGCGGTGACGGCCGGCTGGAGGATGTCGGTGAACATCCGGGTCAGCATCTCGACCCGGCCGTACTGGATCCGGCACTCGATCCGGTCCCAGGAGGCCGGGGTGTGGCAGGAGGTCCGCTGCATGACCCCGATCCGGTCCTGGATCAGGACGTGCAGGGCGACCAGGACGGCGGAGAGGACGACGAGCAGGATCGCCACCGACCGGATCGCGGCCCGGTTCTGGTGCAGGACCAGCCACAGCGCCCCGCTCGGCCCGCGCCTGCGGCGGGCCGCGGCGGAGCCGCCGTTCACGGCCGTCGGGGCGGCCGGGCGGGACGGGTTCGCCGGGCCGGACAGGGTGTCGGTGCTCATGCGGCGGCCTCGCGATCGGGGGCGGGGGCACTGGCAGTGGAGGACGGGGGCAGCGGGGTGCGGAGGTAGGCCAGCAGCAGTTCCTCCAGGCTCGGCCGGACCGACTCCCACGGCCCGTCGACCGGTTCACCGGTGTGCAGCAGCGCGGTGACCTGGCGGCCCCGGACCCTGCGCTCCACGGCGGTCCCGGCCGGGAGTTCCGCCCCGTCGGCGATGCCGGTGAGCAGCCGGTGGTTGTCGAGGATCTCCTCCGGGTCGCCGGACAACCGGATCCGACCCGCCTGCACCAGCAGCAAGTGGTCCATGATGCCGTCGAGTTCGGGCAGGATGTGGGAGGAGAGCAGGATCGTGGTGCCGCGTTCGGCGGCCTCGGCCATCAGGACGCCCATCAGTTCGTGGCGGGCGAGCGGGTCGAGGTCGGACATCGGCTCGTCGAGCAGGAGCAGGTCGGCGCGCTTGCCGAGGGCGAGCGCGAGGGCGACCCGGGTGCGCTGACCACCGGAGAGCGATCCGACGCGGGCGTCGAGCCGCAACTCCCCCATGTCGATGACCCGCTGGGCCGCCTCCTCGTCCCAGGACGGGTTGAGCTCACGCCCCATGCGCAGCGTCCCCGCCACCGTGAAGGAGGGGTAGAGCGGCTTCTCCTGGGTGACACAGGCGACCCTGGCCCGCGTCTCCGGCGTGCTCGACGCCTCGCCGAACACCCGCAACTCGCCCTCGGTGGGCTCGATCAGGCGCGCGGCCAGGGAGAGCAGGGTGCTCTTGCCGGCCCCGTTCGCGCCGACCACACCGCAGATCCGGCCCGCCGGGACGCTGAACCCGCAGTCGCGCAGCGCCCACCGGTCACCCCGGTAGCGCTTTCCGAGTCCCACGGCCTCGATGGCCGGCGTTCCGTCGGCCGGCGTCCCGTCGGACGGTGTGCCGTCCGACGGCCCGGATATCGCGCGCGTCGCCGCTGTCTCGTCTGTCATGCGGCCCCCACCCTCTCTGTTCTACGCGGTCGGATCCGCCGGCCCGCTGCTCCCGACACTGCCGGAACTCCCGTTGCTGCCAGTGCTCCCGGCGCGATCGCCGCCGGTGGCTCCAGTGCCCCCGCTGAGGCCGGGAGCAGCACCGCCGCCGCTGACGCCGGTCTCGAAGCGCTGGTCCAGCACGGAAGCCATCAGTGCGGAGATGTCCTCACGGTCGAGTCCGGCCGTACGGGCCTCGTCGACCCACCCCACCAGCCCCGCGCGCAGCGGCCCGTCGGCGGCGGCCTCGGGCCGGGCGAGCGAACGCCGGACGAAGGTGCCGAGGCCGGGCCGGGGTTCGACCAGCCCCTCGCGTTCGAGTTCGCGGTACGCCTTCAGCACGGTGTTCGGGTTGATCGCGGTCTGTTCGACCACCTCCCTCGCGGTCGGCAGCTTGTCCCCGGGCTGGAGCACACCGAGCCGCAGAGCCTGCTTGGTCTGCTGCACGATCTGCTGGTAGGTGGAGACTCCGCTGCGCCGCTCGATGCGGTACTCGATCACACCCGCATCACCCTTTCACTAGTTTATTGGTGGAATGGTGGCGGACCACCGTGCCGCGGTCAAGTCCGACCCACCCCGGGGGAAGGCGCGGGAAGGCCCTACGGGCGACCGAGCAGCCGCAGGTCACCGTCGTCCACGACCCGGCGGTAGCCCAGCCGCTCGTAGCGGTCGAGCATTCGGACCGTGTCGGCGATCGCACAGGGGGCCCGCACGCTCGGGTCGGCCAGGTCGACGACCACCCAGTCCGGACCGCCCCGCACCACGCCGACCGACGGGGACCCGACCGGCGGGGACTCGACCGGCGGCGACGGCTCGCGGCACACCAGGCCGACCGCGGTCCGCCCGGCCAGTTGCGCGGCGAGGCGGTTGGAGGCGGCGACGGTGGAACCGTCGGGTATCCGGGCGAGCATCGCCCGGGTCCGTTCCAGCCGGGGCGAGGTCCCCCAGGCCCCGGGCGCGACGAGTTCGTGCAGCGGGTAGACCGGGAGCGTCACCAGGGCGACCAGCGCGGCGGCCGCCAGTGCGCGCCGGGCCCGGCGGACGGCCGCCCGCCCCGGTCCGGCCTCCCACCCCCTCGCGAGCACCCGGCCCGGGCCGTCGAAGGCGCCGGTCCGCCGCACGGCGTCCACCAGGGCCGCCAGCAGCAGCGGCATCAGCACCGCGCTGTAGTGGTAACCGACACCCCAGTAGTGCGGGTTGTCCGCGGCGAGCCGCCAACCGAGGGTGGGCACGCAGAGCAGGACCAGCGGTGACCGCAGCCCCAGGAAGCCGGCCGTCGCGGCGGCCAGTCCGAGCAGCAGCCACTTCAGCGGCGGCCAGACCAGTCGGCCCGCGACCTCCCACGGCGCGCCCGCCGCCTCCCGGGCACCCATCTGACCCCAGTAGTCGAAGCCCCCGTCCGGATTGAACGACGGCAGCACGACCAGCACGGTCAGCGCGGTCGCCGCGAGCCCGAAAACCGCCACCCCGAAGCCCAGCGCCCTGGTCCCGCTCCCCTTCCCCGCCCGGACGGCGACCAGGGCCCCGACCGCCGCCACGGTGAGCCCGAGGTCCTCCTTGACCAGCACCAGCGGCAGGGCCCGGAGCACGGCGGCGACCGGTCGGCCCCGGCCGAGCGCGGTGGCGGCGAAGGCCAGCAGCGGCACCGCGAACGCGATCTCGTGGAAGTCGTCCGCCACCGCCTCGACGATCCCCCAGGAGACCCCGGTCAGGCCGCCGACCAGGACCGCCAGCCTCGGGCCGCCCACCTCGAAGGCCCAGTGGGCGAGCGGCACGACGGCCAGCGCCATCAGCACCGCCTGCGCCAGCAGCAGGGTGACGGCGCTCGGGAACAGCCGGTACAGCGGGCCGAGGGTGGCCAGCACCGGGTGGAAGTGGTCGCCGAGGAGGTGGTAGCCGGGACCCTTGAGCAGCACCACCGGCGCCTCCCCGTGGGCGTAGGCGCGCACCGCCTGCTCGAAGATGCCCAGGTCGTAAGCCTGGGTCAGCATTCGCCGGTGCCGGTTGACGGCGACACAGGCGTAGAGCGCGGCGAACAGCCCGGCCAGCCCCCAGGACAGCGGCCGGGGCCGACGGAGGGCATGGAGCATCCCCATGAGTAAACCACCCTTTCACTACTCAATTAGTGAAAGGGTGGTGGAAGCCCTGGATGGCCGTCAACCCCGACCACCCCCGGGCCGGGGGCATCCCCTTCCCCGACCCGGGGGCCAACCCCCCTACGGAAAAGGGGGCTTGTCCGATTCTCCGCCCCCCGGACCGACCACCAGACTTCCTGCCATGAGCCCAGAGCCCACGACGCTTGCCCCGCGCGCGGCACCCACAGCACTCGCAACACCCGCAACGGCCCCGCGGGAGCGGGAGGGCAGCGACTTCGCCCAACTGGCCCGCCGGATCACCGAGGCGGGGCTGCTCGACCGGCGCCCCGGCTACTACACCGCGCGCTTCGGCCTCACCCTCGCCGCCTTCGCCGGCGGCTGGTACGCCCTGTTCGCCCTGGGCGACACCTGGCTGCAACTCGCCCTGGCCGCCGCGATGTCCGTCGTCTTCACCCAACTTGGACTACTAGCACACGATCTGGCGCATCGTCAGGTCTTTCGCGGTCGGCGGGGCGCCGAGATCGGCGGACGGCTCGTCGCCAACCTGCTGATGGGCATGAGCTACGGCTGGTGGATGAACAAGCACACCCGCCACCACGCCAACCCCAACCACGAGGGCCGGGACCCGGACGTCTCCCCCGACATCGTGGTGTGGTCCCAGCGACAGGCCCGGGAGGCGCGCGGGGTCGCCCGGTTCATCGGCCGCCGGCAGGCTTACCTCTTCCTCCCGCTCCTCCTCCTGGAGGGCCTCAACCTCAG
The DNA here is from genome assembly GCF_044764505.1 of Kitasatospora sp. NPDC094019. Taxonomy (NCBI): domain Bacteria; kingdom Bacillati; phylum Actinomycetota; class Actinomycetes; order Kitasatosporales; family Streptomycetaceae; genus Kitasatospora; species Kitasatospora sp. NPDC094019. Next base: position 52,247 of record NZ_JBIWIF010000001.1, read on the forward strand.
CTGGAACAGCTTTCGCGCGCTGCGCGGCCCCGGTCTGAAGCGCCGCCGGCTGGAGGGTTCCCTGCTGGTGCTCCACTTCGCGGCCTACCTCGGGGTCGTCCTGGCCGCCCTCCCGGCCGGAAAGGCGATCGCCTTCCTCGCCGTCCACCAGGCGGTGCTGGGCGTCCACCTGGGCTGCGTCTTCGCGCCCAACCACAAGGGCATGCTGATGGTGACCCCGGAGATGCGGCTGGACTTCCTCCGCCGCCAGGTGCTGACCTCGCGCAACGTCCGCGGCAACCCGGTGCTCGACACCCTGATGGGTGGCCTCAACTACCAGATCGAACACCATCTCTTCCCCAGCATGCCGACCGCCGCGCTCCCCCGGGCCGCCCGGATCACCCGCCGGTTCTGCGCGGAGAAGGGCATCCCGTACTACGAGACCGGGCTGCTCCGCTCCTACCGGGAGATCCTGACCCACCTCCACCGCACCGGTGAGCCGCTCCGCGCGGACCACTGACCCAGCGCCGGGCCGGGCCGGGCCGGGCCGGACCCGGGTACGGCCCGGTACCGGCGCGCCGGCGTCGGGGCCTGGGCCTGGGCCTGGGCCTGGGCCGGTCAGACGAGTTCGGCTGCCAGCAGGTCCATCAGCAGGTTGTCGTGCCAGGTGCCGTCGGAGCCGCGCTCGTACTGGCGCATCACCCCGACCGGGCGGAAGCCGACCTTCTCGTAGCAGCGGATCGCCGCCGCGTTGTCGGCCGCCGGGTCGATGATCAGCCGGTGGTAGTGGTGGTCGTCGACGAGGTGGCGGGCCAGGGTGCGGACGGCGTCGGTGCCGTGGCCGCGCCCGTGGTGGGCCGGGTCGAGGTAGATGTCCATCCCGGCGTGGCGGTACTCGTCGTCGTTCTCGGCGTACCACTGGACCGCGCCGACGATCCGGCCCCCGAGCTCGACAACGAGGGTCTCGGTGCCGGGCTCCGCGAGGTCGGTGGTGACGGCGTCGGTGAGGTCGTCACCACCGCGCCAGCGGGCGAAGACCTCGGGAGTGCGGCGGATGGCGACCAGGGCCGGGATGTCCTCGGCCGAGGCCGGGCGGAGTGTGACGTGCGCGCCGTGCAGATTCGTCCCCATAACAGCGGATGCTTCCATGGAACGCGGCATTCGGCGAGCCGTTATCGCTTGGCCGGCACCCCGTCCCACCAGCCATGACTCGCCCTCGTGGGGCACCTGCCGCTCATCCTCCTCCGCTCCGCCTCGCGTCGTCCGGTCACCGCGCGCGGTAACGGACGGAAGGCCCTCGCCGGTCGGGGGGACCGCCGCCCGGTTCCACCGGGGGGTTGCCCCCGGAAAGGACGGCGGCCCTCCCCAGCGCGCCGCGGGACCCTCCGCGGTGAAGATCAACTCATCGAGCGCCGAAGACATCGGCGTTCCTCGGTCGAGGAGTGATCATCACGATGGCAGGCAACACGCGGACCGGGCGGCGCGGACTGCTGGCGGCGACGGCGGCACTGGCCGCCGCGGCGGTGCTGGCCCCGGTGGCGGCGGTCGCCGCACCAGTGACCCCCGCGGCCGCCGCCGCGACCGCTGACCCGGCGCAGGCGCAGCGCTCCGCCGTGGTGCGCGCGCTGGACGGCGTCGCCCAGCCGCTGCGGACGACCGAACCGGGCGGCCGCACCGCGGACCTGCGGGCGCTGGGCGCGATGATCGGCGACGCCCGGGTGGTCGGCCTCGGCGAGGCCACCCACGGTTCGCACGAGTTCTTCGCGATGAAGCAGCGGCTGTTCCGCTACCTCGTCGAGGAGAAGGACTTCACCACCTTCGCCCTGGAGACCAGTTGGAGCAGCGGCCTGGAGATCGACGAGTACGTCCAGGGCGGCCCGGGCGACGCGCGGCAGGTGGTCAAGAGCGCCCTGGGCGGCAGCCCGTGGGACCGCGAGGAGTTCGCCGACCTGATCGACTGGATGCGCTCCCACAACCGGAACCGCCCGGAGAACCCGGTCCACTTCCTCGGCGACGACATCGGCGCCCCGAGGCTCGGTGACCGGATCTTCGAACGGGTCGCCTCCTACCTGCGCGAGGCCCGCCCGGACGCGCTCCCGGAACTCGAAGGGCTCTACGCCGGGCTGCGGCCGTTCGACGACACCATGGCGTACCTGAAGAGGCCGGTCGCCGAGCGCCGGGAGAACGCCGCCGGGGCGCGACGGGCCCTCGACCTGGTCAGCGCGAGCGGCGCCGGCGGGGACGCCCACGCGTGGGCCGTGCAGCACGCCCGGAACATCGCCGAGACCTTCGACTTCGCCGCCCTGGACCTCGCCGACCCGGCCTCGGTCTCCGCCGCGGAGCAGCTGCGCGACCGGGCGATGGCGGACAACACCGCCTGGTGGGAACGCCGTACCGGCGGCAGGGTGCTGCTGTCGGCGCACAACGGGCACACCGGCTACCTGGCCACCGACACCTTCCTGTACCCCGAGCCGCAGGGGTCCCACCTGCGTGACGTCTACGGCCGGGACTACGTGGCCGTCGGCTTCACCTTCGACAGCGGTTCCTTCCTCACCAACGACGGGATCCTGACCGACGCCTGGAAGGCCGTCACCGTCCCGCCGGCCACGCCGGACATGAACGAGCACACCCTCGACCGGGTCCAGTACCGGGACTACTACGTCGACCTGCGCACCGCCCCCCGGACGGCCCGGGACTGGCTGGACGTCCCCCGCCCGACCTACGAGGCGGGGTCGGTCTATCTCACCGACCCCCGACCGCAGTTGGCGATCGGGCGGGCCTATGACGTCCTGATCCACCTGAACCAGGTCACCCAGGCCCGCATGTTCTGACCGCCCGGGGGCGGGTTCGGGGCCCCGGGGCACGGGTGGGGGCGTGACGGCCCCCGGGCCCGTCACGCCGCGAGCCGTCAGGCCACCGAACCCGCCGCCGCCCGGCCCGCAGCGCGGCCGGAGAACAGGCAGCCGCCGAGGAAGGTGCCCTCCAGGGCGTTGTAGCCGTGGACACCCCCGCCGCCGAACCCGGCCACCTCCCCCGCCGCGTACAGGCCGTCGACCGGACGCCCGTCGAGCCCGAGGGCGCGGGAGTCGAGATCGGTCTGGATGCCGCCGAGGGTCTTCCGGGTCAGCACGTGCAGCTTGACGCCGATCAGCGGGCCCGCCGCCGGGTCGAGGACGCGGTGCGGGGAGGAGGTGCGGCTGAGCCGGTCGCCCAGGTAGCGGCGGGAGTTGCGGATGCCCTGGATCTGGGCGTCCTTGCTGAAGGGGTTGGCGATCTGGAGGTCCCGGGCCTCGATCTGGGCCCGCAGCACGGCCGGGTCGAGCAGTGGTTCGTCGGTCAGGCCGTTCATCCTCGCGACCAGTTCCTCCAGGGTGGCGGCGACGACGAAGTCCGCGCCGTTCCGCTTGAACGCCTCCACCGGGCGGGGTGCCCCACTGCCCAGGAGCCGCTCGCGCAGGACGGCCTTGCGGTCACCGCTGGTGAGGTCGGGGTTCTGCTCCGAGCCCGACAACGCGAACTCCTTCTCGATCATCCGCTGGGTGAGCACGAACCACGAGTGGTCGTACGGCGCGATGTCCTCGGTGGTACGGAGGTGCCTGAGCGTGCCCAGGGTGTCGTAGCCGGGCAGGCAGGGCTCCGGCAGGCGCCGTCCGAGGGCGTCGAACCACAGGGGTGACGGGCCCGGGAGGATGCGGATCGCGTGTTCGGGCCAGACCGGGTCCCAGTTCCGGATGCCCTCGGTGTAGTGCCACATGCGGTCGCGGTTGACCAGCCGCACGCCCGCGGCGGCGCTGATGTCGAGCATCCGCCCGTCCACGTACGCCGGGACGCCCGTGATCATGTTCTTCGGGGGTGTGCCCATGCGCTCCGGCCAGTGCCGGCGCACGAGTTCGTGGTCGCCGCCGATGCCGCCGGTGGTGACGATCACGGCCTGGGCGGTGAGTTCGAACTCCCCGGCCGGCTCCCGGTTGGAGGCGACGCCGCGGGGGGCGCGGTCCTCCGCCAGCAGGGTGCCCCGCACGCCCGTCACCGCTCCGTCGCGGACCACGAGTTCGTCGACCCGGTGGCGGTGGTGGAAGGTGAGCAGGCCCGCGTCGGCGGCCTGCCGGGCGTCCCGCACGAAGGGGCCGACGACGCCGGTGCCGGTGCCCCAGGGGACGTGGAAGCGCGGCACGGAGTTGCCGTGGCCGTCCGCGCGCAGGTCGCCGCGCTCGGCCCAGCCCACCAACGGCGTCAGCTTGATCCCGCGCTCGGTGATCCAGGCGCGCTTCTCGCCGGCGGCGAAGTCCACGTAGGCGCGGGCCCACCGCACCGCCCAGGAGTCCTCGTCGTCGAGGCGGTCGAACCGGGCGCTGCCGCTCCAGTCGTTCCAGGCCAGTTCGACGGAGTCCTTCACTCCGAGGCGCCGCTGCTCGGGCGAGTCCACCAGGAAGAGTCCGCCGAACGACCAGTGGGCCTGGCCGCCGAGGTTGGCGGCGCTCTCCTGGTCCAGCAGCGCGACCCGGCGGCCGCGCGCGGTGAGCTCGCGTGCCGCGACGAGCCCGGCGAGTCCGGCTCCGACCACGATGACATCGGCGTCCATGACAGCACTCCATCCTTCGGGCGACCGGCCGGTCCGGCCGGGGTCACGGGGAAAGCGGGGAAAGCGGGCGAAGCGGGGAGAGCGGGGGAAGCGGACGGGACGGGGAACCCCCGTCAGCGGGGGTCGTCGGCGGACAGCAGGGCGAGCAGCAGCTGCCGGAGCCAGGCCCGGGCGTGCTCGACGTCGCGGTCCAGCAGGAGCTGGGTGGTGACACCGTCGTAGGCGGCGATCACCGCGTGGGCCGCGCCCTCGGCACCCCCCAGCACCTCGGGCAGCGGGCGCCGGGCCGCCAGCCCCGCCAGCCGTTCGGCGATCAGTTCCCGCAGCCGCCGACGGTGCTCCAGCAGGGTCCGCGCGGTCCGGGGGTCCCTGGCGGCGACGACGAGGAAGTCCGTCTTGATCAGCAGCCAGTCGCGCTCCAGCAGCAGCACCCCGGTCACCCGCTCGGCCAGCGCGGCCACGTCCGTCTCCCCGGACTCCACCGCGAGCGCGTCGGTGACCTGGGCGGCGATCAGCTCGGCCCGTTCCTCGTACAGGACGAAGAACAGCTCCTCCAGAGTGTCGAAGTTCGAGTAGAACGCGCCCCGGCTGTACCCGGCGGCCTCGCAGACCTCCTCGATCGACACCCGGCCGAATCCCTTGGCCGCGAACACGCCGAAGGCGGCCTCCAGCAGCCGGGCTCTGGTCCGCGCCCTGCGCGCGGTCACCCGGACGCCGCCGGGCCCAGGTGCCGCGTCCGTCGTTGCCATGGTTCCACCTTGATACATCGGCGCATCGGATACATCGATGTATCCATCGCCACCGTAGCGGAGGCCGGGCCGGGTCCGATACACCCGCGCGGCGCCGATTTCCCGCGCCGACGCACCTCGTCCGCACCGGGTCCGCGCGCCGCCGCACCCGCGCGCCGCGCGCTCCGGTGGCCGGGCCGGGGATCCGCCGGAAGAATTTTCCGACCGGCTGTCGAAACGGACGCCCCCCGATCGACGCAGGGGTGAGCGGCGGGGAGAAGCCCCGCCCGCACCGACGAGGAGTGAGTACCATGCCGCGCTTCATGAGCCTGATCCGCATCGACGAGCAGCAGTCCCAGGACTTCGAGATGGACGCCGCGTTCGAGGAGCGGATGGGAGCGCTGTTCGCGGAGATCACCAAGGCCGGGGTGATGCTGGACACCGCCGGACTGCTGCCCACCAAGGAGGGCACCCGGCTGCTCTGGGACGGCGGCAGGGTGAGCTGCACGGACGGGCCGTTCACCGAGACCAAGGAGGTCGTGGGCGGCTACGCGATCCTCCAGTGCAAGGACATGGCCGAGGCCGTCGAATGGACCCGGCGTTTCCTGGAGGTCCACCCGGGGAGCTGGACGGTCGGCGCCGAGCTGCGGCAGATCGACGAGGGTGCCACGCCGCCGGAGGCGTGACGGGCGGGCGGAGGCGTGACGGGCGGGCCCGGACGGTTTGCCCCCTCGGGCGGCGACTGCTCTGATGGGTGATCGTGACGGAGCGCGACGCGGGTGCGACGGGAACGGCCGGGACGGGGACGGCCGGGACCGGCGCGACGGGGACGGGAACCACCGGGACCGACGCGGCCCGGACGGTCGAGGCCGTCTTCCGGATCGAGTCCGCCCGGATCATCGCGGGGGTCACCCGCATCGTGCGCGATGTCGGCATCGCCGAGGAACTGGCGCAGGACGCGCTGGTCGCCGCGCTGGAGCAGTGGCCCGGGTCGGGCGTCCCGGAGCGTCCGGGCGCCTGGCTCATGGCCACCGCCAAGCACCGCGCGGTCGACCTGGTCCGCCGCCGGGAGACGTACGCCCGCAAGCTCGCCGAGGTCGGACGGGCACTGGAGGACGTCCCGCCGCCGGAGCCGGCCGGGCCGGACGACATCGACGACGACCTGCTGCGGCTGATCTTCACCGTCTGCCACCCGGTGCTGTCGGCCGAGGCCCGGATCGCGCTGACGCTGCGGCTGCTCGGCGGGCTCACCACGGCGGAGATCGCCCGGGCCGTGCTCTCCTCGGAGCCGACGGTCGCCCAGCGGATCGTCCGCGCCAAACGGGCGCTGGCGCGGGCCCGGATCCCGTTCGAGGTCCCGTACGGGGCGGAGCGCACGGCCCGGCTCTCCTCCGTCCTGGAGGTCATCTATCTGATCTTCAACGAGGGGTACTCGGCGACCGCCGGGGACGATCTGCTGCGACCGGCGCTCTGCGAGGAGGCCCTGCGCCTCGCCCGGGTGCTGGCCGCGCTGATGCCCGGGGAGCCCGAGGCGCACGGGCTGGCGGCACTGCTGGAGCTCCAGGCGTCCCGGACGGCGGCCCGCACCGGCCCGGACGGACGGCCGGTCCTGCTCGCCGACCAGAACCGGGCCCGCTGGGACCGGCTGCTGATCCGGCGCGGGCTCACCGCCCTGGTGCGGGCGGGCACCGGCCCGTACGCGGTCCAGGCGGCGATCGCCGCCTGCCACGCGCGCGCCGTGCGCTACGAGGACACCGACTGGCGCACCATCGCCGCCCTCTACGGGCGACTGATGGCACTGACCCCGTCCCCGGTGGTCGAACTCAACCGGGCCGTGGCGCTCTCGATGGCCGAGGGACCCGCGGTCGCGCTGGAACTGGTGGACGCGCTGGCCGAGGAACCGGCGCTGCGCGGGTACCATCTGCTGCCCAGCGTCCGGGGGGACCTGCTGGCCCGACTGGGACGGGGTACCGAGGCGCGGGCGGAGTTCGAACGGGCGGCGGGGCTGACCCGCAACGAACGGGAGCGGGAGCTGCTGCTCGCCCGCGCGGCGGACGCGGCCCCGGCCGAGGACTGAGGACCGAGGGCCGAGGGCCGAGGGCCGAGGGCCGAGAACTGCGGGCCCGGGAGCCGCGGACGGGACGGGGCGCGGGGAAGCCGGGTCCCGAGGGCGACGGGGGTGCCCTCGGGACCCGGCGGCTCGAAGGGCGGACGGCTCGCGGACGGTCCGGGAGGATCCGGGACGGTCCGGAGAGCGCGCCGCCCGGCTCAGAGGGCGTCGTCGAGGCGGAGGCGGGCGCTGACCTGGCCGAGGCCGTCGGCGAGGACGGCGAGCTGCTCCCGGCTGAGCACGTCGATCAGCAGCTCGCGGACCAGCGCGACATGACCGGGAGCCGCTTCCCGCAGCATCTCCCGTCCCTGGTCGGTGAGTTCCGCGAAGACGCCGCGCACGTCGCTCGGGCAGGAGCGCCGGCCGACCAGGCCCGCCTTCTCCAGCTGGGTGACCTGGTAGGTGAGGCCGCTCTTGGAGGTGACGAGCCTGTCCGCCAGTTCGGTCATGCGCAGCGAGCCGGCCGGGGCGGCGGAGAGGTGGACGAGGATCTCGTACTGGGTGTGGGAGAGACCGGAGTCCTCCTTGAGCTGGCGTTCCAGGCGGCGGTTGAGGAGGTTGCTCGCGGTGACGAAGCTCCGCCAGGCAGCCATCTCCTCCTCGTCGAGCCACCGGGGCTCGTACGGGGAGGCGGCGGAGGGGGGCGCCGAAGGTGCGGACGAGGTGGAGGGCATGGGGTGATCGTACTCCTATTGTTCAAATTCGAACGAAGGTGTACGGTCGAATCCGTGCAGAGTTCAAATTTGAACTACTTGCCCGGACCGCCTTCCACGGAGCCCCCGAGCATCCCGAGGGCCGGAGGAGAAGAACCGCCATGAGCAACGCCGCAACCGGCCGCATGCCCGCCCTCTACCTGTCGCACGGCGCGCCGCCGCTCGCCGACGACCCCGTCTGGCCCGGTCAGCTGGCCGCCTGGTCCGCCGACCTGCCCCGGCCGAGGGCGATCCTGATGGTGTCCGCGCACTGGGAGGAGGCTCCGCTCGCGCTCGGCGCGGTCACCACGGTGCCGCTCGTGTACGACTTCTGGGGCTTCCCCGAGCACTACTACCGCGTCCAGTACGCCGCCCCGGGCGCACCGGAGCTCGCCGACCGCGTGCGGAAGCTGCTGCGCGCCCCCGGCACGCCGGTCCAGGACATCCCCGACCGGGGCCTCGACCACGGCGCGTACGTCCCGCTGGTGGAGATGTTCCCCGAGGCGGACATCCCCGTCCTCCAGGTCTCCATGCCGACCCTCGACCCGCGGCGGCTGCTGGAGATCGGCCGCCGGCTCGCCCCGCTGCGCGACGAGGGCGTGCTGATCGTCGGCAGCGGCTTCTTCACCCACAACCTGCGGGCGCTCGCCCGTGACGGCCGGATCACATCGGTGATGGCCGAGTTCGACGACTGGGGCCGGCGGGCGCTGGAGGCCCAGGACCTCGACGCGCTGCTCGACTTCGAGGAGAAGGCGCCGGCCGGCCGGCTCGCCCACCCCCGGACCGAGCACTTCGCCCCGCTGTTCGTCACCCTCGGTGCCGCGGAGGGCGAACTGGACCGCCAGCGCACCGTGATCGACGGGTTCTGGATGGGCCTGGCGAAGCGCTCGATCCAGCTCGGCTGACCGGGCGCGGGCGACGCCTACGGCGGCAGCGAAGGCGGCGGCGACAGCGGCCGACGGCGACGGGCGGGCCGGTCACAGGGCGCAGCAGGTGAACCGCTCGCCGATGTGCTCGGGCTGCTCGATCTCGTCGACCAGCACCAGCGCGTAGTCCGGCACCGAGATCCGGCTCTCCCCGCGGGCGTCGGTGAGGAGTTGCTCCAGCCCGGTGCGGTACCGGCCGGTGCGCTCCCCCGGGCCGAGGACGGCGGCCGGACTGAGCACCGTCCAGCGCACGTCCGTCACCGTCCGGAGGTGGTCCAGGGCCTCGCCGTGCGCGTGCATGATCTGCCGCACCCCGTCCGGCAGCCCGGGGGCGTCCCAGACCCGGACGCCGGGCCCGGTCTCCAGACTGCCGGCGCCGCCGACCACGATCAACCGGGGTGCGCCGCCGCCGAGTTCGCGCAACCCGTCGACCAGCGCGCGGGCGGCCGGTCCGATCAGCGCCAGGTGGCCCGGGCCGTCGCCACCGCCGACCGCGCTCACCAGGACGTCCTGTCCGGCCGCGACCCGGGCCACGTCCGCCGGGTCGAGCACGTCACCGGCCAGGACGGTCACCCGGCCCGGCCCGGCGGAGCCGCCGTGGCGGGCGGCGTCGAACCGGGACGGGTCCCGGACCACGGCCGTCACCCGGTGGCCGCGTGCGGCGGCCTCCGCGAGGACTGCGGCGCCGACGCTGCCGCCGGCGCCGAACACGGCGATGTCGGCCATGGGGTACCTGCCTGTTCTCCGGGGCCGACGCCTGCACCTCGCCGGCCGGGTGGGAATCCGGGACCAGCAGTAGCACCCGGGGCGGGCGGCGGCGGCGCGGACACGCGGGGCGCCCGGGCGGTGGGGCGTGAGACGGTGGGGCGATGACCGACCATCGGATGAACGGGACCGACGTCCGGGCCGCGCTCGGCGAGACCGCAGCCGTGCTGGGACCCGCCGCCGGGGCGGGCGGTGCGGACTGGAACGCGCCCGCCGGACCGCTGGAGTGGAGCTGCCGGGAGACCGCCGCCCACCTCGCCCACGACCTGCTCGCCTACGCCGGGCAGCTCGCCGCCCGGCCCGCCGACCGCTATCTGCCGCTGGACCTCACCGTGCGTCCGGACGCACGACCGGCCGAGGTGCTCACCGTGGTCACGGCCGCCGCGCACCTGCTGGCCATCGCCCTGGACGCGGCGCCGCCCGGGCTGCGGGCCTGGCACTACGGGCCCTGCGACCCGGCCGGCTTCGCCGCGATGGGTGTCGCCGAGACCCTGCTGCACACCCATGACATCACCCTCGGGCTGGGCCTCGACTGGCGTCCCCCGGCGCGGCTCGCGGCGGCGGTGCTCGACCGGCTCTTCCCCGACGCGCCCGCCGGGGAGCCGGTGGAGGTGCTGCTCTGGTGCACCGGTCGGGGCGAACTCGACGGCCGCCCGCGCCGGACCTCGTGGGTCTGGCGGGCGGCCGTCGGATAGCGGTCGGAGGCGGTACCGCTCAGGAGGTGGCGGTCCGCTCGGCGGCGCTGCGCACCACGCAGAACTCGTTGCCCTCGATGTCGGTGAGGGTCACCCAGCCCGCGCCGTCGGGCCGGCGGTGGTCCTCGAACGGCTTCGCGCCCAGCGCGATCAGACGCTCCACCTCCTCGTCCCGGGTGCGGTCCTTCGGCGTGAGGTCGAGGTGGAGCCGGTTCTTGACCTCCTTGCCCTCCTCGACCCGGATGAAGAGCAGCGAGACACCGTCGGAGTTGACCTCGATCTCCGGGTCACCGGGGACGTCGCCCTCGCCCAGGGCGCCGTCCACCACCTCCGCCCAGAACACGGCGAGGGCGTGGGGGTCGGCGCAGTCGAACGTGACGTGTTGCACAAGAGAAGCCATGCCGCCACTGTGGCCTGTCGAAGCCCCCTCGTCCAACCGGTTTCCCGGCCGCCGACGGTGCCCGGCGGCCGCTCCGGACGCCCCGGGGCGTGCCTTTCGGCCACGCCCTACTGGAGACCCTCCCAGCCCCAGCGCGGGGTGGGGCCCGGGTCCCCGAGGTCGGTGCCGGCCGGCGAGGCCGAGACGTCCTTGGCGATCCGGGTCCCCCAGTCGAAGTACTCCAGGACACGGCGGCGCAGCAGTTCACCCTCCGGGAGCTCCTCGTGCACGGCCTCGGCCATCAGCTCCATCCACCGGGTGCGCTGCTCCTCGGTGATGGCGAGCCCGAGGTGGACCCGGAGCAGGGACCGGTGGCCGCCGAGCTCGGTGGTGAAGCGGTCCGGTCCGCCGAAGATCTCGGCCAGCCAGACGGCGACGTGCTCGATGTGGGTGGGTGTGAAGTCGGCGAAGACCGGTGCGAGCAGGGGGTCGGCGAGCACGCCCCGGTAGAAGGTGTTGCTCAGTCTCCGGAGGGCTTCGAGGCCCCCGATCGCGTCGTAGAGGCCGTCGGAGCGGTGGTCGGTCATCGGTGTTTCTCCCCGTGCGGATGTCCTTGCGGTCCTGCCGCCCTTCCTAGCAGCGGAACGGAGGCCGCGCCTCCTCCACGCCCCCCTGTTCGCCCCCTGTTCGCCGCCGGCTCAGCAAGAGGAGGACCGGGCTCCGGCTCGCGCCCCCGGCCCGGACCCCGCCGTTCACGCGACCGCCCCCGGCCCCGTCGCGGAACGGTGCTTGACCTTGCCACCGGCGTCAGGGTCGCAGGCTTGCGGGCATGAACGGAACGACGGGAACGGAGCGGGCTGTGGCGGAGCGGGGACGGGTGGTGGTGGTCACCGGCGCGGGGACCGGGATCGGGCGGGCGACGGCACGGGCGTTCGCCGAACAGGACCCCCGGGCCCGGGTGGTGGCGGTCGGACGGCGGGCCGAACCGCTGGCGGGGACGGCGGAGCGGGCACCGGGGCGGATCGTGCCGCTGGTCGCCGACATCACGGCGCCGGACGGCCCGGGGACGATCGTCCGGGGCGCGCTGGAACGGTTCGGCCGACTGGACGTCCTGGTCAACAACGCGGGTGTCGCCCCGCACGCGACGCTCGGCGGCTACACCCCCGAGGGAGTCGGCGCGCTGCTGGCCACCAATCTGACGGCGCCCGTCCTGCTGGCCCAGGCGGCCCTGCCCGCGCTCACCCGGAGCCGGGGGGTGATCGTCAACGTCAGCACGGCCGTCGGCCTGCGCGGCTGGCCGAGCAACTCCGTCTACGCCGCGAGCAAGGCCGCCGTGGACACCCTGACCCGCAGTTGGGCCGTCGAACTCGCCCCGCTCGGCATCCGGGTGGTCGCGGTGGCGCCCGGCGCGATCGAGACGCCGATCGCCGACCATGCCGGGATCGGCCCCGAGCAGCGGGCGGCACTGCGCGCCTGGCAACTCGCGCACACGCCGCTGGGCCGGATCGGCGAAGCCGACGAGGTGGCCCGGGCCATCGCCTGGCTCGCCGCGCCGCAGGCCGCCTTCGTCACCGGCGTAGTCTTGCCGGTGGACGGGGGCGCCGTGGTCGGATGAGCGCCGACGGACGGACGGGGGCCGCGCGGGTGCGGATCGGCGAGCTGGCGCGGGCGACGGGGACCACCGCCAGGGCGCTGCGGCACTACGAACAGGCCGGTCTGATCGGCTCCGGGCGGGCGGCCAACGGCTACCGGGTGTACGAGGAGTCGGCGGTGACCAGGGTGCGCAACATCCGCTCGCTGCTGGAGGCCGGGTTCACCCTGGAGGACGTCCGGCCGTTCCTCGGGTGCCTGGACCAGGAGGCGTTCGGCCCCCCGTCGGCGGGCGCGCTGCGGATCGCCCGGGACCGGCTGGCGGTACTGGAACGTCGGATCGCCGCCCAGGCCGAGACCCGGGACCGGCTTGCCGCGGCGATCGCCCGCGCCGAGGGGACCGCGACGGCGAGCACGTCCCCCTCCGCCGCGGCCGCTCTCCCGGCCTCCTCGGCCTCTATGGAGTGACACCCCCGATCGGGGGTGTGCAGGGGGCGGCGGTCGGAGGACAGTGGGCGCATGCAGATTCCACTCTCCGTGATGGACTTCCTCGACCGGGCCGAACTGGTCTACGGCGACCGGGTCGGCATCGTCGACGAATCGGAGCAACCGGCCGAATCCTGGGGCATTCTGACGTACCGCCGGATCGCCGAACTGGCCCGGGCGCAGGCGGCCGGGCTGGACCGGCTCGGGGTCGGCCCCGGCGAGCGGGTGGCGGTCGTGTCGCACAACTCGGCGCGGCTGCTCACCTCGATGTTCGGGGTGAGCGGTCACGGCCGGGTGCTGGTCCCGGTGAACTTCCGCCTCAAGGCGGAGGAGGTGTCCTACATCGTCGAACAGAGCGGCGCCTCGGTGCTGCTGGTCGACCCGGAGCTGGCCGAACCGCTGGCCGGGGTGGTCGCCGAGCACAAGTTCGTGATCGGTGCGGACAGCGACCGCCTCCTCTACGACTTCGAGCACGCGCCCCGCCGGTACCCGGTCGACGAGAACGACACCGCCACCGTCAACTACACCAGCGGAACCACCGCCCGGCCCAAGGGCGTTCAGCTCACCCATCGCAACATCTGGCTGAACGCCAACCTGATGGCCCTGCACTTCGGGGCGAGCGACCGGGACGTCTACCTGCACACCCTGCCGATGTTCCACGCCAACGGCTGGGGCTTCCCGTTCTCGCTCACCGGGCTCGGCGCGCGGCACGTGGTGCTGCGGAAGGTCGACGGCGCGGAGATCCTGCGCCGGGTCGAGCGGCACGGCGTGACCTTCCTGTGCGGCGCGCCCGCCGTGGTGCAGATGGTGCTGGACGCGGCAGCCGAGTGGGAGGGGCCGGTCCCCGGCCGGGACCGGGTGCGGATGGTGGTGGCCGGCGCGCCGCCGCCCACCTCGGTGGTGCAGCGGATGGAGTCCGAACTCGGCTGGGAGTTCATGCAGATCTACGGCCTGACCGAGACCTCACCGGTGGTCACGGTCAACCGCACCCGCGCCGAGTGGGACGAACTGCCCGCCGAGAAGCGGGCCGAGAAGCTGGTGCAGGCCGGCGCCCCGGCCCTCGGCAACCAGGTGCGGGTGGACGAGCAGGGCGAGGTGCTGGTCCGCTCCAACGTCGTCCTGGAGGGCTACTGGCAGCAGCCGGAGGCCACCGTCGAGGCGGTCCGGGACGGCTGGTTCCACACCGGCGACGGCGGCACCCTGACCGACGGCTACCTGACCATCTCGGACCGGAAGAAGGACGTCATCATCAGCGGCGGGGAGAACGTGTCCTCGATCGAGGTGGAAGACTGCCTGTACGACCATCCGGCGGTGGCCGAGGCCGCGGTGATCGGCGTACCGGACGCCAAGTGGGGCGAGACGGTCAAGGCCCTGGTGGTGCTGAAGCCCGGCGCCGAGGCCGGCGAGGCGGACCTCATCGCGCACTGCAAGCAGCGACTGGCCGGGTACAAGTCGCCCACCTCGGTGGAGTTCCGGGAGTCGTTGCCGCGGACGACCACCGGGAAGCTGCAGAAGTTCCGGCTCCGCGAGCCGTACTGGGCGGGCCGCGAGCGTCGCGTCAACTGACCCGCCCGGGCCACATGTTCAGTCGAGCAGTCCGAACTCACGGGCGGTGAGCGCGAGTTCGGTGCGGTTACGGACGCCGAGCTTGTGCATCGCGCTCTTCAGGTAACCCGTCACCGTGTTGCGGGTGAGTCCGAGCCGGGCGGCGATCTCCGGGTTGGTCCGGCCGGTCGCCGCCCAGCGGAGCACCTCGTGCTCGCGCGGGGTGAGCGGGACGGGCGCGGTCGGCGGTCCCGTTCTTCGCGGGACCCGGTCCGCGGCCGGCCCCCCGCACCAGGCCGCGGCCCCGGCCAGGGCCCGGGTGGCGGCCTCGGCCAGCCTGGTCACCGCACCGATCCGGACGTCCCCGAACGGCACCACCGCGCGCAGCGAGGCGTACACCACGCCGTGCACCGCGCCGTGGTGGAGCAGCGGCACGGTGAGCATCGCGTAGAGGTCCTCGGCGGTGACGGCCGCGTCGTAGTGGTGCGAGATGGTGGTGGCGGCGCGGTAGTCGGGCACCCAGTTGGGCGCCCGCTCGGCCAGCGCCCGGCCGCCGAGGCCGGTCCCGGCCGGCACGGCCAGGCCGTGCAGCAGGTCCGCGCGGGTGCCGGCCCAGTGCCGCAGCACCATCCCCTCGGCGCGGGGGCCCGCCGCCTCCGGGCCCGCCACCGCGGGGTCCGGCACGCCGACCAGGCCGACGTCCGCGCCGCAGTCGGCGACCACCCGGCGGGCGAGGTCGCCGAGCACCGCGTCCCGGACCAGCTCGGCGGCCCGGACGGCGAGGTCGGCCCGGGGGTCCTCCGGCACCGGCGCGCCGCCCACGGGCGGGAACGTCGTGGTCGGAGCCGTCGGAACGGTGGCCGGGACGGCGGTCGGGACGGTGCTCGGGACGGTCGGGGCGGTCGTCACCGCGCGATTCTCACACGGGCCCCCGTCCGTGGGGAGGGGTCCGGAGCGCGGGTTCGGTGGAGTTCCGGGTACCGGGCCGCCGGTCGGCGTAGGGTGCGGGCGCGAGGTTACCGGCGGGTCACCAAGGGTGGCGCGCCACGGCGTGTTCCAGGTTTCCGAGGCTGCGAGAGGGAGATCCATGACCGACCCGAACGTTCCCGGGGAGTCGTCCGTACTGACCGGACTGCTGACCGACCTGCGGGCCGAGAGCGAGGTGCTGGACGGGCTCGTGGCCGGTCTCGAACCGGACGGCTGGGCCCGGGACACGCCCGCGCCGGGCTGGACGGTGGCCCATCAGATCGCCCACCTGGCCTGGACGGACGACTGGTCCGAGCTGGCGGCGCGCGACCCCGAAGCCTTCGTCGCGGACTCCCGCCGGATCTTCGGCGAGCTGCTGGCGGCCGGCGCGGACCCGGTCGAGGAGGGCGCCGCGCACGGGGCCGCCGAGCGGCCGGCCGCGCTGCTGACCCGCTGGCGGGCCGGCCGGGAGCGGCTCGCGGCCGCCCTCGCGGCGGTGCCGGACGGGGCCAGGCTGCCGTGGCTGGGCCCGCCGATGAAGGCCGCGTCGATGGCCACCGCCCGGCTGATGGAGACCTGGGCGCACGGGCAGGACGTCGCGGACGCGCTCGGCGCCGCCCGGGAGCCGAGCGCCCGGCTGCGACACGTCGCGCACCTGGGCGTGCGGACCCTGGGGTTCGCCTTCACGGTGCACGGGCTGCCCGTGCCCGAGGTCCCGGTGCGGGTCGAACTGACGGCGCCGGACGGGGAGGCGTGGACCTGGGGGCCGGAGGGGGCGGCGGACCGGGTGAGCGGCCCGGCCCTGGACTTCTGCCTGCTGGTCACCCAGCGCCGGCACCGGGACGACCTCGCGCTGACCGCCGTCGGCGAGGTGGCGACGGCCTGGATGCCGATCGCCCAGGCGTTCGCGGGCCCACCCGGAAAGGGCCGGCAGGTCGGGTACTCGCTTTAGCAGATGATTCGTCAATTCAGCTTTCGGCGGCACCAAACCACACGTTTCGGCGATATGCAGAGTTCGTCGGCGAATGATGGAATCCAGTCATGAAGCGAACGAACCCCCTGCGCGCCGCCCTGGCGGGCGCCACCGCCCTGCTCGCCGCCGGTGGGCTCCTCGCCCTGCCGGCCCAGGCCGCGTCCGCGGTGCCCCCGGGAGTGGCCGGGGGCACCGCGGCGGCACCGGTCCGGGCGGGGACACCGGCCGCGCACCAGGTGGTCACCTTCTTCGAGGAGTACCGGCGGGCGGTGCTCGGCACCGGTGACGAGCTGCCGTCCGAGGTGCGCGAGCGTTTCCTCACCCCGGCCCTCGAATCCCGACTGGACGCCTGGGCACGGCAGCACGACGCCGATCCGGTGTTCCGCGCCCAGAACGTCCCGGTGGACTGGTCCGTCCAGCAGGTGAAGGAGGAGTACGGCTTCGCCTCCGTCCGGCTCACCGAGTTCTGGGCCGGGGGCGGCAGCCAGGAGGTCTGGTTCACCGTGCGACTGAGGGATCTGAAGATCGTCGAACTGAACGACCGTCCCGCCTTCTGACCCGTCGGGCTTCCGACCCGTCGGGCTTCCGACCGGCTGGCCCAGGTCACCGGCCGCCGGTCACCCATGAACCCCGGCGCGGCGCAGGCACCCCCACGACTGCGCCGCGCCGGTCGTCCGCACGCGGTCATTTGCCGCCGTCGCGCAGGACCAGCAGTCCGAGCCCCCGCTCCCGGGCGCCCGCCGTCCAGGCCGGGAGCAGTTCGCCGACCAGCCACTCGACCTCCTCGACCGCGTCCTCGTCACCACCCGGGAGGAGTTCGGGTTCCTCCTGGATCCGGTCGGTGTCGAAGCCGGCCAGTTCGGCGTGGACGCGGTCGAGTTCGGGCCCGGCCGCGAGGCAGGGGAAGGGCCACGGATCCCCGTCCGACACCTCGGCCCGCGGCCACGGCCAGGGGCGCGCCCACAGTCCGGCGAGGGTCGGCAGCCCCCAGCTGCGGAAGGTGTCGGCGAGTTCGTGCCAGCCGCGCCCCGGCAGGATCGCCGCGCCGAGCCTGTCACCGGCGCCGGGCAGGAGGAGTTCCAGCAGCCAGCCGTAGCCGCCGGGGCGCGCGGGGTCGAGCCGGCCGTCGGCGAGTTCCCGCAGCGCGGACTCCACTTCGGCGGGATCGGTGGCCCGCAGCAGCCGGTCGCCCGCCGCCAGCGGCGCGATCCGGTCCAGGGCGGACCGGACGAAGGACTCGTCGCCGGAGCCGACCGCGCGCAACAGGGCGTCGCCGTCGACCGCGAACGCCGAGAGGTACTGTTCGGACATGGAGCCATTCTCCAGGCACCGCCATGTCGTCCGGCGGGCAGGGGTGTTGGCGGTCTACCGTGCGGGCGCGGACCAGGGGGCGACGCCGAGCCGGCCGGTGGTGCCGAGGTCGAGATCGGCCGGGACGGTCAGCCGGGGGCGGCCGGGGAGCGGGGCGACATCGAGGTAGCGGCCGTTGTCGGGCGCCTTGTCGCCCAGGGTCACGGTGTTGCGCCAGACCAGCTGGAACTCCGCGTACTCGCGCGGTTGGAGGGTCAGCGGCTTCGGGGCCGCGTCGAAGTGCGCCAGGGTGGCGATGCCGGCCGAGCCGCGCTTCACGGTCACGGCGAGCGGGGCGCGTTCGGCGTCCAGGACCCGGACGGCGGGGTGACCGTTGAGGCTGTAGGGGCGGGTGCCGCAGTTGGTCAGCCGGATCGACAGGACCCGCAGGCCCATCGCGGCATCGCCGTCGCCGACGGTCAGGGCGACGCCCTCGGGGGAGCAGGCGGGCGGCGGGACCGGGGTCGCGACCGGGGCGGTCGGCGGGGCGCCCGGCAGCGGCACCGACCGGACCGGCCCCGGGGTGGTCCCAGTGCTCACGGCGGGTGCGGGAACCGGTGTGACCACGGGGGGCTCGTCGCCGATGGTGCGCGCCGGGACGGGCGCTCCCCCGCCCGCCCCGGTCGCCGGGATGCTGCCGCAGCCGGCCGCCGCGAGCACGACCGCCACGAGCAGCAGCCCCGTCCGGGCTGAGGCCCGGGGGACGAGGGCGGGCGGGGGTGGGGTCGGCGACGGCGTCGATTCCATGGGGGCGATCATGGCACGAACCATTCGGACGCCGTCACAGCCCGATCCGCAGCGGGGCGAGCCGGGTGGCGACCAGATTGGTGGCGCCCCGGTCCCGTTCGATGTGCCCGTGGACCAGCAGCCCGGCCCGGTCGAGGGCGGTGCGGCGCTGGGACTCCCAGACCGGACGGCTGCAGATCACATTGATCAGCCCGGTCTCGTCCTCCAGGCTGAGGAAGAGCACCCCGCCCGCCGTCGGTGGCCGCTGCCGGTGCGTGACCAGGCCGCCGACCACCACCGCCGTCCCGTCCGGCACGTCCGGGAGCCGCTCCGCCGGGAGCGCGCCGCCCCGGTCCAGGTGGGCGCGCAGGTGCTGGAGCGGGTGGCTGGTCGCGGAGGTCCCGGTGGCCCAGAGGTCGGCGATGGTCTCCTCGATCGGGGTCATCGCGGGCAGGTCCGGCGCCTCGGTGCCGGGCGTCGTGCCCGGGATGAGGTCCGCCGAGACGCCCGCGAACGCGCCCGCCGCCCAGAGCGCCTGCCGCCGTCCGAGCCCGAAACAGCCGAACGCGCCCGCCGCGGCCAGCGCCTCCAGCCCCGCCACCGGCAGGCCGGTCCGGCGGGCGAAGTCCTCCAGGTCCGCGTACGGGCGCCCGGCCGCGATCGCCTCGGCCTGCGCGGCGCCGATGCCGCGCACGGTGTCCAGGCCCAGCCTGATCGCGGGCTGCGGCAGGCCCGCGGTCAGCGGCGGCACGGGCGTCGGCCCCCGGTACGGCTCCAGGGTGGGCGCGGGGCCGCTGGCGTTGACGTCCACCCCGCGCACCCGCACGCCGTGCCGCCGGGCGTCCGAGATCAGGCTGAGTGACGAGTAGAAGCCCATCGGCTGGTTGGCCAGCAGGGCGCAGGTGAAGGCCGCCGGATAGTGGTACTTGAGCCAGGCGCTGGCGTACACCAGGTAGGCGAAGCTGATCGCGTGGCTCTCCGGGAAGCCGTAGTTGGAGAACGCCTCGATCTTCAGATAGACGTCCTCCGCCACCTCCTGCGGGATACCGCGCTCCGCCATGCCGTCCAGCAGCCGTCGGCGCAGCCGGGCGACCCGTTCGTGGGAGCGTTTGGCCCCCATCGCCTGGCGCAGCAGGTCCGCCTCGGCGGGGGTGAATCCGGCGCAGTCGATGGCGAGTTGCATCATCTGCTCCTGGAACAGCGGTACCCCGAGGGTCTTGCCGAGCGCGTTCTCCATCAGCGGGTGCGGGCAGCCGGCCGGCTCCACCCCGGCGCGGCGGCGCAGGTACGGGTGGACGGAGCCGCCCTGGATCGGGCCGGGCCGGATCAGCGCGACCTCCACCACCAGGTCGTAGAAGTGGTCCGGCTTGAGGCGGGGCAGGGTGGCCATCTGGGCGCGCGACTCGACCTGGAAGACCCCGACCGTGTCGGCCCGGCGCAGCATCGCGTACACGCCCGGGTCGTCGTCCGGGACGGTCGCCAGGTCGTAGTGCCGGCCGTGGTGGCGAGCGACCAGGTCACAGGCGTCGTGCAGCGCGGCGAGCATGCCGAGGCCGAGCAGGTCGATCTTGACCAGTCCGGCGCCGGCCACCGACTCCTTGTCCCACTGCAGCACGGACCGCCCCGGCATCCGGGCCCACTCGGTCGGGCAGATCTCGGCGATCGGCTCCCGGGTGAGCACCATGCCGCCCGAGTGGATGCCCAGGTGGCGCGGCAGTCCGTGGAGTTCGCCGGCGAGCGCGAGCACGTCGGCGGGGATGACGGCGTCCTCGCCGGGCGGCGAGCGGAAGTCGGCCTGCCGGCTGAACGCGTCGACCTGACCCTGCGGGTAGCCGAGCACCCTGGCCGCGTCGCGCAGCGCCAGCCGGGGCCGATAGGTGATCACATTGGCCACCTGGGCGGCGTGCTCGCGCCCGTAGCGGCGGTAGACGTACTGGATGACCTCCTCGCGGCGGCGGTTCTCGATGTCCAGGTCGATGTCCGGCGGCCCGTCCCGGGCGGTGGAGAGAAAGCGTTCGAAGAGCAGTTTGTAGTGCACCGGGTCGACGGCGGTGATCCCGAGCGCGAAGCAGACCGCCGAGTTCGCCGCCGATCCGCGACCCTGGCACCAGATGTCCTCGCGGCGGCAGAAGTCGACGATGTCGTGGACGATCAGGAAGTACCCGGCCAGGTCGAGGTCCTCGATGACGTCCAGCTCACGGGCGAGCTGGCGGCGGGCCGGACCGTTCGCCGGTCCGAACCGGGCCGGACCGCCCTCGGCGACCAGGGCGCGGAGATGGCCGATCTCGGTGCGGCCGGGCGGGACGGGGCAGCCGGGCAGCTCCGGGTCCAGGGTGGCGAAGTCGAAGGCGCAGGCGCGGGCGAGGTCCACGGTCGCCTCCCGGACGCCGGGGAAGCGGGCCAGCCGGGCCGCCATCTCGCGGCCGGAGCGCAGGTGGGCGGTGCCGGCGGCCCGGGTCCAGCCCGCCGCGCCGGCGAGGGTGCGGCGGTCGTGCAGGGCGGCCAGGCCCTGGGCGAGGCGGCCCTGGGCGGGGCTCGCGTGGTGCGCGTTGGTGGAGGCGACGGCGGTCAGGCCCAGCCGGGTGGCGAGCGCGGCGAGGGCGTCGTTGCGCAGGTCGTCGCCGGGGAGCCACTGGTCGATCAGCTCGACATGGACGTTGTCGCGGCCGAACGCCTCGGTGAGGGTGCGGAGTTGGTGCTCGGGGTCGAGGACGGGGGCAGCGGGGACGGGGAGGGCGGCGGGGTCGGCCGCGGTGGCGGCGGCCAGCGCGGCCGGGACGCGGCCGAGGCGGCATCCGGTGAGCACCGCCCAGTGGCCGCCGTGCGCGTCGGCCAGGGCGGCGAAGTCGTAGACCGGTTTCCCCTTGGCCCCGCCGGCGAGTTGGGCCGCGCCGATGACGGCGGAGAGACGGCGGTAGCCCTCGGGGTCGCGGGCCAGCACGAGCAGGTGCTCGACGCCGTCCCCTTTCGGTCGACGGAGTGTCAGTTCGGCGCCGAAGACGGTCGCCACCCCCGTACCGCGAGCCGCCTCGGCGAACCTGACCACACCGTAGAGGCCGTCGTGGTCGGTGAGCGCGAGTGCCTCGACCTCCAGCCGGGCGGCCTCGGCGACCAGTGCCTCCGGGTCGCTGGCGCCGTCCAGGAAGCTGAAGGCGGAGTGGACGTGCAGCTCGGCCCAGGCGGGCCCGGCGGAGGCGGCGGGACGTTCGGGGCCGGGGTGTTCGGGGCCGGGGTGTTCGGGGTCGGGGTGTTCGGGGTCGGGGTGTTCGGGGTCGGCGGGCTCCGTGGTCGGGCCCGGGCGCAGCGGCACGACAGCGCCGCCCGCGCCGGCGGCCATGCGCCGGTGCAGTTCGCTCCAGGGGACGGAGGGATGGCTGGTGAATCCCATCGGGGTGGTGCCTTCGGTCTCTCGTTCGTCTTCCGGCCCCCCGCTCGGGCGGTCCGCGTCGTTCCGGACAGCCGCCCCCGCGCCGTCAGTCGTACCCGGCCTCCACGAACCAGGCGCCCCCCTCCACCGTGAGCAGCAGCGCCCGGCCGCCCGCCACCGTCACCTGGAACCGGGCCCGGCGACGGGACCGGGCCTGGTCCCACCAGTACTCGACCGCCGGCCAGGGGCCGGTCCAGCCCTCCACCGGCAGTTCCCGCCCGCGCACCGCCACGGTGGCCGGCCTGGCCGACACCCCCGCCCGGCCGTCCACCGTCACCGGCCGCCCGTCCGTGTCCAGGACCGCCGCCGGCACCGGGACCCGGTGCACGACGGGCGGCCAGACGTCCCGCAGCCCGCCGACCCGGCCCGGCCACGGCGCGTCGGCGGGCGCCGCCGGGTCGTACGGCTCGCCCCACGGCACCCGGACCGCCTGGTCGTCGGGCCCCCGCCCGCCGGCCGGCTCGATCCGGCGCAGTCCGGCGTGCCCGAGCACCGCCTGCACCCGGGCCACCGCGCGTTCCACCCGGTCGTCGGCCACCGCCTTTCCCCAGAGGGCGAGTTGGCGGCCCTGGTCGGGGCTGAGGCCGTCGGGGACGAGGCGCAGCGCGGTGAAACCGCCCGGCTCGGGGCCCGCACCGGGATGGTCCTCCCCGGGGTGGTCCTCCCCGGTGCGGGCCCGTTCGGCGCGGCTCTCCCCGGGGCGGTCGAACGTGCCGCTGCCCTGCCAGACCTGGAGCTGCCAGCGGACCCGTTCGGCGAGCGCCGTCGCCGAGAGCCGGCCCTCGTGCCGCCAGAGCCGGGCGACCGTCCGGCCGTCGGCGCACACCACCTCGACGGCGACCCGCTGGCAGGTCAGCCCCGCCCCCGCGAGTCGCTGGTGCAGCCGCTCGGCCAGGGTCCGGGCGACGAACACCAGGGGTTCGGCGAGCGGTTCCGGCGGATCGAAGCGCTGCTCGACGGAGAGGTCCGGTCCCTCGCCGCGCGGCACCAGCGGTCGTGGCTGCAGGCCCCGGGCAAGCCGGTGCGCCGCCGTACCGGTCGGGCCGAAGCGGTCGGCCACCGACTCGGCGGGCAGCGCGGCGAAGGCCCCGACCGTGGGCAGGCCCAGCCGGTCCAGCAGTTCGGCCAGCCCGGCGTCACCGAGCGCGGCCACCGGGTAGGGGGCGAGGAACTCCGCCGTCCGCCCGGCGGGGACCAGCACCCCGGCCCGGGCGGCGAGCACGGCGGCGAACAGGCCGTCGGCCACCCCGACCAGACCGAGGGGCGGCACGGTGACGGGGGCCGCAGCCGCTCCGGACACCGGCCCGGACGCCGGTTCCGACGGGGGCGCGGGAAGTACGGGAGGTGCCGCCGGGTAGGCCGGCGGGCGGGCGAAGCCGCCCCGGGCACCGTCCCGGGCGGGCGGCGCGGCGGAGAACAGCTCCTCCGCCCCGGCCGTCCGCCGCCGGGCCCCGACCCGCTCGGCATCGGCGGGGTGCGCGGGGGCGGCGGAACGCAGGGGGACGACCTCGGCCAGGCCGTCTCCGTCGCCGCGCCCTCTCTCCGTGCCCGCCTCCCCGTCCGCCGGCTGCTCCTGGGGCCCGACGGCCGCTGCCGTCACGGCCGCCACCACCACCGCCGACACCGCCAGGGCAGCCGTGACCGCCGCCCGGACCTTCGCCGCCAGGGCCTCCTCCCCGCCGAAGTAGCGGGCCGGCCCCTTCACCGGGATCGCGCACAGCCCCGGGCGCAGCACCTCCACCCGTGGGGTGAACGCCTCCACCGCGACGACCACCGGTTCGAACCGCCGGGCCTCCGCCTCCGGGTCCCGGTCCCGCAGCTCCAGCGCCGGGCAGAGCCGCTGGGCCAGCTTGAGCCGCTGCCCCTGCCGCACCCCGGCCGCCCGGGCCGCCGCCGAACAGGCCAGCACCCGGCCGCCCTCGACCACCGCCAACGGGGCGTCCCGGTCCTCCTCCGGACGTTCGACGGCCACCACCGGCCAGTCCGGACACCACACCACCAGCACCCGGGGGGTGGCCGCGCCACCCGCCCCGGTGGAGCCGGCCACCTCTCCGCCGGTCATCCCGCACCACTCATCTCACACCACCGCCATACGGTCGAGACCCGTCCCGGGCCCCGCCACCGCGTCCTCCCCCACCACGTCCGTCACCCCGGCGCCGACCGTCTCCTCCACGGTCCGCACCGCGCCGTGCGCGTCCGGCAGCCAGAGCCTGGCCGCCCGCCCGCGCACCGCCGAGCCGCGCCCCTCGGCCACCACCTCCACCTGCCGTCCGGTGAGCTGCCCGTGCCCGTCCCCCAGTCCGAACCAGCGACCGGACCGCACCCCCAGCCGCAGCCCGGCGCCCGGCCACGGCCCGGCCACCAGCAGCACGCAGCCGCTGCGCCGCAGCACGGCGGCCAGGCGGGCGGCCAGGTTCGGCGGGACCGGGCCGTCCGGGCGCAGCATGATCAGTTCGACGGCGCCGGCCAGCACCGACACCACCTCGGCCCAGTGCGGGCCGGGGTCGTCCGCCACCAGCAACCGCCCCAGGTCCAGCCCGTACCCGGCGGCCGCGGCCAGCCCGAGGTCGGGCAGCCCGACCGCCGCCGCCCACCCCCCGTCGGTCTCCCGCACCCCGGCGGCCAGCGCCAGCAGCAACCCGGCGTCCCCTCCGGCCACCGACACCGCCGCCCCCCGCCTCAGCCCGCCCTCCGGCAGCACTCCGCGCAGGGCGGGCACCACCGGCAGCAGCCCCCGCCCGGGGGCAGCGGCCGACACCACCGGTCGGAGCGAGGGCGGCCGCTCGACGGTGGATTCGAAAACAGATTCGAAAACGGGCATACCCCCAGGATCGAACATCTGTTCGCAAAGATTCAAGTCCGAATACCCCACCCCACTCGTCACCCTCCGTGACGAACCTCATCGGGACGAAGGCCGCGCACCCCCGTTGGACCCTGGCCGCCGAGGGGCGGGGTGGCGGCGGGAAGCTCGCGGGGGCACTCGGGGATCCGGCCCACGTCGCGGCCCCGCAAGGGCGAACCGCCCGTCCGGCGATCGCCGGGCGTCCCTCCGGACCGCGCGGCGGACGGTGCCCCGCCGGGCAGCGCCAACCGATCGGCGACATGTCCGGCGAGGCTTCGGGATCCACTCACGCCGGGAGGAAGAACCCGGTGATGTCGGCGAGCCGGCCGTCGCGGTGGAGCGCGGTGCTCACGCCCGCCATGGCGGGTTCGTCCTGCTCGCCGAGCTGGGTCCAGCGCGCGAGCGACCGGTCGTGGTGCTCGACCACCTCGTCGATGCGGAACCGGTGGCCGGGGAATGCCTGGGCGGACCCGGCCATGTAGGCGGCCAGCTCGGTCAGCCCGCCCACCTCCGTGCCCGGGTCCCGATAGGCGATGTCCGCGACCGCGACCTCGCCGAGTGCGGCGATCCGCTCGCCGGGATCGGCCGACCAGCACGCGGCGTAGTTCGTCCAGAGCTGCCGAGAGTCACTCATCGCTGTCCTTCCTCGTCGGAGCCGATCGACGCCATCGCGCCGCCGGTGATGGTGTGCAGGTTGGTGACGGGGGTGCCGGACCGGACCAGCACCAGCACCAGCAGGCCCTGATAGAGCGCCAGCAGCCGGGCCGCCGAAGCCTCGACGTCCAGATCCGCCGACAGCAGACCCAGAGCGCGAGCGCGCGTCAGCGCGTCGGCGAAGCCGGACTCGATCGTCTCCAGCCCTCGGCGCACCCCCGCGGCGGCCTGCGAAACGGTGAAGGACTCCACCGCGGTGTCGGTGAGCAGGCAGCCCGGATCGTGTTCGAGACCGGTCTCGAACGCCGAGGTGAAGAACGAGCGGATGCCGGCCACGGGATCCGGCCGCTCCAGGAGATGGGTCCGGACGCGACCCCGCACCACCTGCACAAAACCGGCCCGCCCGCCCGGCCGGGCTGGCAGGCGGGCGGTGGTCAGCGGGCAGCGGGCAGCGGGCAGCGGGCAGCGGCGAAGTGGGCAGCCGTCAGTGGGCGGCGGCGAAGTGGGCGAGGGTCTCGGCGAGTTGGGAGTGCCGGGGCTCGGGCAGGGCGTCGGGGGCGAACCAGTCGAGGGCGTCGAACTTGTGCGGCTCGCCGATGACGACCCGTGCGGGGTCGACCTCGACGGCGAACAGGACCGCGACCCAGTGCGAGACCGGGTCGCCGCGCAGGATGTTGCGCACGCCCAGGGTCTCCACCGTCAGGGCCTCGGTGCCGTACTCCTCCAGGACCTCGCGCCGCACGGCCGACTCGAAGGACTCGCCGTGCTCCAGCGCCCCCGCCCCGGTGTCCCAGGTGCCGGGCTCGTCCCGGGCGCCGGTGCTGCGCCGGGCCAGCAGGACGCGGCCGTTGCCGTCGTGGCAGACGAAGACGCAGGACACCGTGGGGGCGGTGAGCGCCCGTTCGGCGGGGCGTCCGGTCGGGGCGGGGTTCGTACGGCGGTTCATACGGCGGCTCCTCCGGCGTCGGGCACGGTCAGAAGTGGTCGAGCAGTTCGCGGAAGGCGCGCAGGTGCAGCACCGCCTCGTCGGCCGGGTCCAGCTCGCTGTGTTCGAGCACCCAGGTGTGGTCGTTGGGGATGAAGACGGCGTTCATGCCCGCGGCCCGGGCCGGCAGGATGTCCGACTTCGGCGAGTTGCCGATCATCCAGCTGTCGGCGGGGACGAGGCCGTGCGCCGCCACGAAGCCCCGGTAGGTCGCGGCGTCCTTCTCCTGGACGATCTCGATCGCCCGGAAGTGGTGCGCCAGCCGGGAGGCGTCGATCTTGCGCCGCTGCTCCTCCGGGTTGCCCTTGGTCAGCATCAGCAGGGTGTGCCGGCCGCCGAGGACGGCGAGGGTCTCGGCGACGTCCGGAACGAGCTCCACCCGGTGATCGGCCAGGACGGCGGCCAGCTCCTCGATCTCGGCGAGCTCCTGGCCGGTGGCGGGCCTGCCGCGCAGCTTCTCGACGCAGTCGCCGAGACTGCGCAGCAGCATCCGGCTGCCGTACCCGTGGGTGACGGCGTTGGCCCGCTGGACGTCGTCGAGCACGGCCCGCAGCCGGTCCCGGTCGAGCGTGGGGTGCCGGAGCCAGTCCAGGTAGTCGTGAATGACCCGCTCGAACAGCACGTTGTTCTCCCACAGCGTGTCGTCTGCGTCGAAGACGAGTACCTGTCCGTTGCGCTGCATCGAAGCCCCCGAAGGTCGTCTGACCGGTCGTCCGCGACCCTAATCGGAACCGCGCCCGCCCGTCCCGGATTTTCGGGCCGGGCGGAGGCCCTCGTGTCGACCCGGGACGTCGCCCTGGTGACAAGTCGACAGCGGCCCGTCACAGGAAGGCCACCGTCCGCCCGCGCGGAGGTCGACAGGTCGTCGGAATGCCCCGGACGTGGCACTTTCGGTGGCTGCTCCAAGTCGGTGTCCATTCCCGTCCGACAGGATCGCCGGCGCGACCGAGGCCCGAACGGCGGGCCCCTGGCGGCGGACGCGACGACGGAACGAGGTCGAGGAGAATCATGCGTGGCACCACACCCGGTGACCGCTACCGGCTGGGCGAATGGCTCGGCGGCGACTCGATGGGCGATGTCCGGCTCGCCGAGGACCATGTGCTCGACCGCCGGGTGGCCGTCAAGATCCTGAAGCCCGCCCTGCTGGACGAGTCCGGCTTCGCGGAGCGGTTCCAGCGGGGACAGCAGCGGCCCATGCTGCTGGGTGGACCGAGCGGCAGCTCCACCCCGTCCCGCAGACCGCGCACCGGTCCGAGCACCTCGAACCGCAGCCCGCCGGACCACTCGTCCTGGCCCATCCACCGACTCCCCCGCGCCCGAACGACTCCCCCGTCCGCATGACAACCATCGGCGTTCAGCCTGCTCGGACCGGCGGAATCCGCCGACCGGCCCCGGCGGCGGAGATGGTTGACCTTGAGTGCACTCCAAGTCGTACGGTCGGCGGCACCGCACACCGAGGACCACCAGGGAACGGAGACCCCATGAGCAACGACAGCACCCACAGCACCGACAACCGTGCCACCACCGACACCACCGGCGCCCCTGCCAGCACCGGTGCCGACGCCACCACCCGGGCGGAGCGGTTCGACCGGGGATTCGCCGTCCTCACCGCCGTCGACGGCGAGGCCGGGCACCGGGTGGTCGACGCGCTCGCCGACGTGAACCCCGAACTCGCCCACCAGATCGTCGCCTGGGGCTTCGGCGAGATCTACAGCCGCCCCGGACTGACGCCCCGCGACCGGCAGTTGGTGACCCTGGGCATGCTCACCGCGCTCGGCGGCTGCGAACCGCAGCTGGAGGTCCACATCAACGCCTCCCTCAATGTCGGCCTCACCCCCGCCGAGATCACCGAGGTCCTGCTGCACTCCGCCGGCTACTGCGGCTTCCCGAAGGCCCTGAACGCCACCTTCACCGCCAAGAAGGTCTTCGACGAGCGCGGCCTGCTGCCCGTCGGGGCGCGGTGAGGGCGACCCGGTCCCGCCGCCGGAAAATCCGGCGACCGGGCCGGGCGGCAACGGAAGACTGACCGCCATGACCGAGACCAGGAGCGGCACCGACAGCCGCACCGACACCGACACCGGCCCCGACCGCCCCGCCCCGGAGGGCCCCGACAGCTCCGCCCGGGAGGCCCCGACCGCGTTCAAGAAGGACCTGCTGACCTATTTGCAGGACGCCAGGGACGCCCTGCTGTGGAAGCTCGAAGGGCTGTCCGAGTACGACGTCCGCCGCCCGCTGACACCGACCGGGACCAATCTGCTGGGGCTGGTCAAGCACGCGACGGCGGCGGAGGCCCTCTACTTCGGGGAGACCTTCGGGCGGCCCTTCGAGGCGCCCCGGCCGTGGATCACCGGGGACGCCGAACCGAACGCGGACCTCTGGGCGACTCCCGAGGAGAGCCGGGAGCTGATCGTCGGCCGGTACCGCGCGGCCTGCGCGCACGCGGACGCGACCATCGACGCGCTGCCGCTGGACGCGGTCGGCCGGGTGCCCTGGGGCGACCGCAACGCGGTGACCCTGCACCACGGCCTCGTCCACATGACCGCCGAGACCCAGCGGCACGCCGGACACGCCGACATCGTGCGGGAGCTCGTCGACGGCGCGACCGGGCAGCGCCGGGGCGGCGAGAACACGGCCCCGGGCGACGGAGCCTGGTGGGCCGCCCACCGGGCCCGGGTCGAGCGGGCCGCCCGGACGGCGGCGGACAGGGCACCGGAGCGGCCCTGAGGAGCTGGACGACGCGGTCCGGCCGGGCCCGCCCACGGGGGTGGCGGGCCCGGTTCCACAGACCGGCGCTCACACCTCGACGGGCGGCTCCGACATGATCCGGCGCACCTCGACCGGCATCCCGAGCGGCTTCCCCTCCGGCCCGGGGGCCGCCGAGACCCTGGCCGCGACCTCGATCGCCCGCCGCTCGGTGCCGCAGTCCACGATCCACCAGCCGGCCACCCACTCCTTGCTCTCCGCGAACGGCCCGTCGGTGACCACCGGCACGCCGCCCTCCCGCGCACGGACGATCCGGGCGGTGTCCGGCACGTCCAGGCCCTGGGCGTCGACGAGTTCGCCGGTACCGGCCAGCTCGGCGTTCAGGTCCCGCATGTACTGGACGTGGACCCGGACGTCCTCCAGCGGCCAGTCCTCGACCTTCGGGAAGTCGATGTCCTTCTTGCTGAACTGCATCAGCAGCATGTACTTCATGGTCGCGCTCCTCGTTCGTGGTCGGTCGCGGGGCCGTGGTGGACCCGCACCGGGGGGTCGGAGCCGGGCCCGCGGTCTCGACACCGTCGGCCGGGAATCCTGGAAGATCTTTTCGCGGTTCCCGGCGGACCGGCCTCCGGCGCGCCCGGCGAGGTGCCGTTGACCCGGCCCTGACCAGGACCCTAGGGTCGGGGCCCGTGCAGCGATACGACTGGCTGAAGAAGATTCAGCGCATGGACCCGGAGACCGAGTTCGCCGAGATCTACCGGATCAGCAGCTGGTACGAGTTCCCGTGGGACTACAACCAGTCGCTCAGTTTCGCGCTCTACCGCACCTACGCGGTGCCCAGCATCGGCCGACTGCTGGCCACCACCGGCGAGTTCACCCGGCGCACGCAGAAGCGCTACGACGACACGGTACTGATCCTGGAGGCGGTGCTGGAGCACGGCTTCGACTCCTCGCCGGGCCGTGAGGCGATCCGCCGGATGAACGGGATGCACCGCCGGTACGACATCTCCGACGCCGACTACCGTTACGTACTGTCCACGTTCGTGGTGACGCCCAAGCGCTGGATGGACGACTACGGCTGGCGGCGGCTCTCCTCGCACGAGGTCCGGGCGAGCGTCAACTACTACCGCGAGCTGGGCCGGCACATGGGCCTGAGCGACCTCCCGGATACCTACGAGGAGTTCGAGCGGCTGCTCGACGACCACGAACGCGAGCACTTCGCCTTCGACGAGGGCGGCCGGGCGGTCTCCGACTCGACGCTCGGCCTGATGGCCTCCTGGTACCCGGCGCCGCTGCGGTCCTCGATGCGGCTCTCCTCGCTCTGCCTGCTCGACGACCCGCTGCGGGAGGCTTTCGGCTACCCGGCCCCGTCGGCGCCGCTGCGACGCGCCGTGCGGGTGGGCATGCGGCTGCGGGGCCGCTTCGTCCGTCTGCTCCCGCCGCGCCGCCGCCCGCACCTGGGCCGGGACGGGTGGCAGGTGCGGAGCTATCCCGGCTACCCGTACGGCTACCGGATCAGCGAACTGGGCACCTTCGAGGCTCCCTCCCCCTCGGACGGCGGCTGCCCCTTCCCGCACCCGCCGGCGGACGGGAAGGGGCCCGGAACGGGCGACACGCCCTGAGGCGTCGGGCGGGCCGGGCGCGTCGGACGGGCCGGACGCGTCGGACGCGTCGGACGGCGCCCTTCGCCGGGAGGTCGCCGTCGACGACCGACCCGGCGGGCAGGACGGGCAAGGACGGGCAGCACGACCGGCACGTCGTGGTCGGTGAAGTCCGGGCTCATGGCCTTCCCCACCGCCTCGCCCCACGGCCGCGTCCGGCCGGTCAGGCTCCGGTGAGGTGTCGCAGGAGCCGGCCCGGGTCGGTGGTGCCACAGGCGGTGCGGACGGCGGCGTCGTGGGCGGCCGCGAGGGCGTCGAGGCGTTCGAGGCGGACCTGGCCGCGCCGGGAGAGATGGGCGGTGATCCGGCGGCGGTCCTGCTCGTCCTGGCGGCGGTAGGCGAGACCGGCCTCGGTGAGCGCGTCGACGATGCGGCTGAGGCTGGCCTGCGGGATGAGCAGCGCCTGGGCGAGGTCGCCCATCGAGCGGCCGGCGTCGTCGGTGAGGCACCGCATGACCCGCCACTGGTCCAGCGTGCAGCCCTCCGCCTCCAGCCGGGAGGCCAGGTCGCGGGCCAGCCGGCGCTGGGCGAGGGTGAGCAGCTCGATCAGCAGCGGCTCGTCGGCGGGGGCCTGCGCTCCGGCCGGGACCGTGTCGGGGACGGAGGCGTCCGGGGTGACTGGTGGTGTCATGGCCGTCCCGCTCTCCCCGTCGCTCTTCCCGTCGTCCGCCCTGCGGCCGTTCCCGTCCGGCCCGCCCGGGGATCCGCCCGGCCGGACCGGTTCGCCCGGTCCCGCTTGGCCGGACCGGCTGCCATGACGATACTCGCAAGCGATGGGCGCCGACGTGAAGCTGCTGGAGCCGCTCGACGCGCTGTACCTCCCCCGCGAGGCACCGGCGCTGAGAGTGGGCCTGGTCGTGCCGCAGTCCGGCCCGCTCGGCCTGACCGGGCCCTCGGCGCTGGACGGCGCGCTGCTGGCCGCGCACGAGGTGAACACCGGCGGCGGCGTACGCGGCCTGCCACTCGAACTGGTGCTGGTGGACGGCGGCGGCCCGCCGGACGCGGTCGCCCGCGAGGTGGCGCTGCTGCTGGACGCCGGGGCGGTGGACGCGGTGGCGGGCTGCCACTCCAGCGATGTGCACCGGGCCGTGGAGGCGGTGACGACCGGGCGGGCGGCGTACGTGTTCACCCCGCCGCACGAGGGCGGGACGCGGTTGCCGGGCGTCGTCTGCACCGGGGCGGAGCCGGCCCGCCAACTCGCCGGGGTGGTCGAACGGCTCACCGGGCAGCACCGGCTGCGCCGGTGGGCGCTGGTCGGCAACGACTACATCTGGCCGCGCGCGGTGCACCGGGCGGCCGCGGCGGCCGTGGACCGGGCCGGGGCGCGGGTGGTGCTGGAGCGGCACCTGCCGTTCGGGACCACCGAACGGGGGCTGGAACCGCTGGTGGACGCACTGCGGGCGCTGCGGGCGGACGCGCTGCTGCTGAGCCTGATCGGCGCCGACCTGGTGCGGTTCAACCGGGCGCTGCGCCGGACCGGCCTGGACCGTCGGCTGGTGCGGCTGTCCGGCGCGCTGGAGGAGAACAGCCTGCTCGCGTACGGCGGGGACACCACGGGCACGCTGTACGCCGCGATGCCGTCGTTCGCGAGCCTCGGGGAGGAGCGGCGGGTGCGGTTGGCCGAGCGGCACCGGGCGGTGTTCGGCCCCTACGCGCCGGTGCTGGACGCCTACGCGGTGGGCCTCTACGACGGGCTGCACCTGGTGGCGGCACTGGCGTGGCGGGGGGAGCTGGTCGCGGACGGGGGGCTCGCGCGGGCGGCGGCGCGCCTGCTGCGGGGCGAGGGCCCGGCGGTGCGGCGGGCGTGGGCCCGGGCCCCGCTGGGGCCGCCCCGGGAGGGAACGCACCTGGCGCGGGCGGAGGGCCTGGGGTTCACGGTCCTGCCGTGAACGGCGGGGTCGCCCGGCACCCTCCCGCCAAAACCCTTCCATTTGGAAATAACTGGCTCTAGTGTCTCCCACCACCACCCCGGGTCGTCACGGAAGCGAGCCCCCCATGTCCGAAGCACCCGCCCCGCCCTCCGTACCGTCCGGCGCGTCCGACCCCGCCGGCCCCGCCGAGCCCGCCGATCCCGCCGGGATCGAGAGCTACGGCTACCGCCAGGAGCTCCGCCGCTCCCTGCGCTTCACCGATCTGCTGGTCTACGGACTGGTCTTCATGGTGCCGATCGCCCCCTTCGGCATCTTCGGCAGCGTCTTCCAGGGCTCGGGCGGCATGGTCGCCCTGGCGTACGGGCTCGGCATGGTGGCGATGATGTTCACCGCCCTCTCCTACGCCCAGATGTCGCGGGCCTTCCCGATGGCCGGCTCGGTGTACACCTACGCCGGACGCGGCATCGCGGCGCCGGTCGGCTTCCTGGCCGGCTGGATGATCCTGCTGGACTACGTCCTCGTGCCCGGCCTGCTCTACCTGATCGCCGGTGTGGCGATGAACTCCCTGGTGCCGGCCGTCCCGGTCTGGCTGTGGCTGGTCGGCTTCGTGCTGCTGAACACCGCCGTCAACTACCTGGGCGTCGAGATGACCTCGAAGGTCAACAAGGTCATGCTGGTGGGCGAGCTGCTGGTGCTGCTGGTCTTCGTCGGCTTCGGCCTGGCCGCGCTGGCCGCCGGCAAGGGCCGCGGCTTCGACTTCTCCCCGGTCTACAACTCCCAGACGTTCTCCTGGAGTCTGGTGTTCGGCGCGGTCTCGGTGGCGGTACTGAGCTTCCTCGGCTTCGACGGGATCTCCACCCTCTCCGAGGAGAACCGGGACTCCGCCCGGGCCATCGGCCGCTCGATGATCGCCGCCCTGCTGCTCGCCGGTTCACTGTTCATCGCCCAGACCTGGATCGCCTCCCTGCTCGTCCCGGACCCGAACGCGCTGATCACCGAGGGCGATCCGGACGGCACCGCCTTCTACGACGCCGCCCGGGTCGCCGCCGGCGGCTGGCTCGCCACCGTGACGGCCGCCGCCACCGCGGTCGCCTGGGGCTTCGCCAACTCCCTGGTCGCCCAGGCGGCCACCTCCCGGCTGCTGTACGCGATGGCCCGGGACCGACAGCTGCCCGCCTTCCTCGCCAAGATCCACCCGAGCCGCCGGGTCCCGGTGAACGCCACCCTGCTGACGGCGGGCGTCTCGCTCGTCCTCGGCCTCTGGACGGCCTCGCGCGAGGACGGCATCACGCTGCTGTCCACACTGGTGAACTTCGGCGCGCTGACCACCTTCCTGGTCCTGCACGTGTCCGTGGTGGTGCACTACCTGGTGCGGCGGCGCAGCCGGGACTGGTGGCGCCACCTGCTCGCCCCGGCCGCCGGATTCGCGATCCTGGCCTACGTGGTCGTGAACGCGGACATCGCCGCCCAGCGGCTCGGCTTCGTCTGGCTGGCGATCGGCGGGCTGGTCCTGGCCGGACTGACGCTCTCCGGCCGCCGGCCGAACCTGGCGGCGGTCGCCACCGACGCGCCCTCCTCCGACGCACCTTCCTCCGACTCGCCCACCCCCGACTCGCCCCTCGGCAAGGAGAACCAGTGAGCCTGCCCGACGTCGTCAGCCTCTCCCCGACCCCCGACGAGTACGCCTACACCTTCGGCGGGCGCGCCCCGCTGCTGACCGTCCGGCCGGGCACGATCGTCGAGCTGACCACCGAGGACTGCTTCGGCGGCCGGGTCCGCGGCACCGGCGACCTGCCGAGCGAGGTGTGCGAGTTCCCGTACCTCAACCCGGTCACCGGACCGATCGCGGTGGCCGGCGCCGAACCCGGCGACACCCTCGCGGTGCACTTCGTGGAGATCACCCCGGCCCGGGAGTGGGGGATCTCCAGCACCTTCCCGCACTTCGGCGCGCTCACCGCGACCCACAGCACCGCGATGCTGCACGCCCCGCTGGAGGAGCGGGTCTGGGTCTACGAGCTGGACCGGGCGGCCGGGATCTGCCGGTTCCGGGCCCGGGTCGGCGACTTCACCGCCGACCTTCCGCTCGACCCGATGCACGGCACGGTCGGCGTCGCCCCGGCCGGCGGCGAGACCCTGATGTCGATCACGCCCGGCGCGCACGGCGGCAACCTCGACACCCCCGAGATGCGGGCGGGCGCCACCGCCTACTTCCGGGTGAACGTGCCCGGCGGCCTGCTCGCCGTCGGCGACGGCCACGCCCGCCAGGGCGAGGGCGAGGTGTGCGGCACGGCGGTCGAGACGGCGATGCGCACCACGGTGGTGGTCGACCTCGTCAAGGGCGGCGGGCCCGCCTGGCCCCGGCTGGAGGACGACCGCTACCTGATCTCCACCGGTTCGGCCCGGCCGCTGGAGGACGCCTTCCGGATCAGCCAGCACGATCTCGTCGGCTGGACCGGGGAGTTGCTCGGCCTGGACACCCTGGACGCCTACCAGCTGGTCAGCCAGGCCGGGCTGGCTCCGGCGGCCAACGTCTGCGACACCAACTACACCATGGCCGCCAAGCTCCCCAAGTCGCTGCTGGGCCGCACCCGGGCGTACGACGGCCTGCACGACCGGCTCCGCGCGACCGCGGCCGCCTACCTCCGACACCGGTAGGCAGCCCCCCGCCATCCCCCCCTTCTCCTCTATTCGGCCACCACCAGCGTGTTCTGATTGGCCGTCAACAGCCAGCGGCCGTCCTCCTTGGCCATCACGTACAGCGGGCTGCCCTCGTCGCCGACCTGCTCACCGGCGGCGTCGAGGTAGCGCTGACGGACCTTGACGGCGGCGACGTCGGGGCGGACGAAGAACACGTGCACCACCTCGTAGCTGGCGGTGTGGCCGGTGCCGGAGAAGCTGCCGGGGAGCACGGCCCGGGTGAACTCGGCGATCGCGTCCCGGCCGAGGAGGACCTTGCCGTGCCCGGTGGTCCAGATCGCGTCGGCCCGGAAGAGGTCGATGAACACCTCGGGCAGTTCGTTGACCTGTGCGTACTGGACGGTGGCGACGACCTGCTGGACGGCGGCGATCTCGGCCTCGACGGAACCGGCGTTCATGAGTGCGTTGTTCATGCGGACAATCATGGAACTTGAAGCTCACTTGAGGTCAAGCCCCGCCGGAACGGGAGGAGGGGTCCACCGGGAACGGCGTCCGGCGGGAATCCCGTCGCCCGGGCCCTTGCCGGGACGGCGGGGCAGGAGGACCATCTCGGCATGCCCATGCCACAGAACCCCGCCCCCGGCACCACCACCCGAACGGTTGATCTAGGCTGGTGACGTGCCCATACTCGTTCGCCGTCGCCACGTGGACCTGCTCCGCGTGACCAGCATGTCCTGTCGACGCTCCAGCTGAACCTCGCACCCCACCCTCAGCGCGGCCCCCACCGGCCGTGTCCCCCCTCCCGGCCCCGGGCACACCCGCCGCACCAGGCGCGTCCCCGGCGTCCCCGGTCACCACCGGAGCCGGCCGGGACGAGACCCAGCGGATGTCATCCATGTCGCAGCAGCACCCCACCCCCTCGACCACCGACGACGCCCTCCCGGTGATCGACCTCTCGCTCGCCCACGGCAGCCCCGCGGACCGCACCCGGCTGCACGACGCGCTCCGGGCCGCCGCCACCGGCGTCGGCTTCTTCCAGCTCGTCGGCCACGGGGTCACCCCGGCCGAGACGGACGCCCTCACCGACGCCATGCGGGCCTTCTTCGCCCTCCCCGAGGCCGACCGCGTCGCCGTCGCCAACCTCAACTCGCCGCACTACCGCGGCTACACCCGCACCGGCGACGAGCGCACCGGCGGCAGCCAGGACTGGCGCGACCAGCTCGACATCGGCGCCGAACTGCCCCCGCACGTCCCCCGCCCGGGCGAGCCCGCCTACTGGTGGCTGGAGGGCCCGAACCAGTGGCCGACGGCCCTCCCGGAGCTCCGCCCGGCCGCCCTCACCTGGATCGACCGGCTCGGCGCCGTCGCCGGCACGCTGCTGCACGAACTCCTCACCGCGATCGGCGCCCGCCCGGACTTCTACGACTACGCCTTCGCCGGGCACCCGCACCTGCGGCTCAAGCTGGTCCGCTACCCGGGCACCGCCCCGGACGGCGCCGGCCAGGGCGTCGGCGCCCACAAGGACTACGGCTTCATCACCCTGCTGCTCCAGGACACCGTGGGCGGCCTCCAGGTGCAGCGCCCCGACGGCTCCTTCCTGGACGTCCCGCCGATGCCGGGCGCCTTCGTGGTCAACCTCGGCGAGCTGCTGGAGGTCGCCACCGACGGCTACCTGAAGGCCACCAGCCACCGCGTGGTCAGCCCGCCCGGCGCCCGCGAGCGATTCTCCGTCCCGTTCTTCTACAACCCGCGCCTGAACGCCCACATCGAGCCGCTGGACTTCCCGCTCGCCCACCACGCCCCCGGCGCCACCCAGGACCCGGCCAACCCCCTCTACGCCGACTTCGGCTTCAACGAGTGGAAGGGCTACACCCGCGCCCACCCCGAGGTCACCCGCCGCCACCACCCCGACCTCGCGGCCTGAGGCCGGACCCCGGTCCGACCTGCTCCAGCACGTTCCACCCCGGCGCGCGCCCACTCCGACGGGCGCGCGCCGAAACATATCCAAATATCGTTGCAATAAATAATCTCAGCTGTTTTTTGAATTCATAAATCGCTGGCTTTTCGATCCGGAAGCTCCCTAGACTCCGTCCGACCGCCGAACCCGAGGAATTTCGGCGCAAAAAAAGGGGGCTGTCATGACCGAGAACGAACCGGGTTACGACTATTGGTTCCGCCTGGAGATCGAGGTGAGCGGCTCACCGGGCGGCCGGAGCCGGCTGAAGGAGCTTCTCGCCGCACGCGGCTGGATCGCCTCGGCCCCGTCCGGGACGGAGACTGCGGCCGAGGCCGGAAGCGCACCCGAGACCTGGATCGTCGAGGCCGGAGTCAGTGGCTCCCGCTGGGGCGCGGCCCAGGTCGTCAAGACC
Organism: Kitasatospora sp. NPDC094019; assembly: GCF_044764505.1. NCBI lineage: Bacteria > Bacillati > Actinomycetota > Actinomycetes > Kitasatosporales > Streptomycetaceae > Kitasatospora > Kitasatospora sp. NPDC094019. Next base: position 89,888 of record NZ_JBIWIF010000001.1, read on the forward strand.
GTGCTGGAGCGCACCCGGCGCCAGACCCCGGTGTCGGTGGAGCTCAAGTTCCTGGAGCCGGTCGTCCCCTCCGATCCGCCCCGCACCCGGTGGCTCGCCCACCTTCCGCTCCCGTCGGCCGTACGGCCCGACTGGCTCCGCCGCCCGCTGCTGCAGAGCGGCCTCTTCGACACCGGCCGGGAGATCTTCCTGCCCGCCGGACCTGGCGTCCGCCGGGCGGCCGAGCTGGCGACCGTCCGCGCCCTGACGGAGATCGCCGCTCCCCCGCACAACGCCCTCCCGCGGTTGCTCGGCCCGTCCTCCCGGGTCGAGCAACCGAGCCGACGCCGGCAGCACGTCGTGCCGGAGCGGATCGGCCTGCCGATCACCCTCACGGCGGCCGCCGTCCTGCTGACGCTCGGGACGTGCCTCAACGCGGCACAGCTCCATCCCCTGGCCACGGGGGTCGCCACCCTCCTCCTCGCCCTGCTGCTCGGCGCTCCGGCGGGCCTGCTCCTGGCCCAGTACGGCGCCCATCCCGAACGCACCCGGCCGTTGTCGGCCGCGACCGTCGGCTGGGCGGCCGGTCTGGCCACGACCGGGGCGGGGCTGGTCCTGCCCTTCGCGGCGCCTTCGCGACAGGGCGCCGCGGTACTCACCGTCGTCCTGTTCGCCGCATTCCTGACCGGGAACGGCCTGCGCCTGTTGTTCCGCAATCTGTCGCGGAAGGCCACGGTCGCCTGGCTCGTCCCGGCGCTCCTCCCGCTCGCGCTCCCCGTGCTGCCGGTCCCGGGATTCTCCCTGCACACCTATTACCTCGACTATTTCGACGCCAGCCGCGAGGAGGTGTTCATCCCCGTCAGTTGGCAACTCATCGCCGACACCAAGGGGATGGTGGTCGTGGTGGCCCCGCTCGTCGCGCTCGCGCTCCTGGGCTACGCACGGCACTTTCACGCCCCCCGCAGCATCGAAGGAATCCCGCTCTGGGGCGGCCTGCTCTGCGTCGCTTTCATGGCCACCATCGCGGTGTTCTGGGTCCAGGTCCTCACCCCGGCGACCAAGGCGGCCGCCGCGGCGGCCGCCCAGGCCAAGGCCGGCAGCCAACCCGGCCAGTACTTCGGCATCGCACCGCAGCGAGTCTGCGTGCGCCCGGCCGCAGGCTCCACCGCGCCACCGTTCCAGGGCAGCGCCGTCAACCCCGATCACCCGTACCTCGCGTTCCCGTCCTCGGCGGACTGGATCAGGCTCTGGGACTTGGCCGACCGCAGCTCGGTCGTCGTGAAGCGGGAGCACTGGCAGATCATCAAGTCGAGCGATCCGAGTTGCCCGGTGGGCTGAGCGGGCTGGGCGCCCGGGGGCGTTCGCGGGCGTGGACCGGGTGGGACAGTGGTGTCACACTCGTGGTGTCACAGTGGTGGTGCTACGGAGTGGAGGCGGGAGTGGAGGTGCGGCTGACGGTGGACGAGTTGGCGGCGCGGGCGGGGGTGACGGTGCGGACGGTGCGGTTCTACGGGACGAAGGGGCTGCTGCCGCCGCCGGTGCTCGGGGCCCGGCGGGTGGGCTGGTACGGGGCCGAGCACCTGGACCGGCTGGGGCTGATCGAGGAGTTGCAGCGACAGGGGCTGACCCTGGCCGCGATCGAGCGCTACCTGGCACGGCTGCCGCAGGACTCCACCCCACTGGACCTGGCGATCCACCGGGCGCTGGTGGCCGCCTGGACGCCGGAGGCGCCGGAGGAGGCGGGGCGCGAGGAGGTCGAGCGGCGGGCCGGGCGGCGGCTGTCGGAGGAGCAGGTGGACCGGCTCGCGGCGATGGGGGCGCTGGAGCGCACGGCGGACCCGGAGGTGTTCCGGGTGGACCCGGGGCTGCTGCCGCTGGGGGTGCGGATCCTGGACGTGCCGATCCCGCTGGAGACGCTGCTGGCGGCGCGCGCCGTGGTGGTGGAGCACAGCCGGGCCACGGCCCGGGAGTTGCAGCGGCTGTTCCGGGAGACGGTGTGGCGGCCGTTCCGGGAGAGCGAGCCGGGCGCGGACGACGTGGAGCGGATGAAGGCGCTCACCGACCACATCCAGCCGATGGTGGCGCAGGCGCTGGTGACGGCGTTCCAGAAGTCCCTGCGGGAGGAGTTGGGCGAGGACGTGGAGGCGGAGCGGGGCCCGGGCGGGGAGGCGCCGTAGCCGCCCCGCCCGGGTGAGGGGTCAGTCGGTGAAGGTGCGTCCCTCGGCGGCGATCCGCTCCAGCAGCGCGGGCGGGGCGAACCGCTCCCCGTACGCGGCGGCGAGCTCGCGGGCGCGCTCCGCGAAGCCGGCCGGGCCGCCCGGGTAGCCGTTGACGTACTGGAGCACGCCACCGGTCCAGGCCGGGAAGCCGATGCCCAGGATGGAGCCGACGTTGGCGTCCGCGACGGAGGTCAGCACGCCCTCCTCCAGGCAGCGGACGGAGTCCAGGGCCTCGCTGAAGAGCATCCGCTCCTTGAGGTCCTCGAACGGGATGTCCACCTCCGCGCGGGTGAAGTGCTCGCGCAGGCCGGGCCAGAGCCGCCCCCGGGTACCGTTCTCGTCGTAGTCGTAGAAACCGGCACCGCCGCTGCGGCCGGGGCGGCCGAACTCGTCCACCATCCGGTCCACCACCGCGTCCGCCGGGTGGGCGGTCCACTCGCCGCCGGCCGCCTCGACGGCCCGCCGGTACTCGTTTCGGATCTTGCGCGGCAGGGTGAGGGTCAGCTCGTCGAGCAGCGAGAGCACCTTGGCCGGGTAGCCGGCCTGGGCGGCGGCCTGCTCGACGCTGGCCGGCTCGACGCCCTCGCCGATCATGGCGACGCCCTCGTTGATGAACTGGCCGATCACCCGCGAGGTGAAGAAGCCGCGCGAGTCGTTCACCACGATCGGGGTCCGGCCGATCTGCCGGACCAGGTCGAAGGCCCGGGCCAGTGCCTCGTCCCCGGTCTGCGGGCCGCGGATGATCTCCACCAGCCGCATCCGGTCGACCGGCGAGAAGAAGTGCAGCCCGATGAAGTCGGCGGTGCGCCGCACGCCCTCGGCGAGCAGACCGATCGGCAGGGTGGAGGTGTTGGAGCAGAGCAGCGCGTCGGGGGCGACGATCCCCTCGATCTCCTGGAACACCTTGTGCTTGAGCTCCGGGTTCTCGAAGACCGCCTCGATCACCGCGTCGCAGCCGGCCAGATCGGCGGCGTCGGCGGTGGGGGTGATCCGGGCGAGCACCTCGTCGCGCTGCGCCTCGGTGCGCCGGCCCCTGGCCACGGCCTTCGCCAACAGGCCCTCGGAGTAAGCCTTCCCGCGCTCGGCGGCCTCGACGGTGACGTCCTTGAGCAGCACCTCGATCCCGGCCTCGGCACAGACGTGGGCGATGCCGGCGCCCATCATCCCGGCGCCGAGCACGGCGACCCGGCGGACCGTCTGCTTCTCCACCGAAGCGGGCCGTCCCGCACCGGAGTTGACCGCCTGGAGGTCGAAGAAGAGGGCCTGGATCATGTTCTTGCTGGTCTGCCCGCAGGCCAGCTCGGTGAAGTAGCGGGCCTCGATCGCCATCGCCGTGTCGACGTCCACCTGGGCGCTCTCCACGGCCGCGGCGAGCACGTTGCGCGGCGCCGGGTAGGGAGCTCCGGCCAGCTGCTTGCGCAGGTTGGCGGGGAAGGCGGGCAGGTTGGCGGCGAAGGCCGGGGTGCTCGGGGTGCCGCCGGGGATCCTGTAGCCCTTGACGTCCCAGGGCTGGACGGGAGCCGGGTTCGCCTCGATCCAGGCCCGTGCCCGCTCGGCCAACTCCTCCGGCGTCGCGACGAGTTCGTGGACCAGGCCGTGCTGGAGCGCCTGCGCCGGGCGGTACTGGCGGCCCTGCAGCAGGAACTTCAGCAGCGCGTCGGTGATGCCGAAGAGCCGCACCGTACGCACGATGCCGCCGCCGCCGGGGAGCAGACCGAGAGTGACCTCGGGCAGGCCGATCCGGCTGGCCGGGGTGTCGAGGGCGATCCGGTGGTGGCAGGCGAGGGCGAGTTCCAGGCCGCCGCCGAGCGCGCTGCCGTTGATCGCGGCGACGACCGGCAGGCCCAGCGTCTCCAGGGTGCGCAGGGCGCGCTTGATCCGCATCGACTTCTCGAAGACGGCGGCGGCGTCCTCCGGGCGGGCGGCGGAGAGCATCCTCAGGTCGCCGCCGGCGAAGAAGGTCTTCTTGGCGGAGGTGATCACCACGCCGCGCAGCCCGCCGGCGGCGCCGAGGCCGGCCAGCCGGGCGACGACGGTCTCGAAGTCGGCGGTGAACGCCTCGTTCATGGTGTTGACGGACTGGTCGGGGTCGTCGAGGACGAGGGTGACCACGCCGTCCTCGGCCTGCTCCCAGCGGATGGTGGTGGTGTCGCCGGTGTCGCTCATGGGGTTCTGGTCTCCTGAAAGGGGCCGGAAGGGGAGGAGGTCTCGGGGCGCGGGTCAGACGCGCTCGACGACGGTGGCGATGCCCATGCCGCCGCCCACGCAGAGGGTGGCCAGGCCGTAGCGGAGGTCGCGCCGCTCCAGTTCGTCGATCAGGGTGCCGATGAGCATCGCTCCGGTGGCGCCCAGCGGGTGGCCGAGGGCGATCGCCCCGCCGTTGACATTGACCTGCTCCGGGGAGAAGCCCATCTCCCGGACGAAGCGCAGCGCGACGGCGGCGAACGCCTCGTTGATCTCGACCAGGTCGATGTCGGCGGCGGTCAGGCCGGCCTTGGCGAGCGCCTTGCGGGTGGCGGGGGCGGGCCCGGTGAGCATGATGGTCGGCTCGGAGCCGGAGACGGCGGCGGAGACGATCCGGGCGCGCGGCCGCAGCCCGTAGCGCTCGCCGATCTCGCGGCTGCCGATCGCGACCAGGGCGGCGCCGTCCACGATGCCGGAGGAGTTGCCGGCGTGGTGGACGTGGTCGATGGCCTCCACCCAGTGGTACTTCTGCAGGGCGACGGCGTCGAACCCGCCGGCCTCGCCGATGGCGGCGAAGGAGGGCTTGAGCCCGGCCAGGGTCTCGACGGTGGTGCCGGGGCGGATGAACTCGTCCCGCTCCAGCACGACCAGGCCGTTGCGGTCGCGGACCGGGACCACCGACCGGTCGAACAGCCCGTCCGCCTGGGCCTTGGCGGCGCGGGCCTGGGACTCGGCGGCGAAGGCGTCGACGTCGGTGCGGGAGAAACCCTCGATGGTGGCGATCAGGTCGGCACCGATGCCCTGGGGAGCGAAGTTGGTCTCGTAGGCCGTCATCGGGTCGGCGAACCAGGCGCCGCCGTCGGAGGCCATCTTCACCCGCGACATCGACTCGACGCCGCCGGCCAGGATCAGGTCCTCCCAGCCGGAACGGACCTTGGCGGCGGCCATGTTGACGGCCTCCAGGCCGGAGGCGCAGAAGCGGTTCTCCTGGACGCCGGCCACCGTGTCGGGCAGTCCGGCCGCGACGGCGGCGATCCGGGCGATGTCGGAGCCCTGGTCGCCGACGGGGCTGACCACGCCGAGCACGATGTCGTCGATCGCCGCCGGGTCCAGCCCGGGGAAGCGGCGGCGGATCTCGTGGATCAGGCCGACGACGAGGTCGATCGGCTTGGTTCCGTGCAGCGAGCCGGTGGCCTTGCCCCGGCCGCGCGGGGTGCGGATCGCGTCGTAGACGTACGCTTCGGTGGTCACGGTGGACAGCCTTTCGGGGCGGGTGAGCTGAGGGCTGGGGACTGAGGGCAGAGCGCTGGGAGCCGAGGGCGGCGGCCGAGGCCCGGCGGCGGGCCGGTCGGGGTTCAGCCGAGGATCGAGCGGCCCACGATCTCCTTCATGATCTCGGTGGTGCCGCCGTAGATGGTCTGGATCCGGCCGTCGGTGAACGCCCTGGCCACCGGGTACTCGCTCATGTAACCGTAACCACCGTGGAGTTGGAGGCAACGGTCGGCGGTGCGCTTCTGCAGTTCGGTGGCCCACCACTTGGCCATCGAGGCGTCGGCCGGGGTGAGCGCGTAGCGGTTGTGCTCCGTGATGCAGCGATCCACGAAGGCCCGGGTGACCGCGCACTCGGTGGCCAGCTCGGCGATCTCGAACCGGACGTGCTGGAGCTTCGCCAACGGCCGGCCGAACGCCTCCCGCCCCTTGACGTACTCGGTGGTGATCCCGACCAGGTACTCCGCGCCGGCGATCGCGGCGGCGGCGATGGTGAGCCGCTCCTGCGCGAGGTTGCGCATCAGGTACAGGAAGCCCTGGTCGAGCTCGCCGAGCAGGTTCTCCTTCGGGACGCGGACGTCCTCGAAGAACAACTCGGCGGTGTCCTGGGCCTTCTGGCCGATCTTGTCGAGGTTGCGGCCGCGCTCGAAGCCGGGCATGCCCCGCTCGACGACCAGCAGGCTCAGGCCGTGGGCGCCGCCCTCGGGGGTGGTGCGGGCGACCACGATCACCAGGTCGGCGAGGATCCCGTTGGAGATGAAGGTCTTGGCGCCGTTGAGCAGGAAGTGGTCCCCCCGGTCCTCGGCCCGGGTGCGGATGCCCTGGAGGTCGGAGCCGGTCCCGGGCTCGGTCATCGCGATGGCCGTGATGATCCCGCCGGAGCAGAACCCGGGCAGCCAGCGGCGGCACTGCTCCTCGGTGGCGAGCGAGGTGAGGTACGGGCCGATGATGTCGTTGTGCAGCCCGATCGCCAGTCCGGACGCCCCGGCCCGGGCGAACTCCTCGGCCAGCACGGCGGCGTAGCGGAAGTCGGCGTTCCCGCCGCCTCCGTACTCCTCGGCGACGGCGAGGCCGAGCAGCCCCTGCCGGCCGGCCGCCAGCCAGGCTTCGCGGTCGACGATGCCGGCCTTCTCCCAGCGGTCGTAGTGCGGCAGCACCTCCTTGGCGAGGAACGCCCGGACGGTGCCGCGGAAGTCCTCGTGCTCGTCGGTGAAGAGGTCGCGTTGCACGGCAAACTCCTTGCGAGGGTGACGGGTTCAGGCGGTCGGTGCGGCGGGGTTCGGGGTGGCGGGGGTGCGGGCGGCGGGACCGGTCGGGCCGGTCGACTCGGGGAGGAGCGAGGGCAGGTCCCAGTCGCGGGCGATCTCGGCGGCGTCGGCGCCCGGCCGGGCCGGCGGGCGACGCAGCGCACCGGGGGTGGCGGAGAACCTCGGCGCGGGGGCCGGCTGGGTGACGCCGTCCACCTCGACATAGGTCCCCCGGCTCGCCAGGTGCTCGTTCGCATGGGCCTGACGCATCGTCAGCACCGGTTCCACGCAGGCGTCCGATCCGGCGAAGACGGCCTCCCAGTCGGCGCGGGTGCGGGCGGCGAAGCGCAGGGCGATCCGGGCCCGCAGCTCGGGCCAGCGGGCGGTGTCCCACTGGTCGGGCGCGTCCGGGCCGAGCTCCAGCAACCGGGCGAACTCGGCGTAGAACTGCGGCTCCAGGGCGCCGACCGCGAGATGACCGCCGTCGGCGGCCGGGTAGACGGCGTAGAACGGCGCGCCGCCGTCGAGCAGGTTGACGCCGCGCCGGTCCTGCCACCGGCCACCGGCGAGCAGGCCCTGGAGCACGGCGGTGAGGTGGGCGGCACCGTCGACGATGGCCGCGTCCACCACCTGGCCGGCGCCCGTGGCACGGGCGTGGTGGAGGGCGGCGAGCAGGCCGACGACCAGGTAGAGCGAGCCCCCGGCGTAGTCGCCGAGCAGGTTGGCGGCGAGGGCGGGCGGCCCCTCGGGGTCGGTCGTGGCAACGGCCCCCGGCGCGGCGGCCGTCGGGACGGTGGCCGTCGGGGCGACCAGGCCGAGGACGCCGGCCACCGCCGTGTACCCGATGTCGTGCCCGGCCCGGGCGGCCAGCGGCCCGTGCTGCCCCCAGCCGGTCATCCGCCCGTAGACGAGCGCCGGATTGCGCGCGAGGCAGACCTCCGGGCCGACACCGAGGCGCTCGGCCACCCCCGGCCGGTACCCCTCGATCAGCAGATCGGCGCGGGCGACGAGGTCGAGCACCCGGCCCGGCCCGTCGGGCGCCTTGAGGTCGACGACCACCGACCGCTTGTTGCGGTTGGCGACGTCGTGGGCCGGCTCGATGCCGAGCGGCGAGGGTTCGGGGCGGTCCACCCGGACCACGTCGGCACCGAGGTCGCCCAGCAGCATCGCGGCGAACGGTCCGGGGCCGATCCCGGCGAGTTCGACCACCCGGACGCCGGCCAGCGGCCCGCCGGCGCCACCACCCCGCGCACCCCCATGTCCACCACCGCGAACACCGCTGTCACCCACGGGCGCCACGGCCCCTCCGAGGATCGACGTAGTCTGACAGTAAAGCTGTAACACTCGCGATGATAGGCAAGCGACCCGCCGGTAACAAGACCTCCGGCCCTCGTCCTCCAGGGCGGTCGCGCACCGGCCGGATCCCCCCGGCGGGGGAGGCGGATCCGGTCTCCGGAGGACGCCCGGACCACCGGGCCGGCGGGACCGTGGGGACATGACCTCGATGCTCCCGCCCCGCGGACCCGCCCCGGCCCCGACGCCCTCCGCTCCGCCCGCCGCGGCCCCGAACGGCGTACCGGCGCCCGCGCCCCGCACCGCCGCACCGGTCGGCCGGACCCGGGCCGCGGCCGCCGGGGTGGCCGTCGCGGCCACCGTGCCCTACCTCGGTCTCAAGCTGCTCTGGCTCACCGGCCACCCGGTTGGCGTCGGCGACGCCGAGGCCATGAACGACCTGTGGCTCGTCAACCTGCTGACCTTCGGCATGGACGCCGTCGCCGTCCTGCTCGCCCTCGCCTTCGTCCGGCCGTGGGGGCGCCGGGCGCCGGCCGGGCTGGTCGCCTTCCCGATGTGGGTCGCGACCGGACTCCTCGGGACCCTCCTGTTCGCCCTGCCAGTGCTCCTGCTGTCCGCCCTGCTGCTCGGCCCGGAGCAGACACCGCCCGGCACCGACGACGGACCGAGCGGCTGGGTGTTCCAGGTGGTGTACGGCGGGTTCGCCGTCCAGGGGCTGGCGCTGATCACCGGTTTCCTGCTGTACGCCCGGGAACGCTGGGCCGGGCTGCTGCGCCACGACCGGATCGGCGACCTGCCCCACTCCCCCACCCTCACCACCCAGCGGGCATTCGCGTGCGTCGCCGCGCCGCTCGCCGCCGGGGTCGCGGCGGCCCGGTTCTACTGGGCCTGCGGCGGCACGACCGGGCTGCCGCTGGAGTGGCAGGAGCACCGCGCCCGGGGCGTGGCGGTGATGGACGGGGTGGCGGCCCTGATGGCGGTGACCGCCGGCGCGGCGCTGCTGCTGCTGGTGTTCCGGGGCCGTCCGGAGTGGCGGCTGCGCGGGCCGCTGGCCGTGCTGTGGACGGCGGCCGGGTCGCTGTTCGGCTGGGGGGCCTGGCAGGTGGTGGCGTTCGGGACGTCCGCGGCCGCGCCCGACGCGCGGCGGGCGGTGCCGGGTCCGATGATCCTGGTGGAGTCCGCCCAGGTGGTGACCGGGCTGCTGGTCCTGGCGGTGGGTGCGGTCGCCCTGGCCGAACGGGCCTCGGCGCGCGCCGTTCCGGACACCGCGTGGTCCTCGGCGACCCCGCTGTCCGGCCGCACCGCTGACGTAGAGTCTGCCCAATGATCACGGGGGCGGGGGCCGGTCGGACCATGAGCACGGACGCGGGCACGGGCACACGCGCGAGCACGGACACGGACACACACGGGGGCACGGACACACGCTCGGGCACAGGCGGCGCGGGCACGGGGACGAGCGCGACCGGCGGCGCCGCCCGCCGCGCGGCGGGCGCCCTGTTCGGGCGGCGGGCCCGGCTGCGGTGGGTGCACCTGGTGCTCGGTGGCGCGCTGCTGATGCCGTACTGGATGCTGTCGACGGTCCTGCTGGGCTCGCTCGACCCGAGCAAGGGGCCCCTGCTCCAGGTCCTGCTCTACTTCGCCGCCCTCGCCACCTCGCTCCCGATGGCCGCCGTCACCGCGCTGCTGCCGACCGTACGGGCCCTGGAGGGCGCGGCCGCCCTCGCGCTCTGCGCGCCCGCCCGGGCGGCCGAGGTGGCCACCGGACCGGCCCGGTCCTGGGCGGCCCGGCGGCGGACGGCCGGCTGGTTCATGCTGCACCTGGCGTTCGGCGGGATCGTCAGCGGGATGACACTGGCCGGCGCGCCGTTCGCGGTGGCACTGGTCCTCCGGCCGAACGGCCTGGAGAAGCTGGTGGAGTTCTGGGAGGACCACGGTCTGCCCGGCTGGCTGCCGGGCCCCGTGCTGGGCGTGGCGCTGCTCGCCCTGATCGTCGGCACCAGCGCCGGGCTCGGCGGCCTGCTGGCCCGCTGGGCGCCCCTCCTCCTCGGCCCGACCCCGGACGAACGGGTGGCCGCCGCCGAACGGCGCGCCGCCGTGCTCGCCCAGCGCAACCGGCTGGCCCGCGAACTGCACGACTCGGTCGGCCACGCGCTGAGCGCCGTCGGCATCCAGGCCGCGGCGGCCGCCCGGGTGCTGCGCGCCGACCCGGAGTTCGCGGCCGAGGCGCTGGCCGCCATCGAGGAGACCGCGCGCGGCGCCGTCGCCGAACTGGACGCCGTGCTGGGACTGCTCCGCGAGGAGGAGGGCGGCGCGGCCGGAACGGCCGGGCCGACCCTGGCCGGGCTGGACGACCTGCTGCGGCAACTCGCCCGGACCGGGCTGACGGTGGACGCCGAGCTGGCGCCGGGGCTCGACCGGCTGCCGGCCGCGTTCTCCCGCGAGGCGTACCGGATCGTCCAGGAGGGCCTCACCAATGTCCTGCGGCACGCCGGGCCGACGCCCGCGCGGCTGCGGGTCGCCCGGGCCGGCGGGGAGCTGGAGATCGAACTGACCAACCCGCTCGACCGGCTCCGGCCCAGTCGCCCCGGCGGCGGGCGCGGGCTGCGCGGGATCGGCGAGCGCGCGGCGGCGCTGCGCGGCGGCTGCGAGGCCGGGCCGGTGGACGACGGAACGAGGTGGCGGCTGGCCGTCCGGCTGCCGGTGGGAACGGGAGGAGAGCAACGGTGAACGGATCGACGAGCACGGACGCGGCGGGGACTGCAGGGGTCGGGGGGACGGCTCCCGCGGCCGTCGGCCCGGTACGGGTGGTGATCGCCGACGACGAGCGGCTGGTGCGGACGGGCCTGCGGGTGGTCATCGACGCCGAACCGGACCTCACCGTGGTCGGCGAGGCCGCCGACGGCGCCGAAGTGGTGCCGCTGGTGCGCGAACTGCGGCCGGACGTGGTGCTGATGGACGTCCGGATGCCCGGGATCGACGGCATCCGCGCCACCGAGCAGCTGATCGGCGGAATGGCCGAGCCGCCCCGGATCCTGGTGGTCACCACCTTCGAGCACGACGACCACGTGTACGACGCGCTGCGGGCGGGGGCGGCCGGCTTCCTGCTGAAGCGGGCCCGGGCGGAGGAGATGGTGCAGGCGGTGCGGCTGATCGCGCGCGGCGACTCGCTGCTGTTCCCGGCGGCCGTCCGCGAGCTGGCCCTCCGCCACGGGGTACCGTCCGCACGGGACGCCGGGCGGGGCCGGGCGGGGGGCCGTGAACAGGGCCGGGCCCGGACGCCGATCGAACGGCTGACGGACCGTGAGGGCCAGGTGCTGCGGCTGATGGCGGCGGGGCTCAGCAACGGCGAGATCGCCGCGAAGCTCGTGCTCAGCCAGGAGACGGTCAAGACGCACGTGGGCAGCGTGCTCGCCAAGCTGGGCGCGCGGGACCGCACCCAGGCGGTGATCGCGGCCTACGAGTCCGGCTTCGTCCTCCCGGGCTGAGTTCGGGCCAGGCGCGAGCCGACTTCGGGCTGAGTTCAGGCCGGGCGCGAGCCGACTTCGGGCCGAGCGCGGGCCGGGCGCGGGAGACGCGCGGGAAGGACACCGCCGGGAGCGACGGCCGCCGAGGTGTCGTCCGGGTGTCGCAAGGGCATCGACCAGGGGTTCAGCGAGTGGACGGAACGTTTCTTCCGTGCACAGCCGATGCGGGTAGAGTGCGATCTTCCCCTTCGACGTCCGATACCTCCGGTATCGCCCGAAAAGAACTGGTGGCCGCATGTCAGTCCGGACCAGCCCGGCGCTCTGGTGGCGCGCCGGCATCGTGCTCTCGACGGGCCTCGGCCTGAGCCTCCAGACCGCGCCGCTGGTGTACTTCACCATCCAGAGCAATGTGATCGTGCTCGGCTACTTCATCGGTGCCGTCCACTGGATGCTCAAGCGCGGGACCACCGACGCGCCCGCGCCCCGGCTGCGCGGCGCCGCCACCCTGTACATCCTGATCACCGGGCTGGTCTCGCACATCCTGCTGGAGCACGGCGCCAATCCGCTGCCCGGCCTGTTCGACGGACCGGACAAGCTCCAGCACTGGTCGTCGTTCTTCGTGCACTACGTCACCCCGGTGCTGGTGATCGTCGACTGGCTGGTGTTCCGGCCCCGCAACGCCTCCTCCTGGCGGGACATCCCGCTCTGGCTGACCTTCCCGCTCGGCTACGCGGCGCTGGTGCTCGTCCGCAACGCGCTGTTCTCCAACTACCCGCTGCCGTACCCGTACTTCTTCTTCGACCCGACCACCGAGGGGTACGGCTACGTCTGGGGGCAGATCGCCCTGCTGACGGTCGAGTTCGTCGCACTGGCCGCCGTCGTGGTCGGCCTGGACCGGCTGGGCACCCTGGTCCGCGCGCGGCTGACGCGCGACCGCACCACCCCGGCCGAGGTCTGAGGAGCAGTCCGGACCGGGTCCGGCCCGGCCAGGGTCCGGCGGCGGCCCGGCTCCGGCTCCGGCTCCGGCTCCGGCTCCGGCGTCGGCGTCAGATCCGCCAGGACCGGATCCGGTCGGCCGCCGCGAACACGTCCGCCCGTCCCTCCACGATGTCCCGGGCCAGTTCGACCAGCGCCCCGTAGGGCGGATCGACGCCCTCGCCCGCCGCGTGCATGTACGCGGCCGTGGCCATGCAGGCATAGAGGTTGTTGCGCAGCGGCAGCGGGCGCAGCAGCACGATGGTGTGCATCAGGGTGGCGGCGCACCAGGCCGGATCGGCGTCGTGGCCGAGCTGCGCGGTGTTCACGCGGTGCCGCGCGACGGCCGCCTGGAGTGCCGAGTAGTCGCGGACGCTGAGGTCCTCGGGCGAGGCCAGTTCCTGGATGTCGAGCAACCAGCGCAGATCGACGCGCGGCAGCATCATCACGCCCCCTCCCGTGACGGCACCGCTCAGGCGGCGGGCGCGTCCTCCGGGAACGCCCGGTCGAACTCCTCGCGGTGCTCGTTCCAGAACGCCACCGCGTGGGAGACGAACACCCGGCGCTGCTGCTCCCGAACGCTCAGATCGTGCACGTACGCCTTGACACTCTTCCCGTCGGCTGCGGCGGCCTCGCGGATGGCGGCGAGCTCGTGCTCCGTGTACTCGATGTTGAGTGCTGGCATGGCGCCGATGGTACTGGAGCCCACGGGAGTTGGACACTGAGTCGACAACCCTGACGACCCTCGGGGGAGCGTCTGCTCCGCAGGTCGGAGCCGGGTGCGCCGAAGCGTACCTCCCAGGTCCGGGCCGGGACCGATCCGCAGGCCGACGTGCCGGAACCGGTCGGGCCCGTACGGTCGACCGTGGGCGGCGGAGGGGTTCCGCGGGGGAGGCCCGGACCGGAAACGGCAGGGGACGAGATGGGTATCGGACGACGGGGGCCGGTGACCGGGGCTGCTGCGGAGGCGAGCGAGACCATCAGGACCGGCCGGACCACCAGGGCCGGCCGGTCGGCCCGGGCGGCCGGGGTCGCGGCGGTCGCGCTCGCGGTCACGGCGGGGACCATCGGCGCGGCGGGTGCCGTCGGCACCGCGCCGGACGGGAACGGCGACGCGCGGCGGCCGGGTGTCAACCGGCTGGAGGGCGTCTGGCGGACGGACGGGTACGGCGTCCTCGTCGAGGTCCGCGGAACGACCTTCACCACCTACGACGTGACCCGGATCGGCTGCACCCCGGGCTTCTACTCCGGCGTGCAGGTCGGTGCACCCGGACGCGACGGCAGCGTCCGGTACGGGCAGCCCGGCAAGGCGTACGCCTCCTCCTCGCTCACGCCCCGGGGGCGCGACGGGGCCGTGTACGCGGAGGACGGCGCCACCTCGACCAGGGACCTGACCCGGCTGCCCGGCGGCCTCCCGGCCGAGTGCCGACAGCCCGCCCCGCAGGACCCGCTCGCGGTCTTCGACCGGTTCTGGGCGACCTTCGAGGAGAACTACCCCTTCTTCGCGGCCAAGGGCGTCGACTGGCGCGCGAAGGGCGCGCAGGCGCGGGCCGGCATCACCCCGCAGACCAGCACCGACGACCTGCAGAAGGTCATCGTGGGCCTGCTGGAACCGCTCGGCGACGCCCACACCGCGCTGGGCCGCAAGCGCCCCGGCGGCGGATACGCCGGCGTCTTCGGCGGGCTGCGCCCGGGCACCGCCGAGCCCACCGACCAAGTCCGGGAGCAGGCGGCCCGGGCGGTGGCCGCCCAACTCCTCGCCCCCGAGCGACTCTTCGGCCAGGGCCTGCTCGGTGTCGGTGAACTCCCCGGCGGCATCGGCTACCTGCGGGTCAGCGGCTTCGACGGCTATGTCGAGGACGGCCCCTACCAGGACCACGCCGCCGAACTGGACCGGGCGCTGGACCTCCTGCTGGCCCACCCCGAGCGGCTGAACGGCGTGGTGGTCGACCTGCGGCTGAACGGCGGCGGCTCGGACGCGCTGGGCCTGCGGATCGCCTCCCGGCTCACCGACCGGCCGTTCCTCGCCTACCGCAAGGTGGCCCGGAACGACCCGGCCGACCCGGCCCGGTTCACCCGGCCCCAGCCGAGCGTGGTCCGCCCCGCCGCGGGCACCACCCGCTACACCGGACCGGTCGCCCTGCTGACCGCCGGCTCGACCGTCAGCGCGGGCGAGACCTTCACCCAGGCGATGGCGGAGCGGCGGCCGGCACCCGTCCGGATCGGCGAGAACACCCAGGGCGTGTTCTCCGACATCCTGTTCAAGCCGCTCTCGGCCGACTTCGTGGCCGTCCTGCCGAACGAGAAGTTCCTCACCCGCTCCGGCCGCACCTTCGACGGGCCGGGCATCCCGCCGGACGTCCGCACCCCGGTCTTCACCCCGGAGGAGCTGGCCCAGGGCCGCGACTCCGCCCTGACCGAGGCCCGCAGGCGCCTCACCGCCGTCGGCCCGGGAGCCGGCGGCGCCGACGGCGCCGGACCCGCGGCCGACGGGTCCGGCCCGCGCTGACCGTCACATCGGATCCACCGCCCTCAGCTCGCCGTCCAGCTCCAACCACCGGGTGATGCCGAGGCCGCGCAGGAAGGGCAGGTCGTGGCTGGCGACGATCAGCGCACCCTGGTAGGCGGCGAGCGCCTGGGTGAGCTGGCGCACGCCGGCCAGGTCGAGGTTGTTGGTCGGCTCGTCGAGCAGCAGCAGCTGCGGCGGCGGGTCGGCCAGCAGCAGCGCGGCCAGGGTGGCCCGGAACCGCTCGCCGCCGGAGAGCGTGCCGACCGGCTGGTCCGCCCGCCCGCCGCGGAAGAGGAACCGGGCCAGCCTGGCCCGGATCGCGTTGTCCCCCGCGTTCGGTGCGAACAGCTTGACGTTGCCCACGACGGTCAGCTCGTCGTCCAGCAGGTCCAGCCGCTGCGGCAGGTGCCGCAGCGAGACCGGGGCGGTGATCACCCCGGAGAGCGGGGCGATCTCACCGGCGATGGTGCGCAGCAGGGTGGTCTTGCCCGCGCCGTTGCGGCCGACCAGGGCGATCCGCTCGGGCCCGCGCAGGTCGAGCTCCGCGGTGATCCCTCGGGGCAGCCGAACCCGCTCCAGGGTGAGTACGGTGCGCCCGGCCGGGGTGACGGTGCGGGGCAGGTCGATCCGGATCTCGGCGTCGTCCCGCACGGCCTCCTCGGCCGCGGTCAGCTTCCGCCTGGCCTCGTCCAGCCGCTCGGTGTGGATACCCTGGAGCCGGCCGGCGGTCTCCTGGCCCTGGCGTTTGAGCTTGCCGGCGACGATCTTCGGATCGTTGCGGGCGACCGAGCGCTTCCTGCCGTAGCTGGCACTGCGCTCCAGCCGGGTGCGGGCGTCCACCAAGTCCCGCTTCTGGCGCTGGACATCGGCCTCGGCGTGGCGCAGCAGCCGCTCGGCGGTCTCCTGCTGGGCGGCGACGGTGCGCTCGTACTCCGTGAAGTTGCCCCCGTACCAGCTGACCCGGCCGTCCCTCAGTTCGGCGATCTGGTCGACGTGCTGGAGCAGTTCGCGGTCGTGACTGACGATCACCATCACCCCGCCCCAGCCGGCCACCGTCTCGTAGAGCCGCTCACGGGCGGCCCGGTCGAGGTTGTTGGTCGGCTCGTCGAGCAGCAGGACGTCGGGGCGGCGCAGCAGCAGGGCGGCGAGCCGCAGCAGTACCGCCTCGCCGCCGGAGAGTTCGCCGGTGGTGCGGTCGAGGCCGAGCCGGCGCAGGCCGAGCCGGTCGAGCAGGGCGCGGGCGCGCTCCTCGACGTCCCAGTCGTCGCCGACCGCGTCGAAGTGGCGCTGATCGGTGGATCCGGCCTCGACGGCGTGCAGGGCCTCGCGGGCGGCCCGGACGCCGAGCGCCTCGTCGACCCGCAGGCCGATGTCCAGGGTGAGCCCCTGCGGGAGGTGGCCGATCTCGCCGGCCACCTTCACCGTGCCGGAGGTGGGCGAGAGTTCGCCCGCGAGCAGGCGCAGCAGGGTGGTCTTGCCGGAGCCGTTGAGCCCGATCAGCCCCGTCCGGCCGGGGCCGACGGCGAGCTGGAAGCCGTCGAGGACGGGCCTGCCGTCCGGCCGGTCGAAGGAGAGGTCGGTGCAGAGGAGCGAGACGGTGGGTTGTGCCATGGGGGCCTCCCGAGGGTATGCCGGACGCGGCCGGTCACCGGACGTGGTCGTGGGACGACACGGGGAGACACCGCGGGTGCGGGCGGGACCGGGGAGGGAGACCGGGACGGGGACTCGGGTCGTCAGAGCGACGGGGGACGCCGGGCCGGCTCACCACTGGGGTCGGGCACTCGCACCCTCACGGACCGCGCGGGCAGCACTGGGGCTGCGGCAGGGCAGCGACGGGGCTGCGGCGCGGCGGGGGCGGTGTCTCGGGACCTCAGTAGAGCAACGGCCTTCTCCTGTTCCGGCGGGTGGCAGGGATCACGCTACGGAGGCACCCGGTGGTGTGCAACCGGTTTGTTCGGTGCCGATCACGTGCCGATCCGGTGACAGCCCCGCCCCGGAACGACCCGCGGCCGGGAGTCGTCCGCCGCTCGTGGCAGACTCCTCCCCTGCCACTCCCGCCACACCTGTGGCCCCTCCGCCGCAAGGTCGGTGGCGGGTGATCACATCCGTGGCGTGCATTCACAGGGGGAACCGAACATCATGTCATCGATATCCCGGGCGACGCGTGCCGCGCTGGGCGCCTCCGCCGTCGCGCTGACCATGGTCGTCGCGACCGCGTGCGGCCCGGAGAACAGCGACCCGGCCGGCGGCCAGACCGCCGCGGCTCCCGGCGGGACGACCGCCGCGGCCACCGCGGGCGCCACCGACAAGCCGGGCGGCCTGCCGCCGATCAAGCTTCCGACGGCCGACGAGCTGAAGAAGTGGAGCTTCGACGACTGGGACAAGTGGGCCCAGCAGAACGTCGTCACCCCGGCCGTGAAGGGCTTCTGGGACCTGCAGAAGATCCTCAAGGCCAAGCCCTACAAGCCGGGCCCGGGCAGCCAGCCCACCGCGCAGCCGACCGGTGCCGCGCCGGCCCGGCCCACCACCCCGCCGCCCGCGCAGCCCACCGCGCAGCCGACGGCGGCCCAGCCCACCAGCGCCGCCCCCGCCCAGCCCGGCGGCACCGGCGGCGGCACGGGTGGCAACGGCGGCGGCGGCCAGAACGACCCGCAGCCGAAGCTGGTCGAGATGAAGCCCCTCCCGCACCCGTTCGCCAAGCCGGCCCACGTCAACGGCAAGCTGTTCTTCCAGGACGGCAAGCAGGACTACGTCTGCTCCGGCACGGTCGTCTCCGACCCCGCGAACCCGGGGAAGAGCAACCTCGTCTGGACCGCCAGCCACTGCCTGCACGGCGGCAAGGGCGGCAAGTACCACACCAACATCACCTTCGCCCCGGCCTTCAACAGCAGCGGCGCGGTGAGCGCCGGCAAGCAGGGCACGCTCGCCGACGCCGAGCCGTACGGCGAGTGGGGCGCCGTCGCGGGCATGGTCGCCCCCCAGTGGACGGCCGAGGCCGACCCGGAGAGCGGCGGCCCGTGGAGCCAGTACGACTTCGGCATCCTCAAGGTCGCCAACCCGGACGGCGGCGCCAAGTCCCTGGAGGAGGTCGTCGGCGGCTCGGTGCCGGTCTGGTTCAACGCCCCGCGGGAGCAGATCGCCTCGGTCAGCACCTACGGCTACCCGGCCGCCAAGCCGTTCGACGGCATGGAGCTGGAGCACTGCGAGGCCGGGAAGCCGGCCCGCCGCTCGATGGACGCGTCCCGCCCGACCATGCTGATGACCGGCTGCAACGGCAGCGGCGGCGACAGCGGCGGCGGCTGGTTCACCAGCAAGGACGGCAAGCAGGTGCTGGTGTCGGACACCTCCATCGGCGGCTCCGACAACACCTGGGAGGCCGGCCCGTACCTGGACGACGTCGCCCAGCACGCGCTGGAGTACTTCTCCAAGAAGAGCAAGTGACCCCGGTCACCCGCTGAACTCCCCCGCCGGGGGCGGTGGCACCCCGCGTGCCGCCGCCCCCGGCGGTGTTTCCGGCAGTACCTCCGGTGACGCCCGCCCGGCCCCGGCCCGGCCCGCGCCCGGTCCGCTCCCCCGCCCGCTCCCCGGCCCGCTCCCCGGCCCGCCTAGAATCGACGACATCATGAGCGCCACACTCGTCGTCAAGGACCTCGCCGCCGGCCACGGCGAGCGCACCCTCTTCTCCGGCCTGGACCTGGTCGTCGCCCCCGGCGACGTGATCGGCCTGGTCGGCGTCAACGGGGCCGGAAAGTCGACCCTGCTGCGCCTGCTGGCCGGCCTGGACACCCCGGAGGACGGTTCGCGGCGGCTCAGCCCCGCCACCGCCAACGTCGGCCACCTCCCGCAGGAGCCGGAGCGCCGCGCCGGCGAGTCGGTCCGCGACTTCCTGGCCCGCCGCACCGGCGTGTCCGCCGCGCAGGCCGCACTGGACGAGGCCACCCAGGGCCTGGTGGACGGCGTGCCCGGCGCCGACGACGCCTACGCGGAGAGCCTGGACCGCTGGCTGGAGCTGGGCGGCGCCGACCTGGAGGAACGGGCCGAGGAGGTCGCCGACTCGCTCGGCCTCAAGGTCTCCCTGGACCTGCCGATGACCGCGCTCTCCGGCGGCCAGGCGGCCCGGGCCGGCCTCGCCTCGCTGCTGCTCTCCCGCTACGACGTCTTCCTGCTCGACGAGCCCACCAACGACCTCGACCTGGACGGCCTGGAGCGGCTGGAGTCCTTCGTCGAGGGCCTGCGCGCCGGCACCGTGGTGATCAGCCACGACCGCGAGTTCCTGGCCCGCACGGTGACCAAGGTGCTGGAGCTGGACCTCCACCAGCAGCGGGTCAACCTCTACGGCGGCGGCTACGAGGCGTACCTGGAGGAGCGCGCCACCGCCCGCCGGCACGCCCGCGAGGAGTACGACGAGTACGCCGACACCAAGGCGGGCCTGGAGGCGCGGGCCCGGATGCAGCGCGGCTGGATGGAGAACGGCGTCCGCAACGCCCGCCGCAAGTCGAGCGACAACGACAAGATCGGGCGCGCGATGCGCACCGAGTCCACCGAGAAGCAGGCCGCCAAGGCCCGGCAGACCCAGCGGATGATCGAGCGGCTGGACGTGGTCGACGAGCCCCGCAAGGAGTGGGAGCTGCGGATGGAGATCGCCGCCGCACCGCGCTCCGGCTCGGTGGTGGCCACCCTGCGCGCGGCCACCGCCCGGCGCGGCGACTTCGCGCTCGGCCCGGTGGACCTGCAGATCGACTGGGCGGACCGGGTCGCCATCACCGGGGCCAACGGCGCGGGCAAGTCCACGCTGCTGGCCGCCCTGCTGGGCCGGCTCGAACTCGACTCCGGCAGCTCGGCGCTGGGCTCCGGCGTGGTGGTCGGCGAGGTGGACCAGGCGCGCGGGCTGTTCCTCGGCGGGGAGCCGCTGCTGGAGGCGTTCGCCGCCGCCGTCCCGGAGCTCGCGCCGGACGAGGTCCGCACCCTGCTGGCGAAGTTCGGCCTGAAGGCGGTGCACGTGCTGCGCCCCGCGGACACCCTCTCCCCCGGCGAGCGGACCAGGGCGGCGCTCGCGCTGCTCCAGGCCCGCGGGGTGAACCTGCTGGTGCTGGACGAGCCCACCAACCACCTGGACCTGGTGGCCATCGAGCAGCTGGAGTCGGCGCTGGCCTCGTACACCGGCACGCTGCTGCTGGTCACCCACGACCGGCGGATGCTGGACACGGTGGCGGTCAACCGGCGGATCGAGGTCGGCGGCGGCCGGGTCGCCGAACTTTAGCGCCGGGGTCCGTGCGCGCCGCGGGCCGGGGAGGAGGTCCAGACCTCTTCCCCGGCCCGCCGTCATGTGCTGTGCTGTCGCCCATGGTTGACAGCACAGCGCTAGACAGCGCGGTGGCAGGCGCGTCCTACCCGACCGTCCCGCTCACCCCCATGACCGTGCCCGCCCACGAGGCCGAGGCCCGCAGCAGGTCCTTCCACGACGTGATGGACCAGCGCCGAACCGTCCGCGACTACTCGACCCGCCCGATCCCGGACGGCGTGGTCGACTGGGCCGTCCGCACCGCCAACACCGCGCCGAGCGGCGCCCACGTCCAGCCCTGGCGGTTCGTGGTGATCACCGATCCGGAGCGCAAGCGCCGGCTGCGCGAGGCCGCCGAGGCCGAGGAGCGCGAGTTCTACGCGCACCGGGCCTCCCCGGAGTGGCTGGCCGCGCTGGCGCCGATCGGAACCGACTGGGAGAAGCCGTTCCTGGAGGACGCCCCGGCCGTGATCGTGGTCTTCGAGGTGCACAAGGGCCCGCAGTCGCCGCGCCCGTACTACACCAAGGAGTCGGTGGGCATCGCGGTCGGCCTGCTGCTGGCCACCCTGCACCAGGCGGGGCTGGCCACGCTCACCCACACGCCGAGCCCGATGAAGTTCCTCAACGAGGTGTGCGACCGGCCGCAGGAGGAACGGGCCGCCTACGTCATCCCGGTGGGCTACCCCGCGGAGGGGGCGCGCGTGCCGGACCTGCGGCGCAAGGAGCTCGCCGAGGTGCTCGTCCGCCTCTGATCCGCCTCCGACGCGCCCCCGTGCGGCCGGTGAGCGGCGGCGGGCGGTGGTGACAGGTACAGGACGTCGACATAATCGCTGTCATGAACCACGTCATGCCACCGCCGTGCGGGGACGTGCCCACCCCCGACCTCGTGCCCACCGCCGTCCCCCCTGTCCCTCCCGTCTCCGCCACCCCCGGCCGGCCGCCCGAACTGCTGCGCCCGGCCGGGGCCCCGGGGATCACCCTGCGCCGACGCTCCCCCGCCCAGAGCCTCGCCCTCAACGCCGCCGTCCGGGCCGATCTCGACCACCTGCGCCCCTGGCTGGAGTGGGCCGCCGAGGCACCCACCCCGGCCCGCACCGCCGAGCTGACCGAGGCCGGAACGGCCGCCTGGGACGCCGGCACCGACTTCATCTACCTGGCCGGCCTGGACGCCGAACCCGGCCGGGTGATCGGCTCGTTCGGCCTGCACCGCCGGATCGGCCCGGGTGCGCTGGAGATCGGCTACTGGGTCGGCACCGACCACGTCGGCCGGGGCATCGCCACCACCGCCGTCCGGGCCCTCACCGGGGCGGCGTTCGCCCTGCCCGGCGTCCACCGGGTCGAGATCCACTGCGACCCGGCGAACACCGCCAGCGCCGCGGTCGCCCGGCGGCTCGGCTTCCGGCTCGACCGCGAGGTCGACGCTCCGGTGCGGGCCCCGGGCGAGACCGGGCGCAAGCAGATCTGGATCCAGGAGTGCCGCCCCGCTCCGTAGCACCCCTCCCGGCAGTACTCCCGGGACCGCTCTCCGCTCAGTACCGTCCGCCGGACGGCGCCGGCAGCGCGTCGAGCTCCGCCAGGTCCGCCGGCGAGAGCACCAGCTCGGCCGCCGCCGCGTTCTCCACCAGGTACTTCGGCGTCTTGGTGCCCGGGATCGGCAGCACGTACCGCCCCTGCGCGACCACCCAGGCGAGCGCCACCTGCGCGGGCGTCGCGCCGACCCTGGCCGCGGCCTCCCGCACCCGCTCCACCAGCGCCAGGTTCGCCTTCAGCGCGTCCTGCTGGAACCGCGGCAGCCCGCGCCGGAAGTCGTCGGCCGGCAACTCGTCGAAGGAGGCGATGCCACCGGTCAGGAAGCCCCGGCCGAGCGGCGAGAACGGCAGGAACGCGATCCCGTGCGCCTCCGTGTACGGCAGCACCTCGGCCAGCGAGTCCCTGGTCCACAGCGACAGTTCGTTCTGCACCGACGCCACCGGGTGGACGGCCCGCGCGCGCTCGATCTCCTCGACGCCCACCTCGGACAGCCCGATCCGGCGCGCCTTCCCGGCCGTCACCGCCTCGGCCAGCGCGCCCCAGGACTCCTCGATCGGCACCTCCGGGTCGACCCGGTGCAGCTGGTACAGGTCGACGTGGTCGGTCCCGAGCCGGTGCAGGCTGTCGTCGATCGCCCGGCGGATGTGCTCGGGCCGGCCGTTGCGCAGCACCCGCTCCTCGCCGGTGCCCGGCACCAGCCCGACCTTGGTGGCGAGCACCGCCCGCTCCCGGTACGGACCGGCCAGGGCGGCGCCGACCACCTCCTCGTTGCTGTACGGGCCGTAGATGTCGGAGGTGTCGATCAGCGTGACCCCGAGGTCGAGCGCCTGCCGGATCACCCGGACCGAGGTCTCGTCGTCCCGGTTGTGGACGTCGTAGGCCCAGGTCATCCCCATGCAGCCGAGGCCGACGACCCCGACCTCGGGACCCTCGCTGCCGAGCGTGGCGTTGCGCATGACGGTACTCCTCACTGGTGCCGGCCCCGTGGCGCCGACGTGCGGTCGGATCAACGGGGACCAGCCTGCCCCTTGGAGCGCACTCAAGGTCAAGCGGGCACTCCGGCCGCCGTCCGCCCCGCCCCGACGGGCGCGGCGTTCGACGAGCGCACCGCGCCCGGTGTCAGGCCACGCCCGGACCGCGCTCCGTCGCCCACTCCCGGAACCCACCGCGCAGCACCAGGTCCGCGAGCCGCCGGTAACCGCCCGCCCCCGGGTGCGCGCCGTCCGCGGCCAGGGCCTCCGCCACCCACGTCCGGTCCGCCGCCAGGACGGCCGTCACATCGACGAACGGCACCCCGCGCGCGGCGCAGACCCCGGCGATGCCCTCCGCCACCGACAGCAGCCGCTTCAGGTGCGGCGCGCCCGCGTCGGCCACCGGCGGCGGGCCCACCCAGCCCCGGAACTCCGGGTCGCCGACACCCTGGGTGAAGGAGTCGCCGAGGAACAGACACCGCAGGTTCCGCTCCGTCATGTCCTCGGCCGTCCGCGTCGCCGTCTCCCCCGCCACGTCCTTCGCCACTTCCGTCGCCGCGTCCTTCGTCATTTCCCTCGCCACTTCCCTCGTCATTTCCCTCGTTCCGGTGGCCCCTGGAGCGTGCGCCCGTACCCCGCCGGGACCCGACAGGCGGAACCTTAACGTCCGCGTAACGGAGACTGGGAGGGTGCTTTGATGCCCCGAAGGTTCTTGACGTGCGCAGGTGGTCTAGTCCAGCTTGGTCCTCAGCACCGCGCACCTCCCCCACCCGGACCACCTCCGCCGCCACCCGCCCCCGCGCCTCCTCCCCACCGCGCGCGGCCGATGGCGGACCTCGTTCCCCGAGAGGCACCCCCATGCCACGCGCGCCCCACGACACCCCTGCCCGGCACCGCCGCCCGGCGGTCCGCACCAAGCTGCTCGGCCTCACCGCCGCCGTCGTCCTCGCGGGCGGCGGCCTGGCCACGGTCGCCGGGAACGCCGGCGCCGCCGACGGCAACCTGCTCGCCAACTCAGGGTTCGAGAGCGGCTCGCTCGGCCCGTGGAGCTGTTCCGGCAGCACCGGCAGCGTGGTCAACACCGGTGCGCACGGCGGCTCCTACGCGCTGAACGGCGCCGTCGGCAGCTCCGACACCGCCCAGTGCGGCCAGAGCGTCGCCGTGAAGCCCAACACCACCTACACGCTGAGCGCCTGGGTCAAGGGCCAGTACGTGTACCTCGGCGCGACCGGCAGCGGGGTCACCGACCCGGCCGTCTGGACCCCCGGCGGCGGCGGCTGGCAGCAGCTGACCGCCAACTTCACCACCGGCGCCGCCACCACCAGCGTCAACGTCTACCTGCACGGCTGGTACGGCCAGGGCGCCTACCTCGCCGACGACGTCACCCTGTCCGGCCCCGGCGGCAACCCGAGCACCCCGCCGCCCAGCACCACCCCGCCGACCACGACGCCGCCGACCACCACCCCGCCCACGACCACGCCGCCCACCACCCCGGCGCCCAACGTGGCGCTCCCGGTGGCGCCGTACATCGACATGGGCGCCTGGCCCACCCCCTCGCTGCCCGCGATGGCCAAGTCCGGCAACCTCAAGGGCTTCACCATGGGCTTCGTCACCGCCGTCGGCTGCAAGGCCAGCTGGTTCAACGCCTACGACCCGCGCACCGGCTGGGCGAAGGACCAGATCGACGCGCTGCGCGCGGCCGGCGGCGACGTCAAGCTCTCCTTCGGCGGCGCCAGCGGCACCGAACTCGCCGCCGCCTGCACCACCGTCGACTCGCTGTTCGCCGAGTACGACGCCGTGGTGAAGGCGTACGGCCTGCGCTACGTGGACTTCGACATCGAGGGCGCCGCGATCGCGGACACCGCCGCCAACGACCGCCGCTCCGCCGCGCTCGCCAAGCTGCAGAAGGCCAACCCGGGACTGAAGGTCTCCTTCACCCTGCCCGTCCTCCCCGAGGGCCTCACCACCGAGGGCGTCGCCATCGTCCGCTCGGCCCGCGACGCGGGCGTGGACGTCGACCTGGTCAACATCATGGCGATGGACTACTACCGCTCCGGGGCGGACTACGGCGACGCCGCCGTCCAGGCCGCGCAGTCCCTGTACGGCCAGCTCAAGGCCCTGTACCCGGCCAAGAGCGACGCCCAGCTGTGGTCGGCGGTCGGCGTCACGCCGATGATCGGCGAGAACGACGACCACCAGATCTACAACCAGGCCGACGCCCAGCAGTTGGTCTCCTTCGCCCGCCAGCACCACCTGGGCGTGCTGGCCTTCTGGGACGCCACCCGGGACGCCAACGCCTGCACCGGCGGCCTCTTCAAGTGCACCAACATCCCCCAGCAGCCCTACGAGTTCGCCAAGATCTTCGCCCAGTACACCGGCTGAGCGACCCCGCTCCGCCTCGCCCCGCCCGCGCCGGCGGCCCCGTTCCCAGGGGCCGCCGGCGCGGCGTTGTTCGAGCGCGCGTTCGCGGACGGTCCACTACAGTCCCCCCATCACCGGAGCCGCCCGCGAGCGACTCCGCCGCAGGTGAACAGGCACACGAGGGGACGGACATGACGGTCCGGGACGACACGGGCAGCACGGCCGGGGAGATCACTCCCGAGGAGCCGGCGGCGTTCAGCCGGACCCTCGGCCGCCTGCGCGCGCTGCCGACCGGTGACCGCGTCCGGCTGCACGTCGAGCGCCAGCTCGGCTCCTTCCACCGCGAGAGCCGCAAGCAGCGCCGCCAGGAGGCACGCGACCAGGTCCTGGCCGCCGACGCCGCACTGCTCGCCCCCCCGCCACCGGCGCCCGCGACCGCCGGGAGGACACCCCGCTCGCCACCGTGCCCGGCCGCCCCGCACCGATCGGCGAACTCCTCGGCAGCCGCCGCTGCTACGTCTGCAAGCAGCGGTACCGCGAGGTGGACGCGTTCTACCACATGCTCTGCCGCCCCTGCGCGGCCGACAACACCGCCCGCCGCGGGCTCTCCACCGACCTCCGGGGCCGCCGCGCGCTGCTCACCGGCGGCCGGGTGAAGATCGGCTTCCAGCTGGCCCTGATGATGCTCCGCGACGGCGCCGACCTGCTCGTCACCACCCGATTCCCGCACGACACCGTGCGCCGCTTCCGGGCCGCCGAGGGCAGCGCCGCCTGGTGGGACCGGCTCACCGTCATCGGCATCGACCTGCGCGACCCACGCCAGGTCCTCGGCCTCACCGAGCAACTGCGCTCCGACGGGAGGCCGTTGGACATCCTGGTCAACAACGCCGCACAGACCCTGCGCCGCCCGCCCGAGTCCTACGCCCTGCTGGCCGCCGGCGAGCGGTCCGCCCTGCCCGCGGGCGACACCGCGACCGTGACGCACGCGCCCGGCTTCCGGCCGATGCCCGCTCTCGCCCCGGCCTGGCCGACCGCCGAACTCGCCACCCCCGCCCCCTCCCCGCCCGTGCTCCCGGCACCGTTCGGCGCCGACGAGGCCGGTCTGCTGCCCGATCTCGCGGACACCAACTCCTGGTCCGCACAGCTCGGTTCGCTCGACCCCGCCGAACTGCTGGAGGTCCAGCTCGTCAACGCGCTCGCCCCGGCCCTGCTCTGCGACCGGCTGCTCCCACTGCTGCTCGCCTCGCCGCACCCGCGCCGCTACATCGTCAACGTGACGGCAGTCGAGGGCCGGTTCGCCGTCCGCAACAAGACCGCCGGTCACCCGCACACCAACATGGCCAAGGCCGCCCTCAACATGCTCACCCGCACCAGCGCCGAGCAACTCGCCGCCCAGGGCGTGCACATGTGCGCCGTCGACACCGGCTGGATCACCGACGAGAACCCGGCCCCCCGAAAGGCCCGGATCGCCGCCACCGGCTTCCGCACCCCGCTCGACATCGTCGACGGCGCCGCCCGCGTCTACGACCCCGTCGTCCGCGGCGAGGCGGGATCCCCGGTCTCCGGGGTCTTCCTCAAGGACTACCGCGAGGCCGCCTGGTGACCACCCGGGGCTACCGGCCGGGGAGCCCGCAGGCCGGGCGCCCCGGGCCTCGTGAGGACGAACGGCCTCTCCGGCGGCAGCACCGGACCTCCGACGTCGCCGAGCCTCGGCCTGCGATCCGCCGGTAGGCCCAGCAAGCCCCACAACCGGTCGAGTTCTTTTTCCGGATCCCGCCGCCGTCGGCGGAGCCGGTGCTCGTTCACGCCGCCCCGTTCGTCCGTGTCCACTGATCCCGCTCGCCCCGGCGCTACCGGTCGAGCAGCCTGATTCGAGGGAAGGCCGGCAGTTCCTCCGACCGGAGCGGCCGGCACCACTCGCACTGCGCCACATCGTGGCCATGGCCGGAAGCCAGGGGAGCCCGGCTCCCCCACCGCTGCTTCGGTCGCCGCGACTCGGACTTCCGGAGGACGAAGGGCCGCTCCGGAGGAAGCGCCGGGACTTCGTGCCTCCGTTCCGGCCCGACCCGTTCGGCCAGCTCCGCACACCACCGCGCACCCCACGCCGGATCGAGGGCGTACAGGGCGGCCGACTTCCGCTCCAAGGACCATTCGGGCCCGTACAGCGCGCCACCGACGATCCAGTACAGCAACTCCGAGACATCGTCGGTGCGCTGTTCGGACACCAGCTCACCCCTCTCGAACCAGAAGTAGCCCAGCGTCCCGTCGGGACGGATCCCGACGGACGAACCCGATGCCCAGTCAAAAGGCGGTTTGCGGTTCCCGGGAAGGCCCAGGAGGCGCCACAGCCGGTCGATCTCCTTCTCCAGATCCCGCCGCCGTCGGCGGAGTCGTTGCTCGTTCATGTCACTCCGATCGTTCCTGTCCGCCGACCCCGAACACCCCGTCCCGGCGCTACCGGCCGGGAAGCCCGAAACGTGGGAACCCCTTCGGCGTGCGCCGCTGCTTCCGGCACAGGTCGCACGAATCGACCGACCGGGACGGGCTCACGAACGCGGCCGGCAGCGGGGCCGGGCGGGGGCCGGCGCCGGCAGGCCGCCGGTTGGACGGCCGGACGGCCACCGGAGCCGGTCTCCTCGGGCGCGGCGATCGGAACCGGGGCGACCCGAGCACGAAGGGCTCCTCCGGCGGAAGCGTCGGGACCTCGTGCCGCCGCTCCGGGCCGATCGTTCCGGCCAGCTCCGCGCACCAGCGCTCGGCCCATGCCGGGTCGAGGGCGTACAGCGCGGAGGCCCGCTGCGCCCACGTACCGCCGGACCGGCAGAGCGCATCGGAGATCACCCAGTACATCAGCTCCGAGACGTCACGGGTGCTCCGCTCGACGGTGACGCCCCGCTCGGAGAAGGAGAGGCACCTCAGCCTGCCGTTGTAACGGAAATCGATGAACCGCGCACCGTCGTCCCGGAATTCGCAGCGCGGCCTGAGGCCCTCCGGGATTCCCACGAGGTCGCTCAGCCGGTCGATCTCGCTCTCGAGGCGCCAGCGCTCCAGGTCGTACCAGTCCATGCCCGTGCCCCTGTCACCTTGCAGCGCGGCGCACGGGACACGACACGTTCGGCCGTCCGGCGCCGAGCCGAGCATACGCCATTTGTGTCAGAGTGACGATAACGAGAGCGTGCCACCGATCGCCCTCAGGACAGGCTCTCGCGGCCTTCCGGCTGCAGCCGCTTGCGGATCACCACCGCGGCGCCCGCGTCCAGGTCGATGCCGTGGCCGGGCGGGGCGGTCGCGTGGTCGTCGTCGCGCAGGACGAGCTGCGCCTGGCGCTGCTCGATCTGGACGCGCTTGCCCGCGTGGAAGAGGGCGTGCAACTCCTCGAACACCGACATGCCGAAGCCGCCGGAGGTTCCCGGACCGGCCTCCGGTCCGCCGTTGCGGCGGTCGCTCACCACCGCCGCCAGGGCGACCAGCCCCGCCACCAGGAACGCCGTCGCCGTGACCACCACCGACACCACCGTCATGCCCGTACCAACGGCCGGACCTCGCACGATCGTTCCGAAGCCCGCCGCGCAGGAAGTCGGCACGGTCGACTTCCTGCGCGGCGGCCGGCCGCGGTCACTGCCCCGCGGCCACCGCTTCCTCGTCCGTGACCTCCAGGCCGTACGCCACGACCGCCTGCCGCAGGCCGCCCGGGTAGCCCGCGAGGGCGGGGGTGAAGTCCCAGTCCCCCGCCTCGTCGCGGTCGAAGCGGCCCAGGCGCATCGCGATGTTGGTCTCCGCCCCGTCCGCGAGGTGGACGACGGCCGCGTCCTGGTCGGCGCCCGCCTCCAGGATCAGCGCCGGTCCGGCGAACCCGCCCATGGTGGCCGAGGGGTGGTTCTCGGTGTCGGCGGCGGCGATGACCACGAGCCGGTCGGCCTCGGCGGGCAGCGCGTCGAAGTCGACCATCAGGCACGCGTTGGCGTCGTCGTAGCCGGTGACGAGCCGGACCGAACCGTCCGGCGTGGAGGCGTTGTTGTAGAAGACGAGGTGGTCGTCGGAGAGCGCCCGGTTGCCCTCGCAGACCAGGGCGGCGATGTCGTACTCCTCCTCCCCCGTCCAGTGCAGCAGGAGCCGGGCGGGCTCGGCGGCCACCTCGATCGCGGGCACGCCGTCGACCGACCCGCCGGCCGGCTCCTCCACGGCGCTCGCGTAGGCGGGTGCGAACATCTCGTGGAAGCCGTGGTGCTTGAGCAGGCCGACCAGCTCGGAGCCGTTGATCAGCGTGATCGGCTTGCCGGAGACGAACTGGTGCGAGCTGGGGCCGAACTTGCTGGTGGTGACGAGCACGGCCTTGGTGGCCGCCCGGTCGTGCTGGAGCGTGCCGAAGAGGTCCCGCACGACCGAGGGGGTCACCGTGTCCCGGTAGCGCTTGACCTGCACGATGACGTTCCCGCCCCGGAACGGGTCGCTGTCGATGCCGCGCACGTCCACCCCGCCGTCCTTCGACCGGGCGGTCAGCTCGACCTTCATCCCCATCGACTCCATCAGCCGGGCTATCAGCTTCTCGAATTCGATCGGGTCCATCTCCAGCAGGAGTTGGAGCTCGCGCACCCGCCGCGCCATCCGGCCGCGGTTCGCGTTGGTGTCGTCGCGGAGGTGCCGGAACAGCATCCGCTGGGCGCGGCGCTCGTTGGCGTCGGGGTTGCTGAGACGGTGGAGCTTGCGGCTCCGGGACATAGGGACTCCCTCGAACGCACAGAATCGACGGATCGTCAGGTGCGTGTCAGAAATGGCGACTTCAGGACGGCTTGGGCACATCCCCCGCTGGGTAAGTGAGTAGGTTACCGCCGTACGCGGACTCTGTCGTTCGGATCGACACGGGCAAAGTCCACCCGCTCGCCTCCACCCAGTCGCCACCGCGCGATCACGACCCGCCATCGGGCCGGACGGGTCGGCACCGAGGACGCCCCACCCCGGGCGAACCGGCGCCCGGGGCCGAACGGCACCCGGGGCTACCGGTGCCCGGGCTCCAGGACGAAGACGGGGATCTCGCGGTCGGTCTTCTCCTGGTACTCGGCGTAGGTCGGGAAGGCGGCGACCGCACGCTCCCACCACTCGGCGCGCTCGGCGCCGGTCACCTCGCGGGCCGTCATCTCCTGGCGCACGGGGCCGTCCTGGAGCTCCACGTGCGGGTCCGTCGTGAGGTTGAGGTACCAGACCGG
Source organism: Kitasatospora sp. NPDC094019 (assembly GCF_044764505.1). Taxonomy (NCBI): domain Bacteria; kingdom Bacillati; phylum Actinomycetota; class Actinomycetes; order Kitasatosporales; family Streptomycetaceae; genus Kitasatospora; species Kitasatospora sp. NPDC094019. The sequence goes on from NZ_JBIWIF010000001.1 coordinate 120,374, forward strand.
GTGCTCCGGGAAGCCGCCCTTCGAGGCCACGGCCGCGTACCGCCCCTCGTGCTCCACCCGCATCACCGGGACCTTGCGCACCTTGCCGCTCTTCGCACCGCGCATCGTGACGACGACGACCGGCAGGCCCGTGTCCCGGAGCGTCGTCCCCCGCGTGCCGCCCGAACTCTCGTACAGCTCGACCTGGTCCCGGATCCACTGCGCCGGACTCGGCCCGTACTCGCCCTCAAGAGGCATCGCGTTCACTCCGTCGTCGCGTCGTGAAGAAAGAACATCCCGGGCGAGGAGCATATCGGGCGCGGGTAGCGCGCGCGGGGACGTCCCGGTGCGCCGCTCCGTCGTTAGGCTCTCCCGTCATGGCGACGCGGAGCGGTGGGATTCTCGTGGTGACCACGACGCACGACGAGGAGGCGAAGGCCAGGGCCCTGGCCGCGGAGGTGGTGCGGGCGCGGCTCGCGGCATGCGCGCAGGTGTACCCGGTCCGGTCCGTGTACTGGTGGGACGGCGAGGTGCAGGACACGGCGGAGTGGCGGACCGACTTCAAGACCCGGGGCGAACTGGCTGACGCGCTGGTGGAGTTCATCGGCGAGCGGCACGAGTACGACACCCCGGAGGTGGTCGCCGTGCCGGTGGTGACGGGCAGCCCCGCGTACCTGGAGTGGGTGCGGGCGGAGACCGCCGAACGCTGAGTGCGCGGGAAGTCGGCGGGACCGGCTTCCCGCGCGGGGCCGGACGCCGGGGCCGGCGGGCCCGGGGCGGGAGCACGAAGGCGCCGCACGGCCGTCAGGCCGTACGCAGGAGGACCCGGCCGTGGTTGCGGCGGGACTCGATCAGCTCGACGGCCTCGGCGATCCGGTCGAGCGGCAGGGCCTCGTACGCCGGGCGGAGGTGACCGGCGGCGTGCAGGTCCCACAGTTCGGCCCGGCGCCGCTCGATCAGTTCTGGCTGCTGACGGCTGATCGGCCCGATCGAGAAGCCGATCACCGACTTGAGACCGCCGAGCAGGCCGCCGGCGTCCACGGTGCCACCGCCCGCGCTGAACGCCACCAGCCTGCCGTGCGGCGCGAGGGCGTCCACGCCCCGCTGCACCAGCTCACCGCCGACGCCGTCCAGGACGAGGTCCACCGGGTCGCCCCAGGTGTCCTGCCCGTAGAGCACCACCTCGTCGGCGCCGCATCCGCGCACGAAGTCGGCCTTGCCCGCCGAGCCGACGGCAGCGACCACGCGGCCCGCTCCCAGCGCCCTGGCCAGTTGCACGGCCAGGTGCCCCGCCCCACTGGCCGCCGCGGTGACCAGGACCGATTCGCCCCGCTCGAAGCGTCCGGCCCGCAGGGCGCTCAGCGCGACCAGGCCGCCGCGGACCAGGGCCAGCGCCTCGGCGGAGCCCACCTGCGGCGGGACGGCGGTGACCATGGCCGGGACGGCGAGCACCGATTGGGCGTGGACGTTCTCGAACACCACCCCGCCCACCCGGTCCCCGACCCGGAAGCCCTCCACGCCCGCCCCGAGGGCGACGACCCGGCCGACCATCTCGCCCCCGGGCCCGGGCACCTCGCCCCCCGGTCCGGCGGCCGCGGCACCTCCGCGCAGCATCCGCACCAGACCCAGGCTCGCGCCCACCACCTCGGTGTCCACCAGGAGTTGCCCCGGACCCGGGACGGGCGCGGCCACCTCCTCGATCACGAACGGCTCGACGAGGTCCTGCGGCCGGAACCTGACCCTGCGCATGGCGCTTCCCCCTCCTGAAATCCATTGGGCACCCCAACGATAAGCCGAAATCATTGGGCTGTCCAACGATCTCGGCTAGGCTGCTCCCATGGACACCACCCCCGCACCGCTCAGCCACCTGCAGACCCTGCCGAGCTGGCTGCTGGGCCGCGCCTCGGCCCTCGGTCACCGTCTGGTCGGCGAGCAGTTGGCGGCGGAGGGCGTGCGGATGCCGCACCACGCCGTCCTGTGCGGTATCGCCGAACTCGGCCCCATCGCCCAGGCCGAGCTGTCGCGCACCGTCCGGATCGACCCCAAGGACATGGTCACGGTGCTCAACGAACTGCAGGCCAGGGAACTGGTCAGCCGCACCCGGGACCCGCGCGACGCCCGCAAGAACGTGCTCGCGCTCACGGCGGACGGCCGGGCGCTGCTGCGCCGGCTGGAGGAGCGGGGCGACCGGGCCAACGAGGCCCTGCTCGCCCCGCTGACCCCGGCCGAACGCGAGCAGCTGAGCGCACTGCTCACCCGGCTGATCAGCACGGAGTAGCGGCGAAAGGCGGCGGGGAGCGGCGGGGAGCGGCGGGCCACCGCCACCGGCCCGTCCCGGGTGCCGCCCGCGCCCGGTCAGAACCAGTGCAGGCAGTGCGGGGGCCGCTCCGTGCGGAAGAGGGTGTCGGCCAGGGCGGCGGCGCCCGGCCGGTGCGCCTCGACGCGGCCGGCCCGGACCAGGGTGCTCGGAGCGGTGCCGCCGAGGTAGATCGAGCCCAGGTCGGACACGTCCAGGCTCAGGTCCGGCTCCCGGCCGGTCTCCACGCACTCCGCCTTGCCGTCCCGGACCGTCAGCAGCCAGCGGTGCCGCTCGCCGAGGAACGCGTCCTCGACGTCGAGCACGAGCTCCCCGTCCGCGAACCAGCCGCGCGCGGCCAGGGCGCGCGGCACGTCCAGCAACCGGACCCAGAGCCAGTCCTCCTCCGCGCTCGTCTCGCCGCTGCGGATGTCCTCCAACTGCCAGCGCAGCGGGTGCCAGGACGGGACGTGCTTGAACACGACCTGGCCGACCAGGTCGTGGCCGAGCACGGTGCGGGCCAAGGCCGTGAACACGTCGTCGTCGAGGGCGATGACCTCGTCCACGGTCAGGACGCTCGTCTTGTGCACCCGGTCGAACTCGCCAAGCGCGTAGCTGGCATAGCCGTCCGGGACGCCGGCGGCGTCGCGGTGCAACACGACGTAGCGCGGCGCCGGGGAGATCGGCGGCTGACCGGCCCGCAGGGCCCACCAGCGGTGCGGGCGGGAGAGCGCCCCGGGCTGGGCCCGGCGGTAGCGGTCGTAGACGTCCTCCAGGATCTCCTGGCAGTCGTCGCTCCGCACGAGTTCGACCGAGCCGGTGTCCTCGCCGCCCGCCCTCGGGGTGATCAGCTCGGCCCGCTTGCGCGGCACGGTCAGCCGGTTGGTCCAGGTCGCCGGTCCGTAGCCGAAACGGCGGTAGATCACGGCTTCCGAGGCCAGCAGCACCGAGAGGAACTCGCCGCGCTCCCGGAGGTCCGCGAGCTGGCGCCGCATCATGCCGGTGAGCGCGCCCCGCCGCCGGTGGATGGGCGCGACGCCGACGGCGGTGACTCCGGAGACCGGGACGATCCCGCCCCCGGGCAGCGTGAGTTCGAAGGAGTACGCGGCGGCGGTGCCGACGGGCCGGCCCTCGGGCGTCACCGCGAACAGTCCGCGGTCCATCTCGAACGCCGACCACCAGGCCCCGCCGCCGTCCTCCGCGGTGTCCCCGGGGAACAGCCCGAAGGCCGAGTGCATCGTGGCGACGAACGCCTTGCGGTCCTGCTCGGTCGTGGCACGGATCTCCATCGGTACTGCTGCCTCCCCGGATCGTTCGCAGCACCGTGCGCGGCGCCCCGCCACAGTGCATCCGCCCCGGTCGCCCGGGTCAAGCGAATTACCCCGGCGGCGGCCGCCGCCTTCAGCGCCGACGCGCACCCGTACGGCCGTACGGCCGATCGAGCGGGGGAGAGCACCCGTTCGGGCCCCACCCCCGCCCGTTCCGGCGGCCCGCTCAGGCCACCCGCTCGCCGCTCGGGTTGCGGGCGCCGCCGCCCGTCATGGCGTCGCGGACGCCGCGCGAGAGGCGTTCGGCGATGACGGCGACGAAGGCGCGCGGGCGGCGCGGGGTGAGGTGGGCGCTGATCCGGTTGCTCAGTCCGGGGACGACGTAGGCGCGGTCGGCGTCGAGGGCCCGGAGGGCGGCCCGGACGACCGGTCCGGGGGTGGCGAAGTTGCCCATGACGGCGGCCTTGCGGGTGCCGATGACGTTGAAGAACTCGGTCTCCACCGGTCCGGGGCAGAAGGCGAGGACGCGTATGCCGCGCCGCCGGTACTCCTGCCGCAGGGCGAGGCTGAAGTTGAGCACGAAGGTCTTCGAGGCGCCGTAGACGGCGAGGTACGGGGTGGGCTGGAAGGCGGCCGTGGAGGCCACGTTGACCACCGAGCCGCCGCCGCGCGCGAGCATGCCGGGCAGCAGTTCGTGGGTGAGGTCGACCAGGGCCACCACGTTGACCATCAGCTGGTCGTGGTCACGCTGCCCGTCGACGGTCTCGAACGGGCCGCAGGTGCCGAAGCCGGCGTTGTTGACCAGGAGGTCCACCGCGAGGCCGCGATCGGCGAGTTCGGCGCCGACACGGCGCGCGGCGTCGGGCTCGGAGAGGTCCTGGACCAGGACGTGGGCGGTGACGCCGTGGGCGTCGCCGAGGCGCTCGGCGAGGTCGTGCAGGCGGTCGGCGGAGCGGGCGACCAGGACGAGGTCGTGGCCGCGCGCGGCGAGCTGGGCGGCGAACTCGGCGCCCAGGCCGGAGGAGGCGCCGGTGATCAGAGCGGTGGTGGCAGTGCGCACGATGGTGCTCCCTTGTCTCACGATCTGTGACACGAGAGTATCGGATAACCATGGATCTGCGACACTAATGTTTCAGTTAGTGGGCGAGCCGATCCCCCGCTGTACCGTTCCCCGGTACGGCAGAGCTGGAGGCACACAGATGAACCGCACGCCCGGGCGCCCGCTGCGCGCCGACGCCGAACGCAGCGTCCGCGCGATCCTCGCGGCGGCCGAACGCGTCCTGGCCGAGCACCCGGGCGCGACCGTGGAGCAGATCGCGGAGGCCGCCGGCGTCACCCGCACCACCGTCCACCGCCGCTTCGCCAACCGGCAGGCCCTGATCGACGCACTGGCCACCGAGGCGGCGGCCAAGCTCGCCGAGGCGATCGAGGACGGGCACCCGGAGACCGCGCCGCCGCTGGTCGCGCTGCACCGGGCGACGGCCAACGTGCTGCGGGTGAAGGCGGCCTGGGGCTTCGCCCTCGGGCCGGCGGCGGCCGGCAGCGAGCCGGCCGTCCGGATCCACGAGGAGATCGCCCGCCGCTGCGTCGAACTGCTCGGCCGGATCCAGGAACAGGGGGTGATCGCCGCGGACGCCGACCTGGAGTGGGTGCGGCGGGTCTACTACGCCCTGATCGGCGAGGTCCTGCACCACAGGGAGCCGACCCCCGCCTGCGGCCCGGCCGCCGCGGGAACGGCAGCCGCCCTCGACCCGGACGCGCTGGCTGCCCGGATCGTGGACACCGTCCTCCACGGCGTCGGGCCGCGCCCGGCGGGCTGATGTCACCGCCGGACGCGGCCCGGGCCCCGAACCGCGGACCACGGGTCAGAGATTGATCCGAACCTCCACGTCCGGTCGCCAGAACGCCTGCCGCTGCGCGATCGCCGCGTCACCGATCTCGTTCCAGTACGGGTCGACGTCGTCGCACTGCGGTATGCCCAGGCCGACCAGCCAGGTGAGCAGCAGGTCCATACCCGGTGCGCCCGGACCGCCGGAGCGATTGGCCGCCGCCTTCAGCGCGTCGTAACCACTGGTCAGCCCGGCCTTCTTGGACCAGCCGGCCGCCGCGCCGATCGCGGACATCGGGTGGTGCTTGAACTTGGGCGCCACGAATCCGTCGGCCTTTGCCTCGTCCACCCCCGTGACGAAGGTCAGGTCGATCTTGCCCTTCTCGCAGAAGACGATGCCCAGGTAGCCGGGGTCGCTGTTGGCGAAGCCCGCGATCGCCGGGTAGCCGGTCTCCTTGAACACGGCCTTCGCCAGTTCGGGGAGCGTGCCCGGAATATCGGTCTGTGTCACGAACATGCGCCAGCCGAGGCCGAATTCGTAGTCCTCGCCGGGGACTCCCGCCGCGGACGCGAGTTGCCCCAGGGGGGAATTGGACCTGGCGAGAATGATGAGGCTGTTGGTCATACCAGTGATGCTAATGAGTTCGACAGTGATCTCAAGCGTTCGATCCCGACAGCGGAGTGCCATTCCGTGCATCCCGCACAAACCGTCAGTTCCATTCACTCGAACGATGCCCGGATGTCGATCCGGCGCTGCCCAACTCGCCCATATCGCATGACAATCGTCCATCTCCCTCGATCGAGGGAAAGATCCCCCATGACCCCATTTTCGCCGCCGGATGGGGGAACATCAGCACGTCCGCGCCCGAACGATCCCGGTCGGGCGGCAGAACCGGCCCCTGGATCAGCCCGTGACTCCCTCCTCCGCATCCGTGTGGGACTGCCCCTTCAACCACACCGACGGTCTGGAGTTCGACCCCCTCCTCAAGCGACTGCTCACCGAGGAGCCGATCGCCAGAATCCGCCTGCCGCACGGCGAGGGCGAAGCCTGGCTGGCCACCCGTTACGAGGACGTCCGCGTGGTCACCACCGACCGCCGGTTCAGCCGCGCCGCGGGCATCGGCCGGGACCTGCCCCGGATGACACCCGCCCCGATCGCCCAGGTCGAGTCGATCAACCTCATGGACCCGCCGGCCCACAACCGGCTGCGCCGCCTCGTCGCCCAGGGGTTCACCAACCGTCAGGTCGAGCGGATGCGCGCGCACACCCAGCGCGTCGTCGACGGCTACCTCGACGAGATGGCCGAGCACGGCGCACCCGCCGACCTCGTCGCCCACCTCTCCGCCCGGCTCCCCCTCACCACCATCTGCGAGCTGCTGGACATCCCCGCCGAGGACCGCACCGAACTCCGCGGCCACGCCGTCGCGATGATGGCGATGGGCCCGAACAGCGCCGCCGGCCAGATCGACGCCAAGGCCGCGCTGCGCGCCTACTTCGCCGACCTCACCGCCGCCCGCCGCCGCGATCCCGGCGAGGACCTCATCAGCGCCCTCGCCACCGCCCGGGACGGCGCCGAGCTGCTGGACGACGACGAGCTCGCCGTGATGGCCATGGTCCTGCTGGTCACCGGCCACGACACCAGCACCTACGAGCTGTCCAACATCAGCTACACCCTCCTCACCCACCCCGAGCAGCTCGCCAAACTCCGCGCCCAGCCCGAGATGCTGCCGCGCGCCCTGGAGGAGCTGCTCCGCTTCATCCCGTTCCGCCAGGGCGTGGGCATCGCCCGGGTCGCCACCGAGGACGTCGAGCTCGGCGGCGTGCTGATCCGGGCCGGCGAGCCGGTGCACGTCTCCTACCTGGCCGCCAACCGCGACCCGGCGGTGTACGAGCGGCCCGACGAACTCGACCTCGACCGGGGCGCCCCCACCCACATGACCTTCGGCTACGGCACCCACCACTGCCTCGGCTCGCACCTGGCCCGGATGGAGCTCCAGGTGGCCATCGGCACCCTGCTGGGCCGGTTCCCCGGTCTGCGGCTCGCCGTACCGCCGGAGGCGCTGGACTGGCGGACCGGCTCGATCTGGCGCTACCCGCGGACCCTGCCCGTCGCCTGGTGACGACCGCCCCCGGCCGCGGGCCGGCTGCCCACAGGCCACCTGCCCATCGGAGACCCGCCATGCCCACACTCTGCCGCCCCGCCGTCGCCGTCCCCGAGCACGTCATCACGCTCGACGAGACCCTCGACCTGGCGCGCACCCTGCACGCCGACCACCCGCAACTCGGGCTGGCCCTGCGGCTGATCGAGAACACCGGGGTGCGGACCAGGCACCTGGTCCAGCCCATCGAGGAGACCCTCCGCCACCCCGGCTTCACCGCGCGCAACGCCGTCTACGAGCGCGAGGCCAAGCGCCGGGTCCCGGAGGTGGTCGAGCGCGCCCTCGACCACGCCGACCTCACCGCCCGGGACGTCGACCTCATCCTCTACGTGTCCTGCACCGGCTTCATGATGCCCTCGCTGACCGCCTGGCTGATCAACAGCATGGGATTCCGCTCCGACACCCGTCAGCTGCCGATCGCCCAGCTCGGCTGCGCGGCCGGGGGCGCCGCCGTCAACCGGGCGCACGACTTCTGCCGCGCCTACCCCGGCGCCAACGTGCTGATCGTCGCCTGCGAGTTCTGCTCCCTCTGCTACCAGCCCACCGACCTCGGTGTCGGCTCGCTGCTCTCCAACGGGCTGTTCGGCGACGCGATCGCCGCCGTCGTCCTGCGCGGCCACGGCGGCACCGGCGTCCATCTGGAGCGGAACGGCTCGCACCTCGTACCGGAGACCGAGCACTGGATCTCCTACGGGGTCAAGGACACCGGCTTCCACTTCCAGCTCGACAAGCGCGTGCCCGGCACCATGGAGATGCTGGCGCCCGCCCTGCGCGCCCTGGCCACCGACCACGCCTGGGACGTCTCCGGCCTCGGCTTCTACATCGTGCACGCGGGCGGTCCGCGGATCCTCGACGACCTCTGCCGCTTCCTCAATCTGGAGCCGGCCGCGTTCCGGTTCTCCCGTGCCACGCTCACCGAGCGCGGCAACATCGCCAGCGCCGTGGTCTTCGACGCGCTGGCTCGGATGTTCGAGGAGGGCGGGGTCGAGGACGGCACCCAGGGGTTGATCGCGGGCTTCGGCCCGGGCATCACCGCCGAGATGTCACTGGGCAGTTGGGTGCGGCAGCCGGCGGAGGCGAAGGTCCCGCGCCGGCCCCGGGCGATCGACGCCGCGGAGCTGACCCTGGCTCACCAGACCACCCCCCTGCTGCGTCCGGCCGGGACTACGATCACCGAATGACCGATACCACCGATGCCAGCCATGTCACCGATGCGGCCGATGTCGCCGGAGCGGCCGGGGCGGCCGTAACGGCCGGGGCCGATGCAACGGCCGGAGCGAACGGAACCGCCGGGGCACAGTCGATTCCCAGACCACCCCGGCCCGGCGACGCGTCCCGGGCCGGGGAGCTGGCCGCGCTCTTCCCCGCCCTGCACGCCCCGCAGTACTGGGCCTGGGGCCGCTACGACGCGCAGTTCTCGACCGTCCTGCCGCCGGACGAGCTGGTCACCAACATCCACCTGGTGGGCTTCACCGAGGGTGACCGGGTGGTGCTGTGCCGCGACGACCGGGACCACTGGTTCCTGCCCGGCGGCACCCGCGAGCACAACGAGTCCGTGGACTCCTGCCTGGTCCGCGAGCTGCGCGAGGAGGCCGGCGCCCGGCTGCTCGGCGAGCCGGTCTGGCTGGGCGCGCACCGCTGCGTGACCGACGACCCGGTGCCGTACCGGCCGTGGCAGCCGCATCCGGAGAAGGCGTGGCTCTGGGGCTGGGCCGACGTGGCGGTGGACTCGGTGCCGACCAACCCGGACGACGGCGAGCAGGTCGTCGAGGTGCGGGCGGTGGAGCCGGAGGAGGCCCGGCGGCTGCTGCTGGACTGCCACGAAGCCTGGTGGGGAGAGCTGATCGCGCTGGCGGTGGAGCTGCGGTCGCGGGCGCGCTGAGCCCCGCCCGGGACCCGGTCCCCGCTGCCGCGACCGGTTCCGCGGGATCACCGGAATGGCCCAGCACAGCGGCCCGGCACCCGATCGGCGGTGATAGGACTCGAAGGGACTCGGGTCCCTCTCGGGCCCGCACCGACGGGAGCCGTCATGGACAACTACCCGCTGCTCAACATCTTCTGGACGATGCTGGAGCTGTTCCTCTGGATCCTCTGGTTCTTCCTGCTGTTCAAGATCATCACGGATATCTTCCGCAGCCACGACATGAGCGGCTGGGCCAAGGCCGGCTGGATGATCCTGGTGATCCTGCTGCCACTGATCGGCGTGCTGGTGTACGTGATCGTGCGCGGCAAGGGCATGGGGGAACGCGATGTCGCCCAGGCCCAGAAGGCCGACGCGGCGTTCAAGGCGTACATCCGGGACGCGGCCGGCACTCCCGGCGAGGGCGGCACCGGGGCCGCCGGAACGGGCCGCAGCCACGTCGAGGACCTCGCGAAACTCGCCGCGCTCAAGGCGGACGGGTCCATCTCCGAGGACGAGTACCAGAAGGCCAAGGACAAGCTGCTGGCCTGAGCCCCTCCGGGCCCGGTACGGCCGTGGGGGGGGGGGGGGGGGGGGGGCGCCGCCCCCCCCCCCCCCCCCCCCCCGCCCCCCCCCCCCCCGGCCCGGGGGGGGGCGGGGGGCCGGGCGGGGGCGGGGGGGGCCCCCCCCCCCCCCCCCCCCCCCCCCCCCCACGGCCCGGTGTCAGCGCCGCCCGGAGCGGCGGTCGTCCGAACCGCCCCCGCCGGCCAGGCCCGCCCGGCGCAGCGCGTCCGCCATGGCGCTGTTGCCCGGCGACCCCGAACCGCCCTGACCGCCGGAACCGCCCCGGTCCCGGCGCTCCTGGCCGCCGCCCTGACCACGGCCGCCCTGGCCTCCGCCCGGACCACCGGCCTGGCCGCCCTGGCGCCGCTCCTGTCGCGGCGGACGCGCCTGCCGGTCGCCGCCGCGCCCGCCCTCGCGCCCGCCGTCGCCGCCACCGCGACCGACCTCGTCGTCCAGCCGCAGGGTGAGCCCGATCCGCTTGCGCGGCACGTCCACGGTGGTGACCCGGACGGTCACGATGTCACCGGGCTTGACCACCTCGCGCGGGTCCTTGACGAAGTTCTTCGACAGCGCCGACACGTGCACCAGGCCGTCCTGGTGCACACCCACGTCGACGAAGGCCCCGAACGCGGCCACATTGGTCACCACGCCCTCCAGCACCATCCCGACCTCCAGGTCGCCGAGCTTGTCGACGCCCTCCTTGAAGGTCGCGGTGCGGAACGCCGGACGCGGGTCGCGGCCCGGCTTGTCCAACTCACCCAGGATGTCGGTGACGGTCGGGACGCCGAAGGTGTCGTCGGCGAAGTCGCCCGGCCGCAGCGCGCGCAGCCGCCCGCCGTTGCCGATCAGCTCGCGCAGCTCCCCGCCGGTCGCGGCCAGGATCCGGCGCACCACGGGGTACGCCTCCGGGTGCACGCTGGAGGCGTCCAGCGGGTCGTCGCCGTCCGGGATCCGCAGGAAGCCCGCGCACTGCTCGAACGCCTTCGGGCCGAGCCGGGCGACCTTCTTCAGGTCCTTGCGGGTACGGAACGGGCCGTTGGCGTCCCGGTGCGCGACGATGTTGTCCGCGAGCGTGCCGGTGATGCCGGAGACCCTGGTCAGCAGCGGCGCGGAGGCGGTGTTGACGTCCACGCCGACCGCGTTGACGCAGTCCTCGACGACGGCGTCCAGCGAGCGCGAGAGCTTCACCTCGCTCAGGTCGTGCTGGTACTGGCCGACACCGATCGACTTGGGGTCGATCTTGACGAGCTCGGCCAGCGGGTCCTGGAGCCGGCGGGCGATCGAGACCGCGCCGCGGATCGACACGTCGAGTTCCGGCAGCTCCTGCGAGGCGAACGCGGAGGCCGAGTACACCGAGGCGCCGGCCTCACTGACCATCGCCTTGGTCAGCCCCAGCTCCGGGTGCCGCTTGACGAGGTCCTCGGCCAGCTTGTCGGTCTCCCGGGAGGCGGTGCCGTTGCCGATCGCGACCAGGTCCACGCCGTGCTTCTTCGCCAGCGCGGCCAGGCTCGCGAGCGCGGCGTCCCACTTGTTGGCCGGCTGGTGCGGGTAGATCGTGTCGTGGGCGAGCACCTTGCCGGTGGCGTCCACCACGGCGACCTTCACCCCGGTCCGGAAACCCGGGTCCAGGCCCATGGTGGCGCGGGTGCCCGCCGGGGCGGCCAGCAGCAGGTCCCGCAGGTTCGCGGCGAACACCCGTACCGCCTCGTCCTCGGCCTCGGCGCGCAGCCGCCCGCGCAGGTCGATGCCGAGCCGGACCAGGACCCGGGTGCGCCAGGCCCAGCGGACGGTGTCACCGAGCCACTTGTCGGCCGGGCGGCCGTGGTCGGCGATGCCGAAGCGGGCGGCGATCCGCTGCTCGTAGTCACCGGCGCCGGGCAGGTCGCCGCCCTCGTCGCCGTCGTACGGGGACAGGTCGAGGTCCAGCACCTCCTCCTTCTCGCCGCGCAGCATCGCCAGGATGCGGTGCGAGGGAAGCCTGGTGTACGGCTCGGCGAAGTCGAAGTAGTCGGCGAACTTCGCGCCCTCCTGCTCCTTGCCCTCGCGGACGGTGGCGACCAGGCGGCCCCTGGTCCACATCCGCTCGCGCAGCGAGCCGACCAGGTCGGCGTCCTCGCCGAACCGCTCGACCAGGATCGCCCGGGCGCCCTCCAGCGCGGCGGCGCCGTCCGCGACCGACTCGTTGAGGTACCCGGCGGCCAGCGCCGCCGGGTCCTGCGTCGGGTCGGCGAGCAGGGTGTCCGCCAGCGGCTCCAGACCGGCCTCACGGGCGATCTGGGCCTTGGTGCGCCGCTTCGGCTTGAACGGCAGGTAGATGTCCTCCAGCCGCGCCTTGGAATCGGCGCCGAGGATCCGCGCCCGCAGCGCGTCGTCCAGCTTGCCCTGGGCCTCGACCGACTCCAGGACGGCGGCGCGGCGCTCCTCCAGCTCCCGCAGGTAGCGCAGCCGCTCCTCCAGGGTGCGCAGCTGCGCGTCGTCCAGCGAGTCGGTGGCCTCCTTGCGGTAGCGGGCCACGAACGGCACCGTCGCACCGCCGTCCAGCAGCTCGACCGCCGCCTTCACCTGCCCCTCGCGGACGCCCAGTTCCTCGGCGATCTTCCGCCCGATCGCCTGCTGGGCCTGCTGGGCCGCCTGTTCGACTGGCGTGGTCACGAAGCCGGTCACCTTCTTCAGAGTTGCTGTCCGTACCCCCGCATTCTGACAGCCGCCACCGACGGCCCGCCCCGCCACCGGCACCCCGGGCGTGGCGCGCCGGCGGTCCCCGACCGGCGCCTCCCGGCGGCCACCGGCAGCGCCGACGCGTTCCCGAGCGCCCCCCGCGAAACCCAACGCCCCTGTGAAATCCTCGCGTTCTCACCCTGGTGTTCGAAATCCGCCTGATCGCGGGGCCCGTCCCGGCGTACAGTGCCGGGCATGTGCGCAGCCGCCCGGACGCCCGACCGCATGCACGACGACGACTTCCTGCACGACCGTCTGCACGACGAAGAACCCGTCATCGACACCGGCTTGGTGAGACGGCTGATCGCGGCCCAGTTCCCGCAGTGGACGGGCCTGCCGCTGACCCCGGTCGGCGCCACCGCCACGGACAACGCGATGTTCCGGCTCGGCGCCGACCTCGCCGTCCGGCTGCCCAGGGCCGCGTGGGCGGCCGCGAACGTCGCGCGCGAGCAGTACTGGCTGCCCCGCCTCGCGCCGCATCTGCCGGTCCCGGTGCCGGTGCCGGTCGCCCACGGCCGGCCGACCGCCGCCTACCCGTGGGAGTGGTCGGTGCTGCGCTGGCTGGACGGCGTCCACCCGACCCCCGGGGCGCTCGCCGACCCCGGGCGACTCGCACACGACCTGGCCGGGTTCCTCGGCGCGCTGCGTACCCTCGCTCCGGGCCCGGACGCCCCGTCGGCCTCGCGCGGCGGACCGCTGTCCGGCCGCGACGCCGCCACCCGCGCGGCGGTCGGACGACTGCGCGGCGTGATCGACACCGGGGCGGCCGGCGCCCTCTGGGACAAGGCGCTGCGGCTGCCCGAGCCGGTCGGACCGGCCGCCTGGGTGCACGGTGACCTCACCACCGGGAACCTCCTGATCACCGGGCAACGCCTCGGCGCCGTGCTGGACTTCGGCCTGCTCGGGACGGGCGACCCGGCGGTCGACCTGATCGCCGCCTGGAACGTGCTCCCGGCGGTGGCCCGCCCGGTCTTCCGCGCCGCCCTCGCGGTCGACGACGCCACCTGGGAACGCGGCCGGGCCTGGGCGCTCTCCATCGCCCTCGTCCAACTGCCCTACTACCGCACCACCAACCCCCCACTGGCCGCCAACGCGCGCCACGTCGTCCGGGAGGTCCTGACGGACCGCAGCGTGTGACGGGCTCCGGCCTCCGGAGGGCCCGGAGGGCGCGGCCTCAGACCGAGCGGGTGGCCTCCGCCGCGCCCGGCGGCAACGGGGTGCGGGCGCCCTCCGCCCGCCAGGCACCGGCGAGTTCGGCGGGGAAACGGCGCCCGCTGCGGGTCAGGACCAGACCGGGAGTGAGTTCGACCTCGTCGCCCGGGCGGAACGGCCGGTCGGCGTCCGCCGGGAGCCGCTCCCACGGGCCGAGGTGCCCGTGCCGCCCGGCCGCCCGGATCCGGCTACCGTAGGTGCTGGTGTCCCGCACCACCACGGCCCCGCCGCGCACCGCGACCAGCAGGTGCCGACGGCTGACCCCGGCGGCGCGCTCGGCGGGCAGCAGCCCGGCCAGCGGGATCCCGTCGGGTGTCCCGGGGGCGCGGCCGACCTCGGTGCGCGCCCCCTCGTCGAGGGTGTACCGGCCCACGCACTCCCCGTCCAGAACCAGCTTCACCTGGGCGGCGCCGGGCCGGGCCCCGTCGTCCAGCAGCGGGGTGCCGTGCAGCTCGCACGTGGGCACGCCGCGGCGCATCCGCGGCAGCATCACCCGCCCGCCCCGGTGCACGCTGTACAGGCCGCACCGCGCGTCCGGGCAGCGCCAGGCCCGCCCGACCACCTCGACCAGCGGTTTGCGGCCGGCGGTCAGCAGCCCCTGCTTCTTGAGCGCGGACAGCTCCATCTTCTTGGAGATCTCCGCGCCGGTCCGGTACCCCATGTCCAGCGGCGCCAGCCTGACCGCGCCCCGCCCGGCCGCCTCCGGCCGCAGGAACTGCCAACTGTTCCCCTGGATCCACGGGTGCTCGATCCGGTGATCGTCGTAGTAGTCGCCGGTCACCACCTGAATCCCGGTCATACCGGCGATCTCCAGCACCCGCTCGTCGGCGTCCGGCACCTCCTCGACCAGTCCTTCGGCGACCCAGCGGGCCAGCGTCGGCGCGTCCCCGGGTTCGGTGAACTCCCGCCGCCCGCCCAGCAGACTGCGGTCCGCCACGCAGTACACGGCGACGTGCCGGTCCCCGGTCATCCGCACCAGCGCCTCCACCACCAGCCCCAGCCGGTCCAACGAGCGCGGCGCGGACCCGCCGAAGTCCGTGCGCCGGACGATGTTGGAGAGCTCGACCAGATAGTCCGCCCGGTCGGCGGACGTGGCGAGGTTGCGGTCGATTCCGTGCTCCATCGGGCCTCCGCGCTCGTCCGGCACGGGCCGCCCCGGACGACCGTCCCCACGACCCGTCACACCCTCCCCATCATCGCCGATCCCACCCCGGAGCGGGAGCGGACCGCGGAGCCGCCTCGGAGGATCTCGAACAGAGAGACTCCACGGGCGGTGCCTCGTCGGACCTCCGGGCGGTCCGCGTGCACGGGGCGCACCGGAGCACAGCCCCGCCGTCGCGTCGCCCCGGTTCCGTCATCACCCGGCGTCCCTGCCAGCCGTGGAACCGCCGCCCTCAGTCCCGGCGACCGCTTCCGCCGGCGCCGGGGAACCGCTGCCTGGCCCAGACACTGCCGACCACGGTCACGGCGCACCAGACGGCCCCCTTCGGCCCGGACGCCGACACCAGGCCGATGGCGTCGCACAGCTGCGCGACTCCCGCCCCGAGCAGGCAGAAGCCGACGACCGCGAGGAAGAATCTCAGCTGCACCGAACCCTCACTCCCCCGAAACCCCTGCTCCCCCGTCGTACCGGTTCCATCATGGCCGCTCCCGCACCGAACCGGTACCCGGCAGCGCGTCGACGATCCGGTCGACCGCACGGTCGCGTGTCCACGGCGGGAACCGCGGGATCCGCCGCAACGCCGCCAGGCTGCCTGCCAGTTCCGGCGAGCCGAGATGGGCCCGCCTGCCGGTCCGGTCGAGGCGGCGCACGAACCGCCGCACGGCCCCGGGGCTCCAGCGGGCCCCGGACCGCGTCGGCACCTCGAAGGCCCAGTTCACCGGCGGCCGGGCCACCGGCTTCACCCAGAGGTACGATTCCGACGTCCCCGGTGCCCGCTCGGTCACCGAACCGACCGTGAGCAGGAACATCAGGGCGTTCTGGGCCCAGGACTTGAGGCCGATGTCCTGGATCTCCACATCGATCCGCTCGATCCCGTCCCAGCGGAAGACCTCCCCGCCGCCCTCCCGCCGCAGCCCCTCCCGGTCGAACACCGGCTCCCCCGCCCGGCGTTCCCCGCGCCCGAGCCGGGCGCCGTCCGATCCGTACCGAAGTGGTCCGTACATCGATGCCATTCCGTGGTCTCCTCCCTTCCGAATGCGGCGCTGCCCGGCCGGCCACGTGGTCACCCCCCGCACGGCACGGTCCCCGCGGCACTACTTTCGCGACCGGTCCCTCCAGCGCCGGCCGATGGCGAGACCGGCCGCCGGCAGCGAGAGGAATCTGAACGAATCCGGGACCAGCCAGAACGTCAGCACGGCGAAGACGGTCAGTACGGCCACCAGCTCGATGGTGAATCGGTAGCCCCACGTTGCGGGCCACGCCCTTCGGCCCAAGTCGCCGTACTCGTCCGCGGAGGGCGGTGATTCTGCAGGCATGCCACGCAGCTCTCTCTCAGCGGGGTGACGATCGGGCGGTGCGGGCCGGCGCGGGCGCACACCGGTACAACGGGATCGGTGGAGTGGAAGCGGCCGGCGTTGAGGTCGTGGAGCCGCAGGCCCATGAGGACGATGCTGTCCCGGGCCTCGGCGGAGCACTGCTTGTCGCCAGGCCAACCGTAGCGGGTGGCCGCCTCCACCGGGTATCGATTCCGACAACGAAGCATCGTCCACGGCCGATTTCCGAGGTCCTGTCGCGTCAACGACGGCCGTGGGGCATTCGGATCACTCGCCACGGCCCGCCCGGTTCCTCCCGACCGTCGGTCGGGAGGATGCCGTGTCGCACGGCAACCCGGATCCGAGGGATCATCGGTGATCGACCGTCACCACGATCTTGCCGATCTGGCGGCCGGCCTCCAGGTAACGGTGGGCGTCGGCGATCTCCTCGAAGGGGAAGACGCGGTCCACCGCGGGCTCGAAGGCGCCGGAGCGCAGGCCGGAGGTGACGAAGGCTTCGGCGCGGCGCAGGCGCTCGGGGTCGGTGGTGATCTCGTGCAGGGTGTAGCTGCGCATGGACCTGCCCTTCATCACCGGCATCGGCGGGAACGGGGTGTCCTCGCCGCTGAGGGCGCCGTGGAGGACGAGGGTGCCGCCCGGGGCGAGGGCGCGGGCGAGGTCGACCACACCGGGGCCGGCCACGGCGTCGAGAACGAGTTCGGCGCCCCGGCCGCCGGTGAGTTCGAGGACGCGGGCGGCGAGGTCCTCCTCCTCGGTGACGACGACCGCGGCGGCGCCGGCCTTCAGCAGGGCCTCGCGCTTGGCCGGGGTGCGGGTGGTGGCGATCGGGACGGCGCCGACGCGGTCGGCGATCCGGATCGCCGCCAGACCCACGCTGCTGGAGGCCGCGGTGATCACCACGGTATCGCCGGCCCGCAGACCGCCGGCCTCCACCAGGGCGCCGTACGCGGTGACATAGGGCATCCAGACGGCCGCGCCGCCGACCGCGTCGAGCCCCTCGGGCCGGTGCAGCACCGCGTTCGCCGGGACCACGGCGCGCTCCGCGTAGACGGCGTAGTCGTTCATCGAGAAGGCCGGGACGACGCTGATCGCGTCGCCGACGGCGAACCCCGCGACGGCCGGGCCGATCGCCTCGACGACGCCCGCGGCCTCGCTGCCGAGCCGGCCGGGGAACTCGCGGACGTCCTCGATGTACTGGCCGCCCCGGTACAGCACCTCGGCCCGGTTGAGGCCGATCGCGTCGACCCGGACCAGGAGTTCACCCGGCCCGGGCTCCGCGACCGGCACCTCCTCCAGCCGCAGCACCTCGGGTCCGCCCAGCTCGTGGAACAGCACGGTCCTGGCCATGGTTCGACTTCCCTTCACCGCGAGTGGCTGACGTGTTGTCAGGCCCCACAGCCAAGCCCAAAGTACGGCGGGTGTCAAACTTCGACGACTGTCGTACTTTGATTGCTGTCGTACCATGACGGGAGACAGCACAGGAGGCCGACCACCCATGGCACGAGCGGCACAGCACACCGGCTCCACTCCCGCCCGGGACCGCGTCCCCCCGCACCCCGACCTGCGGACGATCGGGCTCCAGCAGGTCCTGGAGGCACTCGTCGACCCGGTGCGGCGGCAGATCGTCCGCGCCCTGCACGCGGCCGGCGAGGACCTGCCGTGCGGAGCCGTCGAACTGCCGGTCAGCAAGTCGACGGCCACCCACCACTTCCACGTCCTGCGCGAGGCCGGGCTGATCCGCCAGCACTACGTGGGCACGTCGCGGATGAACGCGCTGCGGGGCGAGGAGTTCGCGCAGTGCTTCCCGGGCCTGCTGGAGGCAGTGGTCGCGGCGCCCGAGCGGCGCTGAACCCCGGCGCACCGGCCCGAGTCCGGCCCGCACCGGCCCGCGTCCGCCCCGAACCGGTTCAGTAGGGTGCGGACATGACCCGCCACATCGCGTTCGACGGCCCGCACAACTTCCGTGACCTGGGCGGTTACCCGGCCGCCGACGGGAGGGCCGTCCGCTGGGGGCGGCTCTACCGCTCGGCCTCGCTCGGGGTGCTCGCCTCGCCCGCCGACCTGGAACGGTTCCGGGGGCTGGACATCGGCACGGTGATCGACCTGCGCTACCCCTGGGAGATCGCCCGCAAGGGCCGGGTACCGGCACTGGACGGCGTGGCGTACCACAACCTCTCGATCGAGCACCGGCCGTACGACCAGGCCGAGATCGACCCGGAGCTGGACCCGTGGCGGTACCTGGCGGATCGTTTCGCCGAGGTGGCCGAGGACGGTGTCACGGAGATCCGTGCCGTCCTCGAACTCGTCGCCGACGCCGACCACCCGGTGGTGTTCCACTGCGCCTCCGGCAAGGACCGCACCGGACTGATCGCCGCCCTGGTGCTGAGCCTGCTCGGCGTCGGCGAGGACGACGTGGCCGCCGACTTCGCCCTCACCGAGCTGGTCACCGCCCGGCTGGTGGCCGACTGGCACGCCGCCAACCCGGGGCGCACGCTGCGCTGGCCCGGCTTCGGACGCGCGCCGGAGGAGGTCATCAGGCTCACGCTGGCCGACCTGCGCTCCGCGCACGGCTCGGTCCACGCCTATGCCACCGGCAAAGTCGGCATCGACGAGGCGCTGATCGGCCGGCTGCGCGCCCGGCTGCTCTCGGCCTGACCCGGCGAGATCGAGAACCGGCCAGGGCCCGACCGGGATGACCATCCCATAAAAAAGGAACCGGTCGATCAACGGACCGGAAACAGACACAAAGAATCGATATTCGCCGGAAAGCCGCCCGGCCCGGGAATTTCCGGCGAATATCGATCACCCTCTTGCCGGTCCGCCACGCTTCGGCCCCGCCCTCCGGAATGGCCGGAAAAAATAGTGCTGGCCACCTGTTCGTGCACGCTAAGGTCATTTTCGCGGCGGGTTCGGCCGACCGGGTGACCGCGACCGTTCCGGTCGGACCTCCGCTCGTTTCCTTCTGTCTGCATGGCGCCGCCCGCCCGGTGGTGCCACCGGAATGATCGGACGGAACATGCACGCAACGAACCGCTCCGGCCGCGTGCTCCGCGGCATGCTGGTGACCGCCGCGCTGCTCGGCTTCGCCAGCGCCACCCCCGCCCTCGCCGAGGGCTCATGGGCCTCCCACATCAGCAGCTGGGGCCCCGGCTCGGAGTCCCGCCGGTGGTCCGACGCCGACCGCGACGACACCGTCACCTCCGTCACCTTCCAGGGCTGCCAGACCGGGAACAACGACTTCAAGGGCGCCGACCTCCAGCTCTACAAGGACGTCTTCGGGCCCGACAAGACGTACGGGCAGCGCTCCAACCACTGCGACACCTCCAGTTGGGGCGACCAGAGCGCCGGCGACTACTACTTCGCGCTGGAGGGCGTCCGCAGCGGCTCCCGGCTCTGGGTGGACACCGTGACCACCCGGTACTGAGCACCCCTCGCCCGGGCCACCTCGGCCCGCCCCGCTCCGGCCCTCCCTCGCTCCTGCCTCCCCCCGAACCCTCACCGGCCCGTACCCTCCGCCCGCGGCGCCGGCGGCCGCCCCCGCCCGCCGGCATCGCGCGCCCCTTTCCCGAGCGAAATGCGTCGACCCTCCATGGCCCTTGAATTCCAGCGCATCGACTTCCAGTACGGCCGGAAAGCCGGGCTCTTCACCGGCCTCGATCTGCGGATCGACAATCCGGCCACTGTCCTGCTCGGCCCCAACGGCGCGGGCAAATCCACCCTCATGGCCCTCGCCGCCTCCCAGTTGAGCCCGCGCCGGGGATCCGTCAGCTGGCACGGTGTCGATCCGGCGGCGGGCGCCGGCGACCGGGCCGCCTACCGACGCGCGGTGGCCTGGCTGCCGCAGCAGATCACCCCGGTCCCGGGCCTCAGCGTCCGCGAACAGGTCGCCTACTGCGGCTGGTTGAAGGGCATGTCGCGGGCCGCCGCCTGGCGGGCCTCGGCGGTCGCGCTGGCCCGGGTCGGCCTCGGCGAGCTGGCCGACCGGGCCGGAAACCGGCTGTCCGGCGGCCAGTTGCGCCGGATGGGCATCGCCGGCTGCCTCGCCCACCACAGCGAACTGATCCTGATGGACGAGCCGACCGCCGGCCTCGATCCCACCCAGCGGGCGGTGTTCCGCGCCCTCGTGGAGGAGTTGACGAGCGAGGTCAACGTGATCGTCTCCACCCATCAGACCGAGGACCTCTCCGGCACGTACCGGCAGGTGGTGGTGCTGGACCGGGGACAGGTCAGGTTCCAGGGCGCCACCGAGGAGTTCCACGCGCTGGCGACCGACGGTGGGGCGGGGAGCGGGTCCGGGGACGGGGGCTCCGGCCGTCCCACCGCGGCCGTACCGGGAGCCGTGCCCGCGCCAGGAGCCGTACCCGGAACGGGAGTCGTCCCCGTACCGGGAGTCGTCCCCGGCCCGGGCTCGGGGACCCTCACGGGCGGGCCGAGCGCCGAGGCCGCGTACGCGCGCCTGATCGAGCGGGAGACCTGACATGCTGGTGCGCACCCTCCTCAGGGTCTCGGCGGGCACCCGGATGCTGCCGTTCCTGCTCGGCTTCGTCCTGGTCGCGCTCGGCGACGAACTGACCGCCTGGGTCACGCCTGCCTACGGGCTCGCCGCCGCCGGGCACGCCAGCCTCGCGCTGCCGTTCGCCTGCTCGGTCTGCGCCGCCGCCGGTGCCTGGGAGGGCGGCCGACTGCACCGCGGCGGGGTGTTCGACCGCTCGCCGGTGCGCTCCGCCCTGGCCATCAGCACCCCGGTGCTGCTGCCGGTCGCGCTGATGGGCGGGCTCGGCATGCTCGCCGCGCTCGCCACCGCGGCGCTGGCCGGCGGTACGGCGGACGGCGTGTCGCAGCCGGGCGTCCTCGCGGTCTGGGCCGGCCTGCTGCTCGCCGGCACCCTGGTCGGCTCGGTCGTCGGCCGGGTGCTCGCGCCGGTGGTCGCCGTCCCCCTCGCACTGATCAGCAGCTTCGTCCTGAACGCCTACCCGGTGGCCTTCGACACCTACTGGCCCCGGCACCTGGTCGGCGGCGGACTGTCCGACTGCTGCGCGGTGGACCAGGTACTGGACGGACGGGCGGTGGTGGCCTCGCTGGCCTTCTCCGGCGCGGTCTGCGCGGCGGCCGTCCTGCTCGTCCGACGGCGCGGCAGCCCGCTCGCGCTCGCCGCCGCGCTCGCGGTGACGGCGGGCGGGGTCGCGCTGGGCGGCTGGACCGCCCGCGACCTGGGGCCCGAACCGGTGCGGCCCCGGTCCTCCGCCGCGCTGCGCTGCGACGCGGGACAACCGCGCGTCTGCCTCTGGCCCGAGCTCGGCGCCGCCCGCTCGCTCCTGGTCCGCGAGGAGGTCCGGCGGACGGCGGCGGCCCTGGCCGGACGCGGCGTCGCCGTCCCGGCGGTGTTCACCATGGCCGCGCGCCCCGGTCCGGGCGAGGCCGGGCTGGGAGTCCCGACCGACGCCCGGGTGCCGGACGTCACCGCCGCCGTGGTCGGCGGACTGCTGCCCCGCACCCCGGACTGTGCCCGCCGCGGCGACCCCTACCCCGCCGCGGCGGCCGTCGGCACGGCCACCGCCTGGCTCACCGCCACGGCGGCGGGAAGCACCGGAGCCGGCGGGACGACCGGGGACGGCGGCGGCGGCCCGGCCGGCCCGGGCGGCGGCGCCGACGGCCGGTTCACCCCGGCCGACAGCGCCCGCGCGGCCCAACTGCTCCAGTTGCCCGACACCGCCCAGCTCGCCTGGTACCGGGGCGCCCTGGACGCCCTGGCCGACTGCGGCACCCTGCCCCCACCCGTCCCGCACACCGGCGCGACGATCGGGGGTGAGCGGTGATCTGGTGGTGCAAGGCACGCGCGGTGCCACTGCTCCTGGCCGTCCTCGCCGGGACGGTCGCCGCCGGGCTGCTCCTCGGCGACGGCGAACTCCCGGTGCCGGCCCTGCGGGGCCAGGCCGGGCACTTCCTGCTCGCGCACGTGATCACGCTGCTCCCGGCGGTGTTCCTGCTGTACGGGCTGGGCCGGGGCGACCTGCGGACCGAGACCGTGGCCGGGCGGTTCCTGCGCGGACTGGACGTCGGCCTCGCGCTCACCCTGGCCGCCGCCGGAGCCACCTGCGGCAGCCTCGCGTACGCCGCCGGTCAGGGGGCGCTCGCGCTGGTCGTCGCCCGCAACATCGCCGGCTACCTCGGCCTGGCGCTGCTGCTCCACCCCTTGATCGGCCACCGTCCGGCCGCCGCCGCGCTCGCCGCCGTCCCCCTGCTCTGCTCGGCGGCGGGCTGGCACCCGGACGGCAGCCCCCGGCCCTGGGCCTGGCCGCTCCACCCGGCCGGCTCCGCGTACGCGCTCGCCGCCGTCGCCCTGCTGCTCCTCGCGGGGGCCGGGTGCGCGCTGTTCCGCCGACATCCGGCGACCGGCTCCCGCCTGCTCGCCGGCTGACCCTCGCGCCGTGGCGGCCGACCCGCGCGCCGGAGCGGAAGTCCCGCTCAGCCTCAGCGCGACCCGCCCCGGCGGCCGCCCTGCCGACCGCCACCCTGACGACCACCGCCGCCCTGACCACCGCCTTGACCGTCGCCGCCCTGCTGCCGCCCGCCGGAGCGGCCGCCGGAACCCGAACCCGAACGAGTACCGGCGCCGGAGCGGCCGCCGGAACCCGAGCGACTGCCGGAGCCCGAGCCGCCCTGCGGCCCGCGGGGCGCGCGTCCGGCCGGGGCCGGGGCGGCCACCGTCTCCGGCCAGTGCGCGGGCCTGGTCAGGGTGGTCGGAAGGCGGGTGGCGGCGTCGCCGCGGGCCGCGTTCAGCTGGGCCTGGGTGAGAAAGAGCACGTCGGTCAGGTCGGCGCCGGCCAGGTTCGCGTCCCTCAGGTCCGCGCCGACCAGGTCGGCGAGCCGCAGGTCCGCCCCGGACAGGTCGGCCGCGACCAGCATCGCGCCCCGGAGGTTGGCCCCGCGCAGGTCCGCCCCCCGCAGCCGGGCACCGAAGAGGTCCGCCCCCCGGTGCTCGCGCCGACCCGGGACGGCGGCCCGGACCAGCTCGCCGGCCCGGAGCAGCAGCTCGGCCACCGTCTGCCGGTGCGCGGGGACGTCGACCGCGAGGATCTCCTGCGGCGTGCCGGCGACCAGTCGCTCCGTCTCCTCCAGCGCCCGGCGCAGCTCCCCGTGGACGGGGCGGGCCGGGGCGAAGGTGAGCGCCTCGGTGAGGTACCGAAGCAGCTCGTGCAGCTGCCGCACCACCGGGAACACCTCGTACATCGTCCGGGCGGTCTCCGGCGCCTCCCGCCAGCTCCGCCCGCCGAAGGTCACCTGGGAGACCTGCTGGCCGGCGCCGAAGCAGTCGTACACCGTGCAGCCGGAGAAGCCGGTCCCGCGCAGCCGCTCGTGGATCCCGCAGCGGAAGTCGGTCCGGAGGTTGTGGCAGGGGGTGCCGGCGGCCTTGTCCACGGCGAAATCGGTGCCGGCGGCGAACGGCAGGGCCACGCAGCACAGTCCGAAGCAGTTACCGCAGTCGGAGACGAGGTCGAGGCTAGGGACGCTCACGGTGCTGTTGTTCCTCCAGGACGACGGGTGGTGCGCTGTAGAGCGTACCGACGGCTTCGAACGGCCGTCGGCTAGTCTGGTCGGCCGAACCCCCAGCACCACGGAACCGGCGCCGGCACCACGGCGTCGGTACCGCAGTACGGCACCACAGGTATCGCAGTACTGCACCACGGCACCACGGCACCAACGGAGGACCCAAGGCATGTCCCGGCACGACGTGACGCCGTACCCGGACACCGAGGGCGCCGAGGACGCCACGCGCACCGCGGGCACCGCCGGTCCCGGCACCCCCGGTCCCGGCACCGCCGACGGCGGCACCCACGAACCGGCCCTCCGGATCCCGCCGCGCGCCCGCACCCTTGGCCTCACCCTGCTCTGCTTCGCGGTCTGCCTCGCGATCGGCCTCCAGCAGTGGACCACCGCCCAGCTCGGCGGCTTCGACCTCGGGATCTTCGACCAGGGCGTGCGCGGCTACGCGCATCTCGGCCTGCCGGTCTCGACCCTGAAGAGCTACCACCACGAGTTCCCGCCCGGCTTCTCGCTGCTCGGCGACCACTTCTCCCCGGTGATCGCGCTGATGGCGCCGCTCTACTGGCTCTGGGACGACCCGCGCTCGCTGCTCCTCGGCCAGGCGCTCTGCTTCGCCGCCGGGGTGCCGCTGATCCGCCGGATCGCCGGGCGCTGCTTCGCCGACGCCGACCCGCGCACCGCCCGCCGCGCCGCCGACCTGGCCGCGCTCGCGTACGGGCTGGGCTGGCCGCTGCTGGTGGCCTCGCGCGGCGGGTTCCACGAGGTGGCGTTCGCGGTACCGCTCACCCTGCTGATGCTGGAGCGCGGGATGGCCCGGCAGTACTGGGCCTCGGCGCTGGCCGGTCTGCTGCTGTGCTGCACCAAGGAGGACATGGGCCTGGCCGTGGGCGCCTACGGTCTGGTGCTGCTGCTGCGGGCCCGGCGGGACCCGGACCCGGCCCGGCGCCGTCCGGCCGCGCGCTGGGGCGCTGGGCTGCTGCTCGGCGGTCCGCTCGCCTCGGCGCTCGCGATCGCGAAGCTGGTGCCCGCGATGGGCGGCGTGCCCGGCTACTACTGGAACTACCAGGCACTCGGCGAGGACGGCGGCTCGGCGGTCGCCAACGTGCTGGCGGACCCGACCCGGCTGCTCACGGCCTCCTTCGACGCCCCGCTGAAGCCGCTGCTGCTGCTCTGGATCTTCGGCACCCTGTTCGCCCTCCCGCTCCGCTCGGCGACCGTGCTCCTGGCCGTCCCGCTGCTGGCCGAGCGGGTGCTCTCCAGCAATCCGAACCACTGGTCGATCGCCCGGCACTACGACGCGTTCCTGTGGCCGATCCTGTTGGTCGCCGCCCTGGAGGTGCTGGGCCGCTGCCACGGCCGGGCGCTCACCCGGCGGCTCGGGGTGGCGGCGGCGGCCCTGACCGTCGCGGCGGCGGTGCCGCTGGGCCTGGCGAACCTGTTCGTTCCGGCCTACTGGCAGCCGAAGCCGAGCGAGGCGGCGCTGCTGCGCGGCGCGGCGCTGGTCCCGGACGGCGCGTCCGTCGAGGCCGACAACCAGGCGGCGCCCCGCCTGACCGCGCGGGCGGACGTGGTGCTGGTGGACGAGAAGCCGCGCGGGCGCGCGTACGTGCTGATCCGCGCGGACAAGCGGTCCTTCCCGTTCCGGACCGACCGGGAGCAGGCCGAGCGGATCGAGCTGCTGCTCGCGCACGGGTACCGGACGATCTGGTCGGAGGACGGCGTGTACCTGCTGCACCGGGAGGGCACCGAGCCGGTCCCGGGCGAGCAGGTGCCCGGCCCGGACGCCGTGCCGTACCAGGACGCGGTGCCGTCGGACGTGGGCCACAACCTGTTCCGCGGCTGACCCTCCGCCGACCCGCGGCCGCCCCTCCAGCGCCCCGGAACGGCCGGTCCCGACCGTTCCGGGGTGCTGGCCCGGCCCGCGGAGGTCCGGGTCAGCCCTCGTACGGCGCCAGCTCGGTGCGCTTCGGCGCCCGGCCGTCGCCGGAGGAGCGACCGGTGAGCCGACGGCCGATCCAGGGGCCGAGGTGCGTGCGGACCCAGCGGGCGTCGGCGGCCAGCTTCTCGCCGCGGGTCGGCGGGGCGGTGGCCGGGAGCGGGGCGCGCCAGTCGAAGCCGACCGGCCGTCCGAGCGACTCCAGCACGGCCTCGGCCACCCGGCGGTGCCCCTCGGGCGAGAGGTGGAGCCGGTCCTCGGCCCAGAGCCGGCGGTCGTCGAAGCAGGGTGCGGAGAAGAGGTCGACCACCGCGATGCCCGGGTCCTGGGCGAGCTCGTGGACGAAGTCCTTCATCCGCAGGATCGCGGGGAGCAGCCGGGCCGAACCGGCCATCCGGCGGGTGGGGTCGGTGCTGCTGAACATGACCACGGTGGCACCGGTGGCGCGCAGCCGGGTGGCGGCGGAGCCGAGGAGTTCCTCGACCCGGGCGATGTCGCAGCGCGGGCGCAGTACGTCGTTGAGCCCGCCGGCGAGGGTGACCAGCTCGGCGCCCAGACCGGCGGCCCGGTCGACCTGCTCGTCGTGGATCTGGCCGATGAGCTTGCCCCGGACGGCGAGGTTGGCGTAGCGGAAGCCGCCGGCCGGGTGTTCGGCCGCGAGCCGGGCGGCGAGGCGGTCGGCCCAGCCCCGGTAGTGGCCGTCGGGCAGCAGGTCGTCGCACATGCCTTCGGTGAAGGAGTCCCCGACGGCGACGTAACTGCGAAAGGCGGTGGGCGTGTTCTCGGTGTTCTCCATGGCCCGACGATCGTACGCGCGCGGTCCCGGGCTCGTCCGCGGACCCCGCCCGTCCCGGGGGCGTCCGCGGACCCCGCCCTCCCGCGCGGATCGGTGACGACTCAACGCCCGCGGCAAGCGGACGCCGATCGCCCGTTGATCGGCGGCGGGCAGAGTGGGACACGTCGGGAGGAACGGCCGGGGGGAGGAACCGCGGGCCGCGCGCTCCGCGGCGTCCGACCTCGGGGGTGCCGGACGCCGGGGCGACTCTCCCCACCGCCGGTCGCGGGCGCGGCGCCTCCCACACGGGTGCCCCCGCGACCGGCCACCCCACCACGGCCCCCTCCGGACCGGAGGCCGGACGCGAAGCCTGCTCCGAAACCGGACGCCGGCCGGACGTCAGCCGGCCACCACCGCGCCCGCCACGTCCAGCGCACCCGGACCCGCACCCGCACCCGCCGTCACCGCCCCGCCGGTGATCCAGTGCGTCCGCACCGCGTCGGTCGGCCGCTGCTCCCCCAGCGCGTCGAGCCCCCAGCCGCCGAGCGCCTCGACCACCGGCCGCAGCGCGGCCCCGCGCCCGGTCAGCTCGTAGACGGTGGCGTTGGCCGGCCGTTCCAGGCGACGGCGCTCGACGACGCCCTCGCTCTCCAGCTGCTTGAGCCGCGCGGCGAGGATGTCGGTGGAGACGCCGGGCAGGTCGGCGTGCAGATCGGTGTAGCGGCGCGGGCCGGCCAGGAGTTCACGGACGATCAGGAGGCTCCAGCGCTCCCCCACCGCGTCCAGGGCGCGGGCGACGGCGCAGTACTGGTCGTAGCTTCGGCGTGACATGTGGATCAGCATAGCCAAGAGGTTGGACTTTCCAAGTGCCTACTTGGTAGAACAAAGCAACCAGGGTCGGCGTGGGGTGACGGTCGGGAGGCCGCAGATGGAGTTTCGGCAGTCGAGCAAGCTCAATGACGTGTGCTACGAGATCCGCGGCCCGGTGGTCGACCAGGCCAACGCGCTGGAGGAGGCGGGGCACAGCGTGCTCCGGCTGAACACCGGCAACCCGGCCACGTTCGGCTTCGAGGCGCCGGAGGAGATCCTCCAGGACATCATCCGCAACCTCCCGCGCGCCCACGGTTACAGCGACTCGCGCGGCATCCTGCCGGCCCGGCGCGCGGTCGTGCAGTACTACCAGCAGCGGGGCGTCGACGGTGTCACCGTCAACGACGTCTACCTCGGCAACGGCGCCTCCGAGCTGATCCAGATGGCCGTCACCGCCCTGGTGGACGACGGCGACGAGGTGCTCGTCCCGATGCCGGACTACCCGCTGTGGACGGCCGTGGTCCGGCTGGCCGGCGGCAAGGCCGTGCACTACGCCTGCGACGAGCAGGCCGACTGGTTCCCCGACCTCGACGACATCGCCGCGAGGATCACCGCCCGCACCAAGGCGATCGTGGTCATCAACCCCAACAACCCCACCGGCGCCGTCTACCCGAAGGAACTGCTGGAGGGCATCCTCGACCTCGCCCGCCGGCACCAGCTGATGGTGCTGGCCGACGAGATCTACGACAAGATCCTCTACGACGACGTCGAGCACCACTGCCTGGCCGCGCTCGCCGACGACGTCCTCACCCTCACCTTCAACGGACTCTCCAAGTCCTACCGGGTGGCCGGCTTCCGCAGCGGCTGGCTGGTCGTCTCCGGCCCCAAGCAGCACGCGAGCGACTACCTGGAGGGCCTCACCATGCTCTCCGGCATGCGGCTGTGCCCGAACGTGCCCGCCCAGTACGCGGTCCAGGCCGCGCTCGGCGGCCACCAGTCGATCAACGACCTGGTCCTGCCGGGCGGCCGCCTCACCGAACAGCGCGACGTCGCCCACCGGGCCCTGAACGAGATCCCGGGCGTCAGCTGCGTCAAGCCCAAGGGCGCGCTGTACGCCTTCGCCCGGCTGGACCCCGCCGTCCACCGGATCGTCGACGACGAGCGCTTCGTCCTGGACCTGCTGCTCCGCGAGAAGATCCACGTCGTCCAGGGCACCGGCTTCAACTGGCCCCGCCCCGACCACTTCCGCTTCGTCACCCTCCCCCGGGCCGACGACCTGGAGACCGCGATCAACCGCATCGGCCGCTTCCTCGCCACCTACCGCCAGGTCTGATCCCGGCCACCCGCCACCGGGCCCGCCCCGCCCGCCTTCCCCCCGGCAGCCCCCGCCCCGCGCGGGGGCTGCCGCGCTTCGGTCGAACTCATTGCGTCAAGCAATCGACATGTAACCACAAATATGGACATTTCAACTTGCCAATATCGCGTCCGGGCGATTAATGTGG
The DNA here is from genome assembly GCF_044764505.1 of Kitasatospora sp. NPDC094019. Taxonomy (NCBI): domain Bacteria; kingdom Bacillati; phylum Actinomycetota; class Actinomycetes; order Kitasatosporales; family Streptomycetaceae; genus Kitasatospora; species Kitasatospora sp. NPDC094019. The sequence goes on from NZ_JBIWIF010000001.1 coordinate 149,362, forward strand.
ATGACGTGGATAGCTTTGCCACATCATCAACGGAGGCGCGAAAATGAGTATGACCAACGTCGACGTCGACGACGCGATCCTCGCCGAGGCCATGCGCCTCATGGGGACCAGCACCAAGAAGGACACCATCAACGGCGCCCTCGCCGACTACGTCAACCGACTGAAGCGGATCGAGGCACTGGAGAAGCTGTCCGCACGTGCGGCCCGGGGGGAGTTCGACCCGACGGAGCGGATCCATCAGGCCCGGAAGACGGGCGGGGAGGAATGACACATGAACGACCTCGGCTATCTGATCGACACCTCGGGGTTCGTCCACCTGATGCGCGATCCGGCGGCACTCGCCCGCTGGCGGAGGCCGCTGGAGTCCGGGCTCATCAGGATCGCCAAGGTGACCAAGTCGGAGATCCTCCACTCGGCCACCGGCCCGGCGCACCGTGACGAGCTCGAGGAGGAGCTCAACGACCTGTTCGGTCCCGCGCTCGGTGTCCCGAAGGGCGGTGAGGACTGGGCCCTCAACGCCCAGTACAAGCTCACCCAGAAGGGGCAGCACCGCTCGGCCGGCACGGTGGACCTGCTGCTCTGCTCGGTCGCGGCGCACTACAACTGTCCGGTGCTGCACGTCGACAACGACTTCGTCACCGTCGCGCGCGTCATCGCCGAACTCCGGGAGCGCGACGTCCGGGCGTCCTGACCCCGCTCCTGTGCGAAGCCCCCTGCCGACCGTTCGGGATTCCCGAACGGTCGGCAGGGGGCTTCACACATGTGCCCGGGCCCGAGGAGCGGCCGCCCGGGTCCGGCCCCCTAGGCTGGGCCGCTATGACCGTTCTGCGTTCCGTCGCCCTGTTCGTGCTCGCCGCGCTCGCCGAGATCGGCGGCTGCTGGCTGATCTGGCAGAGCGTCCGCGAGGCGCGGCCGTGGTGGCTCGCCGGAGTGGGGGTGATCGTGCTCGGCGGGTACGGCTTCGTGGCGGCGCTCCAGCCGGACGCCGCCTTCGGCCGGGTGCTGGCCGCGTACGGCGGGGTGTTCGTGGCCGGCTCGCTGCTGTGGGGCGTGGCCGTGGACGGCTTCCGGCCGACCCGCTACGACGTGCTGGGCGCCCTGGTCTGCCTGACGGGAGTCGCCGTGATCATGTACGGACCCCGGCGCTGAGCGAGCGCCGGGGTCCGTGGGTACGTCGCGAAGCTGGAGCCGGTCCTACCAGCCCCAGCCGCCGCCCTCGCCGTCGTCGTCGCGGTCGCTGTCCCAGCCCTCGCCGACCTTGCGCAGGATGGTGTAGTGGTCGACCCGGGTGCCGTCCTCCGCCAGGGCGGTGACCGTCATCTCCGACTTCTGGCCCAAGTGGGCGGGCTTGACGTCCACCTTGATGAACGAGTAGCCGGTGTAGCGCACGCGCGACCACTCCACCGTCTCGGTCACCTTGCCGCCGCCCTTGGCGAAGTAGTAGGTGTCCACCGAGTCGAGGCGCTGCTCGTGGCCCTCGTAGGTGTCCGGGGCGTCGAAGCGGTACAGGCTGCGGCCGGCCGCGCCCGCCGTCACGTAGACCACGCCGTCCGTGGCCGGCTCGACGGTGGCGCCGCTCGGCACCGCCTTGGCGACCTTGTTGCCGAGGATCGCGTCGGTGCGCTCGTAGACGTGGTTGTGACCGTTGATCACCAGGTCCACCCGGTACTTCTCGAACAGCGGCACCCACGCCTCGCGCACGCCGCCCTCGGAGGCGTGCTGGTGGGTGGTCGAGAAGGCGCAGTGGTGGAAGAAGACCACGACGAAGTCGACGGTCTCGTCGTTGCGCAGGTCCTTGAGGGTGCGCTCCAGCCAGCGGGTCTGCTTGCCCGCCGAGACGCCCAGGTTGGCCGGGATCTCGTAGGAGATGTCGTTGGCGTCCAGCGAGATGACGCCGACGTTCTTGTAGCGGAAGGAGTAGACGCCGGGGACGCTGCGCTTGTCCGGGCCGTTGTCCGGCAGGTAGAAGCGGGCGTTCTCGCCGCCGTAGCCGTTGGGCGAGTACCAGGCTTCCATGTCGTGGTTGCCGTAGGCGACCATCCACGGCACCTTCGAGGCGACCGTCTCGGTCTGCGCCAGGAAGGCGTCCCAGGTGGTGGCGTCGAACACCGACTTGTCGGAGTCCTGGCCGGAGCCCGCCGGGTCGGCGTAGCAGATGTCGCCGGCGTGCAGGTGGAAGGCCGGGTTCTGGGCCAGGATGATGTGGTCGTTGCCCTTGGCGTGGTCGCTGACGCCCTGGTCGCCGAAGGCGGTGAAGGTGAACGGCTCGTACACCTTGCCCCAGCGGTGGTCGCGCGGGGGCGCGGTGCGGAAGGTGCCGAGGGTGGAGATCGCCTGCTGCGAGGCCGGGTCGAAGCCCTGGTGGCCGACACCGTAGTAGTAGGTGGTGTCGGGGCGCAGGTCCTCCAGCGCCACGTGCAGGTAGTACTGGTCCACGGCCTTGCCGGTGGGGGTGAGGGCCGGGGTGTGCAGGGTGCGCACCTCCGCCTCGATCTTGTGGCTGAGGTCCCACGGGCTCTTGCCGTAGCGCAGGAACGGCCGCTTCACCGGGGCCGGCACCTGCCAGGAGACCCGGAACTGGGTGTCGGGCTCGGGGCCGAAGGCGAGGTGACGCCCGATCGGGGCGACCATCGAGCCGTCGATGCCCGCGGTGGCGCCGCCGGCCAGCAGCTGCGGCGCGACGGGGGCGGCCGAGGCGGTGCCGCCGAGGGCGCCGCCCACGGCCAGCGCGCCCACCGAGACGGCACCGGCGCGCAGCATCCGGCGGCGGGAGAAACGGGCCCGCAGGTACTCGTGCTGCTCGGCCATGCTCATGCGGTCGGCGAGCTTCGCCGGCACGCCCATGTTCGGAGTTTCCATGGACAGGGACTCTCCCAGTCACGTGTTGACCGGACGCGGACGGGCGGTGAACGCGCCTGGGCGTACCGGTCAGTCGAACGCCAATGTTCGACCATGGCTCGGCAAAGCCGTGCGCGGGCGAAGCGCTCCGCGAGGGGTCCGCGGGCCGCGGTCGGGGACCGGACGCCGGCGGGGCCGGGACCGTCCCGAGCGGGGGTGCCGCTCCGGACGGTCCCGGCCGCCGGTTCACCCGGTCGGGGGAACGGCCGTCATCAGCAGTCGTCGTCCTGCTTGTTGGTGAGGGCGACGGTGACGCAGTCGTCGGCGTTCACCCGGTACGGCCCGCTGACCGGGTCCGGCGGGAGCTGGTAGCCGCTGGGCGCGACGGTCTCCCGCAGGTAGTACTGACCGGTCGACAGGTGGGTGAAGTCGCAGCCGCCGTCGGTCGCGGTGGTGCAGCCGCCCGCCCGGACGTCCGGGTTGATGCCGATGGTCTGCAGGCCGGGGATGCCGTTGCTCTCCCGCCACAGCTCGAACTTCGCGCCGCCGAGCGGCTTGCCCGACCAGGCGTCCTTCTTGGTCAGGTGGATCGAGCCGGTGCCCGGGGGCTTCGGCGACGGGCAGTCCTTGGCGGTCACCTGGACACCGGCCGCGGCGTTGGCCGGTGTCAGCACCAGCGGACCGAACACCGGCTCGGCCGGCAGGTCGTAGCCGGTCGGGGCGGCGGTCTCGCGCCAGTAGTAGGTGCCCACCTCCACCGTCCGGCGGCACAGACCGTCCGCTCCGGTGGTGCAGGGGACGCCGACCTGGTTGTCGGGGTTGATGCCGATGGTCTGCAGGCCGGGGATCCCGTTGGTCTCACGCCACAGGTCGAACACACCGCCCGCGAGCGGGGCGCCCGTCTCGGCATTGGTCTTCAGTACCCGGACCTCACCCGTCACCGGGGGCGTCGGGGCGTCGGCGGCGGTCACCTGGACACCGGCCGCGGCGTTGGCCTCGGTCAGCACCAGCGGACCGAACACCGGGTTCGCCGGAAGCTGGTAACCCGCCGGAGCGGCCGTCTCCCGCCAGTAGTACGTCCCCACCTCCACCGTCCGACGGCACAGACCGTCCGCACCCGTGGTGCAGGCCGCACCCACCTGGGTGTCCGGGTTCACCCCGGAGGTCTGCAGACCGGGAACGCTGTTGGTCTCCTCCCACAGCTCGAACACACCGCCCGCGAGCGGAGCAGCCGTCACCGAATCCGTCTTCAGCACCCGCACCTCACCCGTCACCGGGGTGGTGCCGCAGGAGGGAAGGTCGCCGTTGAAGGGGTAGGAGTGGAACTCCTGGCCGCCGCCGCCGACCGCCAGGCTGGTGTGGGTGAGGGAGCCGGTGGTGAAGAAGCGGCCGTTGACGCCGGCCAGGGTGACCGTGGTCTGCGAGGCCGGTTCGCCGATCAGGAAGCTGCCCTGGAACTGGCCGGTGCCGGCCAGGGTGACCGAGGTGGCGTCGGGGAAGTTCCACAGCAGGCGGTCGCGGTAGCCGTTCAGCGGATCGTCGGAGTCGTTGATGCCGCCGCTGAAGGTGTTCAGGGCGCGGGTGGTGCCGGTGACATTGACCAGGACGGTGGCCCCGGCCGGGACATTGGCGAAGACGATGCCCTGCTGACCGCCGGTCGGCCCGGTGAGGTCGAAGTCGGCGTTGAAGACCTGGAGCGCCGAGCTGCCGTCACCGGTGAACAGGGTCTGGCCGCCCTGGTTGACCGCCGTGCCGGTCGGGGTGCGGGGCACGCCACCGACCCGGGCGTAGCAGTCGGAGGCGGTGGAGAGCTGGGTCCGCAGGGCGGTGTAGGGCTGGACGGCGTTGGCATCGGTGGTGGAGGTGCCGGTCACCGTGCCGCTGACGGGCCCGGCGTGCCGGACGACGCCGCCCTCGGCCACCAGACTCTGGCCGCTCGCGACGGTGACCCCGGCGCCGGTGGTGAGGAAGTCGGCGCCGTCCGGCGGGGGGACCCGGGAGCCGACGCCGGCGATGCCGACGTTGTAGATCGAGCTGGCCCCGGCCTCCTTCGCCTGGTCGAAGGCGTTCAGGACGACGACGCGGCCCTCGGCCTCGGCGGCGCGGCCGCGGACCAGGAAGTCACCGCCGACGTAGACGTTGATGCCGTTGTCCCGGCCGGTGAACGGCCCGTTGTTGATCGAGGTGGGGTAACTGGCGGGGCAGCTGCCGGGCACGCAGGGCCCGAGTCCGCCGGGCAACGGGGCGGCCGCGGCGGCGACCGCGCCCGGGCCGAGCGCGAGGACGGGGACGAGGGCCGTGACGAGGGCGGACGGCACCGCGAGGGCACCGGCCCTTCGACGGACGCGGGCGAGCAGTCGGTTGAGGGAAGCCATGCTCGTAGCGTCCGACAGTCTGTGCGAACGCGGTCACCGCTGGGGCGCCCTCCTACGCTGATGCGGTGAGCGGGCGCACCCGCCCGGACCAACCGTCACCGTCCGGAGCGGGCCGGGAGGGCGTCCCGCCGCGTCAGGGTTCCCCGGCGGCGTCGTGGCGGCCCGGACCGCGCGGCGTCAGGACGCCTCGTCCCAGGAGGAGGCCGCCCGGTTCCCGGTGCCGTCGCAGGTGCGGCAGATCTCGTCGCGGTAGGCGTGCTTGGCGCCGCCCGCGTCGACCCGGTAGCGGACGTACACCCCGGTGCCGTCGCAGAGGAAGCAGTTGCCGCCGCCGCCGCCCACCTCGGTGGTGCCGGTGCCCTGGCAGGTCCGGCAGCTGAGGCCGGCGGTGCGGCCGGTGCCCGCGCAGATGCGGCAGACCGTGGTCATCCTCGTCCTCCTGTCGGGGCCCGGAACCGGGGCGTGTCTGACAAGCCCTGGGTCATGCTAGGCCAGCCGGTCGACGCGCGGGTCCGGGTCGGCGGGGTCCGGGCGGGCGGGTCCGGATCGGCGGGGTCAGCCCGGCAGGCCCTCGCCGACGCGGCGGGAGACCGAGATCTGCTGGAGGTCGAGCATCCCCGGCGGTTCGGCGACCCCGGGGCCGCCGGAGTGCACCCAGCCGGCGATCTCCTCGATCATGTCGTCCGCCAGCACCCAGCCCAGCCAGACCGGCCGGCCGCCGGCCGCGCGGCCCTCGCTGGAGGGGCCGACCACGACGACGTTGGAGTGAGCGCAGGTGTCCAGGCACTTCACGGCGCGGACCCGGCCGGCGTCGCCGACGGCCGCCCGCAGCCGCTCGTACTGGCCGGCGTGGTCGACGCCCGGGTGCTTCTCCTGGGTGCCGCAGCAGCAGCCCCGGCAGACGGTGACGGTGACCGGGGCCGCCGGGCCGCGTCCGCCCTGCCGGCCGGTCCCGCCCTGCTTGCCGACCCGGTCGCGCTCGCGACGGCTCATGGTTCCTCGGCCTCCTCGTTCCCCAGGGCCCGCCACCGCGCCGGTGCGCGCGGCGGCCGCAGGCCGCTGCGGCCGACGATCACGGTGGAGCCCGCCGGCCGGGTGACACCGGGACGGCAGCCGCAGCCTACCGGGCCGTCGTCCGGCGGATCCCCGGGGCGTCACCGCCTACATGAACTATGCTCCAACAGAAGGAAGTTGACGACAAAGCCCTGGGCGCACACCGGCCCGGGGCGTAGGCTGCACGGCTGTGAACCTTCTCGCCCTCGCGATCGGGACGGTGCTCGCCGGCAGCTCCTACTGGACCGGGTCACGGGCCTCGCGAACGTTCCGGATCAACCGCTACGGCACCCGGTTCCGGGCCCGGGTGATCTCGGTGACGAGCACGCCCGTGGGCGACGAGGGCGGGTACGAGGACACCGTCCGGGTGCGGTTCGACGTCCCGGACGGGCCGGCGGTGGAGGCGGACACCTCGATCGCCCTGCGCGGGCCGACCGGGCTCCGGCCGGGCGACCCGGTCGAGGTCGCCCACCTCCCGCGCTTCCCCGGGAAGGTCGTCCTCCCCGGCTTCCCCAGCGCCGACGGCGTGGGGCTGCTGGGGTACGCCTGTGTGCTCTTCGCGGTGATGACGGTGTTCTTCTTCTGGGTGGCCGCGGCCACCGGCTGACGACGCGCACACCCGCCCGAATTCCGATCCGCCCCGTTTCGAAATGCCTTTCGACACCCCTCGGAGCGAAATTCGGAATTCCCGCCGGAGCGCCTTCCGAAACCTCTGACGACTTTTCGGAAATGTATGCGCACAGCATGGACGACCGCGAAACCTGCCAGTAACTTACCTGTCAGTAGTAGCTGTGGCCCGGCTCGCACCACCCCCACCCTCCCGTTTCTCTCCCCCAGGAGGAACCGTGCTCCGCCGTGCCCGGAATTCCCTGCTGCTCGCTTCCGCCGCGTTGGGCGCCGCTCTCGCGATGACCGCCACCACCGCGCAGGCCGCCACTCCCGCCCCCCACCGCTATGTGGCGCTCGGCGACTCCTACGCGGCCGGCGCGGGGGTTCCGAACCAGTCGGCCGGCCTCTGCCTGCGCTCCGACCGCAACTACGGCCACCTGGTCGCCGCCGCCCTCCACGCCGCCGCCTACCGCGACGTCACCTGCGCCGCCGCCAAGGTCAAGTCCATCACCGAGGCGCAGTACGACGCCTTCCTCCGGGTCAACGATCCGCAGATCGACGCGGTGACCGCCGACACCGACCTGATCACCCTGGGCATCGGCGGCAACGACCTCGGCGACAGCGACCTCGGGATCGCCGACGTGATCGCGACCTGCATCGCGGGCGCCGTGGTCAACCCGCTCGGCACCCCCTGCACGGACGTCTACCACCACGGGTACTGGGACTGGTCCAGCTGGTCCTGGCAGTACGGGAACGACGACCTCGCCGACCGGATCGACCGGACCGGGCCGCGGCTCGCCGACACCGTGGAGCGGCTTCGCGCCAAGGCCCCGAACGCCCGGATCCTGCTGGTCGGCTACCCCTCGGTGCTGCCCGCCGACGGCGCCTCCTGCGTCCTGCGCCAGCCGATCGCCCCGCGCGACATCCCGTACCTGCACGAGGTGCTCGGCCGGCTGAACACGATGCTGCGGTCCACCGCCGGAGCCACCGGCGCGACCTACGTGGACACGGCCACGCCCACCCGCGGGCACGACGTCTGCTCGTCCGACCGCTGGGTCGAGGGCGCGCTGCCCGGCTCCCCCGCCGTCCCCTTCCACCCGAACGCGACCGGTGAGCGGGTGATGGCGGACGCCGTCCTCAAGGCCCTGGGGTAGCACCTCCGCGGGCGCCCTCCTGGGAGCCCCGGGGGGAGCGCCTCCCGAAATGCCCCGAGGGGGCGGTGACCAGGTCCCCGGTCACCGCCCCCTCGGTCGTGCTCCGCCGGCCTCACGGCTTGATGCGGACCACCTGCGGGTCGTGGTCGCTCGCCTGCTGGGCGAACTCGGCGTTGATGTGCACCACGTCGTACTTGGCGTACCCGACCTCGGGGCTGACCAGGATGTGGTCCAGCACCTGCGAGTTGCCCTGGTAGACGTACGAGTACTGCTCCTTCTCCGGCAGCTCGTTCACCAGGTCGCGCAGCACGCCGTCCTTGGTGAGCGTGGTCAGCGCGGGCGAGAACTGGTAGTCGTTGAAGTCGCCGACCGAGACCACCTTGGCGTTCTTGTCGGCCGCCAGCAGCTTGGCGACGAACACCTGCTCCACCGTGGCCTGGGCGACCCGCTGGACCTCCGAGGAACGGGCCGGGGCCTGGAAGCGGCTGTCGATGCCCTGGTCGCCGCCCTTGCTGTTGAAGTGGTTGGCGATGACGAAGACCTTCTTGCCGCGGAAGGAGAACTGGCCGACCAGCGGCTTGCGGCTGTTGGTCCACGCGGCGTCGGCGGGGGCGATCCGGCCGGGCGAGGCGGTCAGCGCGGCGGCGGAGCCGGTGCCGGCCACGTCGACGGCGGTGGTGGCGGTGCCGCCGGGGATGTCGGTGAAGGACACCCGCTGCGGGTTGAACAGGAAGACCTGGCGGATGTTGCCGCCGGGCTCGCCACCGTCCTTGCCGTCCTCCGGGTCGACCGAGCGCCAGTCGTACGCCGGGCCGCCGGCCGCCTTGATCGCGGCGACGAACTTGGCGACGGTCTCGCTCGCGTCCACCGTGCCGTCGCTCTTGGCGCCGTTGTTGTCCTGGATCTCCTCCAGGGCGACGATGTCGGGCGAGCGCAGGTGGGTGACGACACCGGCGGCCAGCTCGGCGAACTTGCTGTCCGGGTTGGTGGCGGCCAGGTTCTCCACGTTGTAGGTGGCGATGGAGAGTTCGCGGTCCGCGGTCGGGGCGGTCACCTCGCGCTGGAGGTGGTTGTCCTGGAGCGCGCCGAGGGCGCCGGCGACCAGGGTGTAGCCACCGAACTGGTTGTAGTCCAGCGGGCCGTTGGTGACGCCGGTCAGCACGTCGCCCACGTTGGCGACCGGGAAGGGCTGCTGGGCGACCGGCGCCTGCTGCTGCACCATCAGCCGGCCGACGTTCGGCTCCGCGTAGGACTCGTAGAGCACGCCGCCGCGCTGGCTCTTCTGGTCCTGCTTGTCGGCGGCGACCCACAGCTCGTTGTACTTGTCGGTGGCCTGGACCACCCGCACGTCGCGGACCTCGACCAGCATGCCCTCCAGCGACTCGTAGAAGTCGAGGGTGTACTTCTCCGGGTCCAGGGTGACGCCGTTGATGGTGCCGTCGGGGCCGGCCGCCGGGGTGTAGGTGCCGGGGATGTTGCGGGTGTCGACGACCACCGCGGCCGGCAGCGGGTTGCCGGAGGAGACCACGGTGACGGCCGGGTTGGTCAGCTGGGTGAGCGACTGCGAGCCACCGGTGAAGTTCGGGTAGTACTCCGTCACCTTGCCGGTGACCAGGACCGAGTCGCCGACCTTGACGGTCGGGTTGGCGGAGCCGGTGTAGACGAAGACGCCCTCGCTGGTGGCCGGGTCGGCGTCCGGGTTCGGGTCCTGGATCCAGAAGCCCTTGGAGCCGTACGCGCGCACGCCGGTGACGATGCCGGGCACGCCGGCGACGGTCTTGCCGGTGCGGTCGGACAGCCGGGTGCGGCCCTGGATGTCGTGGATCCGGACGGTGCCCGGCTCGGTCGGGCCGGTCGGGGTGGAGCCCTCGGCGACCTCGCCCTTGCTGTTGGTCGGCGACGGGGCGCCGGCCGTGAGGTCGGCGGCGTTGTCGTCGGTGTCCGGCAGACCGGCCTTGCGGGCCACCGAGGCGGTGTTGGAGGCGCCGGCCACGGAGGCGGAGCCCTCGTGGACCACGGCGGTGCCGAAGCCGACCAGGTCGCGCACCCGCGGGTCGGCGGCGCAGTCGGCCGCGGTCTTGCAGGTCAGCGGGTCGACGCCGTGGACCAGGGCGACGGTGCCGCTGGTGCCGGACAGCGCCAGCGAGCCGACCGCGTCCGGGGTGGGCAGGTCGACGGTGCCCGCGGCGCCGGCGCCCTCGCCGACCAGGTAGCGGCCGCCGGGGGCGACCGAGCCGGTCAGCGGGGTGACGCCCCACTGGGAGTTCGGGCCGGGCGCGGCGGATATGTACTGGACGCTCCAGCCGTCCAGGCCGAAGGCGGCGCCGCCCTTGTTGGCCAGCTCGACGAAGTCGTTCTTCAGGGTGGCGCCCGAGTTGCCGCCACCGCCGTAGACCTCGGAGATCAGCGCGTCCGCGGACGGCGCGGCCACGGCGGCGGGCAGCGGGGCCAGGACCAGGGAGGCGGCCAGACCGGCCGGGACGATGGCCGCGCGCAGCAGGGCGCGGCGCGAGCGCGGACGGGGAGCGATGGGCATGGTCACCGGAACGGGGCTCCTAGCTCGGGTGCATGGGGGTGGGTCGGCCGGGCGGCGGGTCGGCCGGGCGCATCGGCCGGTGTTCGGCCCGCAGTCCCGCTACCCGCGTAGAAATCCGCGCGGAGTCGGGAACCGCCCCCCGCAGCGCCCAAAGATACGCGCGTAGAAAATGACCGGACAAGAGCCTGGAGGTGAACTTCTGCACCATGGCGACGGACCGTTACCCCGAAGCTGTGACCCCGGCTACAACCAGCCGCGCTGGGACGCCTTCAGGCCCGCCTCGAAGCGGCTGGCCGCGTCCAGACGCTCCATCAGCGCCGCCATCTGCCGCCGGACCGTCCGCACCGAGACGCCCAGCCGCTTGGCCGCCGCGTCGTCGGTCAGCCCGGTGGAGAGCAGCCGCAGCAGCTCGCGCTCACCGGGGCTGAGGCCGGTGCCGGCGTCCTCGGGGCGCGGGTCCCCGCCGAGCGGAGCGGCGGTCTCCCAGGTCTGTTCGAACAGCGCGACCAGGGAGGCGACGATCCCGGGCTCCTCGGTGCACAGGGCGCCGGCCCTGGTGTTCTCCGGGTCGATCGGCACCACGGCGGTGGTGCCGTCGAAGACCAGCATCCGCGGCGGCAGCACCGGGGCGGTCCGCACCCGGCCGCCCAGGCCGGTCATCCACTGGGTGTAGGCGAAGGTCTCCGGGTCGTTGCGGACGCTGTCCTGGTAGATGGTGCGCAGGCTGACGCCCCTCCTCAGGGCGTCCTCGTCCAGCGGGCGGGAGGCGGCCAGGCTGGCGCCGGACTGCGCGCCGCCGGGCATCACCCCCAGGCACTCGGTGGCCAGCCGGGCGGTCAGGGTCTCCAGTTTGGCCTGGATCGCGTCCAGACCGACCAGGCGCTCGCCGCCGTCCACCAGGGTGGCCGAGCGGAGCGTGGCGTACTCGGCGACGGCGCGCGCCACGGCGGCCTTGGAGACGGCCAGCTCCTGCTGGCGGCGGGCGAGTTCCTCCTCCTGGCGGCGGAGCAGCAGCTCCAGCCCGCGTTCCGGGCTGACCGGCCACAGCGCTCCCGGGCGTTCCCGGGAGGCACGCAGCAGGGTCAGGTCGGCGAGGCGGTCGAGGGCGGCCCGGACAGCGGGCTCGGGAAGGTGGAGCCGTTCGCAGAGTTCGGCCACCCCGCCCTCCGGGTCCGCGAGCATCTCGCGGTAGACGGCTTCCGCGGTGGTGTCCACGCCCAGCAGTTCCAGCACGTCAACGACCCCTGATCGTCACGACATCGCGTCTCACGATGGAGATTCCGGTCCGGCCCGGCGATCCCCGATCCTTCCTCCGGCACTCCCGCCGCCACAAGGCGCGTTCCGGTCACCCGACCCGAACCGGACCGTCCGGTCTGTTCCACGGAGGGAACGGGCCCACCGGCGCCACCCCCGGGTCACGGTTCCGGGGTTGCAGCAAGCTGCCTGGCCGGATGTTGCCCGGCGAACTCCCTCCCGATGCGGACCGGGTGACGGAAGGATGCGGTCTGCGGGCAGACACCCGACCGCACGCACCGGCACCACGCACCGACCGCACCGGCACCACGCACCGACCGCACCGGCACCACGCACCGACCGCACGCACGCACCGGCACCAACGCACCGGCACCACGCACCGACCCACGCCCTGAACCACCGTGCACAGAACAGGAACCGCCGTGCCGAAGCCCGTCCGGCTGCTCGCCGCCGCCGCCCTCGCCCTGACCCTCGCCGCCGCCGTCGCCCCCGCCGCCCCCGTCACCTCCGCGCAGGCCGCCCCGACCGCCGCCCTCCCCCCGGCCACCCACGCCGACGGGACGGGCATCGGCTGGGACGGCCCCGGTATCGGCTGGGACGCCCCGGACATCGGGGGCATCGGCTGGGACTCCTCCCGGACCGACGGCCCCGGCATCGGCTGGGACTGACCGCTCGGTGTTCGCCGTCCAATTGACTCTCCTGGACGTCTCGGCCCCGCCCGCGGGCGAGGCCGGACCCGCCGACGTCCAGGGCGCCCTGTGGGCGCGCGCGGCTCCGGGCGACGGCCTGGAGCACGTGCGCGCCCGCGCCTTCCCGGGAGGCGTCGGCATCGTGCTGTACGTCCGCGCCCCCGACCGGGAGGCGGCCGAGCTGAGGGCGCACGCCCTGCTCCGCCGCGCACTGGCGGAGGGCCCCGTACGACGCTTCACGGTGGCGGCTCCACCGTAGGCAGCGGGGTCCTCCGCCGGGACCGCTCCCGCCTTCCGTCCTGATTTCGGACGGTTGCTCACTCCCGCGGGTTTGGCCGATTCATGCCTACCGCTTCGACCGGCCCGCTCTTGACATGCATATGCCCATCAATGCCGCCGTGGGGGGCCGGGCCCCCCCCGCCCCCCCCCCCCCGCCCCCCCCCCGGCCCGCGCGGGGGGGCCCCCCCCCCCCCCCCCCACCCACCCCCCCCCCCCCCAAAACCCCCCCCCCCCCCCCCCCCCCCCCCAC
>NZ_JBIWIF010000001.1:162405-875801 GCF_044764505.1 Kitasatospora sp. NPDC094019
GTCGCGCCCCAGCACGTCCCCGGCCACGTCCCCGGCCCCGACCCTGATTCCGGCGCAGGCCCCGGGGGGCGCCCCGCCCCCCCGGGCCCCCCCCCCCCCCCCCCCCCCCCCCCCCCCCGCCCCCCGGCCCCCCCCCCCCCCCCCCCCCCCCCACGGCCGTGCCCGAACGCGGACGCGTGTCGCCGTCGAACCCTCACACCGCAGATCGTCAGGAGCTCCATGTCACAGCCGACCGGCACACCACCCCGGCGCCGCGCCGGGACCACCGTGCCAGCCGCCCCCGCCGCACGCCGCCGCGACGGCGTCCTGCGCAACACCGCCGTCGCCCTCGCCGTCGTACTCTCCACCCAGGCCGCCGTCGTCGTCATGACGACCGGTCAGGCCGTCGCGGTCGCCCCCGAGGCCCCCGCGCCCGCGCCCGCGCCCGGCAAGGCCCTCGGCCCGGCCGAGGCCAAGGACATCGCCACCGCCCACCTCAAGGCCCGGCTGGAGAACCGCCGGATCGAGGTGACCGACGAACGCGGCGAGTCCACCACCACCTGGATCAACCCGGACGGCACCACCACCCTCGACCTCGCCTCCGGCCCCGTCCGCTTCAAGGACAAGGACGGCACCCTCCGGCCGATCGACGTGAACCTGGCCCAGCAGGCCGACGGTTCGGTCAAGGCCAAGGGCCACCCGCTCGGCCTCACCCTGGCCGGCGCCACCGCACCCGCCGCCGCGTCGAAGTTCAGGGCCGCCGGCGCCCCGGCCGGGGACCAGCAGGCCCCCGCCGTCCCCCTGGTCTCGCTGGACAACGGCAACGGCACCAGCATGTCGCTGTCCTGGCGCGGCACCCTCCCGGCCCCCGTGGTCGACGGCACCAGGGCCCGGTACCCGAACGCGCTCACCTCGACCGACCTGGTCGTCGAGTCCACCCGGACCGGCTTCGAGCAGTTCCTCGAACTCAAGGACCGCGGCGCGGTCGCCGCCAACGGCACCGTCACCATGACCCTGGACGCGGCCGGTCTGCGGGCCCGCCACAACGCCGACGACTCGGTCTCCTTCCTCGACCCGGCCACCGGCGAGGAGAAGGGCCAGCTGCCCGCCCCGGTGATGTGGGACGCCAAGGTCGACGAGCGCAGCGGCGACCACACCCGCACCGCACCGGTCGGTCTGAAGGTCACCCAGAACGGCAACGCCGTCGACCTCACCCTCACCCCGGACGCCGCCTTCCTCAACGACCCGGCGACCCAGTACCCGGTCACCGTCGACCCGGCGGTCAACATCGGCGTCGGCTTCGACACCTTCGTCCAGCAGGGCTACGCCACCGACGTCTCCTCGCAGACCGAGCTGAAGCTGGGCAACAACGGCTCCGGCCAGATCGCCCGCTCCTTCCTGCAGTTCCCGATGGCCAGGATCAGCGGGAAGCAGATCACCAGCGGCAAGCTCAACCTGTGGAACTTCCACAGCTGGTCCTGCACCGCCAAGGGCTGGGACGTCTGGGACACCGGCAGCGCCACCACCGCCACCCGGTGGACCGCGCAGCCCGGCTGGAACCGCAAGTGGGCCACCTCCACCTCGACCAAGGGCTACTCCAGCTCCTGCAACGACGGCTGGGTGAACCAGGACATCACCTCCCTGGTGCAGGCGTGGGCCGGCAACGGCAACGCCAACAACACCCTGGGCATCCGCGCCACCGACGAGAGCGACCCGTACGGCTGGAAGAAGTTCAACTCCGGCAACGCGTCCGCCAACACGCCCTACCTGTCGGTGACCTACAACACCCCGCCGGCCGTCTCCACCCTGCTCGCCCCGGCCAACGGCGCCCTCACCGGCGACGCCACCCCGACCCTGTCCGCCAAGGCGACCGACCCCGACGGCGGCAACGTCCTGCTGGACTTCGAGGTCTGGGCGGCCAACGGCACCGCCGCGCTGCAGTCCGGCCACACCTCCTACGCGGCCTCCGGCTCCACCTTCACCTGGACCCCGGGCACCGCGCTGCCCGCCGGCGGCTACAAGTGGCGCTCCCGTTCCTGGGACGGCACCGCCAACAGCGCCTGGTCCGCGTTCCGCACCTTCACCGTGGACACCACCGCGCCCGGCGTCGCCACGATCGCCTCCGGGGACTTCCCGGCCGGCCAGTGGGCCGGCACCCCGGACGCCAACGGCGACTACAGCGGCACCTTCACCCTCACCCCACCGACCGGTGACGTGAAGGACGTCCAGTACAAGCTGGACGGCGGCGCCTGGGTCACCGCGGCCACCACCGGCACCCCGGTCGCCGCGAAGCTCGCCTTCAAGGCGGGCGCCCACACCGTCACCGCGCACAGCCGGGACGCCGCGGGCAACGTCTCCGCCGACCGGACGTACACCTTCTACGCCGGCAAGGGCTCCGCCCTGGTCGCCCCCGCCGCGGGCGAGCGCCCGGCCCGGCGCACCTCGCTGCAGGCCGAGGGCAACAGCACCTACACCGGTGTGCGCTACCAGTACCGCCGCGGCGAGACGGACGCCTGGAAGGACGTCCCGACCGCCAACGTCACCACCACCGGCGGCCAGCCGGTGACCGCCTGGCCGTTCGCCGCGCCCGGCGGCAAGCCGGCCGCGCTGACCTGGAACATCACCGACACCCTGACCGAGAACGGCCCGGTCGACGTCCGCGCGGTCTTCACCGACGGCACCGCCACCGACGCCACCGAGCCCAACACCGTCACCGTGGACCGCAACGCGGGCACCGCCCCCGAGACCGGGGTCGGCCCGGGCGAGGTCAACACCCTCACCGGTGACCTCACCCTCTCCGAGACCGACGCCGAGGTCTTCGGCCTGCACGCCGAGCGCTCCTTCTCCTCCCGCCGGCCCGCCAACGGCGCGGCCCAGGAGGGCCAGGCGGCCATCTTCGGCCCCCAGTGGAGCTCCGGCACCACCGCCGGGATCACCGACACCGACTACTCCTACGTCCGGCAGACCTCGGCGACCTCGCTCTCGGTGGTCTCCGCCGACGGCTCCGAGACCGGCTTCACCGCCACCGGCGCGGGCGGCTGGAAGCCCGAACCCGGCGCCGAGAGCCTCACCCTGACCGGCGGCCTCACCGGCTCCTTCACCCTGAAGGACACCGAGGGCACCACCGTCACCTTCGCCAAGGTCGACCCGGCCGCCACCACCTGGCAGGCCACCGGCTCCTCGCTGCCCAGCGACAACTCCACCACCTCCGTGGTCGCGGAGAAGGTCGTCTCCGGCGGAAGGACCCTGGCCCGCCCGAAGTACGTGGTCGCGCCCACCTCGGCGACCGCCTCCGTCAACTGCGCCGCCGTGCCGTCCACCGTCGGCTGCCGGGTGCTGGAGTACGTCTACGCCGACACCACCACCGCCACCGCGTCCGCCCTCGGCGACGTGGCCGGCCAGGTGAAGCAGATCCGGCTCTGGTCCACCGCCCCGGGCGCCTCCGCCGCCACCCCGGTCGCCCTCTCGCAGTACGCGTACGACGAGCAGGGCCGGCTGCGCGAGGTGTCGGACCCGCGCACCTCGCCGGCGCCGAGGACCGCGTACGGCTACGACGCGGCCGGCCGGGTCACCTCGGTGACCGAGCCCGGCGAACTGCCGTGGACCCTGGAGTACGGCAGGGCCGGCAACGCCGCCACCGCCGGCGAGGGCATGCTGCTCGCCGCCTCCCGGCCCACCCTCAAGCAGGGCAGCAAGGACGTCACCGACGGCACCGCGACCACCTCGGTGGTCTACGACGTCCCGCTGAGCGGCGCCAACGCGCCGTACCCGCTGGCGCCGTCCGACGTCGCGGCCTGGGGCCAGACCGACGCCCCGACCGACGCCACCGCCGTCCTGCCGCCCGACGCCGTCCCGCCCACCCACGACGGCAAGGCGCTCGGCACCGCCGGCTACAACCGCGCCTCGGTGACGTACACCAACGCCTCCGGCCGCGAGGTCAACACCGCCACCCCCGGCGGCGGCATCACCACCACCGAGTACAACGCCTTCGGCAGCCAGGTGCGGACCCTCTCCGCGGAGAACCGCGTCCTCGCCCTGGCCACCACCGGTGACGGCCTGAACAAGCTGCGCGCCCTGGGCATCGCCGGCCGCTCCACCGCCGACCGCGCCCAGGTGCTCTCCTCCACCTCGGTCCACTCCCCCGACGGCAGGCGGCTGGTCGAGCAGTACGACCCGCTGCAACTGGTCACCCTGGAACACGACCTGGCCGCCTCCGGCGCCTCCCCGGCGCTCACCGCCGGTGCCGAGGTCGCCGCCCGCGCCCACACCGTCAGCGGCTACGACGAGGGCCGCCCGGCCACCGCCGCGGTCAGCGACCAGGCCACCTCGGTCACGGTCGGGGCCCGGATCGACGGCTACGCCGCCGACGCCGACACCCGGAAGACCGCGACCGGCTACGACTGGGCCCAGGGCCTGCCCACCCAGGCCGTCCAGGACCCGGCCGGCCTGAGGATCACCACCACCACCGGCTACGACACCAACGGCCGGGTGACCTCGCAGAGCCGCCCGAACTCCACCGGTACCGACGCGGCCACCACCGTCACCTCGTACTACGGCCCGAACGGCACCGGCGCCTGCGCCGGCCACCCGGAGTGGGCCGACCTGGTCTGCTCGATCGCCCCGGCCGCGCAGATCACCGGCGGCGGCGCCAACCCGGCCCAGCTGCCGACGAAGACCTTCCAGTACGACCGCTGGGGCAACGTCTCGGTGCTCACCGAGACCGCCAACGGCGTCACCCGCACCACCACCCGCGACTACGACCCGGCCGGCCGGCCGGTGAAGGTCTCGGTCACCGGCGGCACCGGCACCGCCGTCGCCGACACCCTGCTCGGCTACGACCCGGCCACCGGCGAGCTCGCCACCATCGCCAACGGCAGCGCCACCATCACCCAGGGCTACGACCGCCTCGGCCGCCAGGTCTCCTACGACGACGGCGCCGGCAACGTCACCACCACCGAGTACGACAAGCTCGACCGGCCGGTGAAGAAGTCCGACTCGGTGCCGTCCAGCACCGTCTACGCCTACGACACCGCCAAGGACCCGCGCGGCCTGCCCACCACGCTGACCGACTCGGTCGCGGGCACCTTCACCGCCACCTACGACGTCGAGGGGCGGCTGGTCACCCAGAGCATGCCCGGCGGCAACACCCTGACCAACAGCTACGACAGCCGGGGCCTCCAGACCGGCAGGACCTACACCAACCAGGCGGGCACCGTCCTGCTGGCCGACAACGCGGACCACACCGTCCACGGGCAGCAGGCCGGCCGCACCCAGTCCGACGGCAACAGCACCACCGGCGGCTACACCTACGACGCCACCGGCCGCCTGACCAGGGCCGCCGACAGCACCGGCCTGGCCTGCGCGACCCGGACCTACACGTTCGACCGGAGCAGCAACCGGACCGACCGCACCACCGTCACCGACGACTGCGACCCGGCCACCCAGGACGCCGTCACCAAGTCCGAGACCCACGGCTACGACACCGCCGACCGCCTCACCGACGCCGGCTACGCGTACGACGCCTACGGCCGCACCACCGCCCTGCCGAAGGGCACCCGGCTCGGCTACTACGCCAACGACCTGGTGCGCACCGAGACCCTCGGCGACACCCGGAAGACCTGGGACCTCGACGCCTCCGGCCGCCTCGCGGTGGGCACCACCGAGAGCCGGGGCACCGACGGCACCTGGGCCGTCACCGGCCGGGACACCAAGCACTTCGACGGCGGCACCGACAGCCCGTCCTGGTCCGAGGACGCGGCCGGCAAGCTCACCCGCAACGTCCTGGACCTGACCGGCCGGCTCACCGCCGCCACCGGCACCGACGGCGGCGCGGTCCTGCTGCTGACCAACCTGCACGGCGACGTCTCGGTGCAGATGTCCCCCGACGGCACCCAGGACCTCGCCGTCTACCACTACGACGAGTACGGCAACGTCGTCGACGCCACCGGCTCGACCGAGTACGGCTGGCTCGGCGGGGCGCAGCGCGAGGGCGACAGCCTCTCCGGCCTCACCCTGATGGGCGTCCGGCTGTACGACCCGGCCACCGGCCGGTTCCTGCAGACCGACCCGGTCCTGGAGGGCTCGCCGAACGCCTACGGCTACCCGGTCGACCCGATCACCATGGACGACCTGACCGGCATGTCCTGGCGCAAGAAGTGGGTCGCCTACTTCAGCCGCGCCGAGGGCAACACCATCGGCGTTCTGCTCTACGTCTCCGGCCGGATCAGCCAGGGCATCTCGAAGATCCTGCGGAAGCTCCCGCACTGGGCCGCCCGGGCCGCCGGCTACGTGCTGTGGGCGCTGGCCTACCTGATGAAGAAGGTCGGCAAGCAGTTCATCAAGGCCGCCAACAAGCGGGGCAGCCACGGGGTGCGGTTCACCTTCGGGATCTGGCGCTCCAGCCACTGGTGGGTGCCGGACCGTCCGATCTACCGGGTGGACCCGCGGTACTGATCCGCGCGGGCCGGCAGCAGTTCCGGTTCCGATGGAACCGCTGACCGGTGCTCGGCCGTTGTTCCAGTGGAAGACAGGTAAGGCCGGGCCCCGGAGGTTCTCCCCCGGGGCCCGGCCGCTTCCCGTTCGCGTTCCCGTGCGCGTTCGCGTCACCGCGCTCCGGGCGCCGCCGCTCGCCCGGGTCGGCTACTCGCCCTTCTCGGCGGCCGCGGCGGCGAGCCCGGCGGACCACTTCTCCTCGACGTTGCCGAGCTTCCAGTAGGCGATCGCCGCCGCCCAGGTCAGCACGAACAGGCCGACGATGGCGTAGCCGACGAAGTTGAGGTCCAGCTCGCCGATCCAGGCGACCGGGCCGCTGGTGACGTCCAGCTTCTCGCCGAGCAGCCCGATCAGCTCGATCGAGCCGATGACCAGCGCCACCAGCACCGAGAGCCCGGTGACGGTGAGGTTGTAGTAGATCTTCCGGACCGGCTTGGAGAACGCCCACTCGTAGGCGAAGTTCATGAACGAGCCGTCGATGGTGTCCAGCAGGCTCATCCCGGCGGCGAACAGGACCGGCAGCACCAGCAGCGCGTACCAGGGCAGCTGGAACGCCGCCGCGCCGCCGGCCAGCACCAGCAGCGACACCTCGGTGGCGGTGTCGAAGCCGAGGCCGAACAGCAGCCCGACCGGGTACATGTGCCAGGGCTTGGTGACGGCCCTGGTCACCCGGCCGAGGATGCGGTTCATGAAGCCGCGCTTCTCCAGCTGCGCCTCCAGCTCGGCCTCGTCGTACTCGCCCTCGCGCATCCGCCGGAAGACCTTGAGGATGCCGTTGAACGCGCCCAGGTTGATCAGGCCGAGCGCCAGCAGGAAGGTGCCGGAGACGGTGACGCCGATCAGGCCGGTCGTCTCGTGCAGGGTGGAGCCGTCCTCCTCGACCTGGCCGGCCAGCGAGCGGATGCCGAGGGCGAGCAGGGCGCAGAGGCCGAACACGATGGACGAGTGGCCGAGCGAGAACCAGAAGCCGACCGACAGCGGACGCTTGCCCTGGCCCATCAGCTTGCGGGTGGTGTTGTCGATGGCGGCGATGTGGTCGGCGTCGAAGGCGTGCCGCATGCCGAGCGTGTACGCGGTGAGCCCCATGCCGGCGCCGAAGACCTGGCCGCCGACGGTGTAGTGCTCGGGCGCGATGACCGCGAGCAGGGTGAACCAGCCGATCACGTGCAGCGCGAGGATGAAACCACCCATTCCTGCCAGGCGGATCCACTCCTCACGGGTGAGCCGGTCGCGCCAGCGGGGGCCGGTCATCGGGGGTCCTTTCGTGGGGCCGTAACGGCTCCGGGGCGCCGGAGCTGGGCCATCCTTCCTTCTGCTCGTAATTAGTTGCAAGTCATGCGCAGTTACGACCTGGTCACCGGATGGCGCACGGACCGGGCGCCCACGGAGTTGTCCGCAGCCAGAAATGGTCATGAACCGTACAAGCGGCTGTAACCCGACCCGCCCGGCGGACGCCGTTCTACGCGCGGATACTCGGTCGTCCCGCACCCCAACCCCCTCTGGAGGGACGGCACATGATGCTCCGTCGAAGCACGCTCGCACTGGCCGCGTCCGCCCTGCTCGCCACCGGCCCGCTCGCGCTCACGACCCCCGCCCCGGCGGCGGCCGCCGCCGCCGCGACCACGGCGCTCCCCCACCGCGTCCTGTTCGACAACAGCAAGGGCGAGACCGCGGGCAACGCGGACTGGATCATCTCCACCGCCCAGCCCGACCCGCGCACCCAGAACGCGAACCCCACCACCGAGAAGAGCTGGACCGGCGCCCTCTCCGCCTGGGGCGTCGCCCTCCAGAAGACCGGCCAGTACAGCCTGAAGACCCTCCCGGCCGGCTCCACCATCGGCTACGGCACCGGCGCCGCGCTCGACCTCGCCAACTTCGACACCTTCGTGATCCCCGAGCCGAACATCCGCTTCTCCGCGGCGGAGAAGTCCGCGATCATCCGCTTCGTCCAGAACGGCGGCGGGCTGTTCCTCATCTCCGACCACGACCGGAGCGACCGCAACAACGACGGCTGGGACTCCCCGGCGATCATCAACGACCTGTTCACCAACAACGGCGTGAACAACAACGACCCCTTCGGCTTCTCGGTCGACGTCAAGAACATCTCCACCGACAACCCGCGCGCCGTCAACGACGCCGCCGACCCGGTGCTGCACGGCCCCTTCGGCACCGTCACCGGCTCGATCCTGCGCTCCGGCACCACCTTCACCCTCAAGCCGGCCGACAACCCCGAGGTCAAGGGCATCGTCTACCGCACCGGCTCGTCCGGGAACACCGGCGCCTTCTTCGTCACCAGCGGCTACGGCACCGGCCGGGTCGCCGCCTGGGGCGACAGCTCCCCCGCCGACGACGGCACCGGGCAGTCCGGCAACAACCTGTTCAACGGCTGGGACGACCCGGCCGGCACCAACGCCGCGCTCGCCCTCAACGCCACCGCCTGGCTGAGCAAGGGCTGACCGGCCCCGGTCGCGCCCGGCGCCCTCGGCCCGGCCGTCGGGCGTCCGGGCGTCCGGGCGTCCGGGCGCGACCGCTCCCGTCGGGCGGGCGTCCGCTTCCTCCCCTAGTGTCGGAATGATCCGCACCGATCCGCACCGACCGGGACCCGATGGGAGCGGCCATGCCCTCGTACCCGCACCGCACCACCCGCGAGGACCTGCGCGTCCCCCTCCCCGACGGCACCGAGCTGTACGCCCGCCTCTGGCGCCCCGCGACCGACGCCCCGGTCCCCGTCGTCCTGGAGTACTCCACCGGCCGCCTCACCGACTGGACCGCCACCGAGGACGCCCGCCGCCACCCCTGGTTCGCCGGCCACGGCCACGCCGCCGTCCGGGTCGACGCCCGGGGCCACGGCAACTCCGGCGGCCTGCCGCCCACCGCCGCCGCCTCCGGCCTCCTCGTCGAGGACGGCGTCGAACTGGTCCGGTGGCTCGCCGGCCGGCCCTGGTGCGACGGACGGATCGGCCTGCTCGGCACCGGCGCGGCGGGCGCCCTCGCCCTGCGGATCGCCGCCCGCGCGCCGGACGCCGTGCGCGCCGTCGTCACCGCCTGCCCCGACGGCCCCCACCGCCTCGGCGGCGCCGTCCTCGCCGCCGACGGCCACACCCGCGCCACCGCCGAGCTCGCCGACGCCGCCCGCCCACCGGACCCGCTGTACGTCGGCGACGACTGGCGGGCCCTGTGGCTGGCCCGGCTCGACGCCCTCGAACCGCCGCTCGCCGACCGGCTCGCCGCCCCGGCCGCCCCCGCACCGGCCGCGGCCGTCCCCACCCTCGCCGTCGCCGGCTGGTCCGACCCCTCGGCGGCGGCGGCGCTCGCGCTCGCCGAAGCATCCACCGCCGCCGTCCCCGTCCGCGCCGTCCTCGGCCCCTGGCCGCACGGGCTCCCCGACGAACTCCTCCCCGAGGCCCTGCGCTGGTACGACCACTGGCTGCGCGACATCGACACCGGCGCCCCCGCCACCCCCGCCCTGCGCAGCTGGCTCGGCACCCGCTGGTCCGCCGACGACCCCTGGCCGTCCCCCGGCGTCCGCGCGGTCGACTACGGCCTCGACGGCCCGCTGCGCGCCGCCGGCACCGCCTCCGAGGACCGCTGGGTACGCGTCCGCTCGCCCCAGCACACCGGCCTCGACGCCGGCGCCTACGTCCCGCACGGCCGCCCCGCCGACCGGCCGCCGGACCAGCGCGAGGAGGACGGGCGCTCGGTCTGCTTCGACTCCCGGCCACTGCCCGAACCGCTGGAACTCCACGGCGCCCCGGCCCTGACCCTGCGCACCGACCCGGTGGGCACCGGTGCCCTGGTGGTCGCCCGACTCTGCGCGGTCGCCCCGGACGGCACCTCGACCCTGCTCACCCGGGGCGTCCTCACCCTCCCGCCCGAACCGGCCGAACCGGCCGACGCCACCGACTCCGACCCGGTGCTCACGCTCGCCCCGGTCGGCGCCACCGTCCCGCCCGGACACCGGCTGCGGCTCGCCCTCTCCTCCACCTACTGGCCCTGGCTGTGGCCCGGCGCCGACCCCGACGGCTTCGCCGTCGACCCCTCCCGCTCCGCCCTCGCCCTCCCGGTCCGCGACCCGGCCGCCCGCACCGACGCGGCCCCGTTCCGCTCCCCCACCCTCCCCCTGCCGCCCCCGCTGCACCTCACCGAACCGCTCACCGCCCGCCCCGAACGGGTCACCGTCCACGACATCGGCCGCCGCGAGTGGCGCACCGAACTCTCCCCCGCCACCGACGGCACCCGCACCCACCCCGACGGCCTGGTCCGCGCCGAGCACACCGTCACCGCCTACCGCGTCCTCACCGCCACCCCCCTCAGCGCCCAGGCCCGCACCGACCGCACCCTCCGCCTCGAACGCCCCGCCCTCGGCTGGGACATCACCGTCCACACCCGCACCGAACTCCGCTGCGACGCCACCCACCTGCTCGCTCACACCCAGCTCCGGGCGGAAGAGGCCGGCAACGTGGTCTTCACGAAGGAGTGGCACCAGCGGATCCGGCGCGACGGCAGCTGATTCGACCCCGCCGGGCAGACATCCAAGCTACTGTGGATGTCATGACTGCGGCCTACGAGGAGATCCCGTTCAGCGAGCTGCTCCACCGGCCCGCTGCCACCACCAGCAGACTCGACGCTGTCCGCGCGCTCCGGCTCCGCCGCCGCGACGCCGGCGACCTCGCGCTGATGCGGGTCGACCAGCTGGAACAGGACAGCACCGTCATCGACTTCACCTCCCGCCTGCTGGGCGGACTGGTCCGGACCGGCAATACCGCCGCGCTCCGGGCCGCCCTGCCCGACGCCCTGCCCTGGGTGACATTCCTCCCCTCGGAGGACGTGGACCTGCTCATCGGCGAGCTGGTGGACGTGGCCCGCGGCGCGGTGTCGCTGGACAACCTCGCCCCGATCGCCATGCTGCTCACACAGTGGCGCCACACCGCCGAGGTCCACGCCGACCCCACCCTGTACGCCGCCCTGACCCAGGAGCCCGAGGGCGACCTCGGCCCCGCGCCACTCCCCGGGGAATCCGGGTGAGCCCCAAGCGCGGCGATCGCGCCGCACCCCCTCCGGCCGGGGACGAGTACGATCTCCGGTTCGCCGACTCCGCTGCTGCCGACGGATGGGAGCACCTGGCCCGCCACGCACCGACCGGCCTCCGCCGCGCCTACGACCGCATCCGCGCCGCTCCCCGGGCCATCGACAACCCGGCCCGGCAGCACCGGTTGAAGGGCGGGCTCGCAACCGGCATGTTCAAGGACCGCCAACTGGAGCGCCGGCAGTACGAGGTCACCGGTGGTGGACGCATCCGGTACCTGGTCGACGCCGAGAACAGCATCGCCTGGATCGTCCACGCCGGCCCGGGTCACCCCAAGGAAACAGCCTGACGCCGGCCGGTTCACTCACTCCACCAGGGCCAGCGCCGCCGCCAGGTTGTACTCGGCGATCGCCCGCATCGCGGCCCGGTGCGGGAAGCCGCCTTCGAGCAGGCGCAGCGGGCCGGCGACCAGGGACAGGCGGATCGCCAGTCCGTAGAGGTCCAGCCGGGGGCCGTCGAGGTTGTCGGTGCCGCCGAGGCTCGGGTAGTGCTCCCCGAAGCGGATCCGCAGGAAGACGTGCTCCCACTCCGCGTCGAAGTGCATCAGCCCCTCGATGTCGATCAGCACCGGTTCGCCGGCGGCGTCCACCAGGACGTGGTCCGGGCCGAGTTCGCCGTGCACGAGCCCGTAGCCGCCGTCGCGGGGGGCGACGGCGGCCGCCCGGATGTGCAGGCCCTCCTCCAGGCGTCCCCGGGCGGTCGCGATCCGCTCCTCCCGACCGGCCGCCTCCGCCAGGTCCGCGACCGCCCGCTCCAGCACCAGCCGATCGGGCGAACTCCCCTTCGAAACGCCGCCGTTGTCCAGCAGTGCGAGCCTCCCCCAGGCGGGTGCGCGGTGCCCGTCCAGCGCCCGCAGGGTGGCCGCGAGCCGCTCCAGCACCGGCGCCGCGGCCTGCGGGTCCCGCTCCAGCAGCGCCTCCAGGCTCTCCCCGCCCGGCCCGGTCACGTCCTCGACCACCGCGACGTCCGCCGGGAACCGGCTGCGGCTCCCGTCCATCAGGTACGGGTGCGGCATCCGCACCCCCAGCGCGACCAGCCGCCGGTGCGCCGCCTCGAACAGCGCGAGCCCGGAGGCGTGCGCCAACGGGTCGGCGTCGTCCGCCGGTTGCTCCGCACCCGGCCAGTGGTTCTCGGCCGCGCTCCACACATACACGACCGCCGTCCCGCCGTCGTCGAACCGCAGCCGGTGGACGCCCTTCTTGCTGCCCCCGCGCAACCGCTCGACCCCGGCCAACCGTCGCCCTCGCCCGAATGCCGCCCGCGCCACCTCGGTCAGTTCCACCGCTCGCCCCCCGCTGTCCTGTCGCTCCCCCGTGCGGAGCGACAGGACAGCTTAGGGGAGAGTCACTTCCGCCAGTCGGGCGCCAGGACCATCGCCTTCAGCTGCTCGACGGACAACGCGGGCTCACCCGGCCGGTAGGTCCGGTCGTCCTCGCCGTTCCCCTCGCTGATCACGACGTTCCGCCCGTCCGGGTAGTACACCCGCGCCACCCAGTGGAGCACCGGATCGACGGCGCCCTTGCCGTTGCCGAAGCGGTTCATCACGACGAACGTGCCGTCGGGCAGCGTCTGCCTGACCTCCAGCGGCGTCGGCGTGCCCTCCTCGGCGGTCTTCTTGGTCAGGATCCCGCCCTGCCCGGCGGGCTCGACGCGGACGGACACCCGGCTGGTGCGTCCCTCGTACCCGACCGTCACCGCGCCGCCCGCCTCGTCCCGTCCCACCTCCTGCGCGCCCGCCGGCAGCACGCGCGCGAGCACGGCGGCCAGCTCGGGGAGCGATTCCCCGGGCGCGGGCGTGGGGATGTAGGGCGAGGGCGTGAGGGGGGACACGGGAGCGGTGGGCACGGGAGCGGTGGGCACGGGAGCGGTGGGCACGGGCGCCGGGGACGTGGAGGCGGGCGTGGGCGGTGAGGATGCAGGCGCCGACTCGGCCGTTCCCTCCCGCTTCGGCCCGCCGTCCTTCGGCGCGTTCGGGTTCGGCCTGATCTCCGCGACGACCTTCCCCCACACGGGCGCGGTCGCCATGGCGGCCAGCTGCCGCTCGTCCAGCGCCGGGAACTCCCTGGTCGGGTTCGTCTGCTCCCCGTTGTACTCGACAATCGTGATCACCGTGCCGTCCGGTGTCGCGTAGACGCCCCGCCATATCCGCGTGTCGGAGGAGGCACCGTCCCGGGACTTGTCGACCATCAGCACCGATCCGTCCGAACGGACGGTGCGGTCGCAGTACTCCTTCGGCCCCATCGAAGGGTCGACGCAGACCACGGCCTGCTCGGGCGGCTGCGTACCGCGTTCGACGAAGTAGGCGACCGTGGTCGCACCCGCGCCGTCGTCATAGCTGAGCACACCGAGTGTCCGGTTCGGGCCCCTGGACGGGTGGTCACTGCCGGGCGCCTCCGCGGTGATCTTCTTCACCGAGCCCGGCGGCAGCAGACCGGTGACCAGCCGCACCACCTCGTCCTCGGTCATCGGGCGCACCGGCCCGCCGGCCGGGCCGAAGACGTCCTGACCCGGCTCACCGGTCAACACGCCGACGCTGCCGGCCACCACCATGGCCGCCACCAGACCGGCGGCCAGTACAGCCCGCCGCCGGTTCCGCCGCCGCCGTCCGACCCGCTCGGCCCCGGCGGCCAGCCCGAACAGCCCGTCGGCGGGGGCCGACATGGCCGCCCCGCGCAACATCCCGGCGAACTCGTCCTCGAAGCTGCTCTCGCGATCGCTCTCAACCGACATGGCGCAGCACCGCCTTCCCCATCGACCCCGCGGACTCCGCCGACTCGGCGGCCCCCAACTTGTCCCGCATCCGGGCCAGCGCCCGGCTGCTGCGGGAACGGACGGCCGTACTGCTCAGCCGCATCGCCGTCGCCGTCTCCTCCACGCTGCGGTCCTCCCAGAAGCGGAGCACCAGCACCGCCCGGTCCTGCGGCGGCAGTTCGCCGAGCGCCCGGAGGAGGGTGAGCCGCAGGGCGGGATCGGGGTCCGCGACCGCGACGTCCGGCAGGACGTCGGTGACGCGTTCGGTACTGCTGCGCCGACGCCGGTGCGAGAGGAAGGTGTTGACGAGGACGGTCTGCGCGTAGCCGCTGGGATTGTCCAGGCGCGAGATCCGACGCCACTTCACGAAGACGCGGCCGAGCGCCTCCTGCACGAGGTCCTCGGCCAGATGCGCGTCACCACCGGTGAGGAGGAACGCCGTCCGCAGTAACTGGCGCCCCCGTGACGCCACGAAGGCCGGAAAGTCGGGCGGCGCTCCCGGCTCGACGGCCGGTGCCTCCGCCCCCTGTATTTGCTCCATGCCCTACTAACGCGATCACGCGGTGGTCCTGTGGCACCGGACTTTCCGGTGGCCGATCCTCGCACGTGCACCGTGACCCCCGAGGCCGTCCGGGAGCCACTCCCGGACGACCTCTGTCACGAGTGCGCCGGTTCAGTCCGACGACCTGTCGCCCTCCTCCTCCGGCTGTCCGGGCATTCGCCGGACGAGGACGACGCCGAGGACGACGGTCGCCAGGGCGAGGAGGGCGAGGAAGGAGAGCGCGACCCCGACGAGCAGCCGGGTCGCGGTCACGGCCGGCCCTTCAGCAGGGCGAGGAGGTTGAGGAGGGTGGCGGTCGGGGCGTTGCCGAACCGGACCAGCACCCGGCCGTCGACCACGCCCTCGGTGGTGGCGGAGGGCCAGACGATGCCCAGGGCCTTTCCGCGCTCGTGGAGTTCGAGCAGGAGCGCTTCCACCTCGGCCTCGGAGTACGTACGGACGCGCGGGTCGTGGGGCTCGATCGGCCCGTCGGCGGCGCTCACGCGGCGGCGTCCAGCTCGAACCAGACGGACTTGCCGGACCTGCGCGGGTCCGCCCCGAAGCGGTCCGTGAGCGAGCGGACGAGGTGCAGGCCGCGCCCGGAGAGCGCGTACGACCCGGCCGGCTCCGCCGTTCTCTGCTCGGGCAGCTTCGGACAGCCGTCCGCGACCGACACCCGAAGCACCCCCTCCAGGAGCACGACGACGACCAGCGGAGCCGGCGAGCCGCCGTGCTTCCAGGCATTGACGAAGAGTTCACACAACGCCAACTCGGCGTCGTCCGCGGTGCCACCGGGCCACCCGGCGCGCACGAGCACCTCGCGCAACTCCTCGCGGGCGACGGACCAGTCGGGGGGCAGGGGGAGCGTGGACATACGGAGACCTCCGTAGGGGGCGAATGAGTCTCTGACGGCGAACCCCGGCAGCACATTGCGCAATCGGTGCCTACGCAGAGCATCCGGTTCGCTACGCTCAGCATGGGGCCCATGCGGCATGAAGCGCAACTCATTCGCCACAACTCGCATCTATGCATATCGAACCTGAATTCGGCTGCCTAGACTGCCTGTTGCCGGTAGCGCGGATGCCCAGGACGCGGGCAGACTGGTCAACTGACAGCTCAGGAGGGGTCCATATGGCGGTCTCGACCGTTCGTCGACGGAGGCTTGGCGGCGAACTGCGGAAGCTACGGGAGCAGCGCAAGCTCACAGCGGAAGTGGTCGCCGAGGCCACCGGGATGAGTCAGCCCAAACTGACCCGGATCGAGACCGCCCACACCGCAGCCAAGATCGAGGACGTCAACAAACTCCTCGACTTCTACGGCTGCGACGACCAGGACTTCCGCGCCGGTCTCATCGCCATCACCAAGGACGGCAGTAAGCGCGGCTGGTGGCTGAGTTACCGCGATGTCATCAACGCCACCGCGAACGACTTGATCCTCCTGGAGACCGACGCATCGACCTACAAGACCTACGAACCGGCCTTCATCCCGGGTCTTTTCCAAACGCCGGAGTACGCCCGCATCGTCATTGAGCGGCTGCGTGTTCGGTCCGGCGGCACTGTCGACGACCTGGTTCAGGTTCGGATGGCCCGCCAACACATCCTGACCCGCCCGAATCCGGTTCAGGTGTGGGCGGTCATCCATGAAGCCGCGCTCTGCGCGAATGCCAACCGCCCGGACATCATGGCGCCGCAGCTCGACCGCCTCTTGACTCTGAGTCGGCTTGCGAACGTCAATATCCAGGTCATGCCTACAGGTGCGGCTATTCACCCAGGGATGAGCGGGGCGATGGCACTCATGGGCTTCCCTCAGCGCCAGGACCTCGATGTGGTGCTCGTCGAAGGTCTGATGAGCAGCCTCTGGGTCGAGGAACCTGCCGATGTGGAGTTGTATCGGGGCAAGTTCCAGGCGATCACGGCAGAGGCCCTGCCCGTCGACTCGTCGCTCGACTTCATCACCGCACAGAGAGACAAAATCAAGTGACCCATCCCTCCCCCGACGCTTCCACCACCGGGCCGATCTTCAGGAAGTCGAGCTACAGCGGCGGCGATGACAACTGCGTCGAGGTCGCCGCACTGCTGAGCCTCCCTGCCGCCTTCTTCCGTGATTCCAAGGACCGCTCGGGACCTTCGCTCTCCTTCACGGCCGAGGCCCACACCTCCTTCATCACCGCAGTCGCGAACGGCGAGTTCGACTTCGACCTTCTCTGAAGGTCCCCCCACCTCCCTCCGGCCCGCGCACCGCAACCGGTGCGCGGGCCGCCCCTGCTCCGAAGGGACCTCATGTCCTCCTCCCCCAACCCCCTCGACATGACCCGCCGCCAGGTCTTCGGCAGCGTCGCCGAGACATACGACGCCGTCCGCCCCGGCTACCCCGAGGTCCTCGTCTCCACCGTCCTGGACTACGCCGCCCTCGGCGACCGCCCCGCCCTCGAAGTCGGAGCCGGCACGGGCAAGGCCACCGTCCCGTTCGCCGCCGCCCTCACCAGCCCGCTCACCTGCGTCGAACCCGACCCCCGCATGGCCGAGGTCCTGCGCCGCAACACCGCGGCCCACCCCAACGTCCGCATCGAGGTGCGCAACTTCGAGGACAGGCAGCCCGGCGACACCCGCTTCGGGCTGCTCTTCGCCGCGACCTCCTGGCACTGGATCGACCCGGCCCACCGCTGGGACCTCGCCCACGACGTCCTCGCCCCGGGCGGAACGGTCGCCCTCTTCTGGAACCCCCTGGGCATCAGCGACCCGGACCTCCACGCCGCCCTCGCCGAGGTCGACCGGCGCCACGGGCTCACCCACACACCCCACGCCGTTCTCGCCTCCGCCTTCGGCGACACCCCGGGCCACTGGCCCGACATGCTCGGCCACTGGCCGGCCGTCGACTGCGCGAAGGACGCCCGCTTCACCGACCTCCGCTCACTGCGCTTCCGCGAGGAGGCCCACTACGAGACGGCGGACTACCTCGCCTACCTCTCCTCCCTCTCGATGTACGCCGCCCTCCCCACCGACCACCGCACCCAGGCCCTCACCGACACCGCCGCCGTCCTCGACACCAACGGCAACGGCGCCCACGTCGAACGCATCCACGACCTCTTCCTCACCCGCCGCGCCTGACCCCCGCACCGGCCCGGGCCGCTCGTGCGCGGGGAGCGGGCTGTGGCTCCGACCGATGGATGGGCCCGCTCAGCAGGCAGTGGCCTGCGGCACTGCACGACAGCGGCAGCGAGTGATCCGTCCGTGCGTCGCGGCCCGCGCCGAGCGCACGGCACCGCTGCTCACGGGCTTGCGGACGGGGTGCCCGTTCGGCACTGGTCCGGCCGTGCAGGAAGTCAGGCGCTCTGCCACACCCAGAGCTGGGACTTGCCGCCCGAACACTCGACGAGTTTCACGGCGTGCCTGGCGGTCGCCCCCTCGCCCAGACAGGTGCCGGTCACGTGGTTGATCAGCGTGAACCCGGCCGCCGTGGGGCCGAAGAGCCACAGGGCCGCCGGGTCGTTGGACAGGCACGGCTTCATCGTGGCCTCACCACTACGGGCGACCAGGCACAGCCGGCCGGCCGCGTTCTGCCGCATGGCGGAGAGCTCGAACGCGGCGCTGTTCACCAGCCAGGTCTTATAGCCGCCGCCGTTGCAGTCGGTCGCATAGGGCCCGTAGTCGGCCCGGTAGTCCAGACAGCGGCCCGTGGCCACGTTCTTGAAGTGCACGTACTCCGAGGCCGCGTTTGCCGACGTCGTACCCAAGCCGGACGCGAGCACAGCGGCCGCGCCCACTGTGAGAACTCTCTTCATCGACCTCGCCCGGTGCTACCACTGGCACTGAACAGTAAAGCGCCTACGCCGGGCGCGAGTTGGGCCAACGACGCATTCGGGAGCCACCGGGCCGACCCACGGTAGGGCCGCCGACAGGCGACGGTGACGGAAGAGTCCTGCGTGGCCTGTCCACCCCCCACCATCGAAGTAGCCGGCTCGCCTCGGCGGGAGGACGTCTTCGAAGGCGGCGACAAGTGGCGTGCTGAGTCACAGCCACGTCGGCCAGCGGGCAGATGCGCTGTCCGGCGGCGCCGAGGTGTGCGTCCGTACGTCACCTTGGGGCTTCGATCAGACCATGGCAGGCTCATACTGCATGATCGATGGATTCGCGAAGACCGACCTGCACGGGCGACTGCGGCGAGACCGCGAGGCGCTGCTCTGGAAGCTCGACGGCTTGTCCGAGTACGACGCCCGCCTACCGCTGACCGCGACCAACCTCCTCGGCCTGGTCAAACACCTGGCCACTGTCGAGGCCAGGTACTTCGGCGAGGTCTTCGACCGGCCGTCCCCGGAACCGCTGCCCCGGTGGCAGGACTCCGACGGCAGCGATCAGTGGGCGACCGAGGACGAGACCCGCGCTCGGATCATCGGGTTCTACCAGCGCACGTGGGAACACTCGGACGCGACGATCGACGAGCTTCCCCTCGACGCCCCAGGCCAAGCGCCCTGGTGGCCGGGGGCCGACCCCAACACGAACCTGTTCGCCATCATGGTCCACGTTCTCAGCGAGTCCGTCCGGCATGCCGGGCACGCCGACATCCTCCGCGAGGGCCTCGACGGCCGGACCGGGCTGCGCGCCGAACACGAGCAGCAGATCGACGAGGAAGCCCGCGCGACCCACCGCGCAAGGATCGAGCGAGTCGCGAGGGCGGCCGCGTCAATCAAGGCTTAGCCGTCCGCGGGGTGCCAGGGGACCGCCCGGTGCGACGACGCGTCGCGCCATGACCACCCTTGCCGACCGGGCGCCTCGCGAAGCACCCCCTGCAATGGCTCGCAAACTATAGGTCGAAGCCCAAGGTCGCAGACGGCGGACTCGCAATCCATCCATTGAGGTCACACAGGTTGGCAAGTCGAAGTCGGGCAGACAACCGAACGGACCATCCCCACGTACACGGGGAGCAGGGCAGTCCGTTCCAGCAGTTGCTGGGCCCAGCGGGACCATCCCCGCGTGCGCGGGGAGCAGAGGCCGCCTAGCTCGGCCTGACGTGCTGTCGGGGGGCCATCCCCGCGTGCGCGGGGAGCAGTGATCGCCTGCACAAAGGCTGGTGCGGGGTTCGGGGACCATCCCCGCGTGCGCGGGGAGCAGGACGCACAGCGAGGCACACCAGGCGGAAGCGCGGGACCATCCCCGCGTGCGCGGGGAGCAGCAACCACCTCGTGACCTCCACGACCCCGGTGAGGGACCATCCCCGCGTGCGCGGGGAGCAGATCGTCACCGTGTAGGCGTCGTTGGCGGCCTTGGGACCATCCCCGCGTGCGCGGGGAGCAGCCGGGGCTGCCGCCGCCGATCGGGGTGGTGACGGGACCATCCCCGCGTGCGCGGGGAGCAGACCCCGCCCAGCTGGGACGCCACCGTGCCGGGGGGACCATCCCCGCGTGCGCGGGGAGCAGTCTCGATCCTCCGCACCGCCGACGGCACCGTGGGGACCATCCCCGCGTGCGCGGGGAGCAGCGCTACAGCCAAGCACTTTCCCTCGCCCGCACGGGACCATCCCCGCGTGCGCGGGGAGCAGAGTTCGTGACCTGCGCCTTCAGGCGGCGAGGGAGCCGAATTTCGCAACTTCTTGAGATTCGGACATCTGGTACATCTCAACCACCGCCAGCATCGACGAGGAATCGTCAGGATCGACCGAAGCCTACGCCGCACCGGCCTCCTTACACAGCCCAGCACCTTGACGGCCAGGTCGCTGGTACCGCACCTCCCACGCGGGCCCCTCCCTCACACAGCGAACCTTCACGCGGCCGCCCGGTCCACCGCTCTCACGCCGCAGGCTCGTCCAAACCGGCTTCGGCCGGCAACCGGTTGGATCCGAGTTCCAGCGCTTGCGGCAGCTGAACTCGTTCAGGGCCGCGACAACCCTCGCCATGGCAGTCTCTGGGCATGCCTGAACCGAGGGAACCTGCCAACCGTCCCGTCCGGCAGCTGGGCTTCTGGAGGACGCCCTCGAACCGGACGCTGCCGAACCCCTCCGATCTCATCGATCCCGATTGGGAGGAGTCGGAACGGCATTGGGTCGCGGACTACCTGGTACACGGCCAAGTCGCTGCCTCCTGGATGGGGGTATCGACGTGCAGGTTGTGCTCGCAGTCCAACGGCTCCCGTGACCTCACCGACGGCTACTACCTCTGGCCGGAAGGGCTGGCCCACTATGTCCTCGACCACAGCGTGAGGCTGCCTGCCGAGTTCGGCGTTCACATCCAACAGAGGCTTGAAACCCTGGAAGAGCTTGAGCGGGACCTCTCCTGGTGGTGCCAGAACTCCGCCAGGACGTGACCTCAGGCAGCCCGGTCACGTGTGGGCGCGGTTCCCGACGAGCAGGGGTTCGTCCCCGCACGCGGGGAGCAGGTTGTCCAGCGGCGCGCCCTCAAGGTTCCCGCATTGCCTCCACCCCGCCACTCCGAAGGCCGCCCCTACGAGAAACCGGTGCCCGTCGAGGCTCGCATCGCTCCGGCCTCCCCCTGCCCAGGCACCGAACTGCGCAGGAAGTCGGAACCTCCGACTTCCTGCGCAGTTCACCCACAGCCTGCCGCTCTGCCGGAACGGGCCAGCACCCACGCGGACCGCAGGTTCAACGCCGTCAACGCCCACCGTCCGACACACCACGACACCGATGACCGTGTCAGTTGCCCTCGGGAATCAGTGGTCGACAAAGCGGGCCCTGCCTACTCGGCAGGGCCGTTTCACCCTGCGCAGGAAGTCGGCGCATCCGACTTCCTGCGCAGGAGCACTCATGGCCACAACCCCACCGCAGTCGGCTCGGCGCCCAGGGCCGCCGAGCCGATGGACGCCACGGGCCGGGCCGGAAGCAGCCGAACCTCAGCCGTACGGACTCCAGTTGCCGAATCGGGCGAGGAGGTGCCGGGTGTCGTCCTCGTTCAGGCCGAGTGCGGCGGCGGCCTCTTCGGGGCTCGCCTTCGCCCGCGCGTCGTGGGCCGGCCAGTACCCGGTGCGGACAGCGGCCACCTCAAGCAGTCGGGCGGCTCTCACCGCCGCCAGCGGCGACCGCTGTGCCAGCTTCTCGATCTTCTCCGCGACGAGGCGCACCAGGTCGGTGATCTCCTCCGGGACGGCAATGGCCGACTTCTCCACGGTGATGGTGTGTCCGTCCCACCATTCCGTCTCGCACTCCTCCGCGAGATCTCGGGCGGCCACTCGGAGTTCCTGCTCCCCGATCTGCTCCCAGTCGAGCGGGTGCTCGGTTCCGGTCCAGCCGCACGAGCACTCCGCGCGCAGGGCGTGCGCCTTGGGGGTGAGGCCGAAGAAGCCGTCGTAGACGCTCCACTGCGAGGTGCTCTGTCCTTCCCCTCCGGACGACATGGGAAAGAACGCAGGTCCGGGGACCGTCCCGTCAGCCAGCAGCACGCCGACGGATCCCTCGTGCGAGGAACCGAACTCGTCGGTGGTCCACGTTTCCCGTTCAGCCATCGACGGCCCTCCATCGTCGGCCCGCTCGGCACGGCCGTTCGCCGTGCCTCGTGGGCAACGATCCCGCAGCGGGTACCCATTTACCGGCAGAACGCCGAAAGTCCCCTCTTCCCGAGCCCGGGAGACAGGAGGCGGTGACCACCGAGGCGGCACAGGTCCCGGGCGGGCGGTGGCGCAGCGGCACCGTCCGCGCCGCCGTTCACGGCTGCGCGCCCGGCTGGTCGTCAGCTGGTCGGCCGGGGAGGAACGATGTCCGGACCGTAGTGTCTGCTGGGGCGAACGGGACGGCCGAACATGGTCGCGTCCGGCACCCGCAGACCTGGACTTTCGTTTCCCGGAAGCAAGCATCGAACGGAGCGCACCCATGCCCAAGGTCACCGCTATCGCCCTCCTCAAGGCCGCCCCGGCCGCCGAGGACATGGTCCGCGAGCAGGCCCTTTCCCTGGTCGCACCGTCGCGGGCCGAGCCGGGCAACATCAGCTACCAGGCATACGTCCACCCCGAAGACCCCAGCGCATGGCTGGTGTTCGAGGAGTGGGAGGACCGCGCCGCATTCGACGCACACCTGTCGAGTCCTCACCTGACCGAGGCTCTCGCCGCCGTCCCGGGCATCCTGGTCGGCCCGCCTGCCGAGCATGTGTTCACCGCTGCGGAGTAGGCGGCGCTGCGGCTGCCGGCTGACCCCCTTGTCGGTTCCGGGTCCGAGAACACTCCTGCCGGACCGTGCACCAAGGTCACCGCCGCCACCGGGGACCCTTCGTCGAGCTTGATCATGGGCCTGACCTTCGCGGCTCGATCCTGTCGATCCGCGAAGGTTCGAGCCGCTGTTCGGGCTGGGGAGCCATCCCAGCGTGCGCGGGGAGCAGGCCGTCGCGGGTGGCCAGCTTCACCGTGCGCCGGGGACCATCCCCGCGTGCGCGGGGAGCAGTACAAGGTCCTGTACTGGGTGCTGCCGCTGGCGGGACCATCCCCGCGTGCGCGGGGAGCAGTCATCGTTGCGGAGCCGCATCGCGCCCTGCATGGGACCATCCCCGCGTGCGCGGGGAGCAGGGTGTAGATGGTGCCCACCGCCGCCGCCCTTCGGGACCATCCCCGCGTGCGCGGGGAGCAGGATGAACCGCGAGACGGTGTCGAGGACGACCAGGGACCATCCCCGCGTGCGCGGGGAGCAGAGAGACTTGATCCGGTCGTAGGGCACGTCGTTGGGACCATCCCCGCGTGCGTGGGGAGCAGGTTCGTGACCTGGGCGTTCAGGCGGCGGGGATGCCGAATTTTGCAACTTCTTGAGGTTCGGACATATGGCATATTTCCACCACCTCCAGCACCAGGCCGGACGACTGTCGCACGGTGGCCTCCTGCCGCAAGTCCAAATCCCACGCCCTCCGCACGGGGCTGCTCCCAACCCGACAACAACCCTCGGGCCCATCGGCCTCTCCTCAGATGGTCACCGTAGCCCGTAAGTGGCTCTGCCTGCCCACCTGTTGTGACATCGACCTGGCACGGCCTACGCGTGCGGCCCTTCAGCGGAGTCCGCAGGCCACCGTCACCCGGTCCGCAGCGTCGCGCGGTCGGTCGGCGACCGCGCTCTCGGCCCGGACCACCGATACCTCCGAGGGTCGGCAAAGAATTCTTCGGCCGTGCTGTCACATCCGGTGCGGGCCGCGGGTCAGTGGAGTGTTCGAGCAAGTGCGGCA
The DNA here is from genome assembly GCF_044764505.1 of Kitasatospora sp. NPDC094019. NCBI lineage: Bacteria > Bacillati > Actinomycetota > Actinomycetes > Kitasatosporales > Streptomycetaceae > Kitasatospora > Kitasatospora sp. NPDC094019. The sequence continues at coordinate 186,397 of NZ_JBIWIF010000001.1, forward strand.
GGGGCGCGGCGGAGTTGGTCCGCCCGACCCCTCCACTCCCTCCCAAGAAATCAGGGGCATCCGTCATGTCTGTCGCCTACGTCGTCCTCGCCGTTGTCAGCGCTCTCTGGGTCGGCTTCTCGGGCGTCTCGCTCGCCCGTCGGGCGGAGTTCGTGACCCAGCCGCTGGTGGAGTACGGGGTGCCGCGCTCGTGGTGGGGCCCGCTGGCGCTGGCGAAGCTCGCGGGTGCGGCCGGTCTGCTGGTCGGGCTTGCGGTTCCGGCGCTCGGCGTCGCCGCGGCGGTCGGTCTGATCCTGTACTTCCTCGGCGCCGTGATCACCTGCCTGAGGGCCCGCTCGTACAAGACCGTGGCCTTCCCGCTCCTCTACCTCGTCCCCGCCGCGGTCACCCTCGGCCTGGGTCTGGCCGCCTGACCCGGAGTGGGGCGCCGGCCCGATGCCGAAGCGCCCCTCCGGGCCACCCAGCGGAGCATTCACCCACAGTCCATTGCAACCAAGCGCCAGCAGTCGTTGCGTTAGATTCACGGCCAATGCAACAATCCAACAGCTTTGACCTGCCCATATGACGAACAAGAGCAATGAATCCGTTGCACAGATTCGTAAAGCAACGTAGCTTTTGCAATGTCAGAAACAAGCAGGCGCAAGCACAGGAGAAGCACGATGCTGAAGTTCGACACCCCTGCCCCGGTCACCGCCGCCGTCGACGTCCCCGCCGCCTCGGTGCGCTTCATCGCCGCCGACCGCGCCGACACCACCGTCGAGATCCTCCCCGCCGACGCCACGAAGAACCGTGACGTGAAGGCCGCCGAACAGGTCCGGGTCAGCTGCGCCGACGGCGTCCTGCGCATCTCCGCCGAACCCGCGAGGACCCGGATCCTGGGCAACTCCGGACAGGTGGAGGTGACCGTGCAACTGCCGGCCGGTTCCCGGGTCCAGGTCACCGCCGCCCTCGCCGAACTGCGCGGCGTCGGCCCCCTGGGTGAGGTCACCTTCGAAGGCGCCCACGGCACCGTCAAGCTCGACGAGGCCGCCGGCGCCCACCTCACCGTCCAGTCCGGCGACATCCACCTCGGCCGCCTCACCGGCCCCGCCCGGATCAGCACCCAGAAGGGCGACCTCACCGTCACCGAAGCGACCGGCGGCGCGGTCGACCTGCGCACCGAACACGGCGACATCACGGTCGGCGCCGCCCGCGGCACCTCCGCCACCCTGAACGCCGCCACCGCCTGGGGCCGTATCCACAACGCCCTCACCAACACCGGCGCCGCCGGCCTGGCCGTCACCGCGACCACCTCCTACGGCAACATCGCCGCCCGCAGCCTCTGAACGCCCGGCCGCACCGCAGTCGAGGGTGTGGGAGCAGGCTCAGCAGTCAGGGCGACCGGCCAGGAGGCCGAGGCAGGTCCGGCCGAACAACCGCCGGTCGCCCCTCTCGTCCGTCCGGGTGTGGTCCAGCAGGCAGTCGCGGACCGGGCCGGCACCGGCCTACCGGTGTTCGGCGGCGAACCGGTCCAAGGCGGGGAAGGCGCCGGTGTCGATCGCGCCACCCGACTCGTACTGATCGAGTCCCCTCGCGAAAAGGGCCCGGCGGTACTGCCACTTGATGTACTTGTCCTGCCGTGCGGGATCGGTGGGCCGCATACGGGCGAGGAAGAAGAAGCACTTGACGAGCAGGAAGTCGCCCAGGTGCTCGCTCACCGGAAGGCCGATCAGGGCCGCGGCGGTCTCGTCGAGGGCGTCGAGGTAGGCGGCGCGCTGTTCCGGGGTGATCCTGTAACTCCCCTGGCCGCGGCCCCTGAACGCAACGATGTCGAGCGCGGGACAGACGTCGTAGCCGAGTGGGACCGGTCCGTGGTGCTGCCAGTCGATGACCCCGCCCCGCAGGACGTTGGGCAGACCGTAGTCCAGATGCCCGTGCACCATCGGGAGCCGGGCCAACCGGTCCAGGGCGCGCTCCACCGCCTCATGGACGCGCGGAGTTTCGAAGTCCGGGTTCTCCTCGAAGACTTCGGCGGCGAAGGCCGCCTTCCCGAACCAGGGCGTCGCCGGCAAGGGATGTCTCGCCTGAGCGCGCAGGAGGCACGAAGCCACGGCGGACGCCGCACTGAGCGTCCCGGAGCTGATCTGCCCGTCTCGGCGGACATCGGCCAGCGCCTCCTCGTGAAGCGAGGAGGCGCCGAGGGAACGCTCGACGACGAAGTGCTCTCCGTCCTCCCACCCGGTGCCGACGATCTCCGGCACCGGGTAACCCGACCCTGCGGCAAGCTGCTGGAACTCGCCCTCCGCCCGCAGATCCTCCCCGCCGGTCCGCTTGTAGAGCAGGCCGTCGGTCGACCGCCACACCGCGCCTTCGGTGGCGGTTCTGGCCTTCACGAACTCCCAGTAGCTCATCCGTCGATCTTTCCTCGGGGACGAGTTGGGGCGGGGACGGTGTGGCCGTGTCCTGCGGGGATGGGCCACCGGCCTCAAGCCTGACCTGCTGGCACACTGGCTTTGGTGGGACGCGTCTCACCCTTCCTCACTACTGAGTCGAGTTCATGAGGCCGGAGCCCGAAGGAGCAGCCATCCCTGCATGCGCGGGGAGCAGATCAACTCATCTTGACGAATCTGGCGTGCACCGGGACCATCCCCGCGTGCGCGGGGAGCAGGGCACCGGCAAGACGAGTCTGGTCGAGGCCGCGGGACCATCCCCGCGTGCGCGGGGAGCAGGAGCAGATCGCCAAGACCCAGGGATCGGGCGTGGGAGCATCCCCGCGTGCGCGGGGAGCAGTAGGTCGACTCGGCGAGCGCGCCGATGTACTGGGGACCATCCCCGCGTGCGCGGGGAGCAGAGTTCGTGACCTGCGGGTTCAGGCGGCGAGGGAGCCGAAGTTCGCAACTTCTTGAGATTCGGACATCTGGCACATCTCCGTCACCAACTGGAAGCGCAGGATCAACTGAAGCCTATGCCACCCAACTCACCCACCGCAGGCTGACGTTGCGAGGCCCGGCCGGGCCGGGCCGGGCCGGGCCAACGCACCCCTCACGCCGCCGGTGCGCCCACCTCGACGCCCGTGAAGGCGAGCAGGCGGTGCCACGCGTCCGTGCAGGCGTCGCTCCAGTCCTCGGCGGTGTCGTCGAAGAACGAGTGCGGCGCGCCCTCGTAGACCTTCAGTTCATACTCCTTCCCGGCCCGGTCGAGGCCGTCCGTGAAGGCCGCGAACTCCTCGCGCGTCGTCACCACGTCCTCGCCCGCCAGCAGCATCAGCAGGGGTGCCGTCAGCTGCTCCGTCCGGTCGCCGAAGAAGCGCGGCACCCCGTAGAAGCCCGCCGCCCCGGCCAGGCCGAGGCCGGTGGCGGCGAGGCGCCAGGAGTAGGAGCCGCCGAGGCAGAAGCCGACGCCGTACACCGGGTCGCCGCCGCTCCGTTCCCGCAGCTTGTCCAGGGCCGCGGCGGCGTCGGTCTCGACGTGGGCGGGCTCCAGCAGCGGCATGTGCGTGGCCCAGTCGAAGTCGGCGTCCCGTCGGGACGGGCCGGCCGAGCGGCCGTAGAAGTCGAAGGCCAGGACGTGGAACCCGGCCTCGGCGAAGCGTCGGGCGAGGTCCTCGTAGAACGGGTGCAGGCCGCGGCGGTCGGGCAGCAGGAGGATGCTGCGGCCGTTGGGGACGGTCGGGGCGGCGTGGAAGGCGTGGAAGCGGTTGCCGTCGGCCGCGGTGATCTCCAGCCGGCCCTCCTCCGCCACGGTGCCGGTGACGAAGGGGGCGGCGGGCGGGCGGCTGTCGGTGGGGTGGCACATGGGGTGTCCCTGGGGATGTGAGGCGGTGCGGGAGCCGGTGCGGCTCCCTCGAACACGTCCCAGCCTGTCCGGGTCGCGCCCGGCCGCCCAGGCCCCACTGTTACGGGTACTGGCAGGGCCACCCTGGACACCGGCCCGACCCGTCCGGCCGGTCATACTGGCCCGCATGGACGATCACGACGGTTTCGGGGAGTTCCTCCAGGCCCGCCGGGCGCTGGTCACTCCGGAGAGCGCCGGGCTGCGCGGCGGTGGGCGGCGCCGGGTGCCGGGTCTGCGGCGCGAGGAGTTGGCGCAGTTGGCGGGGATCAGCGTGGAGTACTACCAGCGGCTGGAGCAGGGCCGGGCCCGGCATCCGTCCGACGAGGTGCTCGACGCCCTGGCCGAGGCCCTCCGGCTGGACCGGGTGGAGCGCGAGCACCTGCACCTCCTCGCCCGACCGGGTCAGCGGCGGGCGCGTGCGGCCGCCCCGAAGTCCGCCGCGACGTCCGCCGCGACGGGGCCGGTGACCGTCCGCCCGGAGCTGGTGCGGATGCTGGCGCAGGTGCGGGTCCCGGCGATGGTGCTGAGCGACCGCCTGGACGTCCTCGCCCTGAACCCGGTGGCGAAGCGGCTGTTCGTCCATGGCGCGGCCGCCGCGCCGGGCAGTTGGAACCTGGCCGTGTTCCTGTTCCTCGACCCGGTGGCCCGGGAGTTCTACGTCGAGTGGGACCGGCTCGCCGCCGACACCGTCGGCCAGCTCCGCGCCACCGCCGGCCGCCATCCCGAGGACCGTCGGCTCGCCGGGCTGATCGACCGGTTGCGGGCGGAGAGCGACACCTTCCACCGGCTCTGGTCCCGCGCGGACGTCGAGGTCCGCACCCACGGCACCAAGAGCTTCCGCCACCCGGCCGTGGGAACGCTCACCTTCACCTACGAGACGCTGGACCTCTCCGGCCCGGAACGCCAGCGGCTGGTGACCCTCACCCCGGTCCCGGACGGGCCGACCGAGGCCGCCCTGCACCTCCTCACCACCTGGGCCACCGACTCCGCGGTCCCGCCCGCGCGCCAGACCCAGGACGCCTGAGCCGCGCGCCGACGCCTGAGCCGCGCGCCGACGGCCGAGCCGCACAGGGAGGCCCGGCCCGCGTACGGGGAAGCCGCCGCTCAGTGGGGCATCGCCGCCAGCGCCGCGCGCGCGACCTCGGCCGCCTGCGCCTCGCAGCGCTCCGCCGGGTGGTCCGGCCCGCCGAGGCCCACCCAGAGCCAGACGTTGCCGTCCCGGACGGCGAGGACACAGCTCTGGCCCTGGCCGGGCGCGTCCCAGAACGCCTTGTCCCCCACGCCGATCCCGGGGGCCTTCCGCTTGCCCTCGGCGAAGTCGTCGAAGTCCTTCCGCTGCACCCGGGTGCCGTTGTCACTGCCGGAGGTGCGCCGGATCTTCCAGGTGACGTCGGCGGCGGCGGTCTGCTCCCAGTAACGGGCGCCGTCCGCCGCCAGGTACGAGCCGTACCAGGCGCACCGGGTCTCGGCATAGGTGGTCTGCTCGAAGTAACCGTCCTGCTCCGTCCGGCGCTGCTCGGCGGGCAGCGGCAGTTGGGGAGCCGCTTCCGAACAGATCGGCGCCTTCAGGTACTTGTCCGGAGCGGCCGGGCCGGCGCCCGCTCCCCCGCCGTCCGGATCGTGCAGCAGCAGATATCCGCCGCCACCGATCCCGGCCAGCGCGACGACGGCAGCGGCCACCAGGGCGGCCGTCCGCCGGGGACTCCGGCGAACCCGGGTCGGTGCCGACGTGACATCGGCGTCGGCGGCGGCGGCGCCGTCGGCGGAACCTCCGGTGGCCGAACCACCGACCGGCCCCGCACCCGCACCCGCACCCGCACCCGCACCCGCACCCGGCGCAGCGTCCAGGACGGCGCCCAGCGCGGTCGGTTCGGGCCGACCAGTGGCCGCCACGGGCGCTCCGGCGCGCAGCACCAGAGTGCGGCCCGGGTCGGCCAGCAGCCGGTCGACCTCCTCCCGCTGCGCGGTGATCATCGCGTGCACCGTGTCCGGCCACCGCCGGACGGACGGGGCGACCGGGCCGAGGAGTTCTAGCAGCCGGGCCGGAGTCGGCCGGGCAGTCGGGTCCTTGACCAGGCAGGCTTCCAGGAACGGACGTGTGGCCGGCGCGACGCCGCTCAGGTCCGGCTCGCCGTGCACCACGTTGTAGAGGGTGCGCAGGGCGGACGCCCCCTCGAAGGGGCTGCGTCCGCTCAGGGCCAGCGCCAGCAGGGAGGCGAGCGAGAACACGTCGCTCGCCGGGGTCAGCGCCCGTCCCTCCGCCTGCTCGGGGGACATGAACGCGGGTGAACCGATCACCCCGCCGGTGCGGGTGAGTTCGGCGTCCTCCTCGGCCGCCCGGGCGATCCCGAAGTCGATCACCCGCACGCCGTCCTCGGCGAGCAGGACGTTCCCCGGCTTGAGGTCACGGTGGATCAGCCCCGCCCGGTGGATCTCCACCAGGGCCGTCGCCAGGCCGACCGCCAACCCGTGCACGGCGTCCGAGGGCAGCGGACCGCCGGACTCCACCGCGTCCGCCAGTGACGGGCCGACCACGAACACCGAGGCCAGCCAGGGCGTCACCGCCTCCACGTCGGCGTCCATCACGGCCGCCGTGTAGGCGCCGGACACCCGGCCGGAGGCGGCGACCTCGCGCCGGAACCTGGCCCGGAACGCGGCATCGGCGGCGAACCGCTCGTGCACCTGCTTGACCGCCACCAACCGCCCGTCCGGGCCCGCCCCCAGCAGTACCCGGCCCATCCCGCCGCGGCCGAGTTCGGCCAGCACCCGGTACGGGCCGACCTCGGCCGGATCGGACTCCCGGCGCGGCCGCATCGAGGGGCCTGAGGCATTCGAGGGCCCGGAGGCGTTCGAGGGCCCTGAAGCGTTCCAGGAGCCCGTCACTTGAAGGCCGGGGTGGTGGCGGACATGTCCGGGGACGGCCCGTTCACGGTCACGTACTGCGCCAACTGCACAGCCGACGCGGCGAGCGCCCTGGTCGTCTCCTCGCACTGCCCCTTCGGATAACCGGCGCCCTTCAACAGGACGAACACGAACAGGTTGACGTCCCGGACGTAGAGCACGCAGTTGCCGTCGTCCAGGTACTTCGCCGGAAGCCAGAACACCTCCTCCGCGTAGCCGGGGTCCGCCACCCGCGTGTGACCGCCGACGTAGAGGCCCTCGTAGTGCTCCTTCGCCCGCGCGGCGCCGCTCACACCGCCGGGGACGCTCGGGTGGACGTCCCAGACGATGCTGATCTGGTCACCGCTGCGGGAGTTCCACTCGCAGGACTTCTCCGGGTACTTCCCGTACGTGTCCTGGGCCTCCCAGGTCCCGGGATTGCCCCACGGCAACGAGAACTCCGCCGGCGCGGTCACCCGGCGGGCGTCCACGCAGGTCGGCACCGCCGGCGCGTACTTGTCCTTGACCTGCGCGAGCGGGACGTTCCCGGGCGTGGGCACCGCCTCCGGGAACACCGACTCCAGGTCCACCACCCCGGTGGCGACCAGCCCGCCCGCCACCCCGGCGAGCGCCAGCACCACCGCAACCACCGTCAACGCGATCCGCGCGCCGCGTCGGCGTCGACGAACGGGCCGTACGGGCTGTACGGGCTGTACGGGCGCGGACTGTGTGGGCCGTACGGGCGCGGGCGGCGCGGACCGCGTGGGCTCCGACTCGACTCCGAACGGCACCCCGCCCCGCAACAGCCGCTCCACCTGCGCCCGTTGCACCGCGAGCAGGCCGTGCACCGCCTCGGGCCACGGCCGGGCCGCGGGCTCGATCCGCCCCACCGCCGCCAGCACCTCCTGCGGGGTCGGCCGGGCCGCCGGGTCCTTCGCCAGGCACGCCGCGACCAACGGCCGCAGTCCCGACGGCACCCCGCTCAGCTCCGGTTCGGCGTGCAGGACGGCGAACAGGATCCGCGGCAACGACTCCCCGCCGAAGGCCGGACGACCGGCGCAGGCGACCGCGAGCGTCGCACCGAGGGAGAACACGTCGCTGGCGGGCGTCAGTTCACGGCCCTCCACCTGTTCGGGGGACATGAAGCCGGGCGAACCGATCATCGCGCCAGTACGGGTCAGCTTGGTGTCCTGCCCCTCCGCCGCCCGGGCGATCCCGAAATCGATCACCCGCACGCCGTCCTCGGCGAGCAGCACATTGGACGGCTTGAGGTCACGGTGGATCAACCCGGCCCCGTGCACGTCGATCAGTGCCTGCGCCAACCCGGCTGCCAACCGCCGCGCCGACTCCTCCGGCAGCACCCCGACCGCCCGCAACGCCTCGTTCAACGCCGGCCCCAGCACGAACTGCGAGGCCAGCCAAGGCGTCTCGGCGTCCGGATCGGCGGCGATCACCGCCGCCGTGTACGCACCCGAGACCCGCCGCGAGGCCGCCACCTCCCGCCGGAAGCGCACCCGGAACCCGTCGTCCCCGGCGAACTCGGCGTGCACCTGCTTCACCGCCGCCGCCCGCCCGTCCGGCCCGACCCCCAGCAGCACCCGGCCCATCCCACCCTGCCCGAGCACCGCCAACACCCTGAACGGCCCGACCTGCGCAGGCCCGTACGGCCCTAGACCCTCCACCTTGACATGCCCCCCGCCGTCAGCATGCGACGGATCATACCGACGCCCCTGACCACCACCACGACCCCCCTCGTCCAACCCCGTCCGACAGAGCAGCGCATGCCGATCCCCGCGTGTGCGGGGAGCAGGGTGTAGAGCGTTCCCACCGCCGCCGCCCTTCAGGATCATCCCCGCGCGTGCGGGGAGCAGGCCGTCGTCGGCCCCAGCCTGAAGGCGGGCCAGGGACCATCCCCGCGTGTGCGGGGAGCAGGCACGGGTCGGCGGATCGGAGCGCTACCCCGAGGGACCATCCCCGCAGTGCGGGGAGCAGCTTGTCCTTCTTGGCCGGGGTGGTCTTGCACTCGGGACCATCCCAGCGTGTGCGGGGAGCAGCTAGAGCACGGGGCGAATTGCGATATCCCGTCGGGACCATCCCCGCGGTGCGGGGAGCAGGCTACGGCTCCCTGATCGCACGGCCGTGTGCCGGGACCATCCCCGCGTGTGCGGGGAGCAGTTGATCGGCTGTGCGGCCGACGTCAGCCCGACGGGACCATCCCCGCATGTGCGGGGAGCAGTCGGTGATCGTTTCGAGGAAGTCGTCCGCCTTGGGACCATCCCCGCGTGTGCGGGGAGCAGAGGCCGAAGCCCTTGTAGTTCGCGATCGCCGCGGGACCATCCCCGCGTGTGCGGGGAGCAGCCCCGGATCTCGATCACCGGATGCGCGGCTTCGGGACCATCCCCGCGTGTGCGGGGAGCAGTCTTGAAGCCGAGCGTCCTGGCGTCACGGGCTGGGACCATCCCCGCGTGTGCGGGGAGCAGGATTTGCCACCCACCGTCGACGACCTGCCAGAGGGACCATCCCCGCGTGTGCGGGGAGCAGCCATGGCGGCCTTGAACGCATCGGCGGGCACGGGGACCATCCCCGCGTGTGCGGGGAGCAGTGCCGCCATGACCCGGACGCGGGCGCGGATCCGGGACCATCCCCGCGTGTGCGGGGAGCAGAGTTCGTGACCTGCGGGTCTATCCAGCGTCAGGGTGGAATCCTGCAACTTCTACAGATTCAGTCATTTCGGACTCTCTGCTGCGAATCGCATCGTGGCGCCCCAGCAGACTACCGGCAGCAGCCCCGGACGGTAAGCGCGAGCCTCCATCGGGGCTCGTAGGGGTCGTGAACCCGGCCCGATCGCATTACGTGACGGTGTCGGTCGGTTTCGTGACGGCGTCCGGTGCGCGGTCCCTGCCCCGGGCGCGGTAGGCGCGGGAGCGGCAGCGGGAGGAGCAGTAGGTGGGCGGCCGGCCGTTCGGGCGCTGCTGCTGGACGAGCGAGGTGCCGCAGGCGGGGCAGCGGGCCTCGGAACCGGATTCGGCGTCGGGCTCGGGCCCGTCCGACTCGGGCTCGGCCCGGGAAGGCGACGGTGACGGCGACGACGGAACCGGGTGGGCAGTCAGGCCCCGGCGCTCGGCGATGACGCCGGCCTGGAACCGGCTGTGCGCCCCGAGCACCTCCAGGATCTCGGAGACGTGCCGTCGGCAGGTGCGCAGCGAGATCCCGAGCCGGCGCGCGATCGACTCGTCCTTGAGGCCCTTGGAGAGCAGGACCAGGATGCTCTGCTTGACGGTCACGGCGATGTCGTGCGCGGCCTGCGGTCCGGTCGCGAAGGGGGTGGCGTTCTCCCAGTCGCGCGCGAAGACGTCGAGCAGGTAGGCCAGCAGGTCGGGTTCGCGGATGACCAGCGCACCGCCGGAACGGGCGGGCAGCAGGGCCAGCGCCCCGTCCACGATGATCATCTGGGGCAGCACCTCGGGCAGGGTGCGGATCTCGGCGCCCGCGCCGATGAGCTGCTCCGCGTGCACCCGGGTCGGCTGGTCGAAGCGGGTGGCGTGCTGGTAGAGGCTGCGCATCCGGACGCCCCGGCCGAGCAGGGCCAGGTCGCGGGGCAGTGCCTCGCGCAGGGCGGCGGGCGGGAAGGCGCCGCCGTGCTTGGAGACCAGCACCTCGCTGCGGCAGGAGTCGATGACGTCGCAGAGCAGGGCGCGGACGACGAACTTGTCCGGCAGGTGGTCGATGGTGCCCTGAGGGAAGGCGTGCTGGCGTGCCTGGAGGTAGACGGGCACCAGCGCCGCCAGGCCGTCCCGTTCCTGCTGGATGCGACGGCGCTGGGCACGCAGCGCCTCCTCCTGGGCGCGGAGGGCGGTGTCGCGGTCCGACAGCAGTTGCGCGGTGGCGGCCTGGGGGCTGACCGGCTGCCAGCCGCCGGGAACGTCGGGAGCGCCAGGTCCACCGGGAACGCCGGGGACGGGCTGCAGGAGGCAGGCTTCGGTGAGGGCCGCGAGCGCCCGCCGACAGTCCGTCTCGTCCATCCCCGTCTCGACGGCCGCCTGCGCCAGGGTGTCCGGGGTGAGTCGCCCGTGCACGACCGTCCAGCGGTAGAGCGTGACGGCCGCGCTGTCCACGCCGGGGATCGCGGCCGCGGCGTCCGCCGCCGTTTCGGTCTCGGCTTCCATCGCATGCCTCCTAAAAGTGCCTGGCAGGCTCATGATCCCTGGTGAACGGTGACCGGACCATCCGCCGACTGGCAGGGTGGTGACCACGGCCGGGGCGGTGCTCCACAGGGTGGCGGAGCACCGGCCGGCATCGGACCGAGGGCTATTTCACGGGAGTTGACGTCATGCGCGGAATCGTGGTGCGGACAGTGGTCGCGGTGGTGCTGGGGACCGGCGCGTGGTGGGGCGGCTCGACCGCCGCCCTCGCGGCCGACGCCGGCCCCGGACCGGCGGTCGTCGCCGCTTCCGCCGACGGCCACGGCACCAGGCCCGGCACCCCCGGAAGCGCCAGCAGCACCGGCAGCACCCGCGACCTCGGCGACCTGCTGGACCTCGACGGCCGGGGCGACCACCACGGCGGTCGCTCCGACTGGCAGTGCTCCGTGACGACCGCCTGGGGCGACTCCTGGTGCCCCCGCAAGCCGCTCGACTAGAGCCGCCCGGGAGACCGGGTGAGGGGGCGACGGGTGCCATCCGTCGCCGGTTGGGTGGATGCGGGCCCGACCCCGGTCTCGGCGCCGACCAGGCGCACAGGCTCCCGGCACAGCACAGCACAGCACAGCACAGCACAGCACAGCACAGCACACACCACCAGCACGCCTCCGGGAGCCCAGGACGACGGCCCCGGACAGCGTCCGACGAGAGGAACACCATGACCTTCGGCATGCGCGCGATCCCGGTCCGCAGACTGGCCGCCACCCTGGGCGCGACCGTCGCCCTCCTCGCGGTCGCCACCGGCGTCGCGAGCGCACAGACGAACGACTACCGGGTCTACGGCGGCCACTACGGCACCTACGCCCAGTGCAACCAGGCCGGTTCGCTCAGCGTCGCACTGGGCCTGTACAGCCGCTTCGAGTGCAACCCGAACAACACCGGCAGCAGCTTCGACCTCTGGTACGTCGAGTGACCGCAGCAGTCCACGCCCGCTGACCCGACGGCCGCCCCCGGCCACCCCTCCCCCTCCAGGCCCCTCCCCCCATCCTCGAAGGGATTACTTGTCATGCCCACGCTCTCAAGCTCCACCCGCTGGGCCGCCTCGGCCGCCCTGCTCACCACCCTCCTCGGCGGCGCGGCCGCCCTCGCCCCGGCCGCCCAGGCCGCACCCACGCCCAGCAGCCTCACGGCCGCCCCCTCGCCCGACACCGTCACGACCGCCCCCGCCACCGGCGCCGTCACCGTCCAGGAGGCCGCCCGCAGCACCGGCGTCTCCTTCCGCAACAGCACCCAGCAGCAGCTGCAGCGCACCGACTCCGGTCTCTCCCACGGCTGCTGGTCCCGCGACGGCCTGCCGCAGGACGCCATCGCCAAGACCGTCACCGCCTCCTGGAAGAGCGAGTCCTGCGGCTTCGCCACCGGCACCGAGGGCTACACCGTCTACCGCTTCGCGAGCGACTGGAACCAGACGGTGACCCTCCGCTGGAACAACCCCTACTCCGGCCGCAACTCCTACAGCTGCGACGCCCCCGCGGGCTACCAGTGCAGCTGGTCGGGCGGCAGCGGCAACAACGCCAACGTGGCCTTCACCCTCACCGGCGGCCCCTCCGCCTTCTCGGCGAAGACCGCCTCCGACTCCGACCTGACCGCTGCCGTCACCCCCGTCCGCAGCGTCAAGGTCAACGTCAACAACTACTCCGGCGCCCTGCTCGGCCGGATCGGCGCCGGCCTGGACGGCGGCATCTGGACCGGCAACAGCCTGCCCCCGTCGGCCATCAACAACGGCGACCGGGCCCGCTGGCAGAGCGAGTCCGAAGGGTTCGCCACCGGCACCGCCGGCAGTGCCGAGTACCTGCTCTCCGGCGGCGGCAAGGTCACCTTCCGCTGGAGCAACCCCTTCGCCGGCTCCAACAGCTACAGCTGCGAGGTCCCGTCCGGCCACAACTGCACCACCTCCGGCGGCGGCGGCAAGAACGCCGAAGTGACCTTCACCGTCAACTGATCCCCGGCCTCTCCGCCCTCGAAGCCCTCACCACCCGAAGGAGTTCCCCATGCGCAGGACGCTCACCGCCGCCCTCCTCTGCCTCCCCCTGCTCGCCGGCGTGGCACCCGCCGCCCAGGCCGTCGCACCGCAGCCCGGCGCCGGCCAGGTCTCGATCCTCCAGGTCCCCGTCCACACCATCAACTGGGACCTGCGGAGCGGCAACGTGGACAACCGCCGCGCCTCGTACACCCAGATGATCCGGTCGATCCACAACATCGGCCCGATCATCAGCGGCAACGGCGGCGAGGGCACGGTCTGGGAGACCCCGCGCACCAACGAGGTCATCGCCGTCAACGCCCAGTTCACGACCAACGACGGCACCCGGACGCTCACCCTCTACCTCACGGCCGACAACCTCTACCTGCGCGGCTTCTCCACCGGCAACGCCGGCGTGGTCGTCCAGTTCGCCAACGAGCCCGACGCGCCCTACGACCTGGGCCAGGCGCTGGGCCGCAACGCCATCCGGCTCCCCTTCAACGGACGCTACGGCGGAAACCACAGCCTGGAGGCATCGCAGGGCACCCGTCAGGTGTCGATCAGCCATAACAACCTGGTCGGCGCGATGAACCGGCTGTGGGGCTACGCCTCCAACGGGACCACCTACAACAACTTCCGCGAGGACCTCGTCGCCGCGATCGCCGTCGTGTCCGAGGCCAGCCGTTTCCGCAACATCGAGACGCGGGTCCGCGACGGCCTCGGCGGCAACACCCAGCTGAACGCCCAGGAGGCCGCCGAGGAGAACGACTGGGGCCGCGGCTCCGGCTACATGTACCGGGCCCGCAACAACAACACCACGCCCTCGGTCCGACTCGGCGGCATCGACCTGCGCAGCTTCGCCCAGGGCGCCACCTACATGTCGATGCTGAACAGCAACATGAACTGACCGCCACCGCCCGTGACGCGGCCCCTCGGAGTGCGCTCCGAGGGGCCGCGCCGCGTGCTCCGCTCCCGGCCCGGGGTCAGCTGGTGGCGACCGAGGTGTCGTCGATCACGAAGCTGGTCTGCAGCGAGGAGTCCTCGGTACCGGTGAACTTGACCGTCACCGACTGACCCGCGTAGGCCGACAGGTCGAGGCTGCGGAGCTGGTAGCCCGCGGCCGCGTCGGCGTTGGAGTAGGTCTTCAGGGTGGTGCCGTTGGCCTGGACCGTCAGCTTGTCGTACGCCGTGGTGCCGGACTCACCGGTGTCGATGTGCAGGTAGAAGCTCAGGGTGGCCCTGCAGCCGGTCGGCACGGTCACCGTCTGGGACAGGGTGTCGGTGTGGGTGGAGCCGTAGCCGTTCAGCCACGCCTTCCAGGTGCCGCCGTGCGGGGCCTGCGAGGCCGACTTGTCGACGACGCCGCTGGAGGTGGTCCACGGCGCGGCCGTGCCGGTCTCGAAGCCCGCGTTGCCGAGCAGCTGCGCCGGGGTGCAGGTGCCGCCACCGCCGCCGGAGACCACCCAGGTGAAGCTGGTGCTACCGGACTTGGCCGCCGCGTCCTTCGCCGTCACGGTGACGTTGTAGGTGCCCGCCGTGCTCGCGGTGCCGCTGATGACACCGGTGGAGGCGTTGATCGACAGACCGGCCGGCAGGCCCGTCGCCGAGTAGGTGTACGGGGTCGTACCGCCGCTCGCCGTGATCCGGACGTTCGCCGATCCGCCCACCGTCGTGGACTGGTCGCCCGGGTTCGCGACCGAGACGGAGCCGCTGCCCGCGGGCTTCGTCAGCAGGCAGCCGCTGACGTTGAGGTCGATGACCCGGCCGTTGCCCAGGCAGGTGGTGAACCAGTAGGTCTCCTGGCCGTAGCTCTGGCCCTGGTGCACCGTGGTGGTGCCGTCGGCGGCGACCTCGCACGGGTTGTTGAGGGTACACATCTGGCCGTCGTCGTTGCCGGTGTTGTTGATGCCGACGACCTTGCGGGTGGCGGCGTCGACGATCGGCGAACCCGAGGTCCCGTGCGTGGTGTTGCAGCCGGAGCTGTAGCGGATCGAGTCGCGCCAGCTCCAGGCGTCCTCGCGCAGGTCGGTGAAGCCGTTGACGGAGCAGTTCCAGGTCTGCTTCCAGTAGGACGACGGTATGTACATCGCCGAACCGTCGACCGGGTGGGTGTCGTTGATGGTCAGCGCGGTGGCACCGAACTTCGAGGTGATCGACCCGAAGGTGTCGGTGAGCTGGTACAGCGCGACGTCCGTGCCGGTCATCGTCGCGTACAGCACCTTGTCGGCCTGCACGGTACCCAGCGAGCCACCGGAGGCGTTGAGCAGGGTGCCGCTGCGGCTGGCGGTCTGGTTCTGGATGACCTGGCCGGCGGGCGGCATGGTCGGCAGGCAGTGGCCGTTGGTGAGCATCAGGGCCCGGTCGGTGTCGACCGACGAGGGGTAACGCACCAGCGAGGCCGAGCAGTTGCTCAGCGCGATGGTGGACGCCAGGTCACCGGCCTGTACCGCCTGCGCGGGGGCGACTGCCACCGAGGTGAGGACCCCGGCGATGACAGCGCTCGCGGCGGACGCGGCGGCGAGTCTCTTGAGCATGGCTCTCCTTGTGGGGGATGCGGGGCGTACGACCGGTTGCGGACGCCCGCGCCGCACGAAAGTGCCATGGTCACCTCAATCGGTCAACCGATCGGGCAGAAGTCACATGCGCGAATCCGCCCGAGCCACCATCAACCGGCCACCCGCGAGTCCTGGACGAATGTGCGCCGGGCACCGCAATGCTCCGACCCCGGGCGGGCACGCCGCCCTACGCTGTCCACGGCCGCGGACGGTCCGACGACCGGCCGCGCCGGGAAGGGAAAGGAGCGGAACGTGAACGCTGCGCAGGCAGAGCCCAGCGACTACAGCCAGGTCCCCGACCCCGAGCACGCCCTGAAGTACGCCATTCGCCACATCGCGGGCGAGCGGGCCGAGATCGTCGAAGGAGTCATCACACCGGTCGCGTCGTCCTGGGCCCACGAGAGCGCCGTCGACCTGATCCGGGAACAGATCGGACCTCGCCTCCGGGAGCTGGGGCTCCGGGCCGGATCGGGAAACCTGGACCTCCCCGGAACGGAGAACTTCTACGTCCCGGACCTCGCCGTGGTGCCGGCCGGACTCGCCAGGACCGAGGGGGCACTGGTGCCGGACCAGACCCTCCTGGTGGTCGAGGTGACCTCCCCCTCCAGCGCGGAGACGGACCGGACGGCGAAGCGGCGCCGCTACTCGCAGTACGGGGCCCCGGTCCATCTCCTGGTGGACCGTCATGAGCGGACGTGCACGCTTTTCTCCCGGCCGGGACAACTCGGGTACACGCTCGTCGAGGGGCCGCACCCGTTCGGGGCGGAGGTACGGCTCCCGGAGCCGCTGGACGTCGTGCTGGACACGACCGACTTCTGACGGCGCCGAGGACCCCGACGGCCTGATCGCCCTTGCCGGAGCGGGAGTCAGTGCAGATCGAGGACCGAGCGGGTGGAGAGGCAGTCGACGAGGTCCTCGCCGTCCTCGCCGTAGACGAAGGCCGCGAGGTCGGGATGGCGGTTGGCGGTTGCCAGCGGGAGCCAGGACAGGAAGGTGCCGTAGCCGCCGCAGACGGACTCGCCACCGTCGCCGCCGTGGATCAGGCCGGGCTCGGCGGTGATCTCGGAGCGGTAGGTGTCGTGCGCGATGAGCAGGCCGAAGGCGTTCGGCCCCGCGTGCGGGCCGGTGTCGTCGCCGTACGGGAGGCGGTCGAGCGGGCACTCGTCGCCCCAGCGGAAGAGGGTGCGGGCGCCGGCTCCGCAGGCGTGCTCCCACTCGTCGGACGTCGGCAGCCGCAGGCCCTCGCGGGCGAGGACGGCCGGCATGTCGGCGGGCACCTCCTCGATCGGCTCGTCCTCGACCGCCATCAGCAGGGTCGGCACGGTGACCGTCCGGCGCGGACTGAGCACCCGGGCGAGGTGGGCGCGCGGGTCCGCGTCACCGAAGCCCTGATCGGCGCTCTCCTCCCGGTAGCCGGCGAGGAGTTCGGCGGACGGCCGCCAGGCCGCCACGTCGTAGCCGACGGCGACCCGCCCGCCGGGTATCAGCGCGAACATCCGCCCGCCCCGCTCGACCAGCACCCGGTGCAGCGGCGCCCCCAGGTGCTCGACCGTCTCGACGCGCTCCAGCCGCCCGCCCGCGCCGTCGGCGGCCTGGGCGGCGATCCGGGTGGCGGCGGCGAGGTCGAGCCGGCGCCAGGCGGCGAAGGTGAGGGCGGCGAGCGGTTCGGGTGCCATGGCGGGAGTGTGGCATGGGCCACTGACAATTGACTGGGAGCGGACCGCGCCCGAATCCCGCCGTCAGCGGACCCGGACCCGGACCCCGACGCCGCGCCGGGGTCTCCCGGGCAGCGGGGGCCCGGCCGCCGGGCAGCGAAGGGCCGTCCCCCCGGGCATCCGATCGCGCTGCCGCCGTTCCGGGGGTGCGGGTCGGACCGGGCCGGAACGCGGTCGGGCCCGGTCCGGACACCGGACCGGGCCCGCGCGCAGGCCAGGGCCGGGCACTACGGCCGCCCGGCCCCGACCGCGCGCTACGGCTGCGGGAAGTTCTGCTCGTCCACGTCGCTGGTCTTCGCGTTGCCGCCGACCTTGGCGGTCAGCGTGATCGACCAGATCGAGTAGGTCTTGCCGGTCTCGAACTCCATCGTCTCGTCGAACTTGGTGTAGCTGCAGTCCTGGGTGAACATCTTCAGCGTCGGGTCCCAGTCGATGCCGTCGGAGAAGAACACGTCGTAGGTGCCGTCCTCGATGCCCTTGATCGACGCCTTCTTGCCCTTGCCGACGTACAGCGAGTGGACGGCCTTGCCGGTCTTGGAGAGCGTGACGACGGAGTCGGTGCTGCCCTCCGCGTTGTCGATGTTCAGCTCGCCCTCGCCGCGCAGCTTGCCCTTGGTGACGAAGGCGCCGTTGTCCAGGCTCCGGGTCTGCGGCTGCGGGGTCTGCGGGACGGCGAAGTTGGTGGTGTAGCCGGCCGCGGTCATCTCGGCGAGGGCGCCGGGGACGGCCTTGAGGCCCTCCGAGAGACCGACCTGGGCGAAGGCGGAGCCGGTGGTGCAGTAGGTCTTCGCCTTGATGTCCGTCCGGATCTTGGTCAGGTCCGTGGCGAGCTGCGAGAACGCCGTCACCAGTTGGCGCTTGGTGGTGCCGACGGCGACCGGGGTGTCGCTCAGCCCGAGACCGCTGCTGGCGGAGTTGGCGGCGCCGGCCGCCTCCTGGAGCGCGGCCATGAAGCCGGTCAGGTCGGCGGCGGGGTTGATCTTGCCGAGCGCGGTGCCGACCGGGTCGACGTAGCCGGCCAGGACCGGCCCGTACGGCGTCGGGGTCGGCGTGGGTGTCGGCGTATAGGTGGGCGCGGGCAGCGCGCTGAAGCCGTCCGACGGACTCGACGCCGCCGAACTGCCGCCGCTGCCGCCCGATCCGCCGCTGCTGCCCCCGGAGCAGGCAGCCAGCAGCATCGCGGCGCCGACCGCCGTGCCGACCTTGATGAAGGACCTCATGGCGTTCCCCCGGATGTTCTCTCGGTGCTCTCTCATGCACACTCCGTGCAGTCTGCTCGTCCCCGCCGACATGATCCCGACCCGACAAGAGGCGGTCAACAGGGCGCACTTGCAGCGCGTCGAAGCGTATATGGGGAGCATAAAGGGGCGCGCGGAGGGTCGGGGCGGGTCAACTACGATCGACGGGTGCTCAGCCTCACGGGATTCCCGCTCCAGATCATCGCCGCCGTGCTCGCGGTCGGCGTCTTCGCCGCCACCATGTGGCTCTGGCCGAGGTTCGGCGGACACGGCTGGAAGGCGTGGACCGGGCGGATCGGCGCCTTCCTCGCCACCCAGCTCGCGGTGCTCGTCGCGATGGGACTGATCGCCAACGGCTACTTCGGCTTCTACAGCTCCTGGAGCGACCTGCTCGGCACCAACGGCAAGCCCGGCACGGTCGTCGACCACCAGCCGAACGCGGCCTCCACCCTCTCCGTCACCGGGGAGAAGAACATGTACTCCGCGCAGGGATCGGCCCGCGACCGCTCCGGACTGATCCAGGAGGTCTCGGTCCGCGGGACGCAGAGCGGCCTGAGCAGCGACGCCTTCGTCTACCTGCCGCCGCAGTACTTCCAGCCCGAGTACGCGCAGAGCAGGTTCCCGATGGCCCTGGTGCTGGCCGGGTACCCGGGCTCGGCGGAGAAGCTCATCACGCTGATGCAGTACCCCGCCTCCGCCCTCACCGCCATCGAGGAGAAGAAGCTGCCGCCGACCGTCCTGGTGCTGATGCGCCCGACCCTGGTCGGCAACCGCGACACCGAGTGCATGGACGTCCCCGGCGGGCCGCAGGTCGAGACCTTCTTCACCAGCGACCTGCCCAAGGCGATGTCCTCCGGCTACCGGATCGGCACCGACCCGGGCAGCCGGGCCGTGATCGGCAACTCCACCGGCGGCTACTGTGCCCTCAAGTTCGCGCTGCGCAAGCCGGACGCGTACCGGTCCGCGATCTCGCTCTCCGGCTACTACACCGCGCCGATCGACGAGACCACCGGCGACCTGTTCGCCGGCAACGACCGGCTGAAGCAGGAGAACGACCTGGTCTGGCGACTGCGGAACAAGCCCGCCGAGCCGGTCGCGCTGCTGCTCGCCACCAGCTACGACGAGAACAACTACGAGGGCACCCAGGCCATGGTCGGCTCGTTCAAGGCACCGACCAAGCTGTCCACCATCACCCTGGACACCGGCGGTCACAACTTCCACACCTGGACCAGGGAGATCCCGCCCGCGCTGGAGTGGCTCGGCAAGCACCTGACGGTGCCCCAGCCCGCGTAGCGGCGCCCCGGACGGCGCGGCAGCATCCCTACGGCGCGGCGGCATCCCTCGGCGTAGCGGCGCCCCGACGGCGCGACGGCACCCCGAACGGCGCAACCGCACCACTCCTCCGAGCAGGGAGGACGAGGATCACAGACGGCTCATACCCGCGTCTCACCGTTCTCTCAGCCGGGCGCCCGAGCGTAGCGCCCATGACCACGACCAGCCTCACCCCGCCGGCCGGCGAGCCCTGGCCGGAGGCCGGGGACTTCCCGCCCCCGCTGCTGCCGCCCGCCTCCGCGCCGGAGGGGGCGGCACCCGGGCGGCCCGCCCACCCGCCGCTGTTCCCGGAGTTCCCGCTGCCGCCCACCGGTCCCAAGGGCCCGGCGTCCTGGTCCGGACGGCTGCGCACCCTCCCCGCCCGGACCTGGCAAGGCCGCCCGGAGGACCCGCGCTGGGTCCGGCCCTCGCTGCTCGCCCTGCTGGCGGCCACCGCCGTCCTCTACCTCTGGGGCCTGTCCGCCTCCGGCTGGGCCAACTCCTTCTACTCCGCCGCCGCCCAGGCGGGCAGCCGGAGCTGGAAAGCCTTCTTCTACGGCTCCTCGGACGCCGGGAACTTCATCACCGTCGACAAGCCCCCGCTGGCCCTGTGGCCGATGGCGCTCTCGGCCCGGGTGTTCGGGCTCTCCTCCTGGTCGGTGCTGGCCCCGCAGGCGCTGATGGCCGTCGGCACCGTCGGCGCCCTGTACGCGACGGTGCGGCGGCGCTTCTCGCCGCTCGCCGGGCTGCTGGCCGGTCTGGCCTTCGCGCTGACACCGGTGGCGGCGCTGATGTTCCGCTTCAACAACCCGGACGCGCTGCTGGTCCTGCTGCTGACCCTGGCCGCCTACGGGCTGGTGCGGGCGATCGAGGCCGCGGGCACCCGGTGGCTGGTGTTCACCGGGGTGATGCTCGGGCTGGCGTTCCTCACCAAGACCCTCCAGGCGTTCCTGGTCCTGCCCGCCTTCGCACTGCTCTACCTGGCGGTGGCGCCGACCGGGCTGTGGCGGCGGGTCCGGCAACTGCTGGCCGGCGGCCTGGCGATGGTGGTCGCGGGCGGCTGGTGGGTCGCGATCGTCGAACTGGTGCCGGCGTCGGCGCGCCCCTACATCGGCGGCTCGCAGGACAACAGCTTCCTGTCCCTCACCTTCGGCTACAACGGCCTGGGGCGGCTCAACGGCGACGAGACCGGCAGCGTCGGCGGCGGTGGCCGGGGCCGGCTCCCGGTCGGGGCCGAGGCGATCCTCGGCAACGGCCCCGGCGGTGCGACCGCCGGCGGGCCGCCCGGCGGTGCGCGCGGCGGTGGCGGCTGGGGCGAGACCGGCCTCACCCGGCTGTTCGACGGCGACATCGGCGGGCAGATCGCCTGGCTGCTGCCCGCCGCGCTGGTCCTGCTGCTGCTCGGCCTGTGGGCCACCCGGCGGCACGCGCGGACGGACACCGCCCGCGCGGCGTTCCTGCTCTGGGGCGGCTGGCTCCTGTGCACCGCGCTGACCTTCAGCTTCATGTCCGGGATCTTCCACCAGTACTACACGGTGGCGCTGGCCCCGGCGGTGGCCGCGCTGGTCGGCATGGGCGTGGACGGCCTCTGGCGGGCCCGGCACCGGCTGCCGTACGCGGCGGTGCTGGCCGCGACGCTCGCCGGGACGGCGGTGTGGGCGTACGTGCTGCTCGGACGGAGCTCCGACTTCCTGCCGTGGCTGCGGCCGACGGTGCTGGCCGGCGGGCTGCTCGCGGCGGTGGCACTGCTGGTGGCCGGTCCGCTGGGGGCCCGGCTCGCGTCCGCCGCCCCCGGCGGTCCTGCGACGGATGCCCCGGCCGACGCCCCGGCCGACGGGCGCGCCGGGGCACGGCGGCTTGCCGGGCGGGTGACCGCCGTGGCGGGCCTGGTGGGCGCGGCGGCGGCGCTGGGCGGCCCGGCGGCGTACGCCGTGGAGACGGTCAACACCGCGCACCAGGGCTCGATCGTGCTGGCCGGGCCCTCGGTCGCGGGCGGCTTCGGCCCCGGCGGCATGCGCGGGCGCGGCGCGGGCGGCGGTGCGCCGGGACTGTGGCTCAACGGCCGGATGGTGACGCCTCCTCAGAACGGCGGCCAGGGCATGGGCCAGGGCGGTGGCCAGGGCGGGAACCAGACCGTCCCCGGCTTCCCGCAGCAGGACGGCGGCCGGGGCACCGGCCGGGTCCCGAACGGCGACGGCGGCGGCGCCCAGGGCCCCTACACCGGCTTCGGCGGTCAGGGCGGCCCCGGCGGCTTCGGCGGTCAGGGCGGTCAGGGCGGCCCCGGCGGGATGAACGGGCTGCTGAACGGCGCCCGGGTGAGCGAGGAGGCGGCCGCCCTGCTGAAGCAGGACGCCGACCGCTACCGCTGGGCCGGCGCGACCTCCGGTTCGCAGAACGCGGCCAGCTACCAACTCGCCTCCGACGTCCCGGTGATGGCCCTCGGTGGCTTCAACAGCAGCGACCCGTCGCTCAGCCTGAGCGCCTTCCAGCAGTACGTGAAGGAAGGCAAGGTGCACTGGTTCATCGGCGGCGAGTCGCGCCGCACCGGCGGCGGTTCGGCCGAGGCGGCGGGAGCGAACGGCATGACCACCATGACCGGCCCCGGCGGCGGGTCCTCGGACTCGATGACCTCGCAGATCGAGGAGTGGGTGGCGAGCCACTACACCGCCCGCACGGTCGGCGGGTCGACCTTCTACGACCTGACGCAGCCGCCGAGTTCCTGACCCGGCAGCCCCCCGACGGACGGGGCGTCCTCCCGGACGAACACCGGGAGGGCGCCCCGCCGTCGCGCTATCCCCGGTCGCTCGCGCAGCGCGTCCCGGCGACCGGCAGGGTGCCGTCGACCAGGTAGGCACCCACCGCCGCCCGGACGCAGGCGCTGTGCCCGTAACCGGTGTGCCCCTCGCCCTCCCGGGTGAGCAGCACCGCGTTGCCCAGTTGGGCGACCAGCTGCTGGGCGTTGGCGTACGAGGTCGCCGCGTCGCCGGTCGAGCCGACCACGAGGATCGGCGTCGTGGCCTTCGAGACGATCGGGTGCGCCTTCTCCGGCGAACGGAACGGCCAGCTGCGGCAGTCGGGGTCGAACAGCACCGCCGCCGGCTCGTGCCGGCTGATCAGCGGCGCCCTGGCGGCCAGCCGGGCGTAGGCGTCCCGCAGCGCGTCCCCGGTCGGGACGTCGGTGGCCCCGTCGGCGCAGTAGATCGCGGTGTAGGCGTCGGCGGCGGCGCCGTAACGGCCGTCCCCGCCGCGCTTGTTGTAGGAGTCGGCGTAGGCGAGCAGGTAGTCGCCGTTGCCCCGGTCCATGGCCCACCCGATGGCGGAGGCCAGACCGTCCCAGCCGCCCTCGTCGCCGTAGAGGGAGTCCATCACGCCCGCCCAGGCGGCGGCGGAGGTGAGGATCCGGCCGCCGGTGGTGGTGAGCGGCTTCCGCTTGAGCCCGTCGAGGAAGTCGGCGGCCCGGACGGCCGCCTTGCCCGGGTCGGTGCCGAACGGGCACGGCGACTGCTCGGCGCAGTGGGCGGCGAAGGCGCGCAGCGAGCGGTCGAAGCCCGCGTACTGCTCGATGTTGGTCTCGGCGATGGACTTGGCGGGGTCGATCGCGCCGTCCAGCACCAGCCGGCCGACCCGGTCCGGGAACTCCTCCGCGTAGACGCTGCCGAGGTAGGTGCCGTAGGACAGGCCCAGGTAGGTCAGCTTCCGGTCGCCGAGCGCCGCCCGCAGCACGTCCATGTCGCGAGCGGTGTCGCGGGTGCCGAGGTGCTCCAGCAGGGTGCCGTACTTGGCCCGGCACGCGTCCGCGAGCAGCTTGCCGTGCTCGGACCCGGGGTTGTCGGTGGTGAGCCAGCTGTCCCGGGCCCTGTCGTCCAGGCAGTTGACCGGGGCGGTGCGGCCGGTTCCGCGGGGGTCGAAGCCGACGATGTCGTAGTGGTCGCGCAGCGGGCCGTCGTAGTCGCGCTGGCCGCCGAGGACGGCGTCGACGCCGCTGTTGCCCGGCCCGCCCGGGTTGACCAGGAGCGAACCGGCCCGCTGCCCGGGCCGGGCGGCGGCGACCCGGGCCACCGCCACGCCGATGGTGGCGCCGGACGGGTCGGCGTAGTCCAGCGGCACCTGGAGGGTCGCGCAGCGCACCGAAGCCGGGTCGACGCCTTCGGTCCTGGGAGCGTTCTCGCAGGCCGCCCAGGCGAGTTGCTGGCCGTAGTAGGACCGGAGCGCCGGGTCCGGGGCCGACTGCGTGTCCGCCGCGGCCACTGCCGGGCCGACAGCCTCACCCGCGGCGCCGGTGGTGGTGCCGCCGGTGCCGGTGCAGGCCGCCAGCAGCACCGCCGCGGCGACGGCGGGCAGGGCACGTCGTGAGAGCCGGGTCGTCATCGAGTCCACCGCACACGAATATCACCCGGCCGTCACCCCGCGGACGGCGCCCCGCCCCTCCGTCACGTCAGTCGCGCCGGTCGCGCCGGCTCACCGGGCGGCGTCGGTCGCGCAGCGGGTCCCGGCGGCCGGCACGGTGCCGTCGACCAGGTAGGCGTGCACGGCGTCCCGGATGCACGCGCTGTGCCCGTAACCGGTGTGGCCCTCGCCCTCGCGGGTGAGCAGCACGGCGTTGCCCAACTGGGTGGCGAGCTTCTCGGAGTTGGCGTAGGGCGTGGCCGCGTCGCCGGTCGAGCCGACCACCACGATCGGGGTCGTGGCCTTCGAGACGATCGGGTGCGCCTTCTCCGGCGAACGGAACGGCCAGCTGCGGCAGTCGGGGTCGAACAGCGCCGCTCCCGGCTCGTGCCGGCTGATCAGCGGCGCCTTGGCGGCCATCTCGGCGTAGGCGGCGTCGAGTGCCGCCCCGGTGAGGACGTCGGTGGCCCCGTCCGCGCAGTAGATCGCCGTGTAGGCGTCGGCGGAGACGTTGTAGTGACCGTCCTTGTCCCGCTTGTTGTACGAGTCGGCGTAGGCCAACAGGTTGTCGCCCTTGCCCCGGACCATGGCCCAACCGATGGCGTTGGCCAGGGAGTCCCAGCCGCTCTCGTCCCCGTAGAGCCCCTCGACCACGCCGGTCCAGGCGGCCGCGGAGGTGAGCACCCGGCCGCCGGTGGTGGTGAGCGGCTTCTGCTTGAGCCCGTCGAGGAAGTCGGCGAGCTTGCCCGCCGCCTGGTCCGGATCCTTGCCGAGGGGGCACTGCGCCTGCTTGGCGCAGTGGGCGGCGAACGCCTGGAGCGAGCGCTCGAAGCCCGCGTACTGCTCGATGTTGCTCTGGGCGATCGGCTTGGCGGGGTCGACCGCGCCGTCCAGCACCAGCCGGCCGACCCGGTCCGGGAACTCCTCCGCGTAGACGCTGCCGAGGTAGGTGCCGTAGGACAGGCCCAGGTAGGTGAGTTTCCGGTCGCCGAGCGCCGCGCGCAGCACGTCCATGTCGCGAGCGGTGTCGCGGGTGCCGAGGTGCTCCAGCAGGGTGCCGTACTTGGCCCGGCACGCGTCCGCGAGCAGCTTGCCGTGCTCGGGGCCGAGGGCGTCGGTGGTGGCCCAGGTGTCCCGGGCCCTGTCGTCCAGGCAGTTGACCGGGGCGCTGAGGCCGGTGCCGCGGGGGTCGAAGCCGACGATGTCGTAGTGGTCGCGCAGCGGACCGTCGTAGTCCTTCTGGCCGCCCTGGACCATGGACACCCCGCTGCCGCCCGGCCCGCCCGGGTTGACCAGGAGCGAACCGGTCCGTTCCCCGGGCTTGGAGCCGGTGATCCGGGCCACGCCGATGTCCAGCGTCTCCCCGGAGGAGGGGTTCGCGTAGTCCAGCGGGACCTTGAGGGTCGCGCACTGGACCGCCGACTCGTCGGTCTTCGCCGTCTTCGGGTCGTCCTTGCAGGCCGCCCAGGCGAGTTGCTGGCCGTAGAAGGAGCCGAGTGCCGGGTCGGCCTGGCCGGTCGGCTTCACGGTCGGGGTCGGCGTCGGGGTGGGCGTGGGGACGGCCGCCGGGGCGGTCGGGTCCGCGGACGTCGTCGGGGCGGTCGTCGGCGCGGTGGAGGCCGCGCCGGTGGAGCCGCCGGTGCCGCCGCAGGCGGCCAGCAGAACGGCCGCGGCGACGGCGGGCAGGGCGCGTCGCGAGAGTCGGGTGATCATCGAATGCACCGCACACGAATATCACCCGACCATCACACCGCCGACGGCAGCCCTCCCCTCGATCAGGCGTCAGCCGCCGCACTGCTGCAGCATCGTCTTCTTGTCGGCCTCCGTCACCGGCAGTTGGTACTTCAGCGACACCTGCGCGAAGCGGACCGCGTACGCGCACCGTATCCGCGGGTCGGCGGGCAGCCAGGCGGACGGGCCGGAGTCGCCCTTGGAGGCGTTCTGCGAGCCGTCGGCGGGGATGAGGTTCAGCGGGTCGTTGGCGATCTGGACCCGCTTGGCCTTGTCCCACCCGCGCGCGCCCATCTGCCAGTCGTAGGACAGCGGCATCACATGGTCGATCTGGATCTTCGACGCCTGCTGCTTGCTCCACCGCACGGTCTTCCCGGTGTACGGGTCGAGGATGGTCATCGCGGTGACCACGCACTTCGAGCCGTCCTTGCGCTCGACCGCCGAACCGTCGCGGGCCAGCAGGTCGTTGCGGGTGTCGCAGTTGTTGCGGCCGCCGGGAACGCCGTCCACGCTGTCGGTCCACGCGGGGCCGAACTCGTTGCGGTCGTAGCCGTCCTTGGGGCCGGTCGCGGCGGTGGCGACCCTGGCGATCAGCTCCCGGCCCGCCTTCTGCTCCTCGGGCGAAGCCAGCGGCGCCAGACCGGGCTTGGTGCCGTCCGGGTTGTCCAGCGGACTGGTGCCCGGGCCGACGGCGCCGGCCCCGGCGGGCGCGGCGTCCTCACTGCGCGTCCCGGCGCCGGAGCAACCGCTCAGCGCCAGGGTGGATATCAGGAACACGGAGGCGACGGACAGGACAGGGCGACGGGCGGGCACGGTGGACTCCCCGGATGGGTGGGCGGCTGACGGCGCACCAGCAGACCAGCCGGCCCCCATCCGGTCAAGCCACCACAACCCGGAGCATTTCGATCATGGTGAAGCTCACACCGGGCACCGGACCGTCCCCGGCCCCGCCCCGGCTACGACCGCGCGTCGCGGACGATCTCCTCGACCACTTCGTCGAACGGCGTCGCCGCCACCCCGAGCACCTCCTCCGTACGCGTCGAGTCCAGCCGCAGCGGCCGGTCGTACAGATAGGCCATCTCCACCACCTCGGCGAGGACTTCGTCCCCCGAGCGGGCCAGTTCGGCCGGCTCGACGGCGGTGAGCGCGGGCTCCGGCGCCCCGGCCGCCGCCGCCAGCCGCCGGGCCACCTCCCGGGCGGACGCCTCACTGGTGCTGGGCACGTGCCAGGCCCGGCCCCAGGAAGCCTCGGCGCGGGCGGCGGCGACCAGGGTCGCGGCCACGTCGCCGAGACGGCTCCAGCTGTGCGGCGCGTCCAGATCGGCGGGGTAGCCGACCGGCTCACCGACCAGCACGGCGGGCACGACCGTGAACCCGAACAGCGAGGTGGCACCCGGACCGAGGAAGTCGCTGGCCCTCACCTCGGTGACCCGCGCCCGGCCCGCCCGGTGCGAGGCGAGCGCCTGCTCCCACAGGGCCGCCCGCAGCGCGCCCTTGCGGCTGGTCGGGGCAGCGGGCAGGTCCTCGGTGAGCGGGCCGTCGACCGGCCCGTAGCCGTACACGTTGCCGAGCATGACGAAGCCCGCGCCGGTGCGTTCGGCGGCGGTCAGCAGCCCGGCGGCGAGCGGCGGGAACCCGGTGAGCCAGCGGTGGTAGGGCGGAGCGGCGCAGTTGACCAGCGAGGCCGCGCCCTCGACCAGCGCGGTGAGGGCGTCGGCGTCGGTGGCGTCGGCGGCGATCCGCTCGATGCCCGGATGCTCGGGGCCGGTGCCGCGCCGGGTGACCAGCCGGACCCGTTCGCCGGAGCCGGCGAGCAGCAGGGCGGTCGCGGTGCCGGTCGGGCCGGCGCCGGTGACAACGTGGAAGGACATGGGAGGCTCCTGGGCTGCCGTTGGGGTGGGTGGCGCCGGGGCGTCGGCGCCGTGATCAACTCTCCTTCGGGACCCGGCCGCGCGGCAGGGCCCGGGCTGCCAAGGTTCCGGAGGTTCTGGCCATGCCCCCCACCACCCGCTCCGCCCCGGCCGACAGCCCGGCCGACGGCGCGGCCGCCTCCCGGCCCGCCGGAGTCCGGCCCATCGCCTCCCGGCCGGCCGCCCGCTCCACCGGTGTGCACCGGGTCGCGGTGGTCGCGGTGCCGCCGGTGACCGCCTTCGACCTCACCATTCCCGACCTCGTCTTCGGCTCGGCCGAACTCGACGGCGCCCCGGCCTACCGGGTACGGATCTGCACCGCCGAACCGGGGCCGATCGCCACCACCGGCAGCCTCCGGATCGTCGTCCCGCACGGCCTGGAGGCGATCGCCGAGGCCGACACCGTCCTCGTCACCGGGTCCGCCTCCCGCGCCGACGCCGACGAACGGATCCTCGCCGCCCTGCGCACGGCGGCGGACCGGGGCGCGCGGATGGCCTCGATCTGCACCGGCGCCTTCGTCCTGGCCCAGGCCGGGCTGCTGGACGGGCACAGCGCCACCACCTACTGGGTGCAGGCGGGCGCCCTGGAGCACCGCTTCCCCAAGGTGCGGGTACTCCCGCACGCGCTGTTCGTCGACGACGGCCCGGTGCTCACCTCGGCCGGACTGACCGCCGGCATCGACCTGTGCCTGCACATGGTGCGGACCGACCACGGCGCGGCGGTGGCCAACGCGGTGGCCCGGCTGGCGGCGCTCTCGGAGGTCCGCGAGGGCGGCCGGGCGCAGCTCCTGCCGACGCCGGTGACGGCCGCGGACAGCGGTTCAACGGCGGGGAGTTCGCTCGCCGCCACCCGGGCCTGGGCGCTGGCCCGGCTGGCGGAGCCGCTCACCCTGGCCGACCTGGCCGCGCACGCGGGGGTGAGCGTACGGACCCTCAACCGCCGCTTCCGGGCCGAGGCGGGCACCACTCCACTGCACTGGTTGCTCACCCAACGACTTGAGCAGGCACGCGAGTTGCTGGAGTCGACCGAGCTGACGGTGGACCGGGTCGCCGCCCGGACCGGCTTCGTCACCGCTGATTCGCTGCGCCGCCACCTGCTGCTGCGGATCGGCATGACCCCGCGCGCCTACCGCGCGCACTTCGCCCGACCGGCCCCGCCGCGGCCGTAGTCGCGGTCGGAGCCGCAGTCGGAGCCGCAGTTCCAGCCGGGGCCTGGGCCGGGCGACCGGGCCCGGGCGACCTGGCAGGTCAGCCGCCGATGGCCGACATCGGGCGGGCCGGACGGACGAAGTCCGCGCCGCCGATGGCGTGGCCGGGGCCCTTGCGGCCGATGGTGGCCCGCCAGGCGGCCTCCACCCGGCCGTCGTCGGCGCCGCCGCGCAGCAGCGCGCGCAGGTCGGACTCCTCGGTGGCGAACAGGCAGTTGCGCAGCTGCCCGTCGGCGGTGAGCCGGACCCGGTCGCAGCCACCGCAGAACGGGCGGGTGACGGAGGCGATCACGCCCACCACCGCGTCCGTCCCTGCGATCCGCCACTCCTCGGCCGGGGCGTTCCCGGCCCGGCCGACCGGATTCAGGTCGAAGCGCTCGCCGAGGCGCGCCAGGATCTCGTCCGCGGTGACCATCCGCTCCCGGTCCCAGGCGCCCTGCGCGTCCAGCGGCATCGACTCGATGAAACGCATCCGGTAGCCGTGCCGGACGGCGAAGCCGAGCAGCTCGGCCAGTTCGTCGTCGTTGACCCCGCGCACCGGCACCGCGTTCACCTTCACCGGCGCGAGCCCGGCCGCCTGGGCGGCGGCCAGCCCGGCCAGCACGTCGGCGAGCCGGTCCCGGCGGGTCAGCGCGGCGTAGCGCTCGGGGCGCAGGGTGTCCAGGCTGACGTTGACCCGGTGCAGGCCGGCGGCGCGCAGCGCCTCGGCGGTCCTGGCCAGGCCGATGCCGTTGGTGGTCAGCGACACCTCCGGCCCGAGCGCCGCGATCCGGCCGACCAGGGCGGGCAGGCCGCGCCGCAGCAGCGGCTCGCCGCCGGTGAGGCGGACCGCCGTGATGCCGAGCCGGCGGACGGCGATCCGCACCAGGCGGACCACCTCGTCGTCGTCCAGCACCTCCGCCCGGGGCAGCCAGTCCAGGCCCTCGGCCGGCATGCAGTAGGTGCAGCGCAGATTGCACCGGTCGGTCAGCGAGACCCGCAGATCGGTGTGCACCCGCCCGTACCGGTCCACCAGGGGGAGCGCCGGCCCGGCGCCGCCCGGCACGGGGCCGCCCGTCACGTCGGGCTCCGGTACGGCGACGGCCGCTCCCGGCGCGGTGGCGCCCGACGCACCGGCCACCCACGCATCGGCCACCGACGCATCGGCGCCCGACACACCGGCCACCGATCCGCTGTCCCCCGACGCACTGTTCCTCGACGCGCTGCTCATCCGCCCAGTACAGGGGCCCTGCGGCGGGAGCACCAGCGGCCGAACCGCCGGGGCGCGGCCACCGGCCGCCGCCCCCGCTCGTGTGATCGTCCAACACCCGGCGGCGGGACTGTGCCCCGGCCGCCGGGCCCGGCAGGCTGGGCCCATGGAACAGAGGGACACGGTCACCGCGCTGGTGCTGGCCGCCGGGGGCGGGCGGCGTCTGGGCGGACGGCCGAAGGCGCTGCTGCCCTACCGGGGGCGGCCGCTGGTGGAGCACGCCGCGGCGGCGGCCCGGGCGGGCGGCTGCCGGGAGGTGACGGTGGTGCTGGGCGCGGACCGGGAGCGGGTGCGTTCCACGGCCCATCTGCCGGGGTGCCGGCTGGTGGCCAACCCGGGCTGGGAGAGCGGCATGGGCTCCTCGCTGCGGGCCGGCCTGGGCGCGCTGCCCGCGGGCACCTCGGCGGTGCTGGTGATGCTGGTCGACACGCCCGGGGTGGGGCCGGCCGCGGTGGCCCGGCTGCTGGCCGCGCACCGGGCCGGGGCCGCCCTGGCCGCGGCGACGTACGGCGGGCGACGCGGGCACCCGGTGCTGATCGGGGCCGGGCACCTCGCCGAGGCGGCCGCGGGCGCGCGCGGGGACGCCGGGGCCCGGGCCCTGCTGGCGGCGCACGCCGACGAGCTGGTCCCGGTCGAGTGCGCCGACATCGCCTCCCCGGACGACCTGGACACGCCCGCCGACCTCGCCCGCTGGGGCGCGGGGTGACGCCCGCCGCCCCCACCGCCCGCCGCCTCCGCCGGACCGGGACGCCCACCGGGCCGGGACTCCCGCCGGAGGGGGACCACCCTCCTCCTCACCGGCGAGGATTCGGGCCCGCACCCCTGATTCGTCCCTGAGGATTGCCGCATTCCGCGCCGCACCTCCCAGGTTTCGGGGAGCATGGGAGGCGTCACTCCACCCCCGATTCGAACGGACGGTGCCCCGCGATGGCCGGACTGCCCGACGACTTCACCGGACACGACCCGGCCGGGCGCGGCCCGGGGGCGGCGGGTGGCGCCCGGGCGATCCGCTGCCCCGCCTGCCGACGGGAGCACCTCTACGAGCCGCCCTCGCTGCCGTGCCCGTGCGGCGCCTCGCTCAAGGTCCCGCTGCTGCGCGGCGGCGTACCGGTGCAGGTGCGCTTCCGGTCCTGGGAGGACTCCTGGCTGAGCATGCGTTGTCCGCACTGCGGCCGCTCCGACCAGTGGCCGCAGCCCGAGTTCACCTGCAACTGCGGGGCCACCGTGCGGCTCCCGGTCGACCGGACGACCAGGCTCGGCGGCGGGGCGGCGGCCGGCCCGCTGGGCGCCACCGCCGGGCCGCGCGCCTCCCACCCGCACCCGGCCCGCCCCGCGCACTCCCTGGACGCCCCGCCCACCGCGGCGCCACCGGCCACCGGGGGCGGCGGGCAGGCCGCGCAGTGGCGCCGACGGGCGCCGTTCCGCCCGCATCCGGTGCGGACCTCGCAGGACGCGGTGTTCACCGCCGCCCGCTACCTGGAGTGGCTGGGCTTCGACGACCTGGAGCTGACGGAGGCCCAGGAGCGCGACGGGGTGACGCTGCTGGGCAGCCGGATGGTCGCCCAGGTGGACACCTGGACCGAGCCGGCGGACGTGAAGTCGGTCGAGTGCCTGTGGCTGCAGACCCTGCACGCGGAGGAGATGGCCGCCGCGATGTTCACTCTTGCGGGCTATTCGCACCAGGCCACCGTGCGCGGGGAGCAGCTGTTGGTGGCCCTGTTCAGCCTGGATCTGGCGGGGGTGCCGCAGCCGGCGAACGGCGCCGCCGAGGCCCTGATGGAGACCGGCTGGACGTCCTGAGCCCCCGTTCGGGCCCGGACCGATCCGCCACTGATCGTTTAGACGAAAACCCGGCCGCGCGCAACAACCTCCGCTCGTGATCTGGTGCACAAGCTCGCCCCCGTGTTGAATTGCCGCCACAGCGCGGGCCTGTGGTGTGTCGTGCCACGAACGGGGAGGGCCCGCGTCCTGCTGGATGGCGCACACAAGGAGGTGGCGTTGTCGGAGCACGGATGGGGCCCGAGCGGTCTGGACGCACCGGGGCGGGCGGCGCCCCCGGAGCCGGGGGACACCGTGTGGCGGCTGCGGTCCCGGGCGTGCTGGCGGGAGGCCGCCGATCTGTTGCGGCCGGCCGCCGAACGCGACCCGGCGGCAGCTCTGGTCAGGGCCGAACTCCTGATCGAGCAATGCTTGTTCACCGCCGCGAACTGGAGTCAGGCGGAGCAGGCCCTGCGGCTGGCCGAGGCCACCGCGGCCGGCACCGAGCAGCGCGCGGCGGCGGCCTGCGCCCGGGGCTTCCTGGCGTACGTGGCCAGTGTGCTGGGCGCCCGCGACCGCCTCGACGAGGCGCAGGCCGCGCTCGGCCGCACCTCGGCGCTGCTGCCGCCGGACGCGCCGGGCCGGCCGCTGCTGGACTTCCGCCGGGGGCTGGTGGCGGAGAACCTGCTGCACGACCCGACGGCGGCCTGGATCGCCTACCGCCGGGCCCACGAGGGCGCGGGCGAGCGCGGGGACGAGCTGCTGCGCTCCTCGACCTGGCGGCACCTGGCCGCGCTGGCACTGGCCGCCGGGGACCACGAGCGGGCCCGGGAGGGCTTCGACGCCTCGCTGCGACTGCGGGAGCAGTTGGGCTTCACGGTCGGGGTGGCCCCGGCGCTGGCGGCGCTGGCCGAGGTGTCCGAACCCGAGGAGGCCGTCCGGCTGCGGGCGGAGGCGACCCGGCTGGTGCAGGCGCTCGGGGGCGTACCGGTCTGGCTCGCACGCCAGCTGGGCGCGGGGCGCGCGCCGGGCGCTCCCCCGGACGGACGCATAGGGAGGCAGGCCGGGGGCCCGATCAGCTAAGGTGACCCTAACCTGGCCGGGTCGAGCAGTGCCCCGGCCAGGTTCGCCTTGCCGTTCCCGGGCTCCGCCAGGCCCCGGTCGGCCGGGTCCGGACGTACGGCGCGACGGCGCCACGGCGCACCCGCCACACCGGGCGCGCCGGCGGCGGGCGGGCCCCGGCCCGGGCGCGGTCCGGGCGGACCGGCGCGCCCGGTCGACCCGATGGGGCCCACCATGAGCGCGCGCAGCACCCGCCCCACCCCCGTGGCGCCGGCCGTCGGGCGGTCCGGTCCCGGCACCGGACCCGCCGGACCCACCGGCCCGGCCACCCCCTCCGCCCACCGCGCCACCACCGTCGGCACCACCACCGTCGGCACCACCACCGGCGCGACCGGCACCACCACCGGCACCACCGGCACCGGTGCCACCGCCACCGCCGTACGCCCGGCGGCCACCGCCGCGGCCGGGCCGGCCGCGTACCGGCGGCTCGGCGAGGTGCTCCCCGCCCTCCGGGTGCGCTGCGCCCCGCCCCGCAGCGGCCGGGGCTGGCTCGCGGGGGCCGACCTGGTGGCCCGGCCGGCGGCACTGCGCGAGCTGATCTCGCACGACGCCCGGCGGGCCCTGGCCCGCTACGGGCGGCCACTGCGGCCCGATGTGGCGGCGGGCATCGGGCTGCACCGGTTCGTCTGGCCGGTCGCGCTGCTGTTCACGCTGCCGTGGTTCCTGGAGCGCCGGGTGCCGCTGCTCGTGCCCGGCGACATCGCGGTCCGCCGCCGCACCGGTGAGCTGACGGTCCGCCCGGGCGCCTTCCTCTGCCTGCCGGACGATCCGGCGGCCCCGGGCGCGGGCCTCCGCTCCCCCGCCCTCCCCCTTGCCGCGCCCCCGCCGGACGCCCGCGCGGTGCCCGACGAGGCGGCCCTGGCCGCCGGACTCCGCTCGGCGCTGGCGGACTTCCTCACCCCGGTGCTGGACGCCTTCCGCCCCGAGGTGCGGCGCGGACCGCGCACCCTGTGGGCGATGGCCACCGACGCGGTGGTCGAGGGCCTCTGGTACACCGGGGGGCTGCTCGGCGAGGAGGAGCGCGCCCGGACGGAGCTCGCCGCGCTGTTCGCGCCCGGCGCGTCGGAGGCGTCCGGGCCGCCGGGCCGGCGGGCCGCCCGCCCGGCGCCGGAGTGCGCGCCCTTCACGCCGGGCGCCGGCTTCACCGCCCCCGCGTCCGGCGGCACCGATCGCTCCGACCGGTGCCGGGCCAGTTGCTGCCTCGTCTACACCGCCCGGGCCGAGGCGATGTGCACCGGCTGTCCCCGCGTCACACGGGGTTGACGAAGGCGGACGGCGGTGCGGGGCCCGGCCGGGCCCCGACCCCCGGAAATGCGGGAATTCCCCATCGCTTTCAATATGACAATGCGACTTATCCCTCGCCAGAAATCCCTCTCGCCAGCGCATTGACAGCGAATCAGCCATTCTCCGGCCGAGCATCCGTCATGATGGTCCCCGCCATCACGGCAAAGGAATGTGCGACGCAGGAAAGCGAGGCTGGTCCAGGCGATGAAATTGTCCGACATACCGCTCGGTTGGGCCGTCACCGGCGTTGCCGCGCTGCTGGTCAGCGCACTCCTGGTGGCCCTGGCCCGGAGTCGCGGATCCGGCGGCGGCGGGACCGCCGCGGATTCCTGGGAGCGGTCCGAGGAACGGCGCCGCCGCAAGGAGTCCCTGTACGGCGGGGCCTCGTACACCCTGCTGTTCTGCTGCGCGGCCGTCGCCGCCGCGCTCTCCTTCCACGGCCTGGTCGGGTTCGGGGTGCAGAACCTCGACCTGTCCGGCGGCTGGGAGTACCTGGTGCCGTTCGGCCTGGACGGGGCGGCGATGTTCTGCTCCGTGCTGGCCGTGCGCGAGGCCAGCCACGGCGACGCCGCGCTCGGCTCCCGGCTGCTGGTCTGGCTGTTCGCCGGCGCCTCCGCCTGGTTCAACTGGGTGCACGCCCCGCGCGGTTTCGGCCACGCCGGCGCGCCCCAGTTCTTCGCCGGGATGTCGCTCTCGGCCGCCGTGCTGTTCGACCGGGCCCTCAAGCAGACCCGCCGGGCCGCACTGCGCGAACAGGGCCTGGTCCCGCGCCCGCTGCCGCAGATCCGGATCGTCCGCTGGCTGCGCGCCCCGCGCGAGACCTACGCGGCCTGGTCGCTGATGCTGCTGGAGGGCGTGCGGAGCCTGGACGAGGCGGTCGACGAGGTCCGCGAGGACAAGCGCGAGAACGCCAGGGAGAAGGAGCGCCGCAAGCTCGCGGGGCGCCGGGAGCGGGCCGAGATCAGGGCCATCAACCGCGCCCACGGCGCCTGGCGTCCGCGCGGCGGCGGGTCCGGGTCGGCGTCCCGGCAGCTGGAGCCCGGCCCGGAGTCCGCCATAGCGGGCGGCCCCGACGGTCCCGGCGGTCCGGGTGGCCCGGGCGGTCCCGACCGGACCGCGGTCGAGCCGCCCGGACGGGCCGAGGCCGTGGAGGGCGCGGTCGCGCAGGCGGGCCTGCCGGCCCGTCCCGAACGGCGCACCATCGACCTCACGCTCGACGACGACACCGTCGCGCTGCCCCGGCTCGACTCCTTGGAGCGCAAGCTGAAGGACCTTGAGCAGCAGTTCGGCTGAGGCCGCCGCCGCGGGGCCCCCGGGCAGCACGCCCGGGGGTCGCTCCCCGGGCGGCGCCGCGCGGGGGTCACTCCGCCGTCGCCACCGTGAGCTCGAACCACATCCGCTTGCCCGACCCCCGGGGCTCCACGCCCCAGCCGTCGGCCAGCGCCTCGACCAGCATCAGCCCGCGCCCCGAGGAAGCCTGCTCCCCCGGCGTGCGGCGGGTCGGCCAGAGGTCCGACTCGTCCTCCACCTCGACCCGCAGCCGGGCCCGGCCGCCGTCGGCGGCCGGTTCCCGGTAGAGCCGGGCGGTGAACATCGCGTCCCGGTCGGTGTGCCGGATCGCGTTGGTGACCAGCTCGGAGGAGAGCAGCTCGGCGGTGTCGATCAGCTCGGCGACACCCCAGCGGCGCAACGCGTCCCGCAGCTCCGCCCGGACCTCGGCGATCCGGGCCAGGTCGGCCTGGCCGATCCGGCGGCGCAGCTGCTGGGCGGCGAGCCCGCCCTCGGGACCGTCCCAGCGCAGCACCAGCAGCGCTATGTCGTCCTCGCGCTCGCTGGAGTCGGCGGCCTGCGAGGCGATCCGGTCGGCCAGCTCCTCCAGCGGGTCGCGGCCGGTCCGGGCGGGGTCCGCGAGCGGCTCGGCGAGCACCGAGGTGAGTCGCGCGATGCCCTCGTCCAGGTCCATGCCCCGCGACTCGACCAGGCCGTCGGTGCAGAGCAGCACCGTCTCGCCCGGGTCCAGGCTGAACCGGGTGACCCGGTACTCCTCGTCGGGGGCGATGCCGAGCGGGAGCCCGCCGGCCACCGGGACGCTGGCGGCGGTGCCGTCGGCGCGCCGCACCACCGGGTCGAGGTGCCCGGCCCGCACCGCGTAGACGACGCCGTAGTCGACGTTCACCTCGGCGTAGGTGCAGGTGGCGAAGTGGTCGGTGTCCAGGTCGGCGAGGAAGCGGGAGGCCCGGGCCATCACGGCTGCGGGCGGGTGA
The DNA here is from genome assembly GCF_044764505.1 of Kitasatospora sp. NPDC094019. NCBI lineage: Bacteria > Bacillati > Actinomycetota > Actinomycetes > Kitasatosporales > Streptomycetaceae > Kitasatospora > Kitasatospora sp. NPDC094019. Next base: position 222,980 of record NZ_JBIWIF010000001.1, read on the forward strand.
CCCTCGGCGGCGTAGGCGCGCAGGGCGATCCGCAGCTGGCCCATGATCCCGGCCGCGTGCACGTCGTGGCCCTGGACGTCGCCGATGACCAGGCCGACGTGGCCGCCGGGCAGCGGCACCACGTCGTACCAGTCGCCGCCGATCTGGAGGCCGGAGCCGGCCGCGAGGTAGCGGACGGCGGTGGTGACCCCGGGCACGGACGGCACGGTGCGCGGCAGCATGACCCGCTGGAGGCCCGCCGCCAGCTCGTGCTCGGCGTCGTGCAGCCGGGCCCTGGCCAGGGACTGGGCGACCAGACCGCCGAGGGTGGAGAGCAGGGTGCGCTCGTCGGCGTCCAGCTGGCGGTCGTCGTCGAAGCTGACCACGCAGACGCCGATCGCCCGGCCGCTGGCGACCAGCGGCAGGAACGCCCAGGAACTGCGGCTGGTGCGGCGGGCCTGCTCCCAGACGTCCGGGTAGCGCTCGCGGTACTCCTCGCGGCTGGCGCAGAACACCGGGGCCCGGCCCCGCAGCGCCTCGGTCGCGGGATGGCTCGGCGGCAGCACCGAGCGGTCGTAGCCGGCCAGTTCCTCGGGCCGGTAGCCGGAGGCGCCGAGGATCTGCACCCGGCCGGCCTCGAAGGAGGCCAGGACGAGGCCGTCCGGCGGCAGGCCGGGCAGCGGCAGCTCGGTGAAGACCCGGGCCACGTCGCGCACGGTGACCGCCTCGGAGAGGGCCCGGGCGGCCTCCTTGATGAAGCGGGAACGCTCCTCGCGCAGCAGGGCGAGCCGGTCGGCGCGGTCGCGCTTGTGCAGCTCGACGGTGGCGTCCCAGACGAAGCCGACCATCCGGGAGGCCCGGCCGAAGGCGTCGGCGAGGACCCGGCCGCGGAAGCGGACGGCACGCGTGGTGCCGCGCGGGCCGACCGTCCGGTAGTAGGCGCCGCACTGGCCGAGCTCGGCGACGGCGCGCTCGACCCGGCGGCGCACCACCGGGGCGTCCTCGGGGTGGAGCAGCCCCAGGAAGGAGGCGGAGGTGCGGTCGAAGCGGCCCTTCTCGGCCGAGTCCAGGCCGACGATGGTGCAGGCCCGCTGGTCGCCCTCCAGGATGTCGCGGCGGATGTCCCAGTCGAAGGAGCCGATGCCGTTGGCCGCCATCGCCGGCTCCAGCCAGTCCGGCGTGGAATCGCCCGGGGAGAGCGGCAGGCCGCCGGAGAGCATCGGCGCGAGCCGGCCGGCCGCGAGACCGGGGGCGGTGCGCAGCGCGTGCCGACGGGCCGCCTGCGCGGGGGGCCTGGCCCGGCCCGAGCCGGTCGTGGGCGGACCGGACGGGAGGGCCGGCCCCGGTGACTCGGGCTCTGTGGGCATGCTGCTCCTGCCGCTGCCGTGGCGGACCGCGCCGACCGTCCGGACGGGCCGCGTGGCGGTGTGATGGGTGGTGCTAGACGGTCGTGTGCCGACAGGCGGTCATCGGTCGAGACGGTGGGAGTTTCCCGCCGCTTCCCGCTCGTGGGCACACATTCCCACCATCCTGGCCAATGTTCGGCCGAGCGGCAATGGCAACGGGCCGGAAATCTTGCCGATCGCCTTCACTTACGGGCATCGTTCGACAGCGAACAGTGCTCCTGCGACAAACGGCGGGGCCGGGTGTCAGAGTTCGGCGCCGGCCAGTTCGAACCAGGTGACCTTGCCGTCGCCGCGCAGGTGCACGCCCCAGGAGTCGGCGAGCGCCTCGACCAGCATCAGCCCCCGGCCGGAGGTGGCGTACTCCGCGTCCGGATCGCGCCGGCGGCCGGGGAGCCCGGCCTCGCCGTCCTGGACCTCGATCCGCAGCCGCTGGTCCCCCGTGAGCACCGCGTCGAAGACCGCCCCCCGGGCGGTGTGCCGCAGCGCGTTGGTGACCAGCTCGGAGGTGAGCAGCTCGGCCGTGTCGGCCAGCTCGGGCACGCCCCAGTGGCCGAGCGCGGCGCGCAGCCGGTGGCGGACCGCGCCGACGGCGACCAGGTCGGCGGCCTCCAGTGCCAGGTGGAGCCGGCGGTTCAGGGCGCACCCCGGTGCCGGTACGCCCGGCCGGGTGACACCCGCTGTATCCACCGTGCCCGCCGGGGCGCCCTGGCCGGTCCCGGTGATCCGGAACGCGCCCCCCGAACTCGTCCGCTGCCGCGGGAATCGCGACTGACCGTCCATCACCCCTGCCCCCGCCCTCGCTCTGGCCGCCCGGATCCGGATCCCCCGCCGGTCGGTCGGCCCCCTTTGGTACTGACCAATCATCGTCATGCCCACCTTTCGGCATTTGGAACAGTGCGCGGGCGATCACCTGGGGTGAAAGGGGCACGAGGCGGTTCGCGTGATCCGGCCGCCCGCGCCGGACAGGTTTGCGAAGCCCGTGGGCGACTTTCGGGCACCGGGCGGCGCTCGGGCGGCGGACGGCGGGCCCCGGCCGCTCCCGGGCCGCCCGTCCGGCCCCGGACCACCCGCCCGACCCGGGCGACCGGACGCGTCCCGTGTGCCGAACGGCGCGCGAGCGGCAAGGCTGGACAGGGCGGACGGCTCCGGGTTCAATGGCCGGAGTCGTTTGAACGCCGTTCTAAAAGCCCTCACCCCCACCCACCCTCACTCCCACCTCACTTCTCCCTCCCCGGCGACCGCGAGCGAGGAACCGTGCGACTGACCCCCACCGAGCGGGACCGGCTGCTGATCTTCACAGCAGCCGAGCTGGCCCGCGCCCGCCGCGCCCGAGGCGTGCGGCTCAACATCCCCGAGGCGACCGCGCTCATCGCCGACGCCGTCTGCGAGGCCGCCCGCGACGGCCGCCGCCTCGCCGAGGCCGTCGAGGCCGGCCGCTCCGTGCTCACCGCCGCCGACGTGCTGCCCGGCGTGCCCGACGTGGTCACCGTGGTCCAGGTCGAGGCGGTCTTCGACGACGGCACCCGCCTCGCCGTGGTCGACGACCCGTTCCGCGGCGCCGGCTCGCTCGGCGAGCACGCCCCCGGCGGCGCCCTGCCCGGCGACGGCGCCGGCTACGACCCGGTCGAGGAGACCGTCGTCGTCCCCGTCCACAACACCTCCGCCGTCCCGATCTCCGTCACCTCGCACTTCCACTTCTTCGAGGCCAACCCCCGGCTGGCCTTCGACCGCGCCGCCGCCTACGGCACCCACCTGGCCGTGCCCGCCGGCTCCTCGGTGCGCTTCGACCCGGGTGCCACGGTCGAGGTCGGCCTGGTCCCGATCGGCGGCGCCCGGGTCGCGATCGGCTTCGCCGGCCTGGTCGACGGCCCGCTCGACGCCCCCGGCGCCAAGGAGGCCGCCCTCGCCAAGGCGCGCGCCACCGGGTACCTGACCGGCTTCGACGACGCGGAGGCGGAGTCATGACGTCCATCACCCCGCACGACTACATCTCCGTCCACGGCCCCCGCGCCGGGGACCGGATCCGGCTCGGCGACTCCGGCCTGGTGGTCCGGGTCGAGTCGGACTCGCAGCGGCCGGGGGACGAGTTCCTGGCCGGATTCGGCAAGACCGCCCGGGACGGCCTGCACCTCAGGCCCGCCGCCGTCCGCGACACCTGTGACGTGGTGATCAGCAACGTGCTGGTGATCGACGCCGTCCAGGGCGTCCGCAAGACCTCGATCGGCCTCGTCGGCGGCCGGATCGCCTCGATCGGCCGGGCCGGCAACCCCGACACCCTCGACGGCGTGGACGTCGTGGTCGGCACCGGCACCACGATCGTCTCCGGCGAGGGCCTGATCGCCACCGCCGGCGCCGTCGACACCCACGTCCACCTGCTCTCGCCGCGGATCATGGAGGCGTCGCTCGCCTCCGGCGTCACCACGATCATCGGCCAGGAGTTCGGCCCGGTCTGGGGCGTCGGCGTCAACTCGCCCTGGGCCCTGCGGCACGCCTTCAACGCCTTCGACGCCTGGCCCGTCAACATCGGCTTCCTCGGCCGCGGCTCCTCCTCCGACGAGGCCCCACTGATCGAGGCCCTGGTCGAGGGCGGCGCGTCCGGCTTCAAGGTGCACGAGGACATGGGCGCGCACACCCGGGCCCTGGACACCGCGCTGCGGGTGGCGGAGGAGCACGACGTCCAGGTCGCCCTGCACACCGACGGCCTCAACGAGTGCCTGTCCGTCGAGGACACCCTGCGGGTACTCGACGGCCGGACGATCCACGCCTTCCACATCGAGGGCTGCGGCGGCGGCCACGTGCCCGACGTGCTGAGGATGGCGGGCGTGCCGAACGTCATCGGCTCCTCCACCAATCCCACCCTGCCCTTCGGCCGGGACGCCCTGGGCGAGCACTTCGGCATGATCGTCTCCGCCCACGACCTCAAGACCGACCTGCCCGGCGACGCCGCGATGGCCCGCGACCGGATCCGGGCCGGCACCATGGGCGCCGAGGACGTGCTGCACGACCTGGGCGTCATCGGCATCACCTCCTCCGACGCCCAGGGCATGGGCCGGGCCGGCGAGACCGTGCGCCGCACCTTCGCCCTGGCCGGGAAGATGAAGGCCGAACTCGGCCCGATGGAGGGCGACGGCCCCGACGACGACAACCAGCGGGTGCTGCGCTACATCGCCAAGCTGACCATCAACCCAGCCATCGCCCACGGCCTCGCGCACGAGGTCGGCTCGATCGAGACCGGCAAGCTCGCCGACATCGTGCTCTGGCGCCCCGACCACTTCGGCGCCAAGCCGCAGCTGGTCCTCAAGGCCGGCTTCCCCGCCTACGGCGTGGTCGGCGACCCCAACGCCTCCACCGACCGCTGCGAACCCCTCGTGCTGGGACCGCAGTTCGGCGCCCACGGCGCGACCGCCGCCGACCTCTCGGTGGCCTTCGTGGCCCGGGCGGCGGCCGAGGGCGCCTACCTGGACCGCGCCGCCGACGGTATGCCCACCCGGCGCCGCCGGGTCGGCGTCCGCGGCACCCGCGGCATCGGCCCGCGCGACCTGGTCCGCAACGCCCGCACCGGACGGGTCGACGTCACGGAGACCGGCCTGGTCTCGCTCGACGGCGAACCGGTGCGCTCCGAACCGGCCGACAGCGTCTCGCTCAGCCGCCTCTACTTCCTCTGACCCGCACCATCCGCACTATCCGCACCGTCACCCGCCCGTTCCACCGAAGGACCTCCCGATGACCACCCCCGCCCCCGCCTCGCTCGGCTACCGGATGCCCGCCGAGTGGCACCCGCACGACCGGACCTGGATGGCCTTCCCCACCACCAACCCCACCTTCGACACCCCGGAGAACCTGCACACCGGCCGCGAGGCATGGGCCGCGGTCGCCAACACGATCGTCCGCTACGAGCCGGTCACCCTGGTCGTCAACACCGGGGAGACGGCGGAGGCCCGCAAGTACGTCTCCGAGCAGGTCGAGATCGTCGAGCGCCCGCTCGACGACGCCTGGATGCGCGACATCGGCCCCTCCTTCCTGATCGACGGCAAGGGCGGTCTCGCCGCCACCGACTGGATCTTCAACGGCTGGGGCGCCCAGGGCTGGGCCCGCTGGGACAAGGACCAGCACATCGCCGAGCACATCACCGAGCTGACCGGCGTCCGGCGCTTCGCCTCCCGGCTGATCAACGAGGGCGGCGGCATCCACGTCGACGGCGAGGGCACCGTGCTCGTCACCGACACCGTCCAGCTCGGCGAGGGCCGCAACGCCGACTGGACCCGCGAGGAGGTCGAGGCCGAACTGCACGCCTTCCTCGGCACCACCAAGGCGATCTGGCTCCCGCGCGGACTCACCCGCGACTACGACGAGTTCGGCACCCGCGGCCACATCGACATCGTCGCCTCCTTCGTCCGCCCGGGCGTCGTCGTCGCCCACGTCCAGCCGGACCCGGCCCACCCCGACCACACGGTGTGCCAGGAGCTGGTGGCGATCCTCCGGGCGTCCACCGACGCCCAGGGCCGCCCGCTGGAGGTCGTCGAACTGCCCGCCCCCACCGTCCTGCTGGACGAGGACGGCGAGCCGGTCGACTACTCGTACATCAACCACTACGTCGCCAACGGCGCCGTGGTGCTGTGCGCCTTCGACGACCCCCGCGACCAGGAGGCCGCCGCCATCCTCGCCGAGGCGTACCCGGGCCGCACGGTCGAACTGGTGGACGCCCGCGAGATCTTCGCCAACGGCGGCGGTATCCACTGCATCACCCAGCAGCAGCCGAAGGCATGATGCCCGCGCAGGTCACCCGCACCCACGACGCGATGGCCTCCTGATGCCCCGGCCGGCGCCCCACCGGGCACCGGCCGGGGCACAGCGCCAGATCGTCAGCAGCAGCACGCACACGATCACCGCGGCCGTCGAGGACCGGGGCGCGCAGGACGCCGAGTTCCTCCTCAGAAGGCGCGCCGAGCATGGCCGGCCTTCCCCTGGTAGTCGCTACGGGCCAGTTCTCTGCCGATCCAGGACCACGCGCTCGACTCGATGCCCCACCGCAGAACGTGCCCCTTCTCACGGACCGGCTCGCATGTCGTGCTGTCCATCACCACCCACAGCCCGGGGTTCCGTCCGCGCGGCGGCTCCTGCACAGGCCGGTACCGCGCGGCATGCCTCTGCCTGGCGGTCCGACCGTCACCACGCCGGACACGGACGACGATCCGGCCGGCCGGAAGGGTGACCGGGAAGTCCAGCGCGCCTCCGTCCAGCGCGGCCTCGACGGTCTCGGTGGCCCCGGTGCCGAAGAGCATGCGAACAGCGGCGCGCTGCTGGTCCCCGAGCTCCAGATCCTTCACGGCCTGCCAGACGGCGGTCAGTGCCGCCGCCGGTGGCAGGGCCGTAGGGTCCAGGCGCCCATCGACGCTGACGGTCCAGTCCTCGTCTGCGGTCAAGGCCATGCGCTCTCCTTGGTGCCGAGGCGGCGGTATCCGAGCCGCATCATCCTCTGACGAGATTCGGGCAATGGGCCGCCGACCTCGATACCCGGCCGGTAATCTCACGCTGAGATGGATTCGCGGAGACTGGACTGCCGCTGTGGTGACTGCGCTCGAACCGATCCGGCTTCCTGACCCCGCGTGGCAGAATTCGGAGATCCGCGCTGCCCTGAGGGCCCGCGACATCGCTGCCACCTTCCGATGGGTCCAACACCACAGCGGCGCCAGCCAAGCCCGGATCGCCGCCCAGGTCGGCATGACCCAGAGCCGGGTCAACGAGATCATCAACGGGCGGCGGGAGGTGGTCCGGCTCGACGTCTTCGAGCGCATCGCGGACGGGCTGAACATGCCGGCCGAGGCTCGACGACTGCTCGGCCTCGCCCCGCAGCGGGAGAGTCGAACGCCCGGCGCGGCATTCGACCTCGCGGCGTTCCCGGAGATCGTTCGTGTCTACTCCGACCAGGCGTCGGCAGCGGCCGAGATCCAGCGCGCGGCCCGCTCGGCGACGGAACTCGACGTCCTCGCCGTCCGGGGTCTCGGGCTACTTGCCCTCCGGGACTCCCTTCTCCGCCCGCACCTCGACCGGGACGGCGACGACCCACCCCGCCTTCGAGTCCTCCTCCTCGCCCCGGACTCACCCGCACTGGCCCGTCGGGCAGCTGAGATCGGCGAGTCACCCGAGTCCCTGGCCGGCGGCGTACGCCTCGCCGAGGCCCGCCTGCGTGAGCTCGCAGCGCTCGGCCGCGTCGAGGTCTACCACTACCGCACCCTGCCCGTATGACGGGTGATCCGGCTCGACAAGACCCTCTACGTCAGCGCGTTCGACACGGACTGGGAAGGCCACCAGTCGGCAACCTATAAGGTGCTGGCCACCCCCTACGGGCCGCTGTACCGGGGATGGCGAAGGATGTTCGACGCCATGGTGGACGACGCGGAGCGCGTGATCCGAGAGGGGTAGTAGTGGCGATCGAGGCAGAGCTCAAGGCCGTGGTCCGCGACCCGGAGACACTCCTGCGACTGCTGGAGGACCAGTACGGAGCGGGCCGCGCGGAGGTGTACCGCGACACCTACTACGACGCCCCTGACGGTTCGCTGATGGGGGCGGACAGGGAACTGCGGATCCGCACCGTTCACGGCCCGGAGGACACCCGCACCGTCCTGACGTACAAGGGCGCCCGGGTCGATGAGGCATCCGGGTCGAAGCCCGAGGCGGAGACCCGCGTCGAGGACGCCGAGGCCGCGCACGAGATCGTCCGCGCGCTCGGGTTCGTCCCCCGGATCGCCTTCGAGAAGCGCTGCCGCAACTACGACCTCCAACACGACGGCCGACGGCTCCTCGCCACCCTCGTCCGCGTCCCCGAGATCGACGGAACCTTCATCGAGCTGGAGACCATCGCGGCCACCGAAGCCGACCTCGCGCCAGCTCTCGCTGTCGTACGATCCGTCCTCGCTGAACTCGGCCTCCACGGGGAGGACCTGACGACCGAGCAGTACACCGATGCCGTCGCGGCCTCTCGGCCGGTTCCAGCGCAGTAGCTACTCGCAAAGATCCGCCACACGAAGCGCGGCCCACGGGGGCCGCCACCCTCTCCGTGCCCGGCGCCTGAGCCACCGACCCGCGCCGTCGGAGTCCTCTCGCAGTACGGCGGCATGGGCCTCCCCGCGCGCCGGCCCGAGCTGACGTTGCCGTTGTACGGTCCACCCGGCATCTCGTTCTGCGGGGTAGTGCCAGGTCGGAACGTCGGCAGCCCCTATGACGGCGGCATCTGCTGCACTACCCAGCGGCAGCCAACAGCCTGATGTCCGCGCAGGTCACCCGCACCCACGACACGATGGCCTCCTGATGCCCCGGCCGGCGCCCCACCGGGCGCCGGCCGGGGCATCAGCGCTGTACGACGAGCAGCAGCACACACACGATCACCGCGGCCGCAGTCGCGACCGAGACCACCGCAGCCACCGTCAACCACGGCCGACCATGGTCCTCGTCGCCCGTGCAGTGCTCCACCAGCACGCGGCGGACCTTCGCACGCCTGATGACGAAGCCGTAGGCACGGGCGCCGCAGTCGATACAGGTCCCCAGTTCGATGCGGGCCGTGTCCGGCTTGTCCCGCCGGCGGCGGCCGGGAGTCATCGGTTCCCCTGGTACCGGCGCGGCTGCTCGGCCCGGCGTCGGACCGGCGTGCATCCGTGGCCGGTCACCAGCTCCGTGCGCTCGTCGACCGTCTCCAGCAGATCGCCCTCGACGGGGAACTCGCCGCAGACGGCGCAGGTGCCCTTCGTCCGCACCCGCTCGGGCGTCGTCCCGCCGACGGCGCTCACCGGCCCGGCTCCGCGTGGCGGCAGGACCGGCAGACCTTCACCGCGTAGCCCAGGCCGCGATCGATGACGTGTCCCGCCTCCTTCAGGCCGGAGGAGCCTTCGCAGAACACGCAGGCCCGACCCTCGCGCTGGGCCTGCGTGAGTCGGACACCTGGCTGGTGCGGAAGGCCGGTCATCGCTCCTCCCTTGAAGGCTGGGCATACAGCGTGTGCGACGACGGGCCAGCCGAGCGGAGCACCCGAAGTAGGGGTGTAGGCGTAGCCGACCGGCTCCAGGACTCCACCGGCCAGGCCGCATACGACGCACGCCCCTCCTCGCACCTGGGCGGGAGCGTGGCCAGCGGTGGCCAGCGTCGTCTTTCCCAGCCAGAGCCGACCGGGCGGGATCGTGTCCATCAGGTACCGATCGACCGCCGCACGGCCCGCCCCGGGCTCCAAAGGCCGCTCGCCCAGGATGACGACGACCGTGCCGCCGCGACGCACGAAGGCAGCCCACTCCGCGTCTGCGGGGATTCGGAGCGCGGTCTCCGCACGAGGCATGATCACCACCGCACAGCTGTCGTGCAGCACCAGGCGCAGATCCGGCGTGGGCATCGGCGCCTCCGGAGGCAGCAGGCCCGCCCGCTCCGCGAGCGACCCCAGAGCCGGTGAGCCTTCTCCCAGGGGTGTCACCAGCACCATGCTCGCCAGCCCGTCGGGCGTGGAATCGATCCATGTCCACGCGGACAGCTCGGTGTTCCGCAACGGACGTTCGGCCGTCGACACAGTCCCCTCCTGCGCGTCCTGAGCTCTACCATCAGCACCAAGGGTCGACCTGTGATCACCGGATTGTGAGTACTGGAGGGATGGCACAGGGTGGCACTTCTGCGCGGGGCGGCAGACGGGGGTAGGACAGGGACATGCAGACGCCGAAGACGCCGAATGCCGAGCTCGTGGAGTGGCTGGCCCGAACGGGCCTGAGCAACGCCGAACTTGCCCGCCGGGTGAAAGCCGCAGCTCAGCATGCCGGGCACCCGCAGGTATCACCCGACGCGACTGCCGTACGACGCTGGCGCGAAGGGAACAAGCCGCGTCGGCCCATCCCCGGGATCGTCGCCGACGTCATTTCGGACGCGCTCGGATACCGGGTCACATCGTACGAACTCGGGCTCGGGGAGAGCCCGGCCGAGGACCGCTCGCTGCTGTACAACCGCGACTGGCTCGTTACGGTGGCAACAGTCGCTGACCTGGGGAGAGCAGACGTGGACCGCCGCCGATTCCTTGCCGCCGCACCCTTCGCCGCCGTCGCCGCCACCGGACCGAGTCGGGACTGGCTCCTCGGCGTCCTCGACCAAGAACCCGAGCCCGGCCCCCGCGTCCGCTTCGAAGATGTCAGCGCGGTCAAGAACATGTTCTCGGAGTTCCAGCGAGTCGACATCTTCCAGGGCGGCGGCAGCGGCCGGCTCCTGCTTGCCCAGTACATGAACATCCACGTCTACCCGCTCCTGAAGCGCCCTCAGCGGGACGACGTCCGCCGGGCGCTCTGCGAGGCCGCAGCGGAGCAGACCTACCTTCTGGGCTGGATGGCATACGACTCCGGGGAACACGGCACCGCCCAGCGGTACCTCATCCAGTCCCTCCGGCTGGCCGAGGAGTCCCGGAACACCCCGCTCGGCGCCCACGTGCTGGCGGGCATGGCGGACCAGGCGACCCTTCTCGGCCACCCGGACGAGGGGCTGCGGCTCGCCCAGTCCGGCCGGCAGGGGCTGCGCGGCACCTCGGCTGCAGCGCTCACGGACCTGTGGGCCCTGGAAGCCCGCGCACTCGCCGTGCTCGGCGACAAGGCGGCGGCCGTACGAGCCGTCGCGCAGTCCGAGGCCGCCGCCGAGCAGATCGACCATGAGCGGGAGCCGGAGTGGGCGCTCTTCATCGACGGCGCCTACTTGCACGGCGAGCACGCGATGACCTTGCGGGACACCGGTGACCATGTGGGTGCCGCCGAGCACGCCCGGCTCAGCATCGACCACACCCGCCAGCAGAAGCGGGCCCGTCGCGGCGCACTCTCGCAGGCCGCGCTCGCGTCGGCCTACCTGCAGCGCGGCGACCTGGAGCAGGCGCACGCCGCCGGCCTTCGCACCATCTCCCTCGCCGGACAGGTCAAGAGCACCCGGGCCCTGGAAGCCGTCACCGACCTGCAGCGACGCATGGAACCCTTCGGGAAGAACAGGTTCGCGGCCGACTATGCCGAGCGCGCCAGGGCGCTGACCGCCGCCGCGTGAGCGTACCGAAGGGCCATCGGTGTCCTCTGCTCACGACGGCAGCACGGCCGACATCACCCAGCAGCAGCCGAGGAACTGACGTCCGCGCAGGTCATCCTGCCCGACGAGCGAGACCGGGCACGTCTCCCGCTCGGCCTTCCGCTTCGACGGCGACATGATCGTGACCCCGTTGCTGCCCGGTAGGATCGGCCACGACGCCCCGATGATGCACTTCCGCAGGTGCCAGGAGGACGGCGTGTTCGACCGATTCGCCGGCCACATCAAGGACTTGTGGGCGAACGGGCGCGACGTGTGGACGATCCCGACCGCGGAGGTGGCGCGTGCCCAGGCGTGACTACGAGGACGACCCCAACGCCCCCGAGGCGAACTCCCTCGTCCCGGCCGCTTCCGTGGTCGTGGTCGACGATGCGGGCCGTGTGCTCCTCCAACGCCGTACCGACAACGGAATGTGGGCGCTTCCCGGCGGGAAGATGGATCTCGGCGAGAGCTTGGCCGGGTGCGGGATCCGGGAGACCCGCGAGGAGACCGGGCTGGACATCGAGATCACCGGCATCGTCGGCACCTACACCAACCCCGACCACGTCTTCGCCTACGACGACGGCGAGGTCCGGCAGGAGTTCTCCATCTGCCTTCTCGGTCGGCCGACCGGCGGCAACCTGGCCGTCTCCGACGAGTCGACCGAGGTCGCCTGGTTCACCCCGACCGAGACGGACGCGCTGCCGATGGTGCCGAGCATCCGCAAGCGGCTCTCGGACTGGCGGTCCGGGGCGATCCCAGCGGTGCGCTGACCTGTGCCGTCGGGGACCTCTCTCACAATGGCGGCATGGCTTGCATCACCCAGCAGCCGAGCACCTGACGTCCGCGCAGGTCACGCTGTCCGACAGGACCAGAACCCGCAGCGGCGGACGCCGGGCCGCATGCCCGGCGGCACGCGGTGCACGCGTGTGAGAGAGTCCGGCCACCAGTTCGCACGCGCGTGAGGAGACCCCCGTGGCGGGATCGGAGTGGCAGGTCCACGGGCGGCGGAAGGTCTACGGCTCCTCGTGGGTCGAGCTGTGGCTCGACGATGTCGACATCCCCGGTACCGGCCGGGTCGAGCACCACGTCCTCCGGATGCCGCGCGCCTCGACCACCGCCGTTGTCACCGACGAGGACGGGCGCTTCCTCCTGATCCACCGGCACCGGTTCATCACCGGCAGGTGGGGCTGGGAGGTCCCGGCCGGCTGGGCCGACCCCGGCGAGGAACCTGCTGCGGCGATCGCCCGCGAGGTCGAGGAGGAGACCGGCTGGCGCCCCGGCCGGGTCGAGCCGATGACCGAGTACGACGCCATGTCCGGCATCTCGGACGCGCGCTTCCACGCGTTCCACGTGACCGGCTGCACGCGCATCGGCGAGCCGACGGACATCTCCGAGGCGGCCCGGGTGGAGTGGCTCCCGGAGGCCGAGGTGGTCGAGCTGCTGATCGGCGGCGAGATCCCGGACGGGCCCTCGCACGCGGCGCTCTCCTATTTCCTCGGCCCGCACCGGATCGCCCACGGGGACCGCTGATCCGTCCCGGGCCTACCGGTGGTACCTCGCCAGGTCGTCGGTCGTGAGTCCGTGGGTGCTGTGCATCGCGATCGAACTGTACGAGGAGCGGAGGGCCCGCAGCTGGGCCAGTCGCTCCCGCTCGGTCAGCACGCCGTCGAGGTTCTCGGTCGGGCCGCCGCGGCGTCGGTGCAGGAACACCGCCAGGCCGGCCACCAGGGCGGCGAAACCGGCGAACAGGAGGATAAGCGCGGCCATCGGGCCACCTCCCCGGGTCGGGAACGTCCCCGATCGGTACGTACCCGCGGGAGTGGGAAGTCGAACCGGCCGACCTCCCACTCCGTGCTCCGCCGGGCACGGTCGGTATCGTGAAACCCCTACCGACCCCCGGAGGAACAGCACCGATGGCCGACGCCCGCCCGCGCCGACCGGCCCGCCCGCGCGAGGAGGTCTTCGCCACCGCCCGCGCCGCGATCGCCGAGCACGGGCTCGCCAAGCTCACCATGGCCGGCCTCGGCAAACAGCTCCGGATGAGCGCCGGACACCTGCTCTACTACTTCGGCAGCAAGGACCAGCTGCTGCTGGAGACCCTCCGCTGGAGCGAGGAGCAGCTCGGCGCCCGCCGCCGGGAGATGCTCGCCGACGGCGCCCGCGACGTCCGGGAGCGCTTGGACGAGTACACCGCGCTGTACCTGCCCGAGGGCCCCGGTGACCCGCGCTGGATCCTCTGGGTGGAGGTGTGGGGCCGGTCCCCCGCCAGCGAGGAGCTGCGGCAGGGGCAGTTGGAGATCGAGGGGCCCTGGCAGGCCGACCTGGTCGCCCTGATCGACGAGGGCACCGCCACCGCCCGCTTCGCCCCCGGGGACGCCGCCGAGCGAGCGAGTCAGATCCGCGCCCTCCTCGACGGCCTCGCCGTCCCGCTCGCCCTGGGCCTGCCCGGCGCCGACCGCGCCCGCGCCCACCGCCTGGCCGCCACGGCCTGCGCCGCCCTGCTCGGCCCGGTCGCGGCCTGACCCCCGCCGTCGGGCCCGGCCGCGCCGGCCCGCGCCCGCGGGCGGCTCACACGGATTGCGTGGCCTGCACCGATCACTCCGTCCAGATCGCGGCGGCGGTCCGGTCGTCGGTGTAGCCCTTGGCGCGGACCTGGACCTGGCGGAGGAAGTCCACCGTGCCGGGCGGATGCGGGTGCGCCCAGTGCGAGGCCAGGAAGTGCGCGACGGCGGGCTCGTCCGCGACCGGGCGGGCCAGACCGGGGGTGCAGAGCAGCAGGATGTCCCCCGGCGTCGCCGGGACCATCCGGAAGCGGAACGGACGCGGGCCCGGCGCCGGGGACTCGGGCACCGGCGGCTGGCCGTCGGGGTGGTGCAGCAGCCGGGCCGCGTACGCGTCGATCCAGTGGCCGGAACGCAGCAGGTACAGCCCGCCGGGGCCGACACCGAACGCCGCCCGGTACCCGGCCTCCGGGTCCAGCGAGGTGAGCAGGCAGTGCAGCGAGGCGGGGGAAGGCGGCCCGTCCTCCCCGTCCTCCGCGCCGACCGGGGCCAGGGCGCGGAGCGGGGCGACGGCGCTGAGCGCGAGGCGCTGGAGGCCGTAGCGGAGGCGGTCGCGGGCGCCGTCGCGCAGGTCCGCGGCGAGGCCCTCGCGGCTGCGGCCGACCGCGCCCGCGAGCTGGCGGCAGGCTTCGGCGCTCGCGGTGGCGACCGCCCCGGCGGCCGGGCCGGAGTGGTCGAACCCGCCGAGCACCGCGAGCAGCAGCCCGTCCGCGCCCTCGCCGAACCGGGTCACCAACAGCGAGTCCCGCCGGGGCTCGCCCCGGTAACGGGCGGAGTCGCCGCGCACGGAGGCCGCCCGCAGGGCGGTGGCGCCGTACTGGGCCCCCTCCAGCACGGTGTCGGCGACGACGCCGCCCAGCGCGCCGGGGTCGGCCTCGGGGACGGCGGTCGGCTCGGGGCCGTACGTGGGCGGGCGTTCGCCGACGTGCGGCACGGCGGGCGCGGACGCGGCCCGGCCGGGGCGGGGGTCGGACCGGAGGGCGGGCGGCGCGGCGGCGGGTTCGGGATCCGGCGCGGACGTGGGGGCTTCGGGCTCCGGGACGAAGGCTTCAGGTGCGGGTTCAGGTGCGGGTTCAGGTGCGAGTACGGGCTCGGGATCGGGATCAGGCTCGGGATCGGGATCGGCAGCCGCCTCGGCCACCGGCTCCGGGACGCGAACGGGGCCGGGGACGAAAGGCGGAGCCGGAACGGGAGCCGGAGCCGGAGCCGGAACGGAGTCGGCCACGCCACCGGGCCTGGGCCGGGGCTCGGGCACCCGGGGAGCCGGTTCGGCGGTCGTGTCCACGGCCTCCGGCGGCTCGGCCGGGGTCGCGCCGACCGGCCCGGCGTCCGCCCAGGCGGGAGCGGGGAAGCGACGGGTGTCGTCGGCGCCCGGAGGCCCGTCCGCCGGGCGCTGCGGGGCGATCACGCCGACGGCGGTGTCGAACCAGTCGTCGATGCTGTCCCGTTCCAGCACATCCCGTTCCAGCACCTCCCGTTCCAGCACCTCCTGGTCGGCCCGCACCGCCCCGGCCGCCGCCTCCGGTACGGCGTCGACAACCTCCCTGGCGTCCCCGGCCTCGGCAGCCTCCCCGGCGTCCGCGACCGCCCCCCGCTGCTGCCCGATGAGCCCCGCCGCCGTCGCGAACCAGTCGTCGACGCTGCCCTCCCCCGGCCCGGCGTCCGGGGTGTCGGGAAGGGTGCCGGCCGGGCCCGCGTAGACCGTGTCCCACCAGCCGTCGTCCGGCCGGAGCTGCTGCTGCGCGGGTGCGCCCTGTTCGGTCATCTGGCGGCTCCTGGTCGCTGCTGCTCGTCGCTCGTTGCTCGCTGCTTCTGGCGCCGCCCCCGGGCGGGCCGGGCTCGACGTCATTGTCCCCAAGTGCAACGACGCTGTCCGGGTTTCGGCGACAACCACGCACACATCGGCCGATACCGATCACCGGGTTCGGTGCCCGTTTCGCTTCCGTTCCTCCCGCAGTCGACCGAACCGCCCGGACCAGGATGTTTCCGGGGTGTTCCGGGGACCCCGGGCCCGAAAATCAGAACCGGGGAGGGGGCTCGCTTCACTCGTTCGGCTGATTAAATGTGCGCATGACCGCGTCGGCCCCCAGCACACCCCGGCCGGGGAGGACCGCCCGCGCGGTCCGCCCGGTGGGCGCGCTGTGGATCCTGCTGCTGGTCGGGCTGCTGACGGCGCTCCCGTGCGCGGCACACGCCAAGGCGGCCACGGCCGAACGGTCCGGCTTCCCGGTGACCGTCCCGGCCGACCCCCCGGTGGGACCGCCGACCGGACTCGCCGCCGCTCCCGGGGGCGACGCCTCCCCGCACCTGCTCGGCACCGCCGCCACCGGTCCGGCCACCACGCCGCAGACCCTCGGCGACCGGCTCCGCGCGGAGAGCCACCGGCACTGGACCTGGTGCTCGGTCGACGGCGACCCGCCGCACCGCAACAACGGCTGCTCCAGCCACCCGTACTGCGCCCAGGACGCCCAGCTCCCCAACCCGCCGCCGCACCCCCAACCCGCCGCGGCACCCCGGCCGGAGACCGCCGAGATGCCGCCCCGGGTGGTGCCCGCCGGACTGCTGGTCGGGCCGCACCCCGTGCCCGACCTGCACGAACTCCAAGTACACCGGTCCTGAGCGGAACCCGCCGCCGGCCCCCGGCCCTCCCCCGCCGCCCACCGCGCGCGCCGGGCGGGCCGGACCGACGGATCCGCCCCCTCCCGCCACCTCTTCAGACCGCCGCGCCCGATGCGCGGTGGGGACAAGGACAAGTCATGGGTTCCGCCTCCAAGCAGTCGAACAAGGCCCAGGGCAACAAGCCGAGCGCCAAGCAGGCGAGCACCGACCGCCGCGCCCGGATCGCCGAGCTGCGCGCCGTCGAGCAGCGCCGCGACCGCCGCAACAAGATCCTCGCGAGCTCGGTCGCCGGTGTCCTGGTGATCGCCGCGATAGCCACCGGCACCTGGATCGTGGTCGACGCCAACAAGGACAAGAAGGACAAGGCCGCCGCTGCCGCCGCCCCGATCGAGGGCGTCCAGACCTTCGGCGACCTGAGCCGCAACCACGTCAAGGAGAAGGTCACCTACCCGCAGACCCCGCCGGTCGGCGGTGACCACAACGCGGTCTGGCTGGACTGCATGGGGACCGTCTACGACCAGCCGGTCGAGAACGAGCGGGCCGTGCACTCGCTGGAGCACGGCGCGGTCTGGGTGACCTACAACGGCAAGGCCACCCCCGACGACATCAAGGCCCTCTCCGACAAGGTGAAGGCCACCCCGTACTCGCTGATGAGCCCGTACCCGGACGAGCAGGGCACCATCACCCTGAACGCCTGGTCGACCCAGCTCGTCGTGGACAGCGCCAGTGACCCCCGGGTGAACCAGTTCTTCACCAAGTACGTCCAGGGCAAGCAGACCCAGGAGCCGGGTGCCTCCTGCTCGATGGGGCAGATGTGACCGCCGCCGAGGCGGGCGGCCACGAGGACGCCGTCGCCGAGGACGCCCCGGCGGCCTCGCGGCGGCGGATCTGGTGGCCGGCCGCGCTGGCCGCCGCGCTCGCCCTCGCGCTCGGGGTGCCGGCCCTGGTGGCCGGCGGGACGTCGGCCTCCGGCACCTCCTCGCTCAGCGTGCCGGCGGACGACTCCCCGGAGGCCGGGTTCGCCCGCGACATGGCGACGCACCACCAGCAGGCGGTGGACCTGTCCTTCATCGTCCGGGACCGGACCACGGACGAGCCCACCCGCACGCTGGCCTTCGACATCATCAACACCCAGGCCAACCAGCGCGGCATGATGATGGGCTGGCTGGACCAGTGGGGGCTCACCCAGCACTCGCCGGCCAAGCCGATGGCCTGGATGGCGATGGGCGGGCACGGCCACGGCGCCGACTACCAGGCGCACGACGGTTCGCTGATGCCCGGCATGGCCACCACCACCCAGCTCGCCGAGCTCCGCTCGCTCAGCGGGCGCGAGGCCGAGGTGTTCTACCTGCAGCTGATGCTGGAGCACCACAAGGGCGGCGTGGAGATGGCCCAGGGTTACGTCGACATGGCGCGCAATGAGTCGGAGAAGCGGCTCGCGCAGTCGATGGTGATCGGCCAGACCTCGGAGATCGGCCTGATCACCGACATGCTCAAGGATCGCGGCGCCGCCCCGGGGGTGCCCGCCTCCTGAACCGCCGACGGCGGTACGAGCGGCACCGCACCACGGCGCGACAGCACCACGGACGGCACAGCACGGCCGGGGCGGTGGACGGGAAACCCGTCCACCGCCCCGGCCGTTGCCGTGTCCGGGCCGCTTCCGGATCGGGCCGCACAGCACCGCCGCACAGCGCCGCCGCTCAGCGCCGCCGCACCGGCCGGGTGAGCACGACGGCGAGGCCCGCGACGACGGCGAGCACCAGCAGGACCGACCGACCGCCCATCGCCGGACCGGCCAGGTGGACGCCGAGCACCGGCAGCGCGGTGCCGAGCGCCGTACCGAGGCTGCGGGCCATGTTGACCATGCCGCCGCCGACCGCCGAGCACGCCGCCGGGATCGCCCGCATCACCAGCGCGTTGTTGGCGGGCAGCAACAGGCCGAGACCGCCGCCGACCACCAGCAGTGGGCCCGCCAGCAGCACCGCGGGCGCGCCCAGCGCGGGCAGCAGCGCGCAGGCGAGCAGTCCGGCCCCGGCCAGGGCGGCACCGCAGCGGCAGCGGGCGACATCGCACCAGCCGCGCGGCAGCAGCGCGCCGCCGACCGTCGCGGCCAGCGCGAACGCGGCCGGGAGCGCGGTGATCACCAGACCGGAGCGCGCGGTCGGGAGTCCCGCCTCGGCGAGCAGCACCGGGCCGAGGACCAGGGGGCAGAACAGCAGCAGGTAGCCGATCAGCGCGACCGCGAGGCCGGGGCGGACACCGGGGGTGTTGACCAGTCCGGGGGCGAGGATCGGCCGGGTGGCGCGGCGTTCCTGGCGGACCAGTCCGAGCGTGCACAGGACGGCGGCGGCCAGCAGGGCGGCGACCGCCCACCCGGACAGCGGCAGGCCGGAGGCGGCGGACAGGGCGAGCAGCAGCGCGGTGGTGGAGCCGCCGAGCAGCAGCAGGCCGGCCAGGTCGAAGCGCCCGCCGTCCGGCTCGGGCCCGGCGGCGGTCCGGACGACGGATCCGGCGGATCCGTCGGGTCCGGCGGCGGCGCGCGGACGCGACAGCGGGTGCGGCGCCGTCGACGGGTACGGGGAATCAGCGAACGGGGAATCCGCGTACGGGGGCACCGGGTCCGCCTCTGTCCGCGTCCGGGGCAGCAGGAACCAGCCGGCCACGATGCCCACCAGGGCGACCGGCACGTTGATCCAGAACACCCAGCGCCAGGAGGCGTGCGCCACCAGCAGCCCGCCGAGGCTCGGACCCAGCGCCAGGCCGAGGCCCTGCGCCGCCGCCTGCACGCCGAGCGCCCGGCGCATCGCGTGCCCCGGGACACCGCGCGCGACCAGGGCGACGCTGTTGGCCTGCATCATCGCGCCGCCGACCGCCTGGACCGCCCGGCAGGCGACCAGGGCGCCGAGGCCACCGGCGAACCCGGCCCCCAGCGAGGCGAGACCGAAGACGGCGAACCCGCCGAGGTACATGGTCTTGCGGCCGACCAGGTCGGAGAGCCGGCCGATCGGTGCCAGCAGCGCGACCAGGACCAGCAGATAGGCGAGGGCGACCCATTCGACGGCCGCGAACCCGGTGTCGAACCGGCGCTGGAGCTCGGGGTAGACGAGCGCGGTGACGCTGGCCGTCAGCTGGCCGAGGAACGCGCCCAGGCAGACGGTCCCGACGGCGAGCCAGGGGGCGCACCGGCGGCCTGCTATGCCACGCGGCCGGGGGCGCTCGGCGAGCAGCCGGGCGGTGAGCGTTGACGCGGCGTTCATACGGAGAAATATATCGGATGCAGACATGTTCGTTCTACGATCTGTTCCGAGTGCGACCGGTCAGGCACCGAAGGCGACCGGTCGCCCCCGACCGACCCGCAGCCGTCCGAGGGCCCCGGTACCAGGCGCTACGCTGTCGGCCATGCCGTCGTCACCATCCGTTCCCGAATCCACCACAGGCCCGCAGGTCATCGAGCCGCAGGACACGGAGCCGACGACGATCGAACGCGCCCGCCGGCTCACCGACGCGGTCACCCGGCTCCGCCGCGCCCTGCGCAGCAGCATCCGGACCGACTACCCGTGGGAGTCCCTGCCGATGGCGCAGGTCGAACTCCTCCAGACGCTCGCCGCCGCCCCGCTGCGGGTCGGCGAACTGGCCGCCCGGCAGCGGCTCGCCCCGAACACCGTGAGCGGACTCGTCGGCAAGCTGCTGGAGGCCGGCTTCGTCGACCGCCAGGCCGACCCCGGGGACCGCCGCACCGCCCGGATCGCCCTCACCCCGGCCGGCCGCCGCCAGCTCGACGACTGGCAGCGCGCCCACGAACGCCGGATCGCCGGCGCCCTCGACACCCTCTCCGCCGCCGACCGCGACGCCGTGATGCACGCGCTGCCCGCCCTGGAGAACCTCGCCCTCGCTCTCGCCGACCCCCCGGCCTGAGCTGCGAAAACCGCTACCACCCGGTCGGCGGCGCCACTATCGTCCGGCCATGGACACCCCCGCGCTGCGCCTCGAACCCTGGACCGACGCCGACCTCGCGCTGCTGCGGCTGATCAACACCCCGGAGATGCGCCGGCACGTCGGCGGTCCGGAGAGCGAGGAGCGGATGCTCGTCCGCCACCGCCGCTACCTCGACTTCGTCCCCTCCGGGGTCGGCTGCATGTACCGCGTGGTGCTGGAGAGCGTGGTTCCGGAGAGCGATGGCTCGGCGACCGGGGGAACGGACGTCGGCAGTGTCGGCTACGCCGAGCGCGCATGGCGGGGCGGCACCGTCTACGAGATGGGCTGGAACGTGCTCGCGCCGTACCGGGGCCGGGGCATCGCCGCCGCCGCGGCGCGGGCCGCCGTCGAGGCCGCCGCCCGCACCGCGCGCCACCGTCACCTGCACGCCTTCCCCTCGGTGGACCATCCCGCCTCCAACGCCGTCTGTCGCAGGGCCGGCTTCACCCTCGTCGGCGAGACCGACTTCGAGTTCCCGCCCGGCCGGTGGATGCGCAGCAACGACTGGCGGGTGGATCTGGCCGCGGTCGCCGGCTGAGGGTGCCGTCCCGTCCGGCCCGACTGTCGGCCCCACGCCTCCCCGGGTGTCAGAACAGGGAGCCGCTCTCCAGGTCCAGCAGCCAGCGCTTGCGGTCCGTCCCGGCGGCGAAGCCGGTGAGGGCGCCGTTGGCTCCGAGGACGCGGTGGCAAGGGCGGACGATGAGCAGCGGGTTGGCACCGACCGCGCCACCGACCGCGCGGACGGCCCGCGGGGACTCGCCCGCCAGGTCCGCGAGCTGGCCGTAGGTGACGGTCTCCCCGTACGGGATCCGGTCCAGCGCCTCCCAGATCCGCTTGCGGAAGTCGGTACCGACCGGGGCGAGCGGCAGGTCGAAGGTGGTGCGCTCGCCCGCGAAGTACTCGGTGAGCTGGGCGACCGGCGCCGCGAGCGCGTCCGGGTCGTGGGCCCAGTCGTCGGCCGGCTCGGCGAGCGCGTACTTCTGGCCGGGGACGGTGACGGTGGCGAGCCCGGCCGGCCCGCCGTCCTCCGGCAGGACGCCGCTGAGCATCAGCCGGCCGAAGGGGCTCTCCAGGAAGGTGAAGACGGTGGTGCTCATGCGGGGGTGTTCTCCGTTCGGGTGCTGAGGTCGTCGGCCGGGGCCGCCCAGAGGCGGTGCACGGCGTAGGAGCGCCAAGGGGCCCAGGACCCGGCCGCGAGAGCGGCGGACTTCGGGTCCCCCGCGGCGCCGAGCCGGAGCAGTCCGTGCTTGACGCCGATGTCGCTCGGGAGGAAGACGTCGGGGTCGGCGAGCGCGCGCATCCGCAGGTAGCCGACGGTCCACGGGCCGATGCCGGGCAAGGAGAGCAACCGGTCGGCCGCCTCCTCCCGGTCGACGCCGCCGTCCAGCCGGACGGTGCCGTCCGCGAGCGCGGCGCACAGGCCGGTGAGCGCGCGGCGCCGGGCGGCCGGCATCGCGAAGTCCTCCGGGTCGGCGCCGGCCAGGGCGGCGGCGGTCGGGAAGAGCAGCCGCAGTCCGCCGCTGGGTTCGGGCAGCGCGGTGCCGTACTTCTCGGCCAGCCGGCCGGCCAGGGTGCGGGCCGCGCCGACGGTGACCTGCTGGCCGAGGACGGCGCGCACGGCCAGCTCGTGCGGGTCGACGTGGCCCGGTGAGCGCAGTCCGGGGCGGGCCCGGACCAGCGGGCCGAGCAGCGGGTCGGCGCCGAGCTGCTCGTCGACCGCGAGCGGGTCGGCGTCCAGGTCGAACAGGACCCGCAGGCGCTGGACGGCGGTCGGCAGGTCGCGCAGGTCGGTGAGGAAGAGCCGGCAGTCGAGCCACCCCCGGGTGGCCGGCCGGTCGGTGCCCAGACCGTCCACCTCGGCGATGCCGGTTCCGTAGGGGAGGGCGAGGGTGCGGCGGTAGGTCCGCACCCCGGGGCCCCGGCCGGGTACGACCTCCTCCACGCCGGGGACGGCCCGCAGGGCGAGGAAGTCGATCAGGTGGTCGCTGTCCAGGGCGCCCCGGTAGGCGAGCCGCAGGGCGAGGCCGCCGGCCGGGGTGGCGCCGCGCCGGCCGGCCGCGACCTCGGCGCGCAGCCCGCTCGGGGTGCGGTCGTAGATCTCCCGCACGGTGTCGTTGAACTGCCGGACGGAGGCGAAGCCGGCCGCGAAGGCGATCTCGGTGACCGGCAGCTCGGTGGTCTGGAGCAGCAGCCGGGCGGTCTGGGCGCGACGGGCGCGGGCCAGCGCGATCGGGCCGGCGCCGAGTTCGGCGGTGAGCTGGCGCTGGAGCTGGCGGGAGCTGTAGCCGAGGCGGTCGGCCAGTCCGGCCACGCCCTCGCGGTCCACCACACCGTCGCCGATCAGCCGCATGGCCCGGCCGACCAGGTCGGCGCGGTGGTTCCACTCGGGCGAACCGGGGACGGAGTCGGGGCGGCAGCGGCGGCAGGCCCGGAAGCCGGCGTGCTGGGCGGCGGCGGCGCTGGGGTAGAAGGTGCAGTTGACGCGCTTCGGGGTCACGGCCGGGCAGCTCGGCCGGCAGTAGATGCCGGTCGAGGTGACGGCCGTGAAGAAGACGCCGTCGAAGCGGGCGTCCCGGCTGTCCACGGCGCGGTACCGGATGTCGTCGTCGATCACGCTGTCCAGTCTGCGGCACCGGCGGGGTGTCGACCGGCGGGAATCGGACATGGGCGTCGGCCGCACCGGGACCGGCGGAAAACCGGGAGCCCGCGCCCGTCCCGGCCGGATAGCCTGCGCTGGTCCCGCGACCCGACCGACAGGAGATCCCGTGTCCGAGCAGCCCTACTCCGGTCCGGACGACCCCCGGGTCGCCGCCCTGCGGGTCGAGGAGTTCGCGTTCCCCGGTCCGCTGCGGGACCGGCTGGTCGGTGCCGTGCTGTCCGGGGCCAAGACCAGCACCACCGGGCTGGTCACCGAGTACGAGGCCGAGGACGAGCCGCTGCCGCGGGCCGGGACCAGGGGGGCCGTGGTGGACTCGGCCGGGCGGATCGTCGCGGTGACCGAGGTCACCGACGTCCGGATCGTCCGGCTCGACGAGGTCGATCTGCGGCACGCCCTCGACGAGGGCGAGGGGTACACGACGGTGGCCGAGTGGCGGGCCGGGCACGAGACGTTCTGGCACGGCGAGGAGCTGCGCGCGGCGCTCGGCGACCCGGACTTCACCGTGGACGACGGCACCCGGGTGATCCTGGAGCGGTTCCGGCTGGTGGCCGACTTCCGCTGACGCCGCCCGCCGAACGCCCGCCGCCCGCCCGCCCGCCCGCCGGCAGCACTGAGCGCGCGGACGGACGGACGGGCACAGGCCCGCGATCACCTCTTCACGGGACCACCCGCGGCGCGCATCGACTTGGTGATGGCCTTCCACTTCTTCAGCCGCTCGGAGGCGAGCCGGGCGTCCGAGCGGGAGGCGATCCAGTCGTTCTCCCGCTGGAGCTTGAGGTAGCTCTCCATCCGGCGCTCCGGCAGCGAGCCGTCCTCCAGCGCGGCCCGGACGGCGCAGCCGGGCTCGCCCCGGTGGCCGCAGTCGTGGAAGCGGCACCCCTCGGCCAGCTCCTCGATGTCGGCGAAGGCGAGGGCCACGCCCTCACCGCCGTAGAGGCCGACCTCGCGAAGGCCGGGGGTGTCGATCAGCACCCCACCGCCGGGCAGCAGGACGAGCTCCCGGGTGGTCGTGGTGTGCCGGCCCTTCTGGTCGCCCGACCGGGCGGCCTGGACGGCCATCACGTCGTCCCCGGCGAGCGCGTTGGTGAGGGTGGACTTGCCGACGCCGGACTGACCGAGCACGGCCGTGGTGCCGGGCGTGCAGGCGCGCAGCACGTCGATCCCCTCGCCCGTCTCGGCGCTGACCACCAGGACGGTGACGCCGGGCGCGGCGGCCTCGACGTCGGACCGGATGAAGTCGGCGTCGTCGACCAGGTCGGCCTTGGTGAGGACGACCAGCGGCTCGGCGCCGGACTCCCAGGCGAGGGCGAGGAAGCGCTCGATCCGGCCGAGGTCGGGCTCGGCGGCGAGCGAGGCGGCGATCACGACGGTGTCGACGTTGGCGGCGAGCACCTGGCCGTCGGAGCGCTTGCCGGCGACCTTGCGGATGATCGCGGTGGAACGCGGCAGCAGGGCCGCGACGGCGGGCATCGGCAGCCCGGGCGCGAGGTCGACGGCGACCCAGTCCCCGGTGCACGGGCAGTTGATCATGTCGGCGTCGCCGACCTGCCGGGTGTCGGCCCGGACGGTGCGGAGCTCGCCCGTCCCGGGGTCGACGAGGACGGCGTCGCACCGGCCCCGGTCGATCCGGACGATCCGGGCCGGGACCAGGCCGGCCTCGGCCAGCGGGGCGAAGACCTCGTCGAGCGCGGTGGTCCAGCCGTAGCCGGCCAGCGAAGCGGCGGGCCGGGCGGGCTCGGAACCGTCGGCGCCGACGACGGCGGACAGGAAGGAGGTGGAGAACGGAACGGAGGCAGCGTTGAACAACGCAGTGGGCCCTTCGGGAGGAAAGTGATCCCGCCGGGCTGCTGCGGCTGCGTGCGCGAAGGGCTACGTCAGCCGGCGGCCGGCAGGAAGAGGTGAGTGCGGTTGCTGCCCAGGGCAGCCGTCACGGCAATCGTGGCCACGGGACCCACCTCCTGCTTTCTCTCCTCCGGCGGCGCGCGGCGCCGCCCGAACCGGACGCTCACACGCTAGCGGGCCCGGTCGGCCCTGCCAACCGGTTTTCCACCTGCGGTTCCGTGCGCCCCGGGACTCGGCACCGGGGCGCGCGGCGGGCTCAGCGCCGGTCCCACGGCGGGCTCGGCGGACGGCTCGGCAGCGGGTACTCGGGCGGCGGCGCGGTGGGCCGGTCGCTGTCCGGCGGCGGCGGGGCGGGGCGGTGGTGCGGTCCGCCGCCGCGCGCCGTGATCCGGCCGCGGACGTTGTCGGCGGCGAGCACGTCGGCCCACCGCTCGGGGTACTCGGAGGGCACGTCGGCGTCCTCGCCCTCCTCCTCCCAGTACTCCTCCTCGCCGCCCTCGGCGAGGCCCAGCTCGCGCGCCCGGCGGGCCCGTTCGACGGCGCGCCGGGCGGCCACCTCGCGGACCACGGCGGCGGCGGCCTCCTCGTGCGCGCGCTCGTTCTCGGCGCGGGCGTCGGCGGTCTCCAGGGTGGGCCAGCGGCGGTCTATGGCCGCGTTCATGGCGGCGCCGATGAGCACCGCCAGCGCGACCACGAAGATCCACAGCAGGACGGCCACCGGCGCGGCCAGCGAGCCGTACACCGAGTGGCCCTCGATCGAGCTGACCAGGTAGAGACGCAGCGCGACACTGCAGAAGACCAGCACCACCAGGGCGACCAGGGCGCCCGGGATGTCCTCGCGCCAGGGCGTGGAGACCGGCACCGCCAGGTGGTAGAGGGTCGTCAGGGAGACGATCAGCAGCAGGATCGCGAACGGCCAGTAGGCGGCGTCGATCAGGCCGCCGCTCTCCGGCACGGCGTTGGTCACCAGCCCGGGCCCGGCCATCAGCAGTGGCAGCACCAGTGAGCCGATCACCAGCGCGCCCAGGTAGAGGCCGAGCGACATCAGCCGGGTCTTGACGATGCCGCGCTTGCCGTCGAGCCCGTACATCACCGTGATGGTGTCGATGAAGATGTAGAGCGCCCGCGATCCGGACCAGAGCGACAGCAGGAAGCCGATGGAGACGAGGTCCGGCCTGGTCTGGTCGAAGACCTGCCGGAGCAGCGGCTGCACGACCTGGGTGATGGAGGAGTC
Source organism: Kitasatospora sp. NPDC094019 (assembly GCF_044764505.1). Classification (NCBI taxonomy): domain Bacteria; kingdom Bacillati; phylum Actinomycetota; class Actinomycetes; order Kitasatosporales; family Streptomycetaceae; genus Kitasatospora; species Kitasatospora sp. NPDC094019. The sequence goes on from NZ_JBIWIF010000001.1 coordinate 249,314, forward strand.
CGACAGCACCGTGCCGGCCGCCTTGACGATGTCGGCCTTCAGCTTGTCGATGGTGCCCGCGCCGAGGAAGTCGTCGAGGTAGCCGAGCGTGCCGGCCAGGCAGAGCAGCAGCGGGGGGATGGAGAGGAGGGTGAAGAACGCCGCCTCCGCGGCGAGCCCGGTGACCCGGTACTCGACGCAGGTGTTGGTGGTGTCCTTGACCAGCGCCCAGACGGTCGTCCGCCAGGTGGCCTGCTTGGCCGCCCGCCGGGATCCCTTGCCCCGACGACGGGAGGGGCGCTCGGGGTTCGACCGGGTCGTTTCGCCTGCTGCTTGCACAGGGCCAACGTTATCGGGCCCGGACCGGTCGGCCGCTCTCCCGGGGCGGGGACGCGGCACGGACGCCCGTCGGAAGCCGCGTGATCAGTGCCCGAGCGGCGCCCGAGCGATGCCCGAGCCGTGCCCGAGCGGTGTCCGGGAGGCGTCCGAGCGGTGCGCGGGGACGCCGCCGGCCCGACGGCGGGGCGGAACGGGAGGCGCTCGGGGGCCCGATCGGCGGGAGCGGCGGGAACGCTCCGGCATCTCGCCATCCGAAACTATGAGGTCCAGAATACGGACGTTAGTGGACCGCGAGTCGTGCTCCGTGCGAATCTCTTGCCATGCCGAGCGCCGGAACCACCCTAGTAGGTCGACTGCACGTCGATCTCCTTCGCGTGTCCAGCGCCATCTGTCCGGTGACCTGAGCCCAACCCCGCCGCCTCCCACCGCACCCGGCGCCACCTCACTGCCGTCCCCGTCGAAGCGGATGCGCAGGCGCCCCGCCCGGCCGCCGCGAATGCTCACCCGGTCCTGAGAAACCCGCAGGTCACAGCAGCTTCGCCCGGACGGGTACGCCCCGCGACCAACCCGGCGTCAGAGCCACCTGCCCCGAAGGACTTCACCATGGCCACCACCCCCGAGACCGCCGAGCCAACGGCCGAGAGCGCCCCCGCGCCCCGCCCCGCCGCGGTCCGCAAGGTGACCCGTCACCGCGGCGAGGGCCAGTGGGGCATGGGCCACTTCACTCCTCTGAACGCCAACGAGCAGTTCAAGAAGGATGACGACGGTCTCAACGTACGGACACGTATTGAGACGATCTACGCGCAGCGGGGCTTCGACTCGATCGACCCGGCCGACCTGCGCGGGCGGATGCGCTGGTGGGGGCTGTACACCCAGCGCAAGGAGGGCATCGACGGCGGCAAGACCGCGATCCTGGACCCGCACGAGCTCGACGCCGAGTACTTCATGCTCCGGGTCCGGATCGACGGCGGCCGGCTGACGGTCGCCCAGCTGCGCGCCGTCGCCGAGGTCTCCGAGGAGTACGGCCGCAACACCGCCGACCTGACCGACCGGCAGAACGTCCAGTACCACTGGATCCGGATCGAGGACGTCCCGGCGATCTGGCAGAAGCTGGAGGCCGTCGGCCTGTCCACCACCGAGGCGTGCGGCGACACCCCGCGCGTCATCCTCGGCTCCCCGGTGGCCGGCATCGCCGAGGACGAGATCATCGACGGCACCTCCGCCATCGACGAGATCCAGCGCCGCTTCATCGGCAACAAGGACTTCTCCAACCTGCCGCGCAAGTTCAAGTCCGCGGTCTCCGGCTCCCCGCTCCTGGACGTCGCCCACGAGATCAACGACATCGCGTTCGTCGGCGTGGTCCACCCCGAGCACGGCCCCGGCTTCGACCTCTGGGTCGGCGGCGGCCTGTCCACCAACCCCAAGCTCGGCGTCCGGCTCGGCGCCTGGGTCCCGCTCGACGAGGTCGCCGACGTCTACGGCGGCGTGATCGGCATCTTCCGCGACTACGGCTACCGCCGGCTGCGCAACCGCGCCCGGCTGAAGTTCCTGGTCGCCGACTGGGGCACCGAGAAGTTCCGCCAGGTGCTGGAGGACGAGTACCTCAAGTACAAGCTGGTCGACGGCCCCGCCCCGGCGGAGCCGAGCGGCCGCTGGCGCGACCACGTCGGCGTGCACCGGCAGAAGGACGGCCGCTACTACGTCGGCTTCGCGCCCCGGGTCGGCCGGGTCGACGGCAAACTGCTCGGGCAGATCGCCGACCTCGCCGAGGCCCACGGCAGCGACCGGCTGCGGACCACCGCCGAACAGAAGATGATCGTGCTCGACATCGCCGAGGACCGGGTCGAGTCCCTGGTGGCCGGCCTGGAGGCACTGGACCTGCGGGTCACCCCCTCGCCGTTCCGCCGCGGCACCATGGCCTGCACCGGCATCGAGTACTGCAAGCTCGCCATCGTCGAGACCAAGGAGCGCGGCCGCACCCTGATCGACGAGCTGGAGCAGCGGCTGCCCGACTTCGCCGAGCCGCTGACCATCAACATCAACGGCTGCCCGAACGCCTGCGCCCGCATCCAGGTCGCGGACATCGGTCTCAAGGGCCAGCTGGTGACGGACGAGCAGGGCAACCAGGTCGAGGGCTACCAGGTGCACCTGGGCGGCGCGCTCGGGCTGGAGGCCGGCTTCGGCCGCAAGGTCCGCGGCCTCAAGGTCACCAAGGACGGCCTGCCCGACTACGTCGAGCGCGTCCTGACCCGGTACCAGGAGGACCGCGCCGAAGGCGAGCGCTTCGCCCAGTGGGCGGCGCGGGCCGGCGAGGAGCAGTTGTCGTGAGCGAGCGTGCCGCCCCCTTCTTCTGCCCCTACTGCGGGGACGAGGACCTGCGCCCGTCCGAGGCCGGGCACGGCGCCTGGGAATGCCACGGGTGCCGCCGGGCCTTCCAGTTGAAGTTCCTCGGCCTGCTGTCACCGAGCAATGGGGGTAACCGGAGTGACCGGCACGACGACTGACTTCGAGGCGCTGGCCACCCGGGCCGGCCACGAGCTGGAGGAGGCCGCCCCGCAGGAGGTGCTGCGCTGGGCCGCCGACACCTTCGGGAAGCGCTTCTGCGTCACCTCCTCGATGGAGGACGCGGTGGTCGCCCACCTCGCCTCCTCGGTGTTCCCCGGCGTGGACGTGGTGTTCCTGGACACCGGCTACCACTTCCCGGAGACCATCGGCACCCGGGACGCCGTGGCCGCGACCATGCGGGTCAACGTCATCACGCTCACCCCGGCGCTGACCGTGGCCGAGCAGGACGAGCGGTACGGGCCGGAGCTGCACGACCGCGACCCGGACCAGTGCTGCGCGCTGCGGAAGGTCGAGCCGCTCAACCGCGGCCTGGCCGGCTACGACGCCTGGGCCACCGGACTGCGCCGCGACGAGTCGCCGACCCGCGCGAACACCCCCGTGGTCTCCTGGGACCCCCGGCGCCGCAAGGTCAAGATCGCCCCGATCGCCCGCTGGACCCAGGAGGACGTGGACGCCTACGTCAACGCCAACGGCGTGCTGCTCAACCCGCTGCTGTGGGAGGGCTACACCTCGATCGGCTGCTCGCCGCTCTCCTGCACCCGCAAGCCGGGCGAGGGCGAGGACGCCAGGTCCGGCCGCTGGTCCGGCTCCGGCAAGACCGAGTGCGGCATCCACCTCTAGGCCCGGTCCCCGTGGACCGGCACGGACCACCACCGATCCCCGTCGACCCCCCGTTCTAAGGACTTCACCGTGACCACAGCCGACACCCCGGCCGCCGCCGGAGCCGCAGAGGCGGCCCCCGCGGCCGGCCCCCGCGAGCGCGGCGCCACCGTGTGGCTGACCGGGCTCCCGAGCGCGGGCAAGACCACGCTCGCCTTCGCCCTGGCCGAGCGGCTGCGCGCCGAGGGCCACAAGGTCGAGGTCCTGGACGGCGACGAGATCCGCGAGTTCCTCTCCAAGGGCCTCGGTTTCAGCCGCGAGGACCGCCACACCAACGTCACCCGGATCGGCTTCGTCGCCGAGAAGCTCGCCGCCAACGGCGTCAAGGTGCTCGCCCCGGTGATCGCCCCGTTCGCGGACTCCCGGGCGGCGGTCCGCGAGCGCCACGCCGCCAACGGCACCGCGTTCCTGGAGATCCACGTCGCCACCCCGGTCGAGCTGTGCGCCGAGCGCGACGTCAAGGGGCTGTACGCGAAGCAGGCGGCCGGCGAGATCTCCGGCCTCACCGGCGTCGACGACCCGTACGAGGCCCCGGAGGACCCGGAGCTGCGGTTGCAGACCCAGGGCCGCGAGGTCGCCGACTCCGCCGCCGAACTGCACGTCTTCCTGACCGAGAGGGGCCTGGCATGACCACCGCGACGGACAGCCTGCTCCGTACCGACGACAACCCCTTCGCACTGTCCCATCTGGACGCGCTGGAGGCCGAGTCGGTGCACATCTTCCGCGAGGTCGCGGGGGAGTTCGAGCGCCCGGTGATCCTGTTCTCCGGCGGCAAGGACTCCATCGTCATGCTGCACCTGGCGCTCAAGGCGTTCGCGCCCGCCGCCGTGCCGTTCGCACTGCTGCACGTCGACACCGGCCACAACTTCCCCGAGGTCATCGAGTACCGCGACCGGGTGGCGGCCGAGCACAACCTGCGGCTGCACGTCGCCTCGGTGCAGGACTTCATCGACCGGGGTGTGCTGCGCGAGCGGCCGGACGGCACCCGCAACCCGCTGCAGACCGTCCCCCTGCTCGACGCGATCGAGAAGGGCCGCTTCGACGCCGTCTTCGGCGGCGGCCGCCGCGACGAGGAGAAGGCCCGCGCCAAGGAGCGCGTCTTCTCCCTCCGCGACGAGTTCGGCGCCTGGGACCCGCGCCGCCAGCGCCCCGAGCTGTGGTCGCTCTACAACGGCCGGCACGCCGTCGGCGAGCACGTGCGCGTCTTCCCGCTCTCCAACTGGACCGAGCTGGACGTCTGGCAGTACATCGAGCGCGAGAACATCGAACTCCCCGCGATCTACTACGCCCACGAGCGCGACGTCTTCGCCCGCGGCGGCATGTGGCTGACCGCCGGCGAGTGGGGCGGGCCCAGGGACGACGAGCCCGTCGAGCGGCGGCTGATCCGCTACCGCACCGTCGGCGACATGTCCTGCACCGGCGCCGTCGACTCCGACGCCGCCACCATCCGGGCCGTCATCACCGAGATCGCCGCCAGCCGCCTCACCGAGCGCGGCGCCACCCGCGCCGACGACAAGCTCTCCGAGGCCGCGATGGAAGACCGCAAGCGCGAGGGATACTTCTAATGAGCACCACCCCGACCGGCATGACCCAGACCGGCACCGCCACCTCGCTGCTGCGCTTCGCCACCGCCGGATCCGTCGACGACGGCAAGTCCACCCTGGTCGGCCGGCTGCTGCACGACTCCAAGTCCGTGCTCGCCGACCAGCTGGAGGCCGTCGAGCGGGTCTCCCTCAGCCGCGGCCAGGAGGCGCCCGACCTGGCGCTGCTCACCGACGGCCTGCGCGCCGAGCGCGAGCAGGGCATCACCATCGACGTCGCCTACCGCTACTTCGCCACCCCCCGGCGGCGGTTCATCCTCGCCGACACCCCCGGCCACGTGCAGTACACCCGCAACATGGTCACCGGCGCCTCCACCGCCGAACTCGCCGTCGTCCTGGTCGACGCCCGCAACGGCGTGGTCGAGCAGACCCGCCGCCACGCCGCCGTCGCCGCCCTGCTGCGCGTCCCGCACGTCGTGCTCGCGGTCAACAAGATGGACCTGGTCGACTACGCGGAGCCCGCCTTCGCCGCCATCGCCGCCGAGTTCACCTCCTACGCCACCTCGCTCGGCATCGGGGACGTGCTCGCCGTCCCGATCTCCGCGCTGGCCGGGGACAACGTCGTCGAACCCTCCGCGCACATGGACTGGTACGGCGGCCCGACCCTGCTGGAGCACCTGGAGACGGTGCCGGTGGGCAGCGACCCGAGCGCCGAACCGACCCGCTTCCCGGTCCAGTACGTGATCCGCCCGCAGACCGAGGAGCACCCGGACTACCGCGGTTACGCGGGCCAGCTGGCCTCCGGCGTGCTGCGGGTCGGCGACCCGGTCACCGTGCTGCCCTCCGGCCACACCACCACCGTCGCCGGGATCGACGTGCTCGGCCGCGCCACCGACATCGCCTGGTCCCCCCAGTCGGTCACCGTGCGGCTCACGGACGACATCGACATCTCCCGCGGCGACCTCATCGCGGCCGGCCCGGCCCCTGTCCCCACCAAGGACATCGAGGCCACCGTCAGCCACCTCAACGAGCGGCCGCTGCGCGCCGGCGACAAGGTGCTGCTCAAGCACACCACCCGCACCGTCCGGGCGCTGGTCAAGGAGATCGGCTACCGGATCGACATCGACACGCTGGAGCGGCGCTCCGGCGCCGACGGCCTGAACGTCAACGACATCGGCCACGTGGTGCTGCGCACCGCCGAGCCGCTGGCGCTCGACGACTACGCCCACAACCGCCGGACCGGGTCCTTCCTGCTGATCGACCCGGCCGACGGCACCACTCTCACCGCCGGCATGGCGGGCGAGTCCTTCGCCACTGTACGCACCACCGACGCCAACGAACCCGACGAGGAGGACTGGGTCTGATGCCCAGCGAGGCGTTCTCGGGCATGGACAAGGAAGGCGGCCGCATCGGCAGCGGCGTCCTCGGCAGCGGCCAGGGCGGCTTGACGCGATGTGCGGGCCGACAGGGCTGAGAAGCGCCCTGTCACCGGGCCGACCGCCACGACCGCGGGCCGGCCCGGCTTGCCCGGCACCCACGCGGTGCCGCAAGCACCAACCTTGACCGAACGTCCGCCCCGAGACCGCCTCCTGACGGTCCGTCCGCGAACAGGACCCACCATGGCACCGAACCTGGCACTGTCGCACGGCCACGACCCGCATCCGACCACCCGCCCCCGCGCCGGCCGGATCAGACGCACCGCCGCGGCCGCCGTGGCCGGCCTCACCGCCGTCACGCTGCTCTCCGCCTGCGGCTACGGCTCCGACAGCAACGACAAGAAGACCGGCACCGCGGCCCCGGCCGCCGGTTCCGCCTCCACCGGGGCCGCCAAGCTCTCCGCCGACACCGTGCGGATCGGCTACTTCGCCAACCTGACCCACGGCACTCCGCTGGTCGGCCTCCAGGACGGCATATTCCAGAAGGAACTGGGCGCCACCCAGATCAAGACCCAGGTCTTCAACGCGGGACCGGCCGAGATCGAGGCGCTCAACGCCGGCTCGATCGACATCGGCTGGATCGGCCCCTCCCCGGCGATCAACGGCTTCACCAAGTCCGAGGGCAAGTCGCTGAAGATCATCGGCGGTTCGGCCTCCGGCGGGGTCAAGCTGGTCGCCAACCCGGACAAGGTCACCTCGCTGGACGACCTCAAGGGCAAGAAGATCGCCACCCCGCAGCTGGGCAACACCCAGGACGTGGCACTGCTCAACTACCTGGCCGGCAAGGGCTTCAAGGTCGACGCCCAGTCCGGCGCCGGCGACGTCAGCGTGGTCCGCTCCGACAACAAGGTCACCCCGGACGCCTACAAGCAGGGCTCCATCGACGCCGCCTGGGTGCCCGAGCCGACCGCCTCCAAGCTGGTCACCCTCGGGGCGAAGGTCCTCCTCAACGAGAAGGACATCTGGCCCGACAAGAAGTTCGTGATCACCAACATCATCGTCTCGCAGAAGTTCCTCACCGAGCACCCCGACGTGGTCGAGGCCGTCCTGCGCGGCTCGGTGAACACCAACGCCGCCATCAAGGCCGACCCGGCCAAGGCCAAGGCCACCGCCAACGAGGCGATCAAGAAGGAGGCCGGCAACGCCCTGGAGCCCGCCATCCTCGACCCGGCCTGGGCCGACATCGACTTCCTGGACGACCCGCTGGCCTCCACCCTGCAGACCGAGGCGGACAACGCGGTCACCGCGGGCCTGCTCAAGAAGCCGAACCTGAACGGCATCTACGACCTCACCCTGCTCAACAAGGTGCTGAAGGAGAAGGGGCAGAGCCCCGTCGCGGACGCCGGCCTCGGCGCCAAGTAGCGCCCGCCGTACCGCAGTACCGCGCCCGAACCCCGAGGTCCGGCCCCCGCCCGTCCGTACGGAACCCGCTCGATGCCCCGAGCACGGTCGGGCGGGGCCCGGCCCCGGCCCCGCTCCCTCGACGCCAGATGCCAGACCACACCACGCAGGAGGTGTCCGGAATGAGCCCGGCACTGACCACCTCGAACGACGCCACCGGCGTCGGCACCCTCGACGGTGCCCCCGCCGTCCGGATCTCGAACGTGCACAAGACCTTCGGCCGCCCCGGCGCGCAGACCCACGTCCTGGACGACATCACCCTCGACGTCGCCCCGGGCGAGTTCGTCACGCTGCTCGGCGCCTCGGGCTGCGGCAAGTCCACCCTGCTCAACCTGGTCGCCGGCCTCGACAAGCCCACCGCGGGCAGCATCGAGGTCCCCGGCGGACGCCCCGCGCTGATGTTCCAGGAGCACGCGCTCTTCCCCTGGCTCACCGCCGGCAAGAACATCGAACTCGCCCTCAAGCTCGCCGGCGTGCCCCGCGCCGAACGCCGCCCGGAGGCCGAGCGACTGCTCGAACTCGTCCGGCTCCAGGGCTCCTACGGCAAGCGGGTGCACGAGCTGTCCGGCGGCATGCGCCAGCGCGTCGCGATGGCCCGCGCCCTCGCCCAGGGCAGCCAGGTACTGCTCATGGACGAGCCGTTCGCCGCCCTCGACGCCATCACCCGCGACGTCCTGCACAACGAGATCACCCGGATCTGGGCCGAACAGAAGCTGTCCGTCCTCTTCGTCACCCACAACGTGCGCGAGGCCGTCCGGCTCGCCCAGCGCGTGGTCCTGCTCTCCTCCCGCCCCGGCCGGGTCGCCCGGGAGTGGACGATCGACCTCCCGCAGCCCCGCCGGATCGAGTCCACCGGCGTGGCGGACCTGTCCATCGAGATCACCGAAGAACTGCGTGGGGAGATCCGCCGCCATGGCCAGCACTGACACCACCACCAAGGCCGGGCCGGGCCAGGGCGGTACCGTCGCCGACCTCGCCGGCGTCGAGGCCGGGCTGGACGCGCTGGACGCGGTCGTCACCCAGCGCAGCTCCACCGCCGAGACCTTCCGGCAGAAGGTCCTGCCGCCCCTGCTCGGCGTCCTCCTGGTGCTCGCGCTCTGGCAGGCCGCCTACAGCCTGCACGTCACCACCGCGTACAAGCTGCCCAGCCCGCTGGACGTCTGGCACGCCGCCGAGGACCTCTGGTACCAGGGCACGCTGTTCTCGATCATCTGGACCAGCGTCTGGCGCGGCCTGTCCGGCTTCGTGGTCGCGCTCCTCATCGGCACCCCGATCGGCCTGCTGGTCTCCCGGGTCAGGCCGGTGCGCGCCGCGGTCGGCCCGGTCCTCTCCGGCCTCCAGTCGCTGCCCTCGGTCGCCTGGGTGCCCGCCGCCGTCATCTGGCTCGGCATCAACGACTCGATGATGTACGCCGTCATCCTGCTCGGCGCCGTCCCCTCGATCGCCAACGGGCTCGTCGCCGGCATCGACCAGGTGCCGCCGCTGTTCCTGCGGGCCGGCCGCACCATCGGCGCCACCGGCCTGGCCGGGGCCCGGCACATCCTGCTGCCGGCCGCGCTGCCCGGCTACCTCGCCGGACTCAAGCAGGGCTGGGCCTTCTCCTGGCGCTCGCTGATGGCCGCCGAACTCGTCGCCTCCTCCCCCGACCTGGGCCTCGGCCTCGGCCGGTTCCTGGAGAACCAGCGCGAGTTCTCCGACATGGCGGGCGTCCTGCTCGGCATCATCCTGATCCTGTTCGTCGGCATCGCCATCGAACTGCTGGTCTTCACCCCGGTCGAGCGCCGGGTCCTGCGCAACCGCGGCCTGCTGGCCGCCGTCAAGTGAGGCCCCTCGCATGACCGAACGACGGCTGTCCGCCGCCCCCGCCACCCCGGTGGCGGCGGGCGGCCCCGCCCTGCTGCTGATCGCCCACGGCAGCCGCGACCCCCGGCACGCCGCCGCGGTGGCCGCCCTGGTCTCCCAGTTGCACCGGCTGCGCCCCGGCCTCGACGTCGCCACCGCCTACCTGGACCACTGCGCGCCGCGCATTCCGCAGGTGGTGGGCCGGCTCGACCGCGCCACGATCGCCGTCCCGCTGCTGCTCAACCGGGCCTTCCACGCCAAGCACGACATCCCCGCCGCCCTGCGCGCGGCCGGCGCCGACCTGCCGCTCGCGGACGTGCTGGGGCCGTCACCGCTGCTGCTCGCCGCGCTCGACCGCCGGCTCGGCGAGGCCGCGCCGGAACTCGCCTCCCCCGCCGCGCGCGCCCGCACCGGCGTCGTCCTCGCCGCCGCCGGCTCCTCCGACCCGGCCGCCGACGCCGCCACCAGGGCGGTCGCCACCGAGTGGCGCCGCAGCCGCGGCTGGGCCGCCGTCGAGGTCGCCTACGCCTCCGCGGGCGGCCCCCGCGTCCCCGACGCCGTCGCCGCCCTGCGCCGCGACCCGGCCGTCGACCGGGTCGCCGTCTCCCCCTACCTGCTCGCCCCCGGCCTGCTCCCCGACCGCATCGCCGGGGCTTCCACCGAGGCCGCCGCCGACGTGCTGGCCGACGTGCTCGCCCCCACCCCGGAACTCGCCCGCCTCCTCCTGCTCCGCTACGACGAGGCCCGCGCGGCGGCCGGCATCACCCGGGCCCTGACCGCCTGACGTTCACGACACCTTCCGGTGCTGGTACTCCGCCACCGCCGCGGTGATCACGCTGAGTGGGACGACGGCCTCCTGGTCGGCGACCGCCGCCTCGATCCACTCCCTCATGATCGCGGTCGGCTTGATTCCCCGGAGGCCCGCCCTCCGCCGGACCTCGTCCATCACGGGCTTCGGCAGCCGCAGCGAGGTCGTGATCATCACCGACTCCACCGGCACAGGTTCGGCCGGTTCGGCTGCCATGATCTCTTCCTCGGTCAGCTCGTGCGTCTCGTAGTACTCGGCCAGTGCTTCGACATCCGCGCCGTTGTCAGTCATGTGCCACCTCAACTCGTCCGCTTGAGGAACAAGCGCCGCTCGGAGCCGGTCATGTCCCGCGCTGTGGCGCAGTACCAGCTCGACCTCGCCGCCGTGCTCACCACCAGCACCACCAACAGATGGCGCCCGGCATCCGTAACGCCGAGGCAGAGCGTCGTCCCCTCGCGTCCCGAGGAGAACCACCTCGGCCGGGTGAACACGACCTGCTCCACCTCGTCGGGAGTCACACCGTGCCTGGCAATGTGCTCCTCGGACCGGTCGGTCCAGTAGATCTCAGTTTGCACGACAGAGAGCGTGTTGCAAACGCATTGCGATGAGCCAATCATCTTCACCCGATCGAGGGGTGCTCGTAATAGCACTCGACCGGCGCGCGGAAGGCTCCGCGCGCCGGTCGATCGCTCACCCGCACCGCAACCCGCACCCCTGGGCAGCATCGCTCGAGCGGGCCAGGTCAACGGCGCCCCAGGATGCTCTGCCCTCGGCCTGAACGGGAACCGCGTCGAGCAGCCGGATCACTGTGCGCCCTTCGCCGCCCGGTGCAGGCGCTCGGCGTCCTCCATTGCCCCCCGGCGGCGGGCCCGTTCGAAGTGGCGGCCGATGGACGCCGTGCGCTCCTGCTGCTCGACATGGAACCGGAGCGCCGGATCCACCGCCTCCTTCTTGGTCCGGGCCCCTGCCCGTGTCATGACGCGTTCCAGCGCCTCTTCGTCGATTTCGTCGATGTCGATCTGCGTCACGGACATCCCGCGCCTCCGGCGGCCGATGTGTCGGCGATGGCCACGCCGACGTATTCCACCCACACCCCCGGCGGACAGCCCTCAGCCGGCCGCCCCCAGGTGCACCGTGACCAGGCCGGCCGTGATCAGGCCGAGGCCGGCGAAGGTGGTCGGGGACGGGACCTCGTGGCGGAGGGCGAGGCCCGTCAGGACGGTGCCGACGGTGCCGATGCCGGTGAAGACGGCGTAGCCGGTGCCGACCGGGAGGTCCCGCATCGCGCGGGAGAGCAGGAACACCGCGGCCAGCATGAGCGCGAGGCAGAGGAGGCTCTGCGGGAGACGGGTGAAACCCCGGGTCGGTTCGATCGACTGCGCCCAGGCGACCTCCACCACCCCCGCGAGCAGCAGCCAGAGCCACGGCACGGCGCTCAGTCCTCCCTCGGGACGCGGTAGCCGACCAGCTTGGTGCCGAGTTCACCGGCCCGGTACAGCGCGTCGGCCAAGGACTCCCGGTGCTGGCCGAGCCGCCCGGCCAGGGCCGGGTCGACCAGGGAGTTGACGAGTTCGGCGGCGATCACCTCGGCGTCCTCGACCGCGTAGTGGCCGCGGAAGAAGTCGGTCAGGTAGCGGCCGTTGTGGTCGTAGGGCGCGCGCGGGGTGCCCGGGCCGTAGGCGCCGCCGCGGGCCGCGACCACCACGAACTTGCGCGGCGTGAGCACCATCCTCGGGAAGGTGACCTGGTCGATCCACGCCTTGAGCACGGACGGGATGCCGAAGTTGTACATCGGCGCGCCGACCAGGACGGCGTCGGCGGCGACGAGTTCGTCGAGCAGCGGCCGGACCACGGCCCAGGCTTCGCGCTCCTGTTCGGTGCGGACCGCTTCGGAGTAGCGGGCGATCTCGGTGATCTCCTCGCGCTGGAGGGTGTCGCAGATCGTGGTCCAGCCCTCGCGGATCGGCGGGACCGGGTCGGCGGCGAGGTCGCGGTGGGTGACCTCGCCGCCGCCGGCCCGCCAGGCGTCGGCGAAGGCGGCGCCGAGGCGGCGGGTGAAGGAGTCGGTGCGCGCGCTGCTGTCGAGGTGCAGGAGGTGGGACACGGTGAACCCCTGGAACGGTCTGGGCGGGACGATGCCGCCGAAATAAGCGGACACAACGTCCACTTGCCGACGGCTCCAACGATAAAGGGAAGCGGACAGTGTGTCCACTTCCCTTGGGCGTGCCTTCGCTCTACCGTTGCTCCCCATGACCACCGAGCCGACCGAGCCGACCGCGCTCCCCCTGGCCGACGGCCCGCCGCCCCGCGAACGGGCCGACGCCGCCCGCAACCGGGCCAAGGTGCTGGCCGCCGCCGAGCGGCTGTTCGCCTCGGGCGACCCAGCCGCCGTCACCATGGACGACATCGCCCGGGCCGCCGGCATCGGCCGCGGCACGCTCTACCGCCGCTACCCCGACCGCGCCTCGATCGCCCGCGCCCTGCTCGACGAGCACGAGCGCGCCCTCCAGGAGCGGCTGCTGCGCGGCACGCCCCCGCTCGGCCCGGGCGACCCGGCCGCCGGGGAGACCCCCGCCCCCGCCGACCGGCTGGCCGCCTTCTACGCCGCGATGGTCGAGCTGCTGGAGACCCACGTCCACCTGGTGCTCGGCGCCGAGACCGGCGAGGCCCGCTACCGGACCGGCGCCCACGCGTTCTGGCGGCTGCACGTGACCCACCTGGTGCGCGAGGCCGGCCGGCCGGACCCGGAGGTCCTGGCCGACCAGCTGCTCGCCCCGCTCGCCCCGGAGCTGTTCCGCCACCAGCGCGCGGCCGGCGTCACCCCGGAGCGGATCACGGCCGGCCTCGCCGCCCTGGCCCACGGTGTGCTGGGCCGGAGCACCGCGGACGGGGGCTGAGCGGAATCAGACGGGCAGGTGCCAGACCTGGTTGGCGTAGCCGTTGCAGTCCCAGATGACGATCGAGCTGCCGTTGGTGGTGGAGTACGCGAAGTCGTCCAGGCACCGGCCGGACATCGGGTTGAACAGCGAACCGTCCGCCCGGGCCTGCCACTTCTGGGCGCCGCCGCCGTTGCAGTCGTAGAGCTGCACCGGGGTGCCGATGTCGGTCACGCCGCCCCGCACGTCCAGGCACTTGCCGAGGGTGCGGACGGTGCCGTCGGCGAGCACCTTCCAGGTCTGGGCGGTGTTGCCCCCGCAGTCCCACATCTGCACCGGCGTGCTGTTGGCGGTGCTGCCGTCCTTCACGGTGACGCACTTGTTCCCGTAGCCGGTGATCCGACCGAACGGCCCGGCCGGGGGCGTGGGCCCGAACACGACGCTCACCCGCCAGGGATTCCACCCGGCGAGGCACTGAGCCGTGCTGGTGGTACTACCAGTGGCCAGGGACGTCGAAGCAGGCGAGTAGAGCATCTCCTCGAGGTTCCAGTCATACCGTATACAGGTACCCGCGATGACCCAGGTCTGCATCGGGTCGATCCCCGAACAGCTGGCGGAGAAGCCCCCGGGGACGGTGGAGACGGAGCAGTTGTCGGCGGCCGAGCCGGCGGCAGGTGCCCCTGCGGCCGAGCCGCTCCCGGCGGCGTTGGCGGCGGGCGCGGTCAGCGCCGCGGCCCCGGCGAGCAGGGCGGTGGCGAACAGGGCGGCGATTCGACGCACGGTGAAACTCCCAAGAGGTAGTGAGGGCAGGGGAACGACGCGTCAGACGGGCAGGTGCCAGACCTGGTTGGCGGCGCCGTTGCAGTCCCAGATGACGATCGAGCTGCCGTTGGTGGTGGAGTACGCGAAGTCGTCCAGGCACCGGCCGGACATCGGGTTGAACAGCGAACCGTCCGCCCGGGCCCGCCACTGCTGGGCGCCACCGCCGTTGCAGTCGTAGAGCTGCACCGGGGTGCCCATGTCGGTCACACCGCCCCGCACGTCCAGGCACTTGCCGAGGGTGCGGAGGGTGCCGTCGGCGGCGACCTTCCAGGTCTGGGTGGTGCTGCCCACGCAGTCCCACATCTGCACCGGCGTGCCATTGGCGGTGCTGTCCTTCACGGTGACGCACTTGTTCCCGTAGCCGGTGATCCGACCGAACGGCCCGGCCGGGGGCGTGGGCCCGAAGACGACCTTGGCGGCGGCCACCGTCCCGCCGTAGATGCAGGACGCGAAGATGGTGCCGTCACCGCTCCCCGGCGACGCGACCCAGAGCGGCTCGATGTCGGGGAAGCCGTTCACGATCTCCTGGCAGTAGCCCGAAACGGTCCAGGTCTGCTGCGGGTCGAGCCCTGAACAGGTCCCGGTGACGGACGTACCCCGGTAGGCGAGCGAGCAGTTCTCGGCGGGCGAGGCAGCGGCGACCGGCGCGGGCGGCGCGGCCTGCGGACCGCTCCCGACGGCATTGGCGGCCGGAGCGGTCAGCGCGGCGGCCCCGGCCAGCAGGGCGGTGGCGAACAGGGCGGCGATTCGACGCACGAGGGAACTCCCAAGAAGTGGTGAGGTCAGGGGAACGACGCGTCAGACGGGCAGGTGCCAGACCTGGTTGGCGGCGCCGTTGCAGTCCCAGATACCGAGCTGGTTGCCGTTCGTGGTGGAGAAGCCCAGGTCGTCCAGGCAGCGGCCGGACTGCGGGTTGAGCAGCGAACCGTCGGGCCGGGCCTGCCACTGCTGGGCCCCGGTGCCGTTGCAGTCGTAGATCTGCACCAGGGTGCCCTGGCCGGTCCGGCCGCCCTGCACGTCCAGGCACTTGCCGAGGGCCCGGATCGTCCCGTCCGCCGCCACCTTCCACTGCTGGCCGGCGGCGCCGGTGCAGTCCCAGATCTGGACCGGGGTGCTGTTGCCGTTGGTGCCGCCGCGCACGTCCACGCACTTGTCCGCGTACCCGGTGATCCGGCCGGTCGGACCGGCCGGGGGCGTGGGGCCGAACACGATCTGGACGAACGCCACCGTCCCGCCCATGACACAGGACGCGCCGACCGTACCGTCACCGACGGCAGTCGGACCGAAGAGCGGCTTCGTGACCGGGAAGCCGTTCTCCCATGCCTGGCACCAGCCGCCGACGCTCCAGGTCTGGTTCGGGTCGAGGCCGGTACAGGTCCCGGTGGCACCGTAGACCAAGCCGGTGATGGAACAGTTCTGCGCGGCCGTGGCGTTCGCGACCGGTGCGGGCGGGGTGGCCTGCGGGGCGGTGCTCGCAGCGGCGTGGGCGGCGGGCGCGGTGAGCGCGGCGGCGCCCGCGAGCAGGGCGGTGGCGAACAGGGCGGCGATTCGACGCACGGGGAAACTCCCAGAGGTAGTGAGGTCAGGGGAACGACGCGTCAGACCGGCAGGTGCCAGACCTGGTTGGCGGCGCCGTTGCAGTCCCAGATGCCGAGCTGGTTGCCGTTCGTGGTCGAGTACCCCAGGTCGTCCAGGCAGCGGCCGGACTGCGGGTTGAGCAGCGAGCCGTCGGGCCGGGCCTGCCACTGCTGGGCGCCGCTGCCGTTGCAGTCGTAGATCTGCACCAGGGTGGCGTTGCCGGTGTTGCCGCCCTGGACGTCCAGGCACTTGCCCAGCGCCCGGACGGTGCCGTCGGTGCCGACCTTCCAGGTCTGGGCGGCGTTGCCGAGGCAGTCCCAGATCTGCACGGGGGTGTTGTTGCCGTTGGTGCCGCCGCGCACGTCCACGCACTTGTCGGCGTAGCCGCTGATCCGGCCGACCGGGCCGGCCGGGACGGCGGGGCCGGAGACGATCCAGCCGGAGAGCGGCATCGCGGTGCCGAAGCAGGTCGCGGTGGCGCGGGTGTTGCCGGTGACCCAGCTGCCGTTGGCCGCCGAGTACACGGGGATCCCGTTGGTGCCGATGGTCTGGCAGGTGCCCGCGACCCGCCAGGTCTGCATCGGGTCGATGTCCGTACAGGTGCCGAGGAAGCCGAGGCCGGCCCGGGTGACGGTACAGCTGCCGGCGGTCAAGGCTGCGGGGGCGGCGCTCGGGGCGTTCTCGGCGGCACCGGCGGCGGCGGGCGCGGTGAGCGCGGCAGCGGCGGCGAGCAGGGCGGTGGCGAACACGGAGGTGGTACGGCGCACGGGGAAGCTCCTGGGAGGTCGCGGGGGTGGGGGGACGACGCGTGTCAGGCGGGGACGTGCCAGACCTGGTTGGCGGCGCCGTTGCAGTCCCAGATGCCGAGCTGGTTGCCGTTCTCCGTGGAGAAGCCCAGGTCGTCGAGGCAGCGGCCGGAGACCGGGTTGAGGATCGAGCCGTCCGCGCGGACCTGCCACTGCTGGGCCCCGGTCCCGTTGCAGGTGTACAGCTGGACCTTGGTGCCGTTGCCCGTGGCCGCGCCAGTGACGTCCAGGCACTTGTTGAAGGCGCGGACGGTGCCGTCCACGGCGATCTTCCACTGCTGGGCGTTGGTGCCGTTGCAGTCGTAGATCTGCACCGGCGTGCGGTCGGCGCTGCTGGCCCCCTTCACGTCCACGCACTTGTCGGCGTAGCCGGTGATCGGACCGACCGGACCGGCGGGCTGGGTGGGGAGGCGGCCGGCGTAGACGATGTGCGGGAAGCTCAGGGTGTCGTTGATCCCGCAGGGGGCGACCGAGGTGCCGTCGCCGAACACCAGGCCGCCGATGGCGGTGCGGTAGAACGGCACGGTGTGGTCGGCGTTCCAGGACTGGCAGGTGGCGGCGACGTACCAGCCCTGGAGCGGGTCGCTGCCGTTGCAGACGCCGTAGGCGTTCCAGGCGCCGGTGTAGGCGTAACAGTTCCCCGCGGCCGGGGCGGCGGTGGCGGGCGAGGCGAGCAGGGCGGCTCCGCCCAGCAGGGCTGCGGTGCCGAGGAGTGCGGCGGTACGACGCATCGGGAGGTCCTTCCGAAGACGATGAACCGGTCAACCCGCGGTCCGGGAACCGTGATGACGGTGTACCGGTTGTGCGGGCCGCGTGAAGCCTCGGGGGAATGTGTGCCCACGGTCAATAACAGGGGGAGATGATCACGCCAACGGTCCGTCCACGGACGGGCAGCGGTACGAACGGACGCGCGGAAGCGACGGCAGGCCGGGGCCCCGGACGATCCGTCCGGAAACGACCGGCCTACCGCCGCGCACCCGCGGAGGGGGTCAGGCGGGGACGTGCCAGACCTGGTTCTCCAGGCCGTTGCAGTCCCAGATGCCGAGCTGGTTGCCGTCGGTGCTGGAGAAGCCCAGGTTGTCCAGGCAGCGACCGGAGGACGGGTTGAGGATCGAACCGTCCGCCCGCACCTTCCACTGCTGCGCCCCGGTGCGGTTGCAGGTGTACAGCTGGGCGAAGGTGCCGTTCGCCGTCCCGGCCGCGGCGACGTCCAGGCACTTGCCGAGGGCGCGGATCGTGCCGTCCTCGGAGATCCTCCACTGCTGGGCGGCGGTGCCGTTGCAGGCGAAGATCTGCACCGGGGTCCGGTCGGCGGTGCTGCCGTTCCGCACGTCCACGCACTTGCCCGCGTAGCCGCTGATCGGCCCGACCGGGCCGTTGGGGACGAGCTCCCCGTAGTGGATGAAGGGGTTCACGACGTCCTCGGTGAGCGCGCACGGGGCGTACGCGGTGCCGTCGCCGGTCATCAGGCGGCTGGACGTCCCCCGGACGGTCCGCTCGGTGTGCGAGGGGTTCCAGTACTCGCAGGTGGCGAGCACGGCCCAGGTCTGCCGCGGATCGATCCCGGAACAGGTGCCCGCGGCGCTGTAGAGCGAGGGGGCGAAGTAAGCCTGGCAGCCGGCCGCGGCCGGAGCCGCGGTGGCCCCGGTGGCGGGTGCGGAGAGCGAGGCGGCGGCGCCGAGAACGGCGGCGGCGGTCAGCAGGACGGAGGTACGGCGCATCGGAGGTCCTTCCGGAGCTGAGGGCGTGGACGGCCAACTCGGCGTCGGGGCAACGGCATTGACATGGACGCGAGCGGGCCGCCGCCCACGCTCCGGCACCGGCCGACCGCCGTCAAGCACGCCTCCCGCAGCCGCCCCGTGGACGAACGCGAACGGCCCGGCCCCCCGTGGAGGGGAGCCGGGCCGTTCGGGAGCCGGGTGGGGTCAGTCGCTCTTGCGGCGCTGGCGGCCGGTGCCGTAGTTGGAGCCGGACTTGGAGCCGCTGCCGGGCGCCGGGCGGCCGGCGGAACGGCCGATGAAGCCGGCCGCCTGGCGCGACGCGCCGCCGCCCTGGCCGCCGCCCGCGGCGCCGGTGCGCTGCTTGGGCCGGGGCCGGCGCGGGTTGCCGTTCATGTCGACGTCGGTCGGCAGCCCGGAGCGCTTGCCGGAGCGTCGGCGCGGGGAGGAGTTCTTCCCGGCGCCCTCGCCACCGCCCTGGGCCGGCGGCGTCGCCGGGGCGGGCACGGCCACGGTGACCGGCACGCCGCTCGGGGTGCGGGCGCCGGTGATCCGGCTGAGCTCGACGTCGCCCGGGCGGATCTTCGTGGTGGTGGGACGGATCCCGGCCACGGTCAGCAGCCGGCTGACCTCGCGCCGCTGGTCCGGCAGGACGAGCGTGACCACGGTGCCGGACTCGCCGGCCCGGGCGGTGCGGCCGCCGCGGTGCAGGTAGTCCTTGTGGTCGATCGGCGGGTCGACGTTGACGACCAGGTCGAGACCGTCGATGTGGATGCCGCGGGCGGCGACGTTGGTGGCGATCAGCGCCGTCACCAGGCCGTCGCGGAACTGGTCGAGCACCCGGTTGCGCTGCGGCTGGGACTTGCCGCCGTGCAGGGCGGCGGCCTTCACGCCGTTGGCCAGCAGCTGCTTGGCGAGCCGGTCCGCGCCGTGCTTGGTGTGCACGAACATGATCACGCGCCCCTCGCGGGAGGCGATGTGGGCGGTGGTGGACGCCTTGTCCGCCGGCTCCAGCTGGAGCAGGTGGTGGTCCATGGTGGTGACCGCGCCGGCCGAGGGGTCCACCGAGTGGGTCACCGGGTCGGTCAGGAAGCGCTTGACCAGCCGGTCGACGTTGCGGTCCAGGGTGGCGGAGAAGAGCATCCGCTGCCCGCCCTCGGCGACCTGCTCCAGCAGCTTGGTGACCTGCGGCAGGAAGCCCATGTCGGCCATCTGGTCGGCCTCGTCGAGCACGGTGATCGCGACGTCGGAGAGGTTGACGTCGCCGCGACCGATCAGGTCGTCCAGTCGGCCGGGGGTGGCGACCAGGACCTCGGCGCCGCGGCGCACCGCGTTGGCCTGCCGGGTGATCGACATGCCGCCGACGACGGTGGCGATCCGCAGGTTGACGGCGGTGGCGTACGGGGTGAGGGCCTCGGTGACCTGCTGGGCCAGCTCACGGGTGGGCGTCAGCACCAGCGCCAGCGGGTGGCGGGCGTCGGCCCGGCGACCGGCGGTGCGCGCCAGTACCGACAGGCCGAAGGCGAGGGTCTTGCCGGAGCCGGTGCGGCCCCGGCCGAGCACGTCGCGCCCGGCGATCGAGTCGGGGAGGGTCGCTGCCTGGATCGGGAACGGCTCGGTGACACCCTCACGGGTCAGCGTGCTCAGCAGGGCCTTGGGCAGGTCCAGCTCGGCGAAGCTCGCCACCGGCGGACGGGCCGGGGTGCCCTCGACCACGGTGAAGTCGGCGGGCTCGGCGGCCCGGGGGGCGCTCCGGCGCGGCGGCCGGGAGGAGGCACCGGTGCGCGGGGCACCCGTACGCGGGGCGCCGCCGGTGCGGGGGGCGCCGGTGCGGGGCTTGCGGGAACGACCGCCGTCGCGGTGCGGCTGGGCAGGGGTGGTCACGGGATCTCCGTCCGTAGCGTGACAGCCCCGGGTGAGGGGCTGGTTCGGCCGTAGGAAAGGAGTTCGCCGCCCCGGCCGTTCGGCGGCATGAACGAGGGCCCGCACCGTGCGGTGCGGGCCCTCGCTACGCGAAATCGCGCGTCAGCGGAGGCTGACGTCAGCCGATGACGCGGATGTTCTCGGCCTGCGGGCCCTTCTGGCCCTGCGTGACGTCGAACTCGACCTTCTGGCCCTCGAGCAGCTCACGGAAACCCTGAGCGGCGATGTTCGAGTAGTGGGCGAACACGTCCGGGCCGCCAGTCTCCTGCTCGATGAAGCCGAAGCCCTTTTCGCTGTTGAACCACTTCACGGTGCCGGTAGCCATAACCGTCTCCTCTAACTGGGGCATCGGAGCCCACACCTCGTGGACCCCAAGTAGCCGCGATCCCCATCCGGAGGCTGAAACACCGGACAAAACAAATGCGCCTGTTGGTTGGAACCAGCAGGCGCACACATACGTTCATGGGAACCAAAACTGCAACTGCTTCGACTCTAGCACGTCCGCACCCCGATTGACCGGGGAGTTTCTGCCGCACAGATCACGTTTGCCGGATCCGCGGAACGGGCAGACGGCGCCCGCCATGAGGCGGGCGCCGTCCGTGTCGCTACCGGTCGGAACGGGCGGTCAGCGCCGTCCCGCCGACTCCGGCAGACCGTGGGCGCTGGGCGCGCCCGCCGGCGGCACGGCCGCGTCGCCGTGGCCCGGAGTGACGTCGCCACCGTGGCCCGGCCACCAGGCGGCCTTGCCGACCAGCGCGGTGAGCGCCGGGGTGAAGAACATCGCCATCACGAAGGCCGCCAGCGCGATGCCGAAGGCCATGCCGAAGCCGAACTCCAGCATGAAGATGTTGCCCGCGAGCATGAAGGTCGCGAACGACACCGCCAGGATGAAGCCGGCCGCCGCGACGGTCGGGCCGCCGTGGCGCACCGCCTCGCGGGCCGCCTCGCGCGGGCTGCGGCCCGCCCGGGCCTCCTCGCGCAGACGGGCGATGATCAGGATGTTGTAGTCGGTACCGATCGCGACCACGAAGAGGTAGATCAGGATCGGCAGCATGAACATCATGCCGTGCTCGCCCTTGATGTTCTGGAACAGCAGGGTCGAGGAGCCGAGGGTCGCGGTGAAGCCGAGGCCCACCGAGGCCATCAGGTACCAGGGGGCGACCACGCTGCGCAGCTGGAGGGCCAGGATCAGCAGGATCAGCAGACCCGCGATCGGGAACACCAGCTTGTAGTCGTGGGACATCGCCAGGTTGATGTCCTTGTAGATCGCGGTGATACCGCCGACCTTGGCGTCGGTACCGGACGGCGCCTGGGCGTGGGCGACCTCGCGCAGCTCGGTGACGGTGTCGATCGCGTCGTTGCTGGACGGCTCGTGCTTGAGCAGCACGGTGAAGTCCGCCGTCGCGCCGTCCTTGCTGAGCTGCGGCGTCGCGGGCGCGTCGGAGACGCCGGGGACGGCGCCGAGCTTGGCGGCGTAGCCGGCGAACGCGCCCTGGTCGAGCTTCGCGCCGCCGTCCGCCGTCAGGTAGACGTGGGTCGGGTCCGCGGCACCGGCGGAGAAGCCGTTGACCAGCTTGTCCTGGACGACCATCGACTCCGCGGTCTTGGGCATGGAGCTGCCGGCGAGGTCGAAGGTGCCGTTGTAACCGAGGGCGCCGGCGGTCAGGGCCAGCAGCACACCGCCGGAGGCGACGGCCACCAGGGCCGGCTTCCGCTCGACCACGCGGCCGAGCGCGGCGAACCGGGCGTCGCTCGGCTCGCGCATCCACTTCTTGCCGGGCCAGAACACCCCGCGGGCCGGGATGACCGTGAGCACGGCCGGGGCCAGGGTGAGCGAGGCGAAGGCGGTGACGACGACCGCGATGGCCAGCGCCGGGCCGAGCGCCTTGAACATGCCGAGGCTGGAGAGGATCAGCACCGCGAAGGCGACGGTGACCGCACCGGCCGCGGAGGCGATCGCCTCGCCGACCCGGGAGACGGCGTTGACCACGGCTTCCTGCCGGGTGTCGCCCGCCCGCAGCCGCTCGCGGTAGCGGAAGGCGAGGAACAGGAAGTAGTCGGTGCCGACACCGAGCACGACGACGATGAGGATCGCCGACAGCACCGGGGTGGACTTCAGGTCGAACGCCTTGGTGGCGTAGGCGATCAGGCCGTTCGCGGTCGGCATGGCGATCATCAGCGAGAGCAGCACCGGCAGGAGGCCGGCCAGCACGCTGCGGAAGATCAGACCGACGATGATCGCGACCAGGACGACACTGCTGATGCCGATGACGGCGTCGGCCGCGCCGGAGGACTCCTGCTGGTCCAGCTGCTGGGCCGCCTGGCCGCCGAGCTGGTACTTCAGATCGGTGCCCTGGGCGAGCGCCTTGCCCTCGTCACGCACCTTCTTGGCGACCTCGCCGAACTTCTCCGAGTTCTGGGTGGTCTTGTCGATGGCGATCGGCGCCAGCGCGTACTTGCCGTCCTTGGAGGTCGTCTGGTCGCTGACCGGGACGATCTGCTCGACGTGCTCGATCTTCTTGTCGGTCAGGCCCTGGACGATCTTGGCCACGGCGGCCTTGTCGGCGGCCGTCAGCGGAGCGCCGTCGTTGCGCTCGAACAGCGCGAGCGCGGAGGGCGTGAAGCTCGACGGGAACGCCTTCTCCTGCAACTGCGCGGCCTGGATGGACTCGTAGTGCTTCGGGAGGAACGCGGCCTCGTCGGTCTGGGCCGTGATCTTCGGGGCCGAAACGGCGATGGCGATCATCGCGACGACCCACGCCGCGATCACCCACCAGGCGCGACGGACGACAAAATGTCCTAGTCGGTGGAACATGCTCGTGATGCCTCCTGGGCATGGTTCACCGCAGCCCTTGGGGGACGGGACGTCGGGCGACGGATCGGATCGGCCCGACCCGTGCGGGGCACAGGTCTAGCCGGTCGGCAGGTAAGTACTCGGAGGGACTCATCCTACGGTCACTTGCTAGCCGACCGGCAAGCAGTTTTCCCCGTGACCCCGTTGCCGCAGTCCGACCCCCTCGGGGACGCCGCGAAGCGGCCCCGCACCATTTTCGCGTGCGGACGAGTGCTTTGACCTCGTACTCGGGGTGGAGACGACTCCCCCTCAGGGTGGAGCTTCCTCCCCTGACCCCAGGAGGAGATATCAGGGTTCCCGGGTAGGGAAAACCCCACCCCACCCCCCAGGAAGACCATAGGGCACGCTCCCCCGCCAGCCGGATACCCCGTCAACGCCCGCTTCCCTACTGTCGATCACGGCGCCGCAACGCACCCCGGCGCCCGACTCCGGCGGCCTACCACCGCCGTACACCCGGCCCGCGCCCCGCCACCGGCGCCGGCCGCTCTTCCTGGGGGAACCGTGAAGACCAAGCCCGGCATGGCCGCCGCCATGGGCGCCTGGAGCGCCCGGCACAGAAAGGCCGCCGTCTTCGGCTGGCTGCTGTTCGTCGTCCTCGCCACCTTCCTCGGCGGCCTCCACGGCAGCACCCAGGTCGACGAGTCCGAGGCGATGCCCGGCCAGGTCTCCCGGGCCGCCGAGATCCTCGACCGGGCCGGACTCAAGTCGCCCTCCACCGAGACCGTGCTGATCCAGAGCACCGACCGGACCGCCGACAGCCCCGCCTTCCGCGCCGTCGTCGACCAGGTGATCGCCGCGGTCGACAGCACCGGCAGGGCCACCGACGTCCGCTCCCCCTACGACACCAGGGCCGTCTCCGCCGACGGCCGCTCCGCGCTCGTCCAGCTCACCGTGCGGGGCGACCACGACGAGGCCACCGCCAACGTCGGCGCCGTGGTCGACGCCGTCGCCGCCGTCCAGAAGCGGCACCCCGACCTCACCGTGGTCGAACTCGGCGACGCCAGCTCCGGCAAGTGGATGGACGAGCAGTTCGCCGACGACTTCGCCCGCGCCGAGTGGACCGCCGTCCCGCTCGCCCTCGGCATCCTGCTGGTCGCCTTCGGCGCCCTGGTCGCCGCCGTCCTGCCGGTGGTGCTCGCGCTCACCGCGTTCATCGCGGCCGGCGGGCTCGTCGCCCTCAGCAGCGGACTCCTGCACACCAGCAACAGCGCCAGTTCGGTGATGCTGCTGGTCGGCCTCGCCGTCGGCGTCGACTACTGCCTCTTCTACCTGCGCCGCGAACGCGAGGAGCGGGCCGCCGGACGCGACCTCGACACCTCGCTGCGGATCGCCGCCGCCACCAGCGGCCGGGCCGTGCTGGTCTCCGGCGTCACCGTGGTGATCGCCATGGCCGGCATGTTCCTCACCGGCATCGCCGAGTTCAGGGCCATGGCCTACGCCACCATCGTGGTCGTCGTCACCGCCGTGCTCGGCTCGCTCACCGTGCTGCCCGCGCTGCTCTCGATGCTCGGCGACCGGGTCGACAAGGGCCGGCTGCCCTTCCTGCGCCGGCTCCGCCGCCCCGACGCCGTCACCACCGGCGGCCGGTTCTGGAACGCCGTGCTCACCCCGGTGCTGCGCCGCCCGCTGGCCGCCGCCGCCCTGTCCGGCGCCGTCCTGATCGGCCTCGCCGCTCCGCTGCTCACCATGCACACCGCGAACCTCACCTTCCAGCAGCAACTGCCGAAGGGCAACGAGCTGGTCGCCGTCTCGCAGAAGATCGAGGCCGCCTTCCCGGGCAGCCCCGCGCCCGCCTCCGTGGTGATCAGGGCCACCGACATCGACTCCCCCGCGATGACCGCCGCGATCGCCGACCTCAAGGCCCGGGCCCTGGCCTCCGACCGGATGCACGGACCGGTCGACGTCACCGTCCACCCCGAGCAGAACGTCGCCACCGTCGACATCCCGCTCAACGGCAGCGGCAACGACGCGGTCAGCAACGCCGCCCTGCGCACCCTGCGCGAGGAACTGGTGCCCGCCACCGTGCTCGCGGTGCCCGGCACCGAGGCCCCGGTCACCGGCCGCACCGCCGGCTCGTACGACTTCAACGCCAAGATGACCGGTTCGATGCCGGTGGTCTTCGGCTTCGTGGTGGCCTTCGCCTTCCTGCTGATGCTCACCTCCTTCCGCTCGCTGGCCGTCGCCGGCACCGCCGTGGTGCTCAATCTGCTCTCGGTCGGCGCCGCGTACGGGGTGCTGACCCTGGTCTTCCAGCACGGGGTCGGGGCCTCGCTGCTCGGCACCGCGGGGGTCGGCGCCGTGGAGACCTGGGTGCCGCTGTTCCTCTTCGTGATCCTCTTCGGCCTCTCGATGGACTACCACGTGTTCGTGGTCTCCCGGATCAAGGAGGGCCGCGACCGGGGCCTGCCCACCCGGGCCGCGATCGCCCACGGCATCCGCTCCACGGCCGGGGTGGTCACCAGCGCGGCCGTGATCATGGTGGCGGTCTTCGCGGTCTTCGGCACCCTCTCCATGCAGGCCATGAAGCAGATGGGCGTCGGCCTCGCGGTCGCGGTGCTGATCGACGCGACGATCATCCGCGCGGTGCTGCTGCCCTCGGTGATGACCCTGCTCGACGAGCGCAACTGGTACCTGCCGCGCTGGCTCGCCTGGCTGCCCGACCTCTCCCACGGCGAGACCGTCCCGCCGCTCGGCACCGGCGCCCCGCTCGCCCCCGCCACCGCCCCGGCCGCGCCGCCCGTCCCCCAGACCCGGCACCGCCGGATCGGGGTCTGAGCCTTCCCCACGGGCCCCCGGGCCCCCGGGCCCGCAGACCCCGGACAACCGCCGGGCCCCCGGGCCCGCAGACCCCGGACAACCGCCGGGCCCCGCGTCGCGCGGGGCCCGGCACCCGTTTGCCAGAATGATCGCCCACCCTCACCCGGCTGTCACGAAGGAAACCGACACCCTCATGCTCACCTTCGACGAGGGGCGGGCGCGGCTGCTGCTCGCCCGTGCCTGCGAGTCCGCCGGCCTGCCCGACCCCGCCGGCGCCCGGCTGCTCGCCCTCGGCGAGAACGCCGTCTTCGACCTCGGCGACCTGGCCGTGGTCGCCAAGGTCGGCCGCGCGCCCGAACTCCACGACCGGGCCCGCCGCGAACTCGCCGTCGCCGACTGGCTGGCCGGCCACGACGTCCCGGTGGTCCGCCCCCACGACGCGGTGGCCGCCGGACCCCGGCTCGCCGACGGCCACCCGGTCACCTTCTGGCACCGGCTCGCCCCCGCCGAGCGGCCCGCCCGCCCGGTCGACCTCGCCCCGCTGCTGCACGCCCTGCACCGGCTGCCCGACCCGCCGTTCGCCCTCGGCCGCCGCGACCTGCTCGCCCCCGTCGAACGCTGGCTCGCCTCCGCCGAGGGCCACGTCGACCCGGCCGACGTCGACTTCCTGCGCGACCGCCGGGACTCCTTCGCCGCCGCGGCGGCCGGGCTCGCCCCGCACCTGCCGACCGGGGTGATCCACGGCGACGCGCTGCCGCGCAACGTCCACGTCGGCCCGGACGGGCCCGTCCTGCTCGACCTGGAGTTCGTCGCGAACGACCTGCGGGAGCACGACCTGGTGGTGCTCGCGCTCAGCCACGACCGGTACGGCGTGCCGGACGCGGACTACCGGGAGTTCACCGGGGCGTACGGCTGGGACGTGCGCGAGTGGCCCGGCTTCGCGGTGCTGCGCGGGGCCAGGGAGACCGCCAGCGCCTCCTGGGTCGCCCAGCAGGCCCCGGGCAACCCGGCGGCGCTGGCCGAGTTCCGGCGCCGGGTGGACTCGCTGCGGACCGGCGCCACCGAGGTGCGCTGGTACCCGTTCTGACCGCGCGCCGGGCGGCCGTTCCGGCGGCCGCCCGAACTCCCTTTCACCGTTCACCGGTTCATGTGTTCACCGGTTCACCGGCACGCCCTAGACTCCGAGCCATGGCCATCGACAGCCGCCCCGCCCCCGGTCCCCGCCTCGGCCGCGGACGGGTCGTCGGACTCCTGGTGATCGCACCCTTCACCGCCGCCGCGGGCTGGCTCGTCGCCACCGGCTTCGTCCGCGCCTACGCCACCGGCGCGTGCGGCCCCGAGCACTCCTGCGGGTCGCTGTCCGTGGCGGCCTGCCTGACCGCGGGCATCCCGCTCTGGCTGCTGGCCCTGGTGGCCGCCGCCACCACCGCCCACGGCGACGCCCCCACCACCGAACCCTCGGCCACCTCCGACCGGGGCGTCCTGGCCGGTTGCCTCGCCCTCGGCCTGCTCGGCGCGGCCCTCGCCGACGGCACCCCGCGCCCCTGGCTGCTCGCGCCCGTCCTCCCGCTCGCCCTGCTCACCGCCGCCCTGGACCGCCGCGGCGCCCGCCGATGGCACGCCCACCGGTCGGCGCCCCCGTCGCCCACCGGCTCCCCCGCCGATCCACTCGCCGATCCACCCGCCGACGCGGCCCCCTCGACGCCCGAGTTCGTCCTCGCCCTCGAACGCCTCACCGCCCTGCACCGCGAGGGCGCCCTCGACGCGGCCGAGTTCGCCGCCGCCAAGGCCCGGCTGCTCGGAACCGGGATCAGCGCAGGGGCCAACGGGGGTCTATGACCGCCTCCGGGTCCTTGCCGCGGCGCAGCCACGCCTGGAGGTCCTCGGCCCAGGCCCGGTGCCAGTCGACCTGGCGGGCGTGGAGCTCGGCCACCGGGACGACCCCGACCTGGTCGGGGTAGCGCTCGGCGAGGGCGACCGCGACCCGGACGGCGGCGAGGGCGTCGCTGCCCGCCTCGTGGGCGTCGGTCAGCTCGACGCCGTACACCTCGCAGACCCGCTGCAGGGTCCGCGAGCCCTTGCGGTACTTGTCCACCGCGCGGTCGATCACCAGGGCGTCGAGCACCGGCACGACCGGCCCGCCGAGCCGCTCGGCCAGCGTCGGCAGCCCGTGCCGGCGCAGCTCGGCGTCGAGCATCGACAGGTCGAACGGGGCGTTGAAGGCCACCACCGCCCGCCCCTCGGCGAGCCGCCCGCACAGCGCGGCGGCTATCTCGTCCACCGCCTCCTTGGCGGGCCGGCCCTTGGCCCGCGCCAGGTCGTCCCCGATCCCGTGGATCGCCGCCGCCTCGGCGGGGATCGGCACCCCCGGGTCGAGCAGCCACCCGGTGGCATCCAGCCGGCGGTCCCCGACGGTGTCCACGAGGGCGGCCGTGACGATCCGGTCCACGGCCGGGTCGGTACCCGTGGTCTCCAGGTCGAAGCCGACCAGTGGCCGCTGCCACCAGCTCATAGGAATGTGTCCTTCCGTCCTCCACTCGAACAGCCCCTATCATCACCCGCCCCTCCGACAATCCGGCCGCTGGGGCCCGCACGTCCGGCCGCCGGAGCCCCGCGGCACCCGCCGGCGGACCGATCGCGGGCGGCCCCGGCAGCGGACCCGCCGCGGACGCGGACGCGCCCTCGGCCCGCCGTGACCGGCGGGCCGAGGGCGCGGGGTCCCCAGCCGTCGTCCGCCCGGAGGACCGGCCGCCGCACGCGGTGACCGGCCGTCCGGTGATCGGTACTACGCGCCGACGATCCTCCACCACTGCTGCGACTGGAAGTTCTTCTGCCACAGCTGCGCCTGGGCGCCGTTGCCGGACACGTTCGTGTCCCGGTCCAGCACGGTGTTGTACCCGTTGTTGTACCGCGTGTTGTAGATCGCGACGTCATTGGCCCGCACGAACCACTTCTGCTGCGTGGAGCCGTTGCACTGCCACAGCTGGACCCGGGTCCCGTTGCCGCCGTTGCCGTTGGTGTCCGCGTCCAGGCACATGCCCGGGAACCGCACGCTCTCGATGCTGTAGTCGCTCCACGAGATCCACTCCTGCTGGGTGGACCCGTTGCACCCCCAGGTCTGCACCTTGGTCCCGTTGCCGCCGTTGTTGGCGTCGGCGTCCAGACACTGGCCCGGCGTCACCGAATAGAGGCTGTTGATCCGGATGTAGCTACCGGTGACGGCCTGCCGCGCACCGACCGAGCGCTGCGGACCGTCGGCGTGGGTGTCGGCGACCGCTCCGCCCAGGGTGAGCGCGGAGGCGGGCGGGGCCGCCTGCGCGGACGCGACGCCCGGGGCCGCCACGGCGCACAGCACGGCCGTGAGC
Organism: Kitasatospora sp. NPDC094019; assembly: GCF_044764505.1. Lineage (NCBI taxonomy): Bacteria > Bacillati > Actinomycetota > Actinomycetes > Kitasatosporales > Streptomycetaceae > Kitasatospora > Kitasatospora sp. NPDC094019. The sequence goes on from NZ_JBIWIF010000001.1 coordinate 278,584, forward strand.
GAGGCGGCGGACAGGCCGAGGAGGGTCTTGCGTACACGCATGGGAATCCCCCGAACGCGGAGCGGGGACCGCCGGTCCGGCGGTCCTGATGCCGCTGCGCAACGTGGCCAGCTTGCACAGCGGCACTCGGCCCGCGCCACGGGAGGACGCCAATCCTGTTGCGGAGATAGAACCCCATGCGGACAAGCGACTTCCGAACCGGGCCCGGCGTGCCCCCGCCCGCGCGCCACGCCCTAGCCGAGCAGGGTCCGGCCGAGCCAGTCGGTGGGGTCCTGGGCGCCGGGGAGGACGTAGAAGTAGCCGCCGCCGGTGGGGCGGAGGAAGCGGGCGAGGGGTTCGTCGATCAGGCGGGTCTGGACGGTCTCGAACTGGCGGGCGATGTCGCGCTGGTAGCAGCAGAAGGCGAGGCCCAGCTCGGGGACGCCGCCCGCGTCGAGGCCGCGGTCGTAGTTGAAGGCGCGGCGCAGGATGCGGTCGGCGCGGGTGGCGTCGGTGCGGGGGTTGGCGAGCCGGATGTGGGAGTCCAGGGCGATCACGGCGCCGTTCGGGTCCTGGGTGTAGTCGGGAGTGTCGCCCTCCTTGGCGCGGCCGAGCGGGGCGCCGTCGGACTTGCGGCGGCCGATGATCCGCTCCTGGTCGCGCAGGGGCAGTCCGTCCCAGGGGACGACCAGGGTGCGGATGGCGCGGATCACCTGGTAGGTGCCGCCGACGGCCCAGTCCGGGCCGCCGGCGTCGGCGCCCACCCAGACCAGGGCGTCCATCTGCGGGGCGGAGCCGGTGTCGGGGTTCTGGATGCCGTCCTTGAAGCCGAGCAGGTTGCGGGCCGCGCCGGTGGGACGGGCGCGGTTCTGGTAGCCGTCGAGCTGCCAGCGGGGGCTGAGCGAGCGGCTGGTGGCGCGGAGCAGGTCGCGGATCGCGTGCTGGACGGTGTCCCGGCTGGTGGCGCAGACCTGGAGGGAGAGGTCGCCGTGGCACTCGGCGGGGCGCAGGCCGTCGTTGGGGAAGGCGCGCATGGCGGTGAGCCCGGCGGGGCGGGCGTCGGCGAGGCCGTAGCGGGCGTCGAAGAGGGAGGCGCCGACGCCGACGGTGACGGTGAGGTCGTCGGTGGGCAGGGCGGCCGGACCGAGGGTGCCGCTGTCGGAGGGCGCGGCGCCGGGGCCGAGGTCGGGCGGGGTGCCGCCGTCGGTGAGGAAGCGGATCCGGTCGGTGAGGGTGCGCAGCAGGGTGGCGAGTGCGGCCCGGTCGGTGACGTGGACGTCGAGGGCGAGGAAGGTGCCGTAGCCGGGGGGCGGGTTGAGGATGCCGGCCTGGTGGACGCCGTGGAAGGGGATCCGCCCGGTGGTGGCGGCGGGGGCGGCCGGGGCGGGGCCGGCGGTGCCGAGGGCGAGGGCTCCGGCGGCTCCGGCGCCGAGGGCGGTGCGGACGAAGGCGCGGCGCGAGGCGGCGGGGGCGTCCGGCTCGGTCGTGTGCTGACTGGTCAACTGCGGGCCTTCCGGAGCGGCGGGTTCATGAGCGCGGGCGGGCCCTGGACCGGGCCGCTGATCATGGAATCGACGCTAGCAACGCCCGCCGCGGCCCGCCTCCGCTCACCGACCGGAAGGGGGACGCGGGAGGGGCCCCGGGACGGCGCCCGGGAGGGGCGGGCTCAGGACACCGGGCGGGAGTCCGCCCAGATGCCCTCGAACTCCTCGCGGTAGACCTCCAGCAGTCCGGCGTCGGTGCCGCCCGGCTCCTGCCCGGCGCCGCCGCGCAGCACCAGGGCGGGCGATTCCATGCCCCGGGCGCGGCGCAGGTACGGCTGGACGACGCCGAGGTCGCGGGTCTGCCGCCGCCCGCCGGGGGCCGTCGCCCCGGCCGGCGTGCCCTCGACCAGGTAGGCGGTGAACCTCGGGGTCTCGTCGAACACCCGGATCTCGAAGCCGCCCTGGTCGCGCAGCGCGGCGCGGACCCGGCGGACGTGCAGGATGTTCATCTGGATCGAGCGGCCCAGCTCGCCGCGGCCGAGTCCGAGTTCGCGCTCGCGGCGGCGGACGGCGCTGCTGGCCGGGTTGAGGAACAGCAGCCGGACCCGGCACCCCTCGGTGGCGAGCCGGACCAGCCGCTTGCCGGTGTAGTTCTGGCAGAGCATGCCGAGGCCGATGCCGAGCGCGTCCAGCCGCCGGGCGCCGTCGAGGAGGTCCTCGACCGGCAGGTCGCGCTGGAGCCGGACCCGGTCGGGGTGGACGGCGACGACGTCGGCGTAGCGGCCGGCGACGAGGGACTCGACCACGTCCGCGGGCACGGCCCCGGTACCGCCGTCGAGCAGGGCGAGCAGCCGGGCGGCGGCCCGTTCGGCCTGGGCGAGGACGGTCGGGGTGAGGACGCGGTTGCGGGAGACGACGTGCCGGGTGACCTCCAGCTCGTCGAGCGCGAGCTCGATCTCCCGCCGGTCGGCCAGGTAGGGCTCGAAGCAGGGCCAGTGCTGGACCATCAGCTCGCGCAGCTGCGGCAGGGTCAGGAAGACCAGCGGGTCGTCGTCGGCCGGGTCGAGCAGGTAGCCCTTGCGGCGGCTGACCTCGCGGACGGCGCCGGCCCGGTGGGCCCATTCCTCGCCGGCCGGCCCGGCCGCGGCGGTGACCCAGTCCTCGCCGTGGGCGGGCGCGTAGATCGGGTGCAGCACCTCGTCGACGAGGGAGCGGAGCCGCTGCTCGACCAGGTTGAGCCAGACGTAGGCGCGGCCGGAGAGCCGGACCCGCTGGTAGGCGTCCTCCCACTCGGTGCCGGACCAGGCGAGTGCGGGCACCTCGACCGGCCCGCCCTGCGCGGGGACGAGGGAGCGTCCGCCGGTGAGGGCGGGTCGCATGACCACCGTCGGCGCCTCGCTGCGGGCGCCGCCCCGGTCGGGGCCGCCGGGCCCACCGCCACGACCGCCGGCGGGGAACACCATGCGCACCTCACCTGGTTCCTGTCGTGAGCCGGCCGGGGCCGCTCGGAGCTGTCTGCCTGTCTGCCGTCCGGCCGGTCGACCGGTGGGCCGCACCGCCGACGCACCGTCGGTTCGCCGACGGTTCGCCTGATGGATCGCCATGAGTCCCGAACGGCCGGACGATCAAGGGTACTGCCCGCCGTGAACCGCCCGCAGCCGGTTGGAGCACGGCGGCGGCCGGGCCGCCGGGACACCCCAACCGTCTCACCCGCCCCGCTCACCACGGAAGAGCCGCGACGACCCCGCGACGACCCCGCCGCGTCCCCGCGAGGCCCCCGCGCCGGGCCGCCACGACGCGCGCGGACACCCGTTCGGGCGAATACGGCACAAATGGCCCCGCCGTCGGGGTGAGCGTCGGGGAGTATGCGGACTGTGCCGCCGTGTGCCGTGGGTCACGGTGCCCGAGCGGCGCATGCCCGGCCGCAAGGCCGGGAAGAGAGTGCCTCCGAGGTCCGGGCCCGACCGTCGGACTCCACGTCAGTTCTCCCTCTACGCAAGGAAGTCGAGGAACCATGCAGGTCTGGCCAGGGACCTCCTACCCCCTCGGTGCCACCTACGACGGGGCCGGCACCAACTTCGCCGTGTTCTCGGAGAGCGCCGACCGGATCGAGCTCTGCCTGCTCGACGAGGACGGTTCGGAGTCCTCCGTCGAACTGCGCGAGACCGACGCCTTCGTCCGGCACGCCTACCTCCCCGGCGTCCAGCCGGGCCAGCGCTACGGATTCCGCGTCCACGGCCCCTACAACCCCGGCCTCGGCCAGCGGCACAACAGCGCCAAGCTGCTGCTGGACCCGTACGCCAAGGCGATGAGCGGGACCATCGACTGGGACGAGTCGGTCTACGGCTACCACTTCGGCGCCCCCGAGCGCCGCAACGACCTCGACTCGGCCCCGCACACCATGCACTCGGTGGTGATCAACCCCTACTTCGACTGGGGCACCGACCGGCCGCCCCGCACCGACTACCACCGCACGGTGCTCTACGAGGCCCATGTGAAGGGCCTGACCAAGCTGCACCCGGGGATCCCCGAGGAGATCCGCGGCACCTACGCGGGCGTCGCCCACCCGGCCGTGATCGAGCATCTCGCCAAGCTCGGCGTCACCGCGATCGAACTGATGCCGGTGCACCAGTTCGTCCGCGACCACCGGCTGCGGGACCTCGGGCTGGCCAACTACTGGGGCTACAACACCATCGGCTTCTTCGCCCCGCACTCCTCCTACTCCTCCACCGGCGACCGGGGCCAGCAGGTGCAGGAGTTCAAGTCGATGGTGAAGGCCCTGCACGCGGCCGGCATCGAGGTCATCCTCGACGTGGTCTACAACCACACCGCCGAGGGCAACCACCTGGGCCCGACGCTCTCCATGCGCGGCCTCGACAACGTCTCCTACTACCGCCTCGCCCGGGACCAGCGGTTCTACGAGGACACCACCGGCACCGGCAACAGCCTGCTGATGCGCAGTCCGCACGTGCTCCAGCTGATCATGGACTCGCTGCGGTACTGGGTCACCGAGATGCACGTCGACGGCTTCCGCTTCGACCTCGCCGCCACCCTGGCCCGGCAGTTCCACGAGGTGGACCGGCTGTCCTCGTTCTTCGACCTGGTCCAGCAGGACCCGGTGGTGTCCCAGGCCAAGCTGATCGCCGAACCCTGGGACCTCGGCGAGGGCGGCTACCAGGTCGGCAACTTCCCGCCGCTGTGGACCGAGTGGAACGGCATGTACCGGGACACCGTCCGCGACCTGTGGCGCGGCGAGAACGCCACCCTCGCCGAGTTCGGCTCCCGGCTCACCGGCTCCTCCGACCTCTACCAGGACGACGGCCGCCGCCCGATCGCCTCGATCAACTTCGTCACCTGCCACGACGGCTTCACCCTGCGCGACCTGGTCTCCTACAACGACAAGCACAACGACGCCAACGGCGAGAACAACCGGGACGGCGAGTCCTTCAACCGCTCCTGGAACTGCGGCGTCGAGGGCCCCAGCGAGGACCCGGGCATCGAGGAGCTGCGAGCGCGCCAGCAGCGCAACTTCCTCGCCACCCTGATGCTCTCCCAGGGCGTGCCGATGCTCGCCCACGGCGACGAGTTCGGCCGCACCCAGCACGGCAACAACAACACCTACTGCCAGGACAACCCGCTCAGCTGGGTGCACTGGCCGGCCGGCGACGGGCCGGACGCCCGGCTGCTGGAGTTCACCCAGGGCATGGTCTGGCTGCGCCGCGACCACCCGGTGTTCCGGCGCCGCCGCTTCTTCCACGGCCGCCCGGTCCCGGGGCGGCACACCGGGGAGGACGGCGGGGCCGGCGCCTACGAGGACCTCACCGACATCGCCTGGTTCACGCCCGCCGGGGAGGAGATGACCAAGCGCAACTGGGGTGCCAGCTACGCCAAGTCCCTCACCGTCTTCCTCAACGGCTACGCCATCTCGGAGCCGGACCGGCGCGGCGGGAGGATCGTCGACGACTCCTTCCTGCTGATGTTCAACGCGCACTTCGAGCCACTGGGGTTCACCGTGCCGGCCGGGCACGGGCAGGAGTGGCAGGTCGTGGTGGACACCGCGCAGCCCCGGCTGCCGGCGCCGGGCGCGGGCCCGGTGGTCAAGGCGGGGGACGTGCTCTGGCTGACCGACCGCTCGCTGATGGTGCTGCAGCGTCCCGCCTGAGCCCGGACGTCCCGCCTGCGCCCACGGTGGACCGGTGTGCCGACGGCCCTTGCGCATCCGCCGCCGCACGGGCCACCGTGGTCCCCGGGGAGGCCGGAGCCTGCCCGGGGACCGGAACGAGGGGCGGCGGGACGATGACGGGCGACCGGACGACCACGGCGGAGTTCCTGCTCGGGACGCTGCTCTCCGTCCCGGGCCGGGTCGCGGACGCGACGATCCGCCGCCCACCCCCGTACCGGCGGGTGCTCGCGCGCACCCGCACCCCCGCGGCGGAGGCCGCCCGGGCCGCCGAACGCGCCCTGGTCGAGGGACTGGTCGAACGGCTCGGCGCGGTCGACGGGATCACCTTCGTCGTCGCCCAGGTGGACGACCGCCGGATCGTCCCGGAGCTCGGGCTCGACCCGGGCCACCGCCTGGAGCTGGTCTGCCAGCTCGCCGCGACCGCCTACTTCGCCACCCCGCTGGACCCGCCGGAGCTGCTGCGCCGGATCGACGCGGCCGCCGTCGCCGACTGGGGGGCCGACGGCCGCGCCGACCCGCGGCTGCCGCACCCGCCCGGCTCGGTCGCCGCCGCGCTGGCGTACTACCGCGACGGCGGCCGCCACCCGGACGGGTCGCCGCGGGAGCAGCCCGCGCTGTTCGCCCTGGGCGCGCGCCTGACCTGGGACGAGCCGGGCCGGACGCCGGTCGCGGAGCCGAGCCCGACCATGTTCAACAGCTCCTTCACCCAGTACGCGGACGATCCGGCCGCCGCCGGGGCGGTCCGGGCCGCGCGGGCCGAGCACGGGCGGATCCTGCGCCTGGGCCGTTCCGGCGCCGGCGGGCCGCAGCGTCCCGGCTACTTCACCGTGCCCCGGGGCCGACTCCGGCGCGGCCGCTGACCCCCGGCCCCGTGCGGGGCCCGCACGGGGCGCCGGGAGGTCCGCCGCCGCCGACGCTCACCTGTTCGGGCCAGCAACGGGTCTTGCCCCCGCGCCCCGCCGGGTAGGCATGGAGTCATGACCCACGCCGCCGAGCCCGCGCAGTCCCGCCCGGCCGCCGCCCCCGTCGGCGTGCCGTCCGCCAGCTACCGCCTCCAGCTCCAGCCCGGCTTCACCCTGCGCGACGCCACCGCCGCCGTCCCCTACCTGGCCGCCCTCGGCGTCTCCCACCTGCACCTCTCCCCGCTGCTGGCCGCCGTACCCGGCTCCACCCACGGCTACGACACCGTCGACCACGGCCGGATATCCGAGCAGCTCGGCGGCGAGGAGGCGCTGCGGGCGCTGGCCGCCGAGGCGCACCGGCACCGGCTGCGGCTGATCGCCGACGTGGTGCCCAACCACATGGCGGTCCCCGTCCCCGAGCACCTCAACCGGCCGCTCTGGGAGGTGCTGCGGAACGGCCCCGACTCGCCGTACGCCGACTGGTTCGACATCGACTGGACCGCCCAGCCGGGCCCGGTGGACGCCCCCGGACGCGGCCGGGTGCTGCTGCCCCTGCTCGGCGACCGGCTCGGCGCCGTCCTCGACCAGCTGGCCGTGGACGGCGGCACCCTCCGCTACCACGACCACGTGCTGCCGCTGCGCCCCGGCACCGAGTCACTGCCGCTGAACGAGCTGCTCGCCCGGCAGTGGTACCGCCCGGCCTGGTGGCGACTGGCCCGCACCGAGCTCAACTACCGGCGGTTCTTCACCGTCAACGAGCTGATCGCCGTCCGGGTGGAGCGCCCCGAGGTGTTCGAGGCGACCCACGGCACGCTGCTGCGGCTGCACCGCGACGGCGTGCTGGACGGCTTCCGGATCGACCACCCGGACGGGCTCGCCGACCCGCGCGGTTACCTGGAACGGCTGGCCCGGGCCACCGGCGGGGCCTACACGGTGGTGGAGAAGATCCTCACCGGCGACGAGCGGCTGCCCGCCGACTGGCCGTGCGCCGGGACCACCGGGTACGACGCGCTGCGCCGGATCGACGGCGTGCTCACCGACCACGCGGGCGCCTGCCGCCTGGCCGGGGCCTACGAAACCTTCCTGGCCGCCGGCTCCGCCGGCCCGAACGCCGCCGCCCCGGGCCCCGGCGAGCCGTGCGCCGCCCCCGACCCCGACCCCGGCCAGCCCTGCGCCGACCCGCACCCGGCGCTGGCCGCCGCCCGGCGGGGACGGGCCGACATGACCGGGCCCGGCGGCGAGCTGTCCGCCGAGGTGGAACGGCTGGTCCGGCTGGCCGTCCGGCTCGGCGCCGCCCACCCGGCGCACGCCGACCACCCGCCGGACCGGCTGCGCGCCGCGTTGGGCCGACTGCTGACCGGGTACCCCGCGTACCGCCCCTACGTCCGCCCCGGGGAGCCGTTGCCGACGGCCTCCGCCGAGCAGCTGCGCGCCGCCCGCGCGGCCGACGAGAGCCCCACCGACGCCACCGACCGGTTCGTCGCCGAACTCGCGGCGGGCGCGCTCGGACGCGGGCCCGAGCAGGACGAGTTCGCCGTCCGGTTCGGGCAGACCGCCGCCGCGGTGGCCGCGAAGGGGGTCGAGGACACCGCCTTCTACCGCTGGAACGCGCTGCTGTCCCTCAACGAGGTCGGTGGCGAGCCCGCCCGGCCGGGGGTGCGGCCGGAGGACTTCCACGCCTGGTGCCACTACGTCGAACGGCACTGGCCGCACACCATGACGGTGCTCTCCACCCACGACACCAAGCGCAGCGCCGACGCCCGGGCCCGGCTGGCCGTGCTGGCCGAGCAGCCCCGGGAGTGGGCCGCCGAGGCGGCGGCCTGGTCGACGGCGGCCGGGCGCGGCACCGCCGCCGGTCCCGGCGCGGCCCCGGGCCACGACCCGGACAGTGACTGGCTGCTCTGGCAGACCCTGGTCGCCGGCTGGCCGCTGACCCCGGAGCGCCTGGTCACCGCCGTGCTCAAGGCGGCCCGCGAGGCGAAGCTCCGCACCTCCTGGACCACCCAGGACGTCCGCTTCGAACGCGCCCTCGCCGACCGCGTCCACGGCGTCTTCGGCAATCCAGGGCTGCTGCCCAGGATCGAGGGCTACGTGGCCGCGCTCGCCCCGTACGCCCGCTCCAACACGCTCGCCGCCGCCCTGCTGCACCTCACCGTGCCCGGGGTGCCGGACCTCTACCAGGGCAGCGAGGAGCCGCTCCACACCCTGGTCGACCCGGACAACCGGCGCCCGGTCGACCTGGGCGCGCTGGCCGTACGGCTCACCGACTCCGCGACCGCCCGCGCGGGCGACCTGGCCCGGGAGAAGCTGCACCTCACCACCACCGCCCTGCACCTGCGCCGCACCAGGGAGTTGGGCGCGCACCACCCGCTCACCGCCGTCGGCCCGGCCGCCGCCCACCTGCTCGCCTTCGGGCGCGGCCCGGACGTCCTGACCGCCGTCACCCGGCTGCCGTACCGGCTCGCCCGGACCGGCGGCTGGCACGACACCGTGCTGCACCTGCCCGCCGGGAAGGGCTGGACGGACGAACTGACGGATCGTCATTTCCCGTCGGGTCCGGTCCCGGTGGGCGAACTGCTGGCCGGCGACCGGCCGGTGGTCCTGCTGACCAGGAGGGGCACGACATGAGGTACCGGGTCTGGGCACCGAACGCCGACGACCGGGTCGAGGTGGCGGTCGACGGCGCGCACCATCCGCTGGCCCGGGACGCCGTCCGCGCCGGATGGTGGCAGGGCGAGGCCCCAACCGGGGACTACGCGTTCGTCCTCGACGGCGGGCGCCCGATGCCGGACCCGCGCTCGCCCCGGCAGCCGCACGGCCCGGACGGGCCCAGCCGCGCCGTCGACCACGCCGCGTTCAACTGGTCCCGCACCGGCTGGCGCGGCCGCCCGCTGCCCGGCGCGGTGCTGTACGAACTGCACATCGGCACCTTCACGGCCGCCGGCACCTTCGAGGCGGCCGCCGAACGACTGGACCACCTGGTCGAGCTGGGCGTCGACTTCGTCGAGCTGATGCCCGTCTGCCCGTTCCCCGGCAAGCACGGCTGGGGGTACGACGGCGTGTCGCTGTGGGCCGTGCACGAGCCCTACGGCGGCCCCGAGGGCCTCAAGCGCTTCGTCGACGCCGCCCACCGCAAGGGCCTCGGGGTCGTCCTCGACGTGGTGCACAACCACCTCGGCCCGGCCGGCAACTACCTCCCCGCCTTCGGCCCCTACTTCACCGACCGGCACCACACCCCGTGGGGCTCGGCGGTCAACCTGGACGCGCCCGGCTCCGACGAGGTGCGCGCCTATCTGATCGGCAGCGCGCTCGGCTGGCTGCGCGACTACCGGATCGACGGCCTGCGGCTGGACGCCGTGCACGCCCTGGCCGACGACCGGGCGGTGCACTTCCTGGAGGAACTCGCCACCGAGGTCGACCGGTTGGCGGTGGCGACCAATCGCCCGCTGTTCCTGGTGGCCGAGTCCGACCTGAACGACCCGCGCACCACCACCCCCCGCGAGGCCGGCGGACAGGGCCTCGCCGCCCAGTGGAGCGACGACTTCCACCACGCCCTGCACTGCGCCCTGACCGGCGAGTCCCAGGGCTACTACGAGGACTTCGCCGCCGCCCCGCTCGCCGCCGTGGCCCGCACCCTCACCCGGGGGTACTTCCACGACGGCGGCTGGTCCTCGTTCCGGGGCCGCCACCACGGCCGCCCGTTCCCGCCCGCCCACGGCCACCGGCTGCTCGGCTACCTCCAGACCCACGACCAGGTGGGCAATCGGGCCCTCGGCGACCGGATCTCCACCAGCCTCGCCCCCGGCCGGCTCGCCTGCGGGGCCGCGCTGGTGCTCACCTCCCCGTTCACGCCGATGCTGTTCATGGGCGAGGAGTGGGGCGCGGCCACGCCGTGGCAGTACTTCACCGACCACACCGACCCGAACCTCGCCGAGGCCGTCCGCCGGGGCCGGCGGCGGGAGTTCGCCGAGCACGGCTGGTCGGCGGAATCGGTGCCGGACCCGCAGGAGCCGGCCACCGTGCTGCGCTCGGTGCTCGACTGGACCGAGCCCAGGCGCGGACCGCACCGGGCGCTGCTGGAGTGGACCCGGACCCTGATCCGGCTGCGGCGGGAGCACCCGGAGCTGACCGATCCCGATCTGGCGGCCGTCCGGGCCGATTTCGACGAGGAGGCCCGCTGGCTGGTGGTGCACCGGGGGCCGTACCGGGTGGCGGTGAACCTGGGGACGGCGGCGGCCGCGGTGCCGGCGGCCGGCGAGGTGGTGGCCGCGTTCGGGGGCCACCGCCGCTCCGGGGACCGGCTGACCCTCGATCCGGACTCGGTCGCGGTGGTCCGCCGCTGACGGTCCCCGCGCGGGAGGCGCGCGCCGGTGGCCCGCGCTACTTCAGGAAGCCGTCGATCCGCTCCCGCAGACCGTGCGCGTCCAGCCCGTAGGCGGCCAGGTGCTCCGGGATCGACCCGTACTGCCGGTGCTCGGCCTGCGGCACACCGAGGGGCAGCACCCGGTGCGGCCGGTCGGCGAGCGCCTCGTGCGCCGCGTTGGCGGAGGTCCCGGCCAGGTACGGCTCGACCAGCACCACGTCCGCCCGCCGTTCGGTGGCGGCCCGCAGCGCGGCGCCGTCGAACGGCCGGACGGTGGCCGCGTACAGCACGGTGACGTCCAGGTTGGCGGTGGCGGCGAGCACGGCGTCAAGCATCGGGCCGACCGCGACCACCGTGCCCCGGCCGCCCTCGCGGACGACCGCGAACCGGCCCGGCTCGACCTTCACCGCCCGCTCGTTCTGGTGGGCGGACAGCCGGACGTACACCTTGCGGTCGCCGTCGGCCACCGCGTGCCGCAGCAGCCGCTCCGCCTCGTCCGGGTGGCCGGGCACGTGCACCGTCCAGTCGGCCAGGGTGTCCAGCAGGGCGACGTCGCCCGGCGCCATGTGGGTACGGCCGCCGGCCGGCCAGTCGTAGGAGCCGGCCGCGCTCACCAGCACCGCGCCGACGCCCTGGTGGTTGAGGTCCAGCTTGACCTGCTCGAACGGCCGCTCGATCAGGAAGCTGGCGAAGGTGTGGGCGATCGGCCGCATCCCGCTCAGCGCCAGTCCGGCGGCGGCGCCGATCAGCAGTTGCTCCCGGATGCCGACGTTGACCAGTCGGTCCGGGTGCCGCTCGGCGGCCTTCTGGAAGGCCGCGGCGCTGATGTCCGCGAGGACGACGGCGAGCCGGGGGTCCTCGTCCAGCAGGCCGGAAGTGACCTCGATGAAGCGGTCGCGCATGGTGTCCATGGGTGTTCGGGCCCTTTCCGGCTCAGGAGTTCTTCGGTTCGACGCGGGCGACCACGACCCGTGGCCGGCCCGGGTGCGCGGCGGTGTACGCCGCGTACAGGGCCTCGTGGTCCCGGCCGTCCACGGTCTCCGCCGACCAGCCCTCGGCGGCGAAGCGCGCCGCGATGCCGCCCCGCCAGCCGTGCGTGGCGGAGGAGTTGTCGATCACCAGGGCGTGCAGCCGGTCCAGGCCGTAGGCCCCGGCGAAGGCCACCGCCTCGTGGTTGGAGCCCTCGTCGAACTCCGCGTCGCCGAGCAGCACCCACACCGCCGGGTCCTCCAGTCCCTGGGCGCGCAGGCCCAGCGCGGTACCGACCCCGATCGGCAGTCCGTGGCCCAGCGAGCCCGAGCTGATCTCCACCCCGGGGACCAGCAGCCGGTCCGGGTGGTGACCGAGCGGCGAGTCGTACGCGCCGAAGCTGGGCAGCACCTCCCGGTCGAGGAAGCCCTTGGCCGCCAGCACCGCGTAGTACGCCATCGGGCCGTGGCCCTTGGAGAGCAGGAAGCGGTCCCGGTCCTGGGCCCGCGCCGTCTCCGGGGTGACCCGCAGCACCCGGTCGTAGAGCACCCAGAGGGCGTCCAGGGTGGAGGTCGCGGCCGGGCCGTGCTTCTCGTCTCCGGTCATCAGCGCCATCAGGTGCGGCAGTTCGCCGAAACCGGAGCTCGTGGTTCGGGTGCGGTTCGTCATGCGTCGATGCTGCAACCTGAAGTCGGCTTCAAGTCAAGCGCTACAGTGTCACCCATGATCGCCAACCGGCCGAGCCGCCACGACCTGCTCACCATCGGCCAGCTCTCCGAGCGGAGCGGCCTGGCCACCTCCGCGCTGCGCTACTACGAGCGACTGGGACTGATCCACGCCACCCGCACCACCGGCAACCAGCGCCGCTACACCCGCGGCACCCTGCGCCGGATCGCCTTCGTCCGCGCCGCCCAACGGGTCGGACTCTCCCTGGACGAGGCCAAGGTCGCCCTCGACCGCCTCCCCGAGCACCGCGCCCCCAGCGGCACCGAGTGGGACGGCGTCGCGCAGTCCTGGCAGAGCCGGATCGACGAGCAGATCACCGAGCTGGAGCGGCTCAAGGCCAAGCTCAGCGGCTGCATCGGCTGCGGCTGCCTGTCGCTCACCCGCTGCGGGCTCTACAACGCCGCCGACCGCGCAGGCGCGGCCGGCCCCGGCGCCCGCTACCTGCTCACCCGCGACCCGGCCACCGGCCCCGAGCCCGCCCCGGCGGACGGGCCCGACAGCGTCTGACCACCGGACCGTGACGCCGTGCGGCACCACTCCGCGCGGCACCGCTCCACTCCGCACGCCCCCCTCGACACGCCCCTCTCGGAAGGACACCGCCGTTGTCGACCCTCCGGAAGTACCACGGCCCGGTCTTCGGCGCCGGCACTCTCTGCATCCTGCTGAACGCCTTGGTCGGCACCGGCGGCGTCGGTGCCCTCTGGCTGGCCGGGGTCGCCCTGCTGGCCGTCGGCGGACTGCTGCGGTGGTCCCTGGTCCGGTGGCAGCGGCCGCGCGGCGAACGGGAGCCGCGCCCGGTCGACGTCCCGGTCGAGGGCCGCTGGACGGCGCGGAACGGCCCGGCCACCAAGGTCCCCAGCCACACCCACGGCCACGCCCAGACCTACGCCATCGACCTCGTCCTCGCGCCCGCCGAGGGCGAGCCGCAGGGCCCGCCGTTCCGGATGCTCGCGCCGTTCGGCCACCGCCCGGAGCGCTACCCGTCCTTCGGGCTGCCGGTACTGGCGCCCGCCGACGGCACCGTGGTCGCCGTCGAGACCCGGATGCGGGACCACTGGTCGCGGGCATCCCTGCCCGCGTTCGGCTACCTCTACCTGGAGGGCTTCGTCCGCGGCCTCGGCCGGCCCCGGCACCTGTGGGGGAACTTCGTACTGCTCGACCTCGGCGACGGCGTGGTGGCCGGCCTCGCCCATCTGCGCCGGGGCTCGCCCTGCGTCACGGTCGGCGACCGGGTCCGGGCCGGGCAGCGGCTCGGCGAGTGCGGCAACTCGGGCAACTCCTCCGAACCGCACCTGCACTTCCAGCTGATGGACGGGCCGGACCCGGAGCTGGCGCGCGGGGTGCCGTTCCGGTGGAGCTACCGCGACGACGCCGGGGCGGACCGGTCGGGGGTGCCGGAGGACGCCGCGGTGTTCACGGCGCGCCCGCTGCGAGAGCCGTCCGGCGGGCTCTAGCGTGGGCGGGTCGCCGCAGGTAGTGAGGCTGGAGCCGCTGATGATCCGCCGTTCGTTCCGTTCGCCCCGTCCTTCCCGGACCGCCCTGGCCGCCGTGATGTCGGCCTGGCTGCTGCTCGGGGCCGCCGGCTGTTCGAGCGGCAGCGGGGGCGGGGGCGGCTCCTCCTCGCCTGCCGTCTCCTCACCGGCCGCCACTTCGCCGGCCGCCTCCTCCCCCGCCGCCGCCTCGTCCTCCGCCTCCTCCTCCGCGCCGGCCGGGGCGGTGACCGTGACGATCAAGGACTTCCTGTTCGGCCCCGCCACCCTCACCGTCGCCCCGGGCACCAGCATCACGGTCACCAACCAGGACTCCACCGGTCACACCCTGACCGCCATCGCGCCCAACGCCGGGGCGTTCGACACCGGCCTGCTGGAACAGGGCCGGTCGGCCACCATCACCGCCCCCACCGCCCCCGGCTCGTACCCGTTCCACTGCGACGTCCACCCGACCATGACGGGCACCCTCGTCGTCCAGTGACCGTTCGTGTCGGACCCACCGCCTAGCCTCGGGACAGCACTGCCCGCAGGAAAGGCCCGCCCGTGATCGTCGACCGCATCCGCGTCCACCCCCAGCTCGTCGGTACCGAGGAACGTGACGAGTGGCCCTGGACGGTGCCCTGCGTGGGCGAGCTGCTCGGGGCCGGGGTGGCACTGCCCGCGCCCGTGACCTTCCTGGTCGGTGAGAACGGCAGCGGCAAGTCGACCCTGGTCGAGGCGGTGGCGGAGGCGTTCGGCCTGGACTCCTACGGCGGGCGCGGCGGCTCCCGCTACGCCTCGCCGCGCGAGAAGAGCGTTCTCGGCGGGCGCCTCCACCTCGACTACACCCCGCGCGGGCTCGCCATGGCCTCGGGCCCGCGCGCCAAGCGGCGCGGCTTCTTCCTGCGGGCCGAGACGGCGATGCGGATGATGGACGAGAAGCAGGGCTGGCCGGGCTACTGGGAGGAGCGCACCGACCTGATGAGCCACGGCGAGGGTTTCCTCACCGTCTTCGAGTCGATGTTCCGGGGGCCCGGCTTCTACGTGCTGGACGAGCCGGAAGCGGCGCTGTCGTTCACCTCCAGCCTGCGGCTGGTCGCCCTGCTCGCCGAGCTGGGCCGCGGCGGCGCCCAGGTGGTCTGCGCGACCCACTCCCCGATCCTGGCGTCCGTGCCGGGAGCGGCGGTCCTGGAGGTCGGCGAGCACGGGATCGCGGAGACCGCGTGGAAGGACCTCGCGATCGTCGACCACTGGCGCCGCTACCTGGAACGGCCGGAGGCGTACCTGCGGCACCTGCTCTGAGCCGGACGCGCGGGCAGTGGCCGGCGGCCGGCCGGATCCTGCGCCGACCGCCGGCCCGTCGCACCGGGACGCCCCGGACGGCCCCGTTCTCCCCCCAGAGTCATGGGATACCGGGGCCCTGTTCCCCGATGACAGACTCCCGATGACTCCGGGCGCGGGGGAACCACCGGAGCACTCCGCCCCCGCGCCATTGCTTGTCATGTATGTGACATTCCTTTCTCCGCCATGAGCCCGAGGAGTTCACACTGAACCGCACCGGTTTCCTCCGCCGCACCACCGGCCACACCGCTCTGGTCCTGAGCGCCCTCACGATGGTCTGCACGCTCGGTACCGGAACGGCCGACGCCACCCCGATCGGGCGGCCCCCGACGACCACCTGCAACCCGGCCACCGAGCCGGTCTGGATCGAGGTCACCGCCGCCCAGGTCGACCCCGTGGTCACCGACTTCCTGGCGGTGAACGTCGCCGAGGGGACGACCGGCCAGCGCACCGAGACCCTGACCCGGGTCGACTCGGTCACGACCACGGTCAACACCAGCACCGAGATCACGGCCGGCTTCTCCGTGCTCTTCGTCAAGGTGCAGGCCAAGGTCGGCTTCTCCGTCCAGAGCACCACGTCGAGCACGACGACCTCCCAGATCACCTCCACCTGGAATTTCAACAAACCCGGCTACTACGGCCTCTACCGCGGCACCCGCCGGGTGCAGGGCTCCTGGGTGAAGTACCTGTGCGCCGAGACCGGCCCGAACACCGGCGTGTGGGTCAACGCGCTCAGGGAGGGCGTCGGCACGTTCACCACCTACGAGACGCCCGAGATCGGCACGGTCGTCTGCACCGTGCCGGAGCCCGCCGCCACCCTGCGCCGCGTCGCCCAGATGCGGTTGGGGTGCTGATCACCCGATGAAGCGCGAACGGACGAAGGAGCCCACCATGACCGGCACATCACCCCGCGTCCGCCGGGCCGCCCGGCGCTTCCCGCACCGGGCCCGGACGGCCGTCAGGATCACCCTCGCCACCACGATCCTCCTGGTCACGGCGGCCATGGCGACGAGCCCCGCGAGCGCCGGCACCCAGCGCGTGACCGAGCGGCCCTGGAACGGGTTGATCTGCGACGGGTACTACCTGCGGATCGAAACACCCACGCCGGGCATGGCGCTGGAGTACGACATCGCCGCCGCCGACAAGGCGATCTACCAGCGCCCGCGGACGAACGCGCCCACCCAGCTGTGGGAAGCCTGCCGCACGGCCGTTGACCCGAAATCCGACTACGTCTTCAGGTCCAAGGCGGACGGCCGCTGCATCACCCTCTGGAACAGCTACCAGTTGGAGGGGCACTGGTTCTCCGTCGACCGCTGCGACGGCGTCATCGGCGACAACCAGAAGTTCTGGCGCAACCAGGACACGGGCTCCCCCATGATCACGCTCCAGGTCCAGCACAGCAAGCAGTGGATGGCGATCCAGGGCGACTTCGCCGGCAACGGCTCGCACGTCGCCCAGTACGCGAACCGCGCCACCGCCTTCACCTTCGTGGTGCTCTGACCCGAATCCGCGGACAGCGGCCGAGGTCGACGGCCGCCACGACGGCAGGCGCGTCTCCGGTTCGGGAGGATCGAGGCCCCCACGCCCGATCGGTTCGACCCCGGAGGCGCGCCTGCCCCCGGTCGTCCACCACCACCACCCGCGGATCCGGCTCGGCGCAGGTCCCCGGGAACGGTCGCCCCCGATCGGGGCACCGCGCGGCCGCGGCCGGGACCACGCCCCGCGCCCCGCTCAGGCGCGCAGCTCCGCCAGGTCCTCCGCACCGAGCACGAGACCGCCCGCCGCGAGGTTCTCCTCCAGGTGGACGAGCGACCCGGTACCCGGAATCGCCAGCACCGACGGCGATTCCGCCAGCAGTGCGGCGAGCGCCACCTGCGACGTGGTCGCGCCCAGCCGGGCGGCGACCCGGCCGAGCCGTTCGCGGTCCAGCGGGACCAGGCCCCCGCCGAGCGGGAAGTACGGCACGTACGCGATACCCGCCGCCTCGCAGTCGGCCAGCAACCCCGCACCGTTCTCGGTCGAGTTGTTCTGCACCGCCGCGACGGGCGCGACCGACCGCGCCTCGGCGAGCTGGGCGGCGCTGACGTTGCTCACGCCCAGGTGCCGGATCAGTCCCTGCTCGCGGAGCTCGGCGAGCGCCGCGAACCGGTCCGCGACCGACTCGGCGTCCGGCCCGGTCAGCCCGCCCACCCGCAGGTAGACCAGGTCCAGCCGGTCCAGTCCGAGGGCCCTCAGATCGGCCTCCACCAGTCCGCGCAGCTGACCCGGCGTCGCGTGCCCGGTCGGCACACCGTCCGGACCGGGCAGCGGACCGACCTTGGTGGCGATCACCAGGTCGTCCCGGTACGGGGTCAGCGCCCGGCGGATCAGTTCGTTCGCGCGCACCGCGCCGCGGTTGTAGAAGCCGGCCGTGTCGATGTGGTTCACCCCGAGCTCGACGGCGCGCCGGAGCACCGCGATGCCGGTCGCCGGATCCCGCGGCGGGCCGTCGAAGGTGCCGGCGGCGAGGCGCATCGCGCCGAGGCCGAGCCGGTCGACGGGGAGGTCGCCGCCGAGGAGGAATGTCGTGGTCGTCGTGGTCGTCGTGGTCGTCGTGGTCGTCGTGGTCGTCGTGGTCGTCATACGTCCCATGCTGTCCGCCACCGCGAACCCCGGCGAGACCGTGGCCAGTTGCTGCCAGACTGGACGGATGAGCAATGAGCAGGTGTTCACGGTCCACGGCGACGCGGAACTGACCGCGCGCGCCGGCCATCTCTTCGAGTCCGCACGGACCGAGTTCCTGTGCGCGGCCAGGGACCTCCGCACCTGGTCCCGACCGGAGGCAAGGGCCGCGATCCGGACCCGGATGCGGGACGCCGCCGCGCCCGGCTTCACCACCCGCAAGCTCCTCAGCCCGGTCGCCCTCGCCGACGAGGAGGCCCGGGTCCACCTGCGGCTGGTGCAGAGCGCGGGAGCCCTCGTCCGGATCAGCGGCTCACCGCTGCCGCACGAGACCATCCTCATCGACCGGCGGGTGATGATCCTGGCGGGCCGGGAGAACCCCGCCGGCCGCGAGTACACCGTGACCACGTCGCAGGCCCTGATCGACGGCGTGCACGCGCTCTTCCAGGCCGCCTGGGACAGCGCCGCCGACCTCGACGTCTACCTGTCCGGCGACGCCCCGCACCTCGACACGGACGGCCGCACGATCCTCCGCTCCCTCGCCTCCGGGCTCACCGACGAGGTGGCGGCCCGGCGGCTCGGCGTCTCGCTGCGCACCTACCGGCGGCGGGTGTCCGAACTGATGGCACGGCTCGAAGCCGGCTCCCGCTTCCAGGCCGGCCTGCGCGCGGGAGAGTTGGGACTGCGCCGGGCGTAGCCGCCGGCGTGCGGCACGGTCGCGCCGCCGCCCCCTGAGCCAGGGCGGCGGCGCGGTCGATCACGGCGTCACGGGGTGTAACTGACCCAGCCCTGCTTGGGGGTGGTGTTCGGCGGGCAGTACACGCGGACGTTCAGGAAGGTGGTGTACGGGCCGACGGTCCGGGTGGAGTTGTCGGAGCAGCTGATGTTCACCCACCACTTGGTGGTGCCGGTGGCCGAGCAGGAGACGTTGTAGTACCACTGGGTGCCGTCCTGGCCGAACGACCCGGTGCTGCAGTTGATGCTGTCGAGCCGGGTCGGCGAGCCGCTCTGCGCGCTCGCGGCCGGCGCCGTGACGACCGCGGCCGCGGCGACGCCGGCCAGCAGACAGCCGGCCAGGCTGATCCTCTTGGTGTTCCTGCGCACGATGGTTCCGTCCTCGTTGTCGGTGGTGGCAGAACGTGCCGCTGTGACCCGCGGCCGGGATGTGCCTCGGCGAATATAGGGAGGGAGTGTGAAGTTCCGCATATGACAGGGGAATTGTCGTCAGGGTTGCCTTGTACTGCCGATTCGCCCCCGCAACCCGGGGCGCCCGGAGTGCCACGAGCCTGACGGGTCACCCGTTCCGCGGAAGCCGTGCACCAACCACCGTCCCAACGGCCGGAATCCGCCGTTCCTTCGCTGTCGGACTACGGCGCGATCTCCACCCAGACGATCTTCCCCACGCCCTCGCGGGGGCAGCAACCCCATCTCTGCGCCAGCAACTTGACGAGCACCAGACCGCGCCCGGACTCGTCCTCGCCCGACACCGCCCGCAGCACCGGCCCCCGTTCGCCGCGCGCGTCGTGCACCTCGATCCGCAGCCGCCGCCGGTCGACATCGAGGACGAGGTGGACCCGGCGCCCCAGCGGTGTGCCGTGCAGGACGGCGTTCGTCACGAGTTCGCTGACGAGCAACTGCCCGGCATCGAAGAAGCGTTCGCCCCCAGGAGCGGCGGCGAGCAGGTTTCCGAGGAGCCGCCGCGCCTCCCCGGGCGAGCGCCGGCTACGCGGCAGCCAGGCGGAGAGGGAGGAGGAGGGAGAGGGGGAGGAGTTGCAGGAGGACATGGCGGATTCACCTTCCGCGTACAGGGAGTTGGGGCATGGGGATGCCCGGCGACCGGCCGCTTGATCACTCAGAGGGCCCGGTTCGTCACTTCATGTAGTGTGCACCTCGCAGCTGATTGTGCGCAAGCGCATCTGATCTGCAATTGCAGTCTCTGCCATCATGGTTGAGGCTCGAAGAGGGGTGGCAGACTATGCAAGAACCCGAACAGGCAGGGAGTGTGACGAGTGAGCAGTCCGACCGTGCTGCGGCGTAGGCTCGGCGGTGAGCTTGGCAAGTTGCGCTCGTCACGCGACATGAGCGCCAAGGACGTGGCCGCCGCCCTCGGCTGGTCCGCCTCCAAGCTGAGCCGGATCGAGAGTGGCCTCGTGTCACTACAAGAGCGCGACGCGGCGAAGCTGTTGACGCATTACGGGATTACTTCACCCGAAGAGGTGAAGCAGTTCCTGAAACTCACGAGGCAGAGTCGGCAACAGGGCTGGTGGCACGCCTACGGTGACGCCCTGCCCGACTGGTTTCGGGCCTACGTCGGCTTCGAGGCGGATGCCACGAAGATCGTCACGTACCAGTGCGAGCTCGTCCCGGGACTCCTGCAGACGGAGGCATACGCCAGGCACGTCATCCGAGCCATGAATCCAACGGAGTCCACTCCCGAGATCGAGCGCCGCGTGGCTCTCCGGATGGATCGCCAGCAGATCCTTGAGCGGCAGGATCCGCCCCAGTTCTGGGCCATCATCGGCGAGGCTGTCATTCGGCGCCCCGTGGGCGACGACTCGTCCATGGCTGAGCAGTTGAACCATCTCGCGACCATGGCCGACGAGCGCCCCAACATCACCATCCAGATTCTTCCGTTCGCGGCAGGTGCACACGCGGCCATGGGCTCATCGTTCTCGGTCCTGTCATTCAGTGACATTCCCGGCAGCGTGGCCTACTCCGAGGCAACAACGAGCAGCACCTATGCGGAACGGCCCTCCGAGGTCGCAAGACACGACGACACATTCCTTCGCCTCATGGCCGCATCAGTACAGCCCGAGAAATCCATCACTTGGTTGAGGAAAGTTGCAGAGGAGTACGAGCAATGAAGCAGTGGCGCAAGAGCAGTTACAGCAATGGTCAGGGCGACTGCATAGAGGTCGCCGACGAGCTGCCGGACATAGTCCCCATCCGTGACAGCAAGGACCCTCACGGACCTACCCTCACCTTCACCGCCACTGCCTGGACGTCGTTCCTCGCCGCCGTCCGCACCGGCGAACTCCCCACCCAGCCGTGAACACCGGGCGGCTCCTGCGACCACCGCAGGAGCCGCCGACACCACGACCTCCGGGAGGGACCCCGTCGCACCTGCCAACGCAGCCCGGCGACTTCCCGCCCACCCGCAATGACGTCACCGGTCGCGCTGCCTCAGGAACAGTCCCAGTGGTGGTCGACCGGGCGGCCCGGGCACGACCCGCACTCGAAGATGTAGACGCCGCCCGCGTCGCCGAACATCACCTGGGCCGGACTGTGCGCGCTGCGGCCCCCGGTGGCGTCGCGGCGCTCCTCGCCGGTCTCGCTGTCCCGGTCCTCCAGCGGGAGCCAGGTGCGGTACGACATACCGTCGTACTCCCAGCTCTTCACCGTCAGAAGATGGTCCATCGTCCGCCCGCAGGTCGGGCAGTCCGGCCAACCGGATTCCTGGGTCCAGCTCGGGTATCCGCCGAGCTTGATCCCCGGGGCCTCGGCCAGGTGGTAGCTGTACCACAGGCCGGTGCGGGCCTTCAGTTCCTCCATCCGGACACTCAGCGTGTCGCCCACCTCGTCCGGCATGTCCCAGCTCGGGTAGTCCGTCACCGGCTCGGGATGCAGCACGCACGGGGCCGGGATGCTGTCCTTGGGCGCCGTGGCGACGGTCGGCGGCGCGGCGTCGAGAACCGGCCCCACCGCGCCGGAACTCCGCCAGATCACCCGGGGCGTCGGCTCCGGGCAGGAGTCGACGATGAACGGGCACCAGAGCACCTGGAGCAGATCGGTCCCGGCGGGGAAGTCGAGCTGGGGGACGTCCCCGCGGTGGATCTGGACCACGGGCACCATGGGCACCGGCCCCTGCGTCCCGGGTTGGCCCCAGTGGCCAGGATGGTCCGTGCTCGGACAGAGCGGCCACGGCTCGTCGGCGGGCCACAGCAGCGGACCGCCGACCGAGCTCTCGGCCGGAGTCGGGCTTCCGGCTCGGGGGTGGAGGCGTATCGCTTCGCGGCGCAGCGGCGCCAGCTCGGGGAAGAGCTGCTCCACATCCACAGGGCGTTGCGGGGTCGTGCGGGCCATCGTCGTCTCCGGGGTGCGGTGTGCGGGGCGGTGGAGTCGCCACGGGTGGCCGGCTCGGCGGGAGCGGAGCCCGTTTTCCGGGCACCGGTCAGCCCGATCACGTACCGACTCGACCGGACGCCGAATCGACTCGGCGTCCATGGCTCCGATTCGATCACGCCCCACCGACAACCCGAACGGAACCGGTACAGGCCCGGCCGGCCAGGAGCGCAGCCCCGCGCGCAATGTGGTGATTCCCGTACCGGGACCCGCCGCATCGCGCGCGAAAACGCCCTCCCCGGAGATTGAGGCGCCGGGGAGGGCGTTCTTCATTCCCTTACTGGACGGGCCTTCCGTTCACGAGGCAATCGCCCCGATCGGGAATCAGTTCCACTTCTGGTAGTTGCCGCCGTTGCCGCCGATGGCGTAGACGTCGCCGTTCACGTTGCTGTCCAGGTAGCGGCCGGTCGCGACGTTGCGGTAGAAGGCGCCGTTGCCGCCCCAGCTCTTGACCCACTTCTGGTAGTTGCCGCCGTTGCAGCCCAGCGTGTAGACGTTGCCGGCACCGTTGCTGTCGAGGCAGCGGCCGGTGGCCAGGTTCTTGAAGGTGTAGGTCTCGTTGCCCTCGTCGCCGGCCCACCAGACCTGGTAGGAACCGCCGTTGGCGCCCAGCGTGTAGACGTTGCCGTTGCCGTTGCTGTCCAGGACACGGCTGGTGGCGAGGTTGGTCAGGGTGACGTAGCCGGAGGCGGCGCTGGCCGGTCCGGTGGACAGGAACGTCAGGCCGCCGGCCAGGACGGCCGTCGAGGCAGCAAGGGCAGCGGTGCGCTTGACGAGCTTCATCGCATTTCCTCCCGATGTCGACCGGCCCGTCTGACCGGTCGACGTCGAACTTATCCGCAGAATCACCACATCGGGCGACCGGATCTCCGGACATGTCCAGCTTCGGCCACCTGGAACTGGGTGATCCGGATTTCTCGGGCAGGAACGGAACAATTCCCGCCGGTAGATCGGTGGATATGACCGGACATTCCCGGGATCCGCGCCGGACAGACCGCACCGATACGGGATGTCATGACACGGCCAACCCAAAGCGGATGATCCGCGCATACCAGATCATTCGGCGCCCGGAGTCTTCGACCACGAACTTGGCCGGATCCGGTGGAACCTGCTGTTGTCCGAGCCGCCGCGTACCGTTCAACAGCCACCGCGAACCCGCACGTCACCAGGAGGCAACCCGTGCCCACGGCCGCCGAGATGATCGCCCCGCACACCGTCGCCGCGCTCGCCCGCTGCCTCGCCCGCACCGGCCCCGGCGTCACCACCGACGCCCTCGACAGCTGCGGCGCCGCCCTGGACCGGCTCGGCTTCCGCGAGCGCGTGACCGCGATCCGCGACGCCGTGCTCGCCGACCTCCCGCCCGGCTACCCGGAGTTCGAGCGGGTCCTGCGCGAGGCGCTGCGGGACGAGGAGTTCACCGGGTGGATGACCTTCCCCGTCGGCGAGGCCGTCGCCGTCCGTGGCCAGGACGCGTTCGAGCCCGCGCTCGCGCTGCTCGCCGCGCTCACCCCCCGGCACACCTCCGAGAGCGCCGTCCGCCCGTTCCTCCACGCCGACCAGGCCCGCGCGCTCACCGTCGTCACGCAGTGGACCGGGCACCCGGACCCGCACGTCCGGCGGCTCGCGAGCGAGGGCACCCGGCCCCGGCTGCCGTGGGCGCCGCAACTGCCCGCGCTGATCGTCGATCCGACACCCGCGCTGCCCCTGCTCGACGCGCTGTACCGGGACGAGTCCGAGTACGTGCGCCGCTCGGTCGCCAACCACCTCAACGACATCAGCCGCGACCACCCCGCCGTCGCCGTCGAAACCGCCGGGCGCTGGCTCGCCGACCCGGCGGCGACGACGCCGCAGCTGGTCCGGCACGGCCTGCGGACCCTGATCAAGGCGGGCCACCCGGAGGCGCTCACCCTGTTCGGCCACCGCCCGGACGCTCCGGTGACCGTCGACGGTCCGCACGTCCTCACCCCCGACCTCCGGCTCGGCGAGGACCTGGTGTTCGAGTACGCGGTGACCAACACCCACGACGGGAGCGTCAGCGTGGTGATCGACTACGTCGTGCACCACGTGAAGGCCAACGGCGGCCGGACACCCAAGGTCTTCAAGCTGACCACCCGCACCCTCGCGCCCGGCGAGACCCTGCGGGCGACCCGGCGGCACGCCGTGAAGCCGATCAGCACCCGGCGCTACCACGCCGGTCTGCACCTGCTGGAACTCCAGGTCAACGGCCGCCGCCACGGCGAGGGTTCGTTCACCCTGCACCTGTGACGGCCGCTCGTCCGGCGAGGTCCGCGAGAACGGCGTCCGCCAGCTCCTCGACGGACCGGCCGTCCCCCGCGTCCAGGGGCTCCGACCCGAGCAGCGGCAGCTCGGCGAGCAGCAGTTCCTGCGATCAACTCCTCGACGGCGAGGGTCCGGTATTGCTCGGCCACGTGCGACACCACCTCCCGCCCCGGCACCGGCCACGGCCGGCCGGGGTGGCGCGCCGGCGTGTCCGTCGTCCGGTACTCGAAGCCGAGCCGGTCCGCCAGCAGCCGGCCGAGCGCCGACTTCCCGGTGTTCGACGTGCCCCCGATCAGCACCACCCGCACACCGTCGTCCGTCATACGGCCGACCCTGTCCACCGACCCCGGCCCGCGCCCGCGCGCCGGAAGTCGGATCCGCCGACTCCCGGCGCGCAGGCTGCCCGGAGTGCGCCGAGAGCCACAACCTGCCCACTACCGCGCTGACCGGCTCGCACCGCCCACCTGCGGCTTCGCGCTGCCCGGTCCTGACCGGTCTGCCGGGCCGGTCAGCCGTACGAAGCCGTGAACCGGTACCGCCCGGCGTCCCGGTCGGGGACAATGAGGGAAGGCGCCATGTGGAAGGAAGGACTTGTGAGCGTTGCAGTTTCCGAGCACAGTGGGCCGTGGACGGTCGCGGACGTCCTCGCCCTGCCCGAGGACACCCGCCACCGGATCGAACTCGTCGGGGGAGCGCTGCTGATGAGTCCGAGTCCCGGGGTTCCGCATCAGCGCGCCAGCTCACGCCTGTGGGCGATCCTGGACGCCGCCGTCACCGCCTCGAACGCCCCCTTCGAGGTGTTGGAGGCCGTCAACGTCATCGTGCCCGACGGGCTGCTGATCCCCGACCTGGTCGTCGCCGACGCGGAGGCCGCCACCGAGGCCGGGAGCACCCTCGGCGCGCACGACATCGCCGTGGCCATCGAGATCGCCTCGCCCTCCACCCGCGTCGCCGACAAGAAGATGAAGCCGTCCCTGTATGCCGCAGCCGGGATCCCGCACTACTGGCGCATCGAGCTCGAACCCGCGCCACGCCTCTACCTCGGGCACCTCGAACGCGGTCTCTACGTCGACCGCCTCGTCCAGGTCGGCGAGACCGCCCGGCTCGACCACCCCTTCGCCCTCAGCCTCGACCCCGCGCGGCTGCGTCGGTAGCCGCAGGCAGCCGACTCGCACCACCGACGGTCCCGTCGTCCCCGTGCCCGTCCGTGCGGGCGGGCACGGGCTGCTGCCGGTCGAGCCGGGTGCCGACGTCCGCCGGCCGGCCGACGGGACCGGTCCCGCCCCCGCACCGGAAGTCGGACCCGCCGACTTCCCGAGCGCGAGGCGTCCGGCCAGGAACGGCGCCACGGCCGCGCACCCGGCCACGGCGATCATCGCGAGTCCCGCCCCGACCAGCACCGCGCGCGGCCCCAGAACTGCCGTCAGCGGACCGCCCAGGGTGGCGCCCGCCGGGGAGGCCGTCATCAGCACGGAGGACCGCAGGGCGAGGACGGAGGTGAGGGCGGGCGGCGGTGTGAGGTCCTGGAACAGGCCGAGCGACAGCGCGCCGTAGGGGCCGTACACCAGCCCGACCACGGCGAACCCGGCCACCGAGACCGCGGCCGGGCCGGGCGGCGCGAACGACAGCAGGGCGACGCCGTGCGCGGCGACGATCCCCAGCAGCACCCGCCGGACGGCGCCGCCGCGCAGCATGCCGACGGCCAGCGCACCCAGCACCGCCCCGACCCCGAAGGCCGCCCAGTAGGCGCCGAGCAGGCCCGGCCCGGCCGCCAGCTCCTGCCCGACGAACAGCGGCAGCGCGACCTCCACCGGGCCCCAGGCCAGATTGAACAGCCAGGTCAGCGCGAGCAGGGCGAGCAGCTCCGGCCTGGCCCGCAGCACCCGCAGTCCCTCGCCGCGCGGTACGGCCTCCCGGTCCGTCCGGTCCCGGTCCCGGGCGGGGGCGGGGGCGGGGGCGGCGACGGTGGACAGCCGCCCGGCGCCGACGGCCAGCACCGCGAACGACAGCGCGTCCAGCCCGAGCACCCAGGCCGGCGCGACCACCGCCGTCAGCGTCCCCGCCAGCGCCGGTCCGGCGATCATCGCCACCCAGCCGCTCGTACTGAGCAGCGCGTTGGCCGCCAGCCGGTGTCCGGCCGGGATCACCTCGGCCACCAGGGCGTACCGGGCACTCGCGCCCCAGCCGTGCAGCAGCGAGGAACCGGCCAGCAGGGCCAGCAGCAGCCAGGGCGCCAGCACGCCGAACCCCCATCCGACGGGGATCGCGCCGAGCAGCACCGCGCGCGTCCACGCGTCCGCCCGGATCAGCCGCCGGGCGGGCAGTCCGCGCAGCCATCGGCCGAGCAGCAGCGCACCGAGCGCACCGGGCAGGACATAGGCGGCGACGGCGGCCCCGACGAACAGTCCGGCCTGCCCGGGCGGGGCCAGTTCCAGCGCGAGCCACGGCACGGCGACGGCGCTCATGCCGTCCCCCAGGTCGGACACCGCCAGCGCGGGCAGCAGTCGGCGGAACGGGCCGGGGGCGAACAGCGGGCGGTACGCCGGGGGAAGCCGACGGAGCAGTGGTGCGGATGAGATCATGCCGGTCAGGCAAGCGGTTCACGCGCGCTTGAAGTCAAGCGGCACCGGGGAGCGGGGGCGGACGTGCGGGATGTGGGTATCGGGGAGCTGGCCCGGCAGACCGGGCTGCGGCCCTCGGCGCTGCGGTACTACGAGAGCCTCGGCCTGCTGCCCGCCGCCCGCCGCGAGGGCGGCCGCCGGGTCTGGCCGGCCGCCGCGCTGCGCCGGGTCGCCCTGATCCGGATGTCCCAGCGGGCGGGTTTCACGCTGGCCGAGATCCGGGGACTGCTGGACGACTCCACCACGCGCGGCACCACCCGCCAGTGGCGTGCCCTGGCCGAACGCAAGCTCCCCGAGCTCGACCTCGTGGTCCGGCAGACCCAGCGGCTCCGGGACGCCGTCGCGGCCTGCCTCGCCTGTGGCTGCATGAACTTCGCCGACTGCGAACTCCTCTCCACCGGTGCGGCCGACGACGGCTGAACGGACGGCGGAGCAGCCTCCGGAACGTGATCGACATGTGATCGGGCGCCCCTGTCCGGCGGGCTCCGGCGGCCTGCCCGAACACCCTTTCCCGGGCCTGCGGCACGGTGCGGCCGACCGCCCGCCCCGGTTTCCGGGGCCGGGCACGGAGGCCGTCCGGCCGGGGCCGCAGCAGGGCTCAACGGCCCTTTCGGCACAGGGAATCGGGGGTGGAAGTACGTCCGCTCACTCCTAGGCCGGGAGGCACCCCACCCACCGAAAGAGGTCCGCCCGTGAACCGTGCCGTCCGCTCCGTCGACGACATCCTCGACCTGCTCGACGGGCTCTTCCGCCCCGAGGCCGACCGCTGGACCGACCACGCCGCCGACTGGTGGGACGACTTCTACGCCGACCGGGCCTCCGGGCGGCCGTTCTTCGTCGACAAGCCGGACGAGAACCTCGTCGCCCTGCTCGACGACGGCCTGCTGCCGCCCGGCGCGCGGGTGCTGGACCTCGGCTGCGGGGCCGGCCGCAACGCGGTGCACCTCGCCTCGCGCGGCTTCGAGGTGGACGCCGTCGACCTCTCCGCGACCGCCCTCGCCCGGGCACGCGAACGCGCGGACGCCGCGGGCGTCGCCCCGCGCTTCCACCACGGCAACATCTTCGGCACCGAACTCCCCCTCCCCCAGTACGACCTGGTGTACGACTCGGGCTGTCTGCACCACCTGCCGCCGCACCGCCGGATCAGCTACCTGGCCCTGCTGGAGCGCGTCCTCGCGCCGGGCGGCCACTTCGGGCTGACCTGCTTCGCGGCCGGGGCGATGGGCTCGGAACTGCCGGACGCCGCGCTGTACCGCAACGGGCGGCTGGACGGCGGACTGGCCTTCGCCCCGGACGAACTCCGCTGGATCTTCTCCGGGTTCAGCGAGCTGGAGATCCGCCCGATGGTCCCGCAGGAACCCGCGTCCCCGCTCTTCGGCCTGCCCGTGCTGCTCACCGGCCTGTTCCGCAGGCCGCTCGCCGACTGAGGCATGCGGGCGCCACGACCGGGCAGGAAGAAGGGTGCACAGGGCGGGGCCGGAGCACCGGCCCGCCGGCCGGCAGTGAGAGGGGACGGGACGCGATGTCCGCCGACGAAACTCCGTGGGACGACGCCGTCGGGCGCGGACTGGGCTTCCTCCACCGGGCGTTGGGGCCCGCCGGACTGCCGTCCGCCCGGCCCGGCGCCGACCCCGAGCTGCGCAGACCGCTCAGCGGCGCCGAGGGACGCCGGCACCTGCTCGTCACACACGGGGAGGACCTCGGGTTCGACCCGGACGACGAGGGCTTCTCCGCGATGTGGGGGCTCACGCTGCTGCGGCCTGACTCCGGGCGGGCCGAGGAGCGCGAACTGGTCGCCGCACTGGCTCCGCAGGTCGCCCGGTACCGCGAGCCGTCGGCGCAGCGCTACCGCATGTTCCCGCCCGGCGGCCCGTTCCCCGCCGACACCGACAGTACCGCTGTCGCGGCCGCCGGACTGGCCCGGCACGGGCTGCTCGGGGCGGATGAACTGGACTCCCTGGCCCGCGAGTTGCTCGACACCCAGATAGGCCCGGACGAGGGTCCGATACCGGCCTACTGGGAGGACAGCGACAGCAGCCCCGCGCGCGGGCGCCGCTACGACGCCGCGTCCGCCGCCAACATCCTGTTCGCCCTGCACCTCCCGGGCGCCGTCGGCCGGTTGCCGCATCCGGCGGCCGAGGCCACCCTCCGCTACGTGGTCGAACACCTCAAGGGCCCTCGCACCGGCACCCTCTACTACGCCGCCCCGGAAGCCTTCCTGCACGCCGCCGCCCGGGCGTCCACCGTCGTGCCCGAGCTCGCCGAGCCGGTACGGCGGGCGGTCGGGCACGTGACCACCCAGACCGCCGACACACCGCTCTCGGTGGCACTGCTGGTGATCGCCGGCGAGTACGCGGGCGAGACCGCCGAACTGCCCGAGCTGCGCCGCCGACTGGCCGACGCCCAGCTCCCGGACGGCTCCTGGCCGGCCGGCGGCTACTTCCGCACCGGGCGGCTGCCGCTGTACTTCGGCTCGCCGCACCTCACCACGCTGTTCGCCGTCCGCGCGCTGCGACCGGAGACCACCGGACGGCTGTGACCGGCGGCGCGAGCGGGGGGGCGGAGCCGCTTCGACCGGCTTGGTGGCGGCCCTGCTCGCGCCCTACCGGGAGGTCCTGACGGACCCGGGTTCCCCGGCCCTGGCGGCCGCGCTGCCGGCGGAGGCCCTCGCGGGCTACGGGTGCGACCGGGGAGCCGCCCGGCACGCCCGGGAGGCGGTGCCGACGACGGCGTTCGAGCTGCACGCCTCCCCCACCGACGCCGACTTCGGGGAGCATCTGACGGTCGGCCGGTTCATCACGCTGTTCTTCCTGGTGGACGACGGCCCGCCCGCCGAGGCCCGGGCGCTCGCCCGGAGCGTCCGGGGCGGAGACCGGGGCGGGCGCGGAGTACGGGGCGGGCGCGGGGTACGGGGCGGGGTACGGCGACAGCGAACCGGCACGGCACCTGCGCGTCCTCCTGGAGGGCTGCCACGGCCGGGGCCTGGCGACCGACCGGCCGACGGCCCTGATCGCCGGGCTCTGCGCGGCCACCGCCGAGGAGAGCGCCGGACCGCCACCGCCCGGCCTCCTGCACGCACGACGGGCGGAGACCGTCGCCGTCCGCCCGCACATCGAGTGCTGGCAGCTGCTGCGCGGCCTGCCCCTGCCCGTGCCCGGGTCGCCCGACCATCCGCTGCCCGAGGCGACCGCGGAGGTGGTGCACCCGGCCAACGACCTGCTCTCGGCCGCCGTCGAGGAGCGGGGGCGGAGGGAGCACGGCGGCCGGCAGCACCGTCCTCGCCCGGGCCCGCGCGACCGGCGACCGGGAGGGCGCGGTCGAAGCCGCCGTCGCCCGCCACAACGCGCTGGTGGCGATGCCGGCCGCCGGACGGCACCGCCAGCTGGCCGCCCTGCTGGGCCAACTCGTCGACGGCAACCGCACCGCGCACCGCGCCCTGACCGATCTCCGCTACCCGGGCCTGCCGCTGGACCTCTTCGACCGCCTGCACCCCGTCGACGGCGCGGGGCGGCGGTAGCGGGGCGGCGGTAGCGCCCGCGACGCGAGGCGGCCTACGGCCCCGGTGAGGCGGCGCCGCCCTCGTACAACCGCCGCAGCAACCCGTCCAGGTCGAGATGGGTGCGCTCCCGCCCGATCGGGACCAGGCTCTCGGTCCGGGCGAGGAAGGACCGGACCCGCTCGGCCGGGGCCCGCAGGACGACGCTGCTCCCCTCGCCGGTGAGGGTGATGAAGACGGAATCGAGCCGCTCGTCCACGCCGGGGTGGACCGAGACGCTGCCGATCCCGGACCAGCCGTGCAGGCCGGTGGCCAGCAGATCGCGGGCGAACACCCAGGTGATGGGTGTGGCGAGGTCGGTGTGGTTGTCGAGGAAGACGGCGTAGGGGTCGGCGGTGTGGTACCGCAGCCGGGCCGCGACGGAGACGGTCAGGCCGGGGCAGACGGCGACCCGGAGGTCGAGCGCGATCGCGCACCCGTCGCCGGGGGCGTACTGCGCGGGGACGCGCGGGCTGTCGTACGTCATGGCCGCCTCCGGGTGGGGCGCACCGCCGGAAGGGCGACGCGGGCAGGCAGAATCGTTTCTTCACAACCGCTACAGGCGGAAAAGTCAGGGCTCACGGCAGGAACAACGAGCCACCCGGACTTCGGCAACCCCTTCGTCCCGCTCCTCCCACCGCGGCGGACCACCCGCACGGCCCCGGTCGACGGCGCGTCGCGGCGCGGAGGCGCGCGCCGGGCCCGCCCCGTCCCTAGGGTGAACGCCGCAGAGGCCCCCGCCCCGCAGCCCCGACACCCCGCCGTCCCGGCACCTCAGCACCCGGCACCCCAGCACGCCCTGCCGCTGCCCCGCCGACCCCCGGCCGCGACCCCAGGAACGGACCACCCCCATGCACCCTGTCGTACGCGGCGCCGGGGCCCTCGGCCTCGCCGCGGTCCTGGCCACCGCCACGGCCGCCTGCGAGAGCGGCTCCGGCAGCGGCACCGCGAAGGCCCAACCCTCCACCGCCTCCGCCTCACCCACCGGTCCGACCACCCCGGACTCCGCCTCCGCCTCCGCGACCGCCACGGTCCCGCCGCTGCCGGCCGCGCTCACCGGGCAGCAGCTCACCTGGCAGACCTGCCCGGCACCCTCCACCGCCCAGGGCGGCGACGGCTCCGCCCCGGGCGCTCCCTGGGAGTGCGCCACCCTCAAGGCCCCGCTGGACTACACCGCGCCCGACGGGCAGACCATCGACCTCGCCCTGATCCGGGCCGTGGCCACCGGCACCGGCGGGCAGCCCCGGATCGGCTCCCTGATCTACAACTTCGGCGGACCCGGCGGCTCCGGCGTGGCCACCCTGCCCGCCCTCGCCAAGGACTACGCCGACCTCAACGCCCGCTACGACCTGGTGAGCTTCGACCCGCGCGGGGTCGGCAACAGCGCGGGCGTGCGGTGCCTGGACGACGCCGCCACGGACGCCTCCGCCGGCGTGGACGGTTCGCCCGACGACCAGGCCGAGACCACCGCGCTGGACGCGGCCAACGCCGCCTACACCGCCGCCTGCGAGCAGAACTCCGGCACCGTCCTGCCCCACGTCGACACCGTCTCGGCCGCCCGCGACCTCGATCTGATGCGCCAGGTGCTCGGCGACGCGAAGCTGCACTACTTCGGCATCTCCTACGGCACCGAACTCGGCGGCGTCTACGCCCACCAGTACCCGGGCAACGTCGGCCACCTGGTGATGGACGCCGTCGTCGACCCGACCAAGGACCCGGAGCAGAGCGCGCTCGGCCAGGCGAAGGGCTTCCAGCTCGCCCTGGAGAACTTCATGAAGGCGTGCGCGGCCCAGGCCGGCCCGTCCTGCCCCACCGGCCAGGGCGGCGACGAGGGCACCCGGCGGATCACCGACCTGCTGAGCCGCCTCGACACCACCCCGCTGCCCACCGACAGCTCCCGCAAGCTGACCCAGGACCTCGCGGTCACCGGCATCGCCGCCGCGCTCTACAACCCGAACTCCTGGAACGCCCTCTCCGTCGGCCTCCAGGAGGCGATCCAGGGCGGCACCGGCACCACCCTGCTCGCCCTCGCCGACGCCTACACCGGCCGCGACCAGCAGGGCCACTACAGCAACCAGTCCGCCGCCAACCGCGCGATCAGCTGTGCCGACGACAAGTCGCGCTACACCGCCGCCGACGTCCAGGGACTGCTGCCCACGTTCCGCCAGGCTTCGCCGGTGTTCGGCGACTTCACCGCCTGGGGCCTGACCTCCTGCACCGGCTGGCCGGTGCAGGGCGGTGCCGACCTCCCCGAGGTGTCCGCCCCGGGCTCGGCGCCGATCGTCGTCATCGGCAACACCGGCGATCCGGCCACCCCGTACGAGGGCGCCGGGGCGATGGTGCGGCAACTCGGCCCGGGCGTCGGCGTCGAGGTCACCCTCCAGGGGCAGGGCCACGGCGGTTACGACTCCGGCAACACCTGCCTCAAGCAGGCCGTCGACCAGTACCTGCTGGCCGACAAGGTGCCGGCCGAGGGCACCACCTGCTCCTAGGGCGCGACCGTCGGGTCGACCGATCGCCGGTTGCCCCGCACCGCTCACGGTGACGCCGTGGGCGCACCACCGGTTCCCCGCGGCATCCTTCACCCACCAAAGCCCCACCCCGGACGGTGACTTCGCAACGCGGCACCCTACCGTGGGCCCCGGAAAGGGGACCACATGAACGCCGAGCCGCCACCGCCGCAGGGAAACCGCCGCCTCCTCGACCCCGCGCGACCGTTCCCCGAACGGGTCGCCCGGCTGGTCCGGGACTGGGAGGACGACGGTCGGGCCGGCTACCGCCTGGTCGACGGGCGGCCGTTGCTCGCCCTCTACTGCTGGCACCTGGACGCCGCCCGGCGCGGCACCGTCGAGGACGACCCGGCGACCGCCGCCTACATCGCCGCGGCCTTCGCCGCCAACGGTGGCGCCGACGGCTGGGAGGCGCTGCTGCGCGAACGGGCCGACTGCGCCTGCCACGGGCAGAGTTGGCGGCTGGAGAACATCTCGATCTGCCTCGGCTGCCTGCGCTACGTGTGCTACAGCGTCGAGGGGCCCTGCTGCCCCGGCGCCCGCATCGTCGGCTGAGCCGCCGCCTCCCCGACGCCGCGCGTTCCCTCTTCGCCCGTTCCTTCCCCGCCCGTTCCTTCCCCGGGCAGCTCTTCCGCGGCCGGCCCGGCCGGCCGTTACCCCGTCAGGAGCCGGGCCAGCAGCGCGGCGGGTCCCTCCGGCAGCACTCCGTGCACCAGCTCCGTCCGGTGCACCAGCCGGGGCGCCCGGACCGGCACCGCCGCCACGCCCGGCACCCCGACCGGCGCGGTGGCGGGCAGCAGCGCCAGCCCGTGCCCGGCCGCGACCAGGGCGAGCAGCCCCCGCACATCGGTGCCCAGGTAGCGGGCGACCGGCCGGTAGCCCTCGACGCCGGTGGCGGCGCTCAGCCGGTCGGCGGTCGGGGCGAGGGCCGGGGCGTCCAGCCAGTGGGCGGCGGACAGGTCCGCGAGCGCCAGCCCGGAGCGGCCGGCGAGCGGATGGTCGGCCGGCAGCGCGACGACGAGCGGCTGTTCGGCGACGGCGACGGTGGCGAGCGGACCGACGTCGGGCAGCGGGAGCGGGTCGCTGGGCGCGGCCGGGCCGTCGACGAGCGCCAGGTCGACCGCGCCGGTGGCGACCTCGGCGGGCAGCACGTCCTGGGCGACCACCCGCACCGTCAGATCCACCGTCGGGTAGGCCCGACGCACCTCGGCGAGCGCGCGCCCCAACTTCGTCCCGACCGCCAGCGGGGTGGCCCCGACCGTGAGACGGGCGCTCGCGGCACCCATCAGGCGCGCGATGTCGGCGCGCGCCGCATCGATCCTCAGCAGCAACGCCGAGGCGTGCTCCAGCAACCGCGCGCCGGCACCGGTCGGCCCGACCGGGCGGCGGTGGAGCACCGCCGCGCCGAGGTCCGCCTCCAGCGCCGCGATCTGCTGGGAGACCGCGGACTGGGTGTAGCCGAGTTCGCGGGCCGCCTCGGAGAACGAGCCCAGCCGGACCACCGTGACGAAGGTGCGCAGCTGCTGCGGCTCCATCTGCCATCACATCCACTGATCGAGAGGTAAGGAATCATCGTTGGCGCTGATGCCGCGTCGGCGGCCAGGATAGCCGCATGACACATCCCACCCCCCGCCTGGCCCTGGTCGGCGACCGCTCGGCCGCCATCCGCTCGCACGCCCGCGTCCCGGGGCTGCTCGACGCGCTCGCCACCCGTGAACAGCTCGTCCTGGACGCCTACTGGATCCCCACCGAGGACGCCGCCGCGCCGGGCGCGCTCGACGGCTTCGACGCGATCTGGCTGCTGCCCGGCAGCCCGTACCGGAGCGAGGACGGCGCGGTCGCCGCCGTCCGCACCGCCCGCGAGCGGCGCATCCCCTTCCTCGGCACCTGCGCGGGATTCCAGCACGCGGTACTGGAGTACGCCCGGAACGTCTGCGGCATCGACGGCGCCGCCCACGGCGAGAGCGACCCGGAGCAGACGGACCGGGTGATCGTCCCGCTCAGCTGTTCCCTGGTGGGGCACGAGGGCGCCGTCAGCCCGACCCCCGGTTCGCTGGCCGAGCGGGTGCTCGGCGCGCCGCGCACCCTGGAGCGGTACCACTGCGCGTACGGGCTGAACGACGAGTACCTGGAGCGGCTGCGCGCGGGCGGCCTGCGGTTCACCGGCGCGGACGACGCGGGCGAGCTGCGGATCCTGGAGCTGCCGGAGCAGGTCCATCCGTTCTTCCTGGCCTCGCTGTTCCAGCCGGAGCTCGCCGGGGACGGCACCCGGGCGCACCCGATGGTGCGGGCCTTCGCCGCCGCGGCCGTGGCCCACGCCGCGGCGGCCTGAGCGGCCCGGCAACCCACCGACCCGACGGACCGGACGCTCGTCGCCGGACCGCCCGACGGTCAGCGCCGCGCGGTCAGCCGCTCCCACGCCTCGGCGACCCGGGGCGCCAGCTCCGTCAGCGCTCCACCGTTGTCGATCACCAGATCGGCGATCGCCAGCCGGTCCGCCCGGCTCGCCTGGGCGGCCATCCGGGCCCGGGCCTCGTCCTCGGTCATACCGCGCAGCCGGACCAGCCGGTCGATCCGCACCTCGTCCGCCGCGTCGACCACGACCACCAGGTCGTACAGCGGGCCGAGCCCGTTCTCGGCCAGCAACGGTACGTCGTGCACCACCACCGCGTCCGGCGCGGCCGCCGACTCCAGTTCGGCGGACCGCGCCCGGACCAGCGGGTGGACGATCGCGTTCAGCGCCTTCAGCCGCTCCGGGTCCGCGAAGACGACCGCGCCGAGGGCGGGCCGGTCCAGCGAGCCGTCCGCCGCGAGCACGCCCGGGCCGAACTCGGCGGCCACCGCCGCGAGGCCGGGCGTTCCGGGGGCGACCACCTCGCGGGCGATCACGTCGGAGTCCACGATCACCGCGCCGTGGGCGGCGAGCAGCCGCGAGACCTCGCTCTTGCCCGCGCCGATGCCGCCCGTCAGTCCGATCTTCAGCATGGCGTCAGGCTACCGGCGCGCACCGCTCTCCCGTCACCCCGGCCGCTCGGCCACCCCGCC
The DNA here is from genome assembly GCF_044764505.1 of Kitasatospora sp. NPDC094019. NCBI lineage: Bacteria > Bacillati > Actinomycetota > Actinomycetes > Kitasatosporales > Streptomycetaceae > Kitasatospora > Kitasatospora sp. NPDC094019. Next base: position 314,774 of record NZ_JBIWIF010000001.1, read on the forward strand.
ACCCCTCACCCCTCACCCCTCACCCCACATCGAGACTCTCGCCCTCGCCCAGGGCGCGCAGCTCCGCGCCACCGGGGCCGCCCGGGCCGAGCAGCCGGGTGTGCACGGCGAGGCCGACCGGACTGAGCACCGCGTCGTGCACCGGCACCGCCTGCCGCGCCCCGGCCTCCCGGACGTAGTCGACCAGTTCGCCGACCTTGGTCCACGGCGCGGCGATCGGCAGCAGCAGGGTGTCCACCGGGTGCGGCGGGACGAGCAGCGCGTCGCCGGGGTGGAACAGCCGCCCGTCGAAGAGGAAACCGATGTTCCGCACCAGTGGGATGTCCGGGTGGATGACCGCGTGCCACTCGCCGTGCACCGTGACCGGGATCCCGCCGACGTCGAAGGCATCGCCCTCGCCGACCGCCGTCACCCGCCGGGCGACCCCGTCCAGCTTCCCGGCCACGTCGCCGTTGGTCCACACCCGCAGCCCAGGATCCGCCTCCAGGGCGGCCCGCAGCCGGGCCTCCTCGAAGTGGTCCATGTGCTCGTGGGTGATCAGGACGGCGTCCGCGCCGGCCAGGGCCGCGGGGTCGGTGAACGATCCGGGGTCGACGACCACGGTCGTCCCCCCGTGTTCGAGGCGTACACAGGCATGTCCGAACTTGGTGATCCGCATGGAAAGAACATACAGCAAAGCTGCACAGTTCTGCTGTATATCTTCGGGGTAGGCTTCTCCCGTGAACAGCCCGCACCCCGAGACCCTCGAACTCGCCGCCGACCTGCGCGGCGCCATCGGCGAACTGGTCCGCGCACTGCGACCCGACGACACGCTTCCGCAGAACCAGGCCGGCGTACTCGGTCTGCTGGTCCGCGACGACCGCGCCCGCACCGTCGCCGAACTGGCCACCCTGCAGCGCGTCCGGCACCAGTCGATGGCCCGCACGGTCGCGCTGCTCACCGAGGCCGGCCTGGTCACCCAGCAGCCGCACACCACCGACCGCCGCAAGCTGCTGGTCACCGCCACCGAGGCCGGGCGCGCCGCCCTCCACGAGCAGCGCGCCCGCCGCGAGGCCCGGATCGCCTCGGCGATCGAGGCCCGCCTCACCTCCGAGGAGCGCGAGACCCTGCGCAGCGCCGTCGCCCTGCTCCGCCGCCTGCCCTGACCGCGACCGGGGTCGAACCCGACCGGGGCCCGGCCGTCGCCCCGGCCCCGGCGCCCGCCCCGGGAGACTACGAGGCCGTGCCGACCAGTTCCTCCGCCGGACGCTGCGCCGGCAGCACGGCCGGAGCCAGCTCCGGCAGCTCGACGTGCTCACTCAGCCCGAACCGGTCGTGCAGCCGCCGCAGCGGGCGCGGCGCCCACCAGTTGAACTCGCCGAAGAAGCTCATCGCGGCCGGCACCAGCAGACAGCGGACCAGAGTCGCGTCCACCGCCACGGCGACCGCCAGCGCGATGCCCATCTGCTTGACCATCAGCATGTCGCCGAGGGCGAAGCCGGCGAAGACGATCACCATCAGCAGCGCCGCCGAGGTGATGATCCGACCGCTGCGCTGGACGCCCAGCTCCACCGCCCGGGTACAGCTGTGGCCCTTGTCCCGCAGCTCCTTGATCCGGGCGAGCAGGAAGACCTCGTAGTCCATCGACAGCCCGAAGGCGAAGGCGAACACCAGGACCGGGATGAAGGTCTCCAGTCCCCCGGTCGGGCTGAAGCCGAGCAGACCGCTGAACCAGCCGTCCTGGAAGACCAGGGTCAGCGCGCCGAGCGAGGCGCCCAGCGAGAGCAGGTTCATCAGCAGGGCCTTGACCGGCATCACCACCGAGCCGGTCATCAGGAAGAGCAGGATCAGCGTGCCGAGGGCCACCAGGCCGAGTGCGATCGGCCCCCGGGTGAGCAGCTCGTCCTGGAAGTCGACCACCGAGGCCGCGCCACCGGTCACCTGGGTGGTCAGCCCGCCCCGGTCCGCCCGCAGCTCCTCGACCACCTGCTTGGCCTGGGCACCCTGGGGGTCGCCGTGCACCAGGACGTCGATGGTGGAGACGGTGTCGCTCACCGGGGTGACGGCCCGCACCCCGCTGACGCCGGGCAGCTTCGCCACCACGTCGTCCGCGTACGCCTGGGCGACGGTCGCGCCGCTCTGCACCACCACCGTGATCGGGGCGGCCGCGGCCTGCGGGAAGCGCTGGTCGACGGTCTCGGCGACCTGTCGGCCGGCCGAGGAGGCGGGCAGTACGGCGGCGCCCGAGTTGCGCATCTCGGCGTGCAGGAACGGTGCCCCGGCGGCCAGCAGTACCCCGGTGCAGACCAGCGCGACGAGCACGGCCCGCTTGCGGACCCGGCGCACGGTCCGGCTGAAGAAGCCCTCGTCGGGGACGGGCGCGCCGGGCGTCCTGATCCGGCGCCCGGCGAAACCGAGCAGCGCGGGCACCAGCGTCAGCGCGGCGGCCACCGCGATCACCACGACACTCACCCCGGCCGCGGCGACCGCCCCGAGCACCGGACTGGTGAAGACGAACAGCCCGGAGAGGGCGACGGCGACGGTCAGTCCGGAGAAGGCGACGGTGCGCCCGGCGGTGGCGGCGGTCCGCTCCACGGCGGCAGAGATCGACGCTCCGTGGCCGCGTTCCTCGCGGAAACGATTCACCATGAGCAGCGCGTAGTCGATCGACAGGCCGAGCCCCAGCACGGTGGCGATCGGCAGCACGCTGGTGTCGATGTCCATGATCTTGCTGAAGCCGAACATGGCCAGCAGCGCCCCGCCCACCGAGGCGACGGCCCCGATCACGGGCAGGCTCGCGGCGGCCAGGCCCCCGAACACCAGGACCATCACGATCAGGGTGAGCGGAAGGGTCACGATCTCGCCGAAGCGGGTGTCCTTCTCGGTCTGCTTCTTGACCTCGTCCTGGAGCACGAGGTCCCCGCCGACGGTCACGCCCGCGCCGTCGGCCTTGATCGCGGCCAGTCGCTGGGTGACGGCGGTGGTCTGCGCGGACGTGCTGCTGTCGGCCATCCGCACCGAGACGATGCTCGCGTTGCCGTCGGCCGAGCGGAGCGCGGCGGCGCCCGGGCCGGGGCCGTAGGCGTCGACGGCGGAGGAGACACCGGGCAGGGCGGCGATCTCGGCGGTGGCCCGGGTGACGGCGTCCCGGACGGCCGGGTCCTCCACGGACCGGCCGTCCACCACGGCGGTGACGGTACCCCGGGCCGGGTCGGCCGCGGTGACGACGGCGCTGCCCCGGTCCGCCTCGGCCGAGGCGGAGGAGGCGCCGGCCACCGAGCCCTCGAAGACCCGCCCGCCGATCAGCACGCCTATGACCAGGACGACCGCCCAGAAGCCGAGCACCCAGCGCCGCTGCCGGTAGCAGAACCGGCCGAGGGCGGCGAGACGTCCGGCGACCCGGGGGTCGGCGGAGGCGCGGGTTTCGTCGGGGACGCGGGGGGAGGCGGGGATCACGGCAGAGCGACGGCGCATGTGCGTGGGGTGCCTAGCGTGTGGGGCCGGGTGAGCGGCCCATCGGGCAACTCCCCCCAAGGTAGGCCCTAGGTCCCGAATCCCCCATAGGCATCCGATGAGCCCCTAATCACAAAAATCCACCGTATAAGGAATAAATAATGAAGGCCGAAAAACAATGGACCCCGCTCGGAAAACCGAGCGGGGTCCATCGGTGACGCCAGGTTCTGATCAGCCGGAACTAATCAGCCACAGCGGCAGGGGCAGAGCTTCAGCTCTGGCCACCGGCCAGCTTCTCGCGCAGGGCGGCCAGGGCCTCGTCCGAAGCCAGGGCGCCCGAGCCCTCGTCGCTGCTGGACGAGTAGGAGCCACCGGCCGCGGCGGCGACGGCGTCGCCACCCTCGGCAGCAGCCTCCGCGTCGGCCTCGCGGCTCTTGATGACCTGGGCCTGGTGCTGCTCGAAGCGGCTCTGGGCCTCGGCGTACTGCCGCTCCCACTCCTCGCGCTGCTTCTCGAAGCCGGACAGCCAGTCGTTCGCCTCGGGGTCGAAGCCCTCCGGGTAGATGTAGTTGCCCTGGTCGTCGTACGACGCGGCCATGCCGTAGAGGGTCGGGTCGAACTCGACCTCGGCCGGGTTGGCACCCAGCGCCTCGTTGGCCTGCTTCAGCGAGAGGCTGATGCGGCGACGCTCGAGGTCGATGTCGATGACCTTGACGAAGATCTCGTCGCCGACCTGGACGACCTGCTCCGGGATCTCGACGTGGCGCTCGGCCAGCTCGGAGATGTGGACCAGACCCTCGATGCCCTCGTCCACGCGGACGAACGCACCGAACGGAACCAGCTTGGTGACCTTACCCGGAACGACCTGGCCGATCTGGTGGGTACGGGCGAACTGCTGCCACGGGTCCTCCTGGGTCGCCTTCAGCGACAGGGAGACGCGCTCGCGGTCCATGTCGACGTCGAGAACCTCGACGGTGACCTCCTGGCCGACCTCGACAACCTCGGACGGGTGGTCGATGTGCTTCCAGGACAGCTCGGAGACGTGCACCAGGCCGTCGACGCCACCCAGGTCCACGAAGGCACCGAAGTTGACGATCGAGGAGACGACGCCGGAGCGCACCTGACCCTTCTGGAGGGTGGTGAGGAAGGTCTGGCGGACCTCGCTCTGGGTCTGCTCCAGCCAGGCACGGCGGGACAGGACCACGTTGTTGCGGTTCTTGTCCAGCTCGATGATCTTGGCCTCGAGCTCCTTGCCCACGTAGGGCTGGAGGTCGCGGACACGGCGCATCTCGACGAGCGAGGCCGGGAGGAAGCCACGGAGGCCGATGTCGAGGATGAGACCACCCTTGACGACCTCGATGACGGTACCGGTGACGATCCCGTCCTCTTCCTTGATCTTCTCGATCGTGCCCCAGGCACGCTCGTACTGAGCGCGCTTCTTGGACAGGATGAGACGACCCTCCTTGTCCTCCTTCTGGAGAACCAGGGCCTCGATGTTGTCGCCGACGGCGACGACCTCGTGCGGGTCGACGTCGTGCTTGATCGACAGCTCGCGGGACGGGATGACGCCCTCGGTCTTGTAACCGATGTCGAGGAGGACCTCGTCACGGTCGACCTTCACGATGACGCCCTCGACGATGTCGCCATCGTTGAAGTACTTGATGGTCTCGTCAATCGCGGCGAGGAACGCCTCGGCGTCGCCAATGTCGTTGACAGCGACCTGCGGGGTGGTGCTGAGGGAGGAGTCGGTGGGGCTCGTCATTAGGAAAAGGGCTCCGGTGCGGACATGAAAGTCGTAGGTAATGCCACGCGGAGGGCCCGTATCGCTCCCACCGAAAGCCGGACAGCCAAGAACACGGAGCACCGGAGATCCCGTGGTACGGGAGATCGGCGTCCGTCTTGCGACCGTGGGGTCTTCGACAGATGCGAGCGCGACCTGCTCCGTCCGAGGCGCGCAGGCCCGCAGCGCAACTTGTAGCATACGGGGACGGCCAGGCACGGTCAACGCCAACAACGGCAAGACGGTGGAGCCCGGCATGGAACAGGCCATATCCTCCGATTGCGCACCGCGAGGGTGGCGGGCGAAGGGACCCCTTCCCCGGATGCCACCGCCAGGACCCCGGCCCTCTCGGACCGGATCACGGCAGCGGCGCTTCCGCAGACGACACCCTACGCGATGGGCCTTCTCACCGTGACCGGCACCCCCCTCCCCGAGCCCGACGATCTTGACGAGGACGGCGACGACGCGGTAAGGAGGTCCGCCGGCACCGGCGAGAGCAGCCGCGCCAGCCGCCACTGGTGGGACCGCAACGCCGACGAGTACCAGGACGAACACGGCGAGTTCCTCGGCGACGACCGCTTCACCTGGTGCCCCGAGGGCCTCGACGAGGCCGACGCCCGCCTGCTCGGCGACGTCGCCGGCCGCAGCGTGCTGGAGATCGGCGCCGGCGCCGCCCAGTGCTCCCGCTGGCTGACCGCCCGCGGCGCCCGCCCGGTCGCCCTCGACATCTCCTACCGCCAGCTCCAGCACTCCCGCCGGATCGACCTCGCCCGCGGCGCCGCCCCCGTGCCCGTCGTCCAGGCCGACGCCGCCGTGCTGCCGTTCGCCGACGCCGCCTTCGACCTCGCCTGCTCCGCCTACGGCGCCGTGCCGTTCAGCGCCGACACCTCCGCCCTGATGCGCGAGGTGCACCGGGTCCTGCGGCCGGGCGGGCGCTGGGTCTTCTCGGTCACCCACCCGATCCGCTGGGCCTTCCCCGACGAACCCGGCGTCGAAGGGCTCACCGCCGTCTCCTCGTACTTCGACCGCACCCCCTACGTCGAGGAGGACGACCAGGGCCGCGCCACCTACGTCGAGCACCACCGCACCCTCGGCGACCGGGTCCGCGAACTCGTCACCGCCGGCTTCCGGCTGGTCGACCTCGTCGAACCGGAATGGCCGGAGGGGCACGAGCAGGACTGGGGCGGCTGGTCGCCGCTGCGCGGACGGCTGATCCCCGGCACCGCGATCTTCGTCGCCGAACGGGGCTGACCTTTGCCGAACCCCTCCTGGCGCGACCTGCCGGTCCGCACCGCCCTGCCCGCCCTGCACGAGGCGCTGGACGGGCCCGGCACCGCCGTGCTCGCCGCGCCGCCCGGCACCGGCAAGACCACCCTGGTACCGCTCGCCCTGGCCGGACTGCTCGCCGACGGCCGGCCCGTCCGCCGGGTCCTGGTCGCCGAACCGCGCCGGCTCGCCGTCCGCGCCGCCGCCCGCCGGATGGCCTGGCTGCTCGACTCCTCCGTCGGCCGCGAGGTCGGGTACACCGTGCGCGGCGAGCGCCGCGTCGGCCCGGACACCGCGGTCGAGGTCGTCACCACCGGCGTCCTGCTGCAACGCCTCCAGCGGGACCAGGAACTGCCCGGCGTCGACGTGGTCGTGCTCGACGAGTGCCACGAACGGCACCTGGACGCCGACACCGCGCTCGCCTTCCTGCTCGACGTCCGCGCCAATCTGCGGCCCGAACTGCGGATCGTCTGCGCCTCCGCCACCTCCGACACCGCGGCCTGGGCCGAACTCCTCGACGGCGCGCCGGTGGTCGAGGCGCACGGCGTCTCGCACCCGGTCGAGGTGGTGTGGGCGCCACCGCCGCGCGCCGTCCGGCCCGCGCACGGCACCCGGGTCGACTTCGCGCTGCTCGACCACGTCGCGGCGACGGTGCGGCGGGCCCTGGCCGAGCGGGACGGGGACGTGCTCTGCTTCCTGCCCGGCGTCGGCGAGATCGCCCGGGTCGCCGGACAGTTGGGCGGCCTCCCGGTCGACGTGCTGCAACTGCACGGCCGCGCCCCGCAGACCGTCCAGGACGCGGCCCTCGCCCCCTCGCCGGGGCGCCGCGTCGTCCTCGCCACCGCCGTCGCCGAATCCTCGCTCACCGTGCCCGGCGTGCGGGTCGTGGTCGACGCCGGACTCGCCCGCGAACCGCGCACCGACCACGCCCGCGGCCTCGCCGCCCTCGTCACCGTCCGCGCCTCGCTGGCCGCCGCCCGCCAACGGGCCGGCCGGGCCGGCCGCGAGGCCCCCGGCACCGTCTACCGCTGCTGGCACGAGGCCGAGGACGCCCGTGCCGCCCGCTTCCCCACCCCCGAGATCGCGCTCGCCGACCTCACCCCGTTCGCCCTCCAGGCCGCCTGCTGGGGCGACCCCGACGCCACCGGCCTCGCCCTGCCCGACCCCCCGCCCGCCGGTGCGATGGCCGCCGCCCGGGAGACGCTGCGGGCGCTCGGGGCGGTCTCCGCCGACGGCCGGGCGACCGAGCGCGGCGTGCGGCTCGCCCGCACCGGGCTGCACCCACGACTGGGGCGGGCCCTGGTCGACGGCGCGCCGGCCGTGGGGGCCCGGCGGGCGGCCGAGGTGGTCGCGCTGCTCTCCGAGGAGCCGCCGCGCGCGCTGGGCGACGACCTCGGCGCGGTGTGGCGGCTCGTCCGCTCCTCCCACGACCCCTACGCGGGCCGCTGGCGCGACGAAGTCCGCCGCCTGCTGCGCGCCACCTCCGGCGAACCCGCCACCGCGCTGTCCGACGCCACCGCCGTCGGCCGCGTCATCGCCCTCGCCTTCCCCGAACGCATCGCCCGGGCCCGGGTGGACCGGCCCGCCCCGGGCGAGCGCAGCCCTTACCTGATGGCCTCGGGGACGGCGGCCGAACTCGCCCCCGGCACCTCGCTCGGCGCACTGCCCTGGCTCGCCGTCGCGGCCGCCGACCGTCCGGCGGGCGCGCACTCGGCCCGGGTCCTGCACGCCGCCGCCCTCGACGAGGACACCGCCCGCCTCGCCGGCGCGCCGCTGCTGACCACGCGTGACGAAGTCCACTGGGACACCCGGCGCGACGAAGTGGTCTCCCGCCGGGTGGAATCCCTCGGCGCGATCGAACTGGCCGAGAAGCCCCTGGCCCGCCCCGACCGGGCCCTCGTCCGCGCCGCCGTCCTCGAAGGACTCACCCGCGAGGGCGTGAGCGCCCTCCTGACCTTCCCGTCCGACCTGCGCGAGCGCCTGGCGTTCCTGCACGCGGCGATCGGTGACCCCTGGCCCGACGTCAGCGACACGGCGCTGCTGGAACGCTCCGAGGAGTGGCTGGAGCCCGAACTCTCCCGCGCCCGCCGCCGCGCCGACCTCGCCAGGATCAACACGACCGACGCCCTGCGACGCCTGCTCCCCTGGGCGAGCGGCCAGGCCGGCCGCCTCGACGAGCTGGCCCCCGAACGCGTCACCGTCCCCACCGGCTCGAAGATCCGGGTCGACTACAGCACCGGGCGCCCGGTGCTGTCGGTGAAGTTGCAGGAACTCTTCGGCTGGAAGGCCGCCCCGGCCCTGGCCGGCGGACGCGTCCCGCTCACCGTGCAGTTGCTGTCGCCCGCCGGCCGCCCCGCCGCCGTCACCGGTGACCTGGAGGGCTTCTGGAAGAACGGCTACCACGCCGTCAGAGCGGATCTCCGGGGCCGCTACCCCCGCCACCCCTGGCCAGAGGACCCGACCACGGCGGAACCGACCAAGCGCACCAACGCCCGGAAGTGAGCCGGACGGTTCCCCGCGGCCGGCGCACCACGGGGAACTCCCCGGAACGCCGGCCGGCCGGGCGAACCGGCGGAGCGGCATCGCGGGGGAAGCCGGCTGCTCCGGCTTCCCCCGCGAGCCGCCCGACCCCGGATCGGCGCCGGTGCTCAGGCGGTCAGGCGGTCAGGCGGTCAGGCGGTCAGGCGGTCAGGGCGGCGATGGTGGTCCAGCCGGAACTCAGGCCGCCTTCGGCCAGCTCGGCGAAGATGCCTTCGGTGTCGATCCGACCGGTCGCGATCACGCCGTTGTCGGCCCGGTAGAACAGCGCTTCCTGCCCCACCGGCACGATGTGGGTCCACCCATTCGAAAGCCGGCCCTCGGCCAGCCCCGTGAAGATCCCGTCGGTGTCGACCCGACCGGTCGCGATCACGCCGCTGTCGGCCCGGTAGAACAGTTCGGCGCCGAGGGGTTCGATGTGGGTCCACCCGTTGGACAACCGACCCTCGGCCAGCCCGGTGAAAATGCCGTTGACACCCAGGCTCCCGGTGGCGATCACACCGTTGTCGGGCCGGTAGAACAACAGCACCCGGCCGATCGGCACGATGTGCGTCCAGCCCGAGGACAACCCGCCCTCCGCCAACTCCGCGAAGATCCCGTTCGTGTCGATCCGGCCAGTGGCGATCACCCCGTCACCCGCGCGGTAGAACAACAGCTCCCGACCCACCGGCACGATGTGCGTCCAGCCCGAGGACAACCCGCCCTCCGCCAACTCCGCGAAGATCCCGTTCGTGTCGATCCGACCGGTCGCGATCACCCCGTCACCCGCGCGGTAGAACAACAGCTCCCGACCCACCGGCACGATGTGCGTCCAGTGCGGGGAGAGCTTTCCGTCGGCCAGGCCGGCGAAGATGCCGTCGGTACCCAGTCTTCCCGTCGCTATCAGGCCGTCGTCGGCCCGGTAGAAGAGCAGCTCCCTGGACATGCTTCCTCCTCAGTCGGAGGGACCGGGACCACGTCGCAGCTGCGTATGCGCGCGGTCACCGTCGGGTCGGTCCCGTGCCGACCGCTCCCTTCCACGCTACGCGCCCGCACACCCGGTGTCACCAGGCACTCTGCCCGTCACCGCGATGCCTTTGAAGGCTCAACGTCCCGATGACGGAACGCAGTTGCGGTGACCGTGAGCCACCGGCGCGGTCGCGTCGCTACGCCGTGCCGGACGGCGTGGCCCACCAGGTCGAGGGCGAGGTCACGGTGTAGCCCAGCGACTCGTAGAGCGGGCGGCCCAGCCTGGAGGCGGTGAGGGTGGCGGGGAAGTCGGTCACGTGGGCGAGGGCGCCGAGCATGACGGCCCGGCCCACGCCGCGGGAGCGGAAGGCCGGGGAAGTGGCGATCCAGTAGTGGCTGGCGACACCGTCGGCCACGACGCTCACGCCGGCCCCCGCGGTGACGCCGTCGACCGAGGCGATGAACACGTCCACGCCCGGCTGTTCGATCAGCGCCTCCGGGAACAGCTCGCCGGGGCGGTAGGGCTCGAAGCCGTCCAGGTCGAAGCCCTCGATGACGACCCGCTCGGCCGCCCGGAGGTCCTCGGGCCGCCGGACCCGGGTGACGTCCAGCGCCGGGGCCTCGACGGGGCCGGGCAGGCGCAGCATGATCGGCATCTGCCAGGTGCGCAGGCCGAGCCGGCTCAGGTCCGTCGAGCCGAACGGGTCCTCGACGGTCACCGGGCCCGCGGAACGGCGGACCAGCTCGCTCAACTCGGCCACCTCGCCCGGGGCGAGGTCGGGTTCCTGGATCAGGATCCGCTGCCCCGCGCGCTCGTCGCCGTCGACGGCGACGAATCCGCGGCGGCGGATCACCTCGTGCCCCCGGGACACGCCGGTCGCGGTCCAGTAGGCGGCGGAGTTGCGGGCCTGGAGCGCAGGTGCCCCGGCCGGGGTGGCGGGCCGGTCGGTCGAAGTCGATTCCATGGTCATCGCGCCCACGGTAGTACGGAACTGAGTCCGTGACACCTGTTGATCAACGACGGACCGGCCGGGCCGACGACGCACCCGCGCGCGCCGTCGGACCGGCCGTGGAACGGCGGCGGTCAGAGCTGGCTGACCCAGTACGGCTCGACGGTCATCCAGCCGTTGCCCCGGGCCCCGTTGAGCTGCCCGGTGCTGGTGCGGGCGAGGGTGTACCAGGACTCCACGTAGTCCGGGTCGTCGGTCCACCAGGAGGTGGGCAGGGCGGCGAGGACGGCGTTGACGAGCGGGATGTAGGCGCCCTGGTCCGCGATGGTGAGCAGGACGGCGGCGACGGCCTGGGCGAGGGCCAGGTAGTTGGTGTCGCCGTCGTCCTCCATCAGGACCACGTCGGCCAGGTTGTACTTGTAGTTCGACCAGTTCACCAGGATCTGGTTCGGGTAGTAGGTCGTGCCGTCGTACTGGAGGTACGGCATGGCGACCGAGTCGACCCGGACCTTGCCGTCCTGGCCGAAGCCGGAGACCAGGCTGAACATCTCGGCGGCGCCCTTGAACCAGGGCTCCTCGTCGTCGTTCACCCGGACGGAGGTGATCTTGGTGCCCCACCAGCCGGCCGCGGCCCGGGCGGCGGAGGACTGCGCGGCGGCGGTCTGCGCGGCGGCGGTCTGCGCGGCGGAGCCGACGCCCCGGGCGGTCAACTCCCGCTGGAGCAGGTCGATCCCGGCGGTCAGCGCCTTGGCCGTGTCGATGTCGACCAGGTAGACCGGGCGGGTGGGCAGGGCGGCGGCGTCCAGGGTGTGGGCCCGGCCGGCGGTGTCGTAGGCGCGGACGGTGCGGGCGTGGTCGTCGGTGCCGGCGGTGGCCACCAGCGGTGCGGCGCCAGCGTCCAGGGCGGCCCGCATCGACGGGTCGGCCAGCTGGACCCGCAGCAGCGGGCCGAGGTCGGCGCCGAGGCCCTTGGCGGCGGCGACACCGCGGTCGGCGCGGGCGGTGGTGGAGGCGAGGGTCCGGGCGGCGGCGCCGGGCAGGCCGGCGGCCAGCGGGGCGAGTTCGGCGCCGGCGGGCGCGGCGGCGGTCGCCGAGCGGAGCCGCTCGCGCAGGGCGGGGTCGGCGAGGGAGGCGGCCAGGGTGCGGGCGGCCTCGTCCTCGATCGTGGCGACCGGGGAGGCGGACGCGGGGGCGGCGGGGACGGGGGCCGGGGCGGCCACGGCCTGGCCCGCGCCGAGCGCGAGCAGGGGCAGGGCCGTCAGCGCGACAACGGCGCGCCGCAGGCGGGACTGGGACATGAGGGGATCTCCAGACTCGTCGGGTGAGGCGTCGGAGCGGCGGAGCATCGGAGCGGCGGAGCATCGGAGCAGTGAGGCGTCGGAGCGGGTGGCACCGCCCACGATCAAGGACGGCGGCGCCATGACAAGTGAAGAGGCTCCCTGACCCGGTATCAACCCCTCGGACCCACCGCGACGGACCCGAGGATCCCTGCGGGCACGCACGGACTCCCGGGCGCGAGGACGTCCGCGCGGCCGCCCGCGCCCCACCCCCAGGGCTCAGGACCGCTGCTCCGGCGGGGCATCGGCGGGCGGAACGGCGGCGGGCACGGCGTCCACGGGCACGGCGTCCACGGGGGCGGCTCCGCCGGGACGGGCGGCGGCGGGCGGGCGCGCCGCCGCGGGGATTTTCCGCGCCGTTCGCCGGGCGTCGACGAACTCCACCGGGACTCCGGCCGGTTCGAGCAGCCGGGCGAGTTCCGCCGCCACGGCCCGGGGGTCGCCGACACCCTCGCAGGAGGACGAGTGGGGCCGATGTCCCGACACCGACACCGACACCTTCCACCTGCCGTCCTCCGGTGCCGGTCGGCCCGCCACCGGCCGGGTGCCCAGGTGGACGATCCGCACGCCTTCGAGCTCCGCCAGCGGCCGCCACCGGCCGGCCGGCCCGGGCCCGACGGTCCGGAACCGGTCGGGGGCGCCGGGCGGGCCGAACTCCAGGTGGTGGAGCTCCCGGAGCGGGCCCGCCGTCGCCCGGATTCCCCACCCGAGCGAGCACAGGAGGTAGGTGCCGCCGACGATCGCCAGATTGGTGCGGGGGTCGAGCTCCAGCACGAACGGGAGTACCAGGATCAGCGGGATGTAGGCGGGGATCCACCACACCTGGAGGCCGAACCCGAGGGCCACCCGCGAGAGGCCGATCCACCCCGCGCGCAGCCACCGTCCGCCGCCCGGCCGGACCGTCAGCACCCAGGAACGTACCGTGCCGTGCAGGCTCAGCGCCGATCGCTTCCTGATCCGCACCGGCATCACCACCCCGCCGACTCCGGCCCCACCCGCACGGTCACCCGCTCCGTCACGGACTCGGCGCAGGGCCCGCGACGGCGGACCCGGACGCTCTCGGGTCGCCCCGGGCGGCCCGCCCCCGGATCCGCACCGGCGGACTCCCGCCGGCCCGCTCCCACCGGCTCACCCGCCACCGGAGAACCCGCCGGAGTTGGCGGAGCCCGAGCCGCCGTACACCCAGCTGCCGGCGGGGACGTGGGGCTTGCGGCGGACGCGGCGTTCGGTGCGGCGCACCACCGGCACGCCGGCCGGGCCGAGCAGGTCCTCCAGTGAGCGCTGGAGCGCGTCGGCGTCGGTGCCCTTCGGCGCGCTGCGCGGACCCTCGCCGCCGGTCGTGGTGACCACCGTGACGGTGAGGGCGTGGACGGCGGGCGCGGGGTCGCCCTCGTAGGGCTCCTCCACGGACTCGTGCAGTTGGACGCGCCGCAGGTCCGCGATCGGGGCCCAGGCGCCGGCCCGGGCACCCCGGACGAACCGCAGTTCGGTCGGGGTGCCGGCCGGGGCGAATTCCACCCGGCGGACCGAGCGCAGCTCGGAGACCGCGAGGAGGACCCACAGGATCAGCGCGCCGGAAAGCCACAGCAGCGCACAGACGGTCGCCGCGGCGACGAGGGTGGCGCCGACGATCACCGCGACCACCACGACCACGATCGCGACCGGGAGGAAGACGATGCCCGTGGCGGGCAGGACGAAGAGGGCGCGCAGCACGAGGAGCACGGCGGCGGGCCAGGATCCCCCGCCCGCCTCGAACACGAGGTCGACGGTGGCCCCGTCACGGCCGGGGCGGAGCACCTCAGCGGCAGGCATACCCACCAGGGTAGAACCGCCCCCCGGCACCGAGAAGACCCCGGGCGACGCTTCGACGAAGCTCCGCCCGGGGTCTTTTGACGAAGCGTCAGTGCGCGGCGACCTCCCAGTTGACGCCGACGCCGACCGAGACGTCCAGCGGGGCCCGCAGCGGGTAGGCGCCGGCCATCTGCTCGCGGACGACCGCCTCGACCGGCTCCCGCTCACCGGGGGCGAGCTCCAGCACGATTTCGTCGTGCACCTGGAGCAGCATCCGGGAGGCCAGTCCGGCCGTGCGCAGCGCCTCGTCCACCCGCAGCATGGCGATCTTGACGATGTCGGCGGCCGAGCCCTGGATCGGGGCGTTGAGGGCCATCCGCTCGGCCATCTCCCGGCGCTGGCGGTTGTCGCTGTTGAGGTCCGGCAGGTAGCGGCGGCGGCCGAGCAGGGTCTCGGTGTAGCCGGTGGCGCGGGCCTCCTCGACCACCCGGTGCAGGTAGTCGCGCACGCCGCCGAAGCGCTCGAAGTAGGTGTCCATCAGGCCCTGGGCCTCGGCCGGCTTGATGCCGAGCTGCTGGGAGAGCCCGTAGGCGGACAGGCCGTAGGCGAGGCCGTAGGACATCGCCTTGATCTTGCGGCGCATCTCGGCGTCGACCGACTCGCCGGGGACCTCGAAGACCTGGGAGGCGACGGTGGTGTGGAGGTCCTCGCCGCTGGCGAAGGCTTCGAGCAGCGCCTCGTCCTCGGAGAGGTGGGCCATGATCCGCAGCTCGATCTGCGAGTAGTCGGCGGTGAGCAGCGACTCGTAGCCCTCGCCGACCACGAAGGCCCGGCGGATCATCCGGCCCTCCTCGGTACGGACCGGGATGTTCTGCAGGTTCGGGTCCTGCGAGGAGAGCCGGCCGGTGGCGGCGACCATCTGGTTGAAGGTGGTGTGGATCCGCCCGGCCGGGGAGACCGTCTTGAGCAGGCCCTCGACGGTGGTGCGCAGCTTGGCCTGGTCGCGGTGGCGCAGCAGGATCACCGGCAGCTCGTTGTCGGTCTGGGTGGCGAGCCAGGTGAGCGCGTCGGCGTCGGTGGTGTAACCGGTCTTGATCTTCTTGGTCCTGGGCAGCGCCAGCTCGCCGAAGAGGATCTCCTGGAGCTGCTTGGGCGAGCCGAGGTTGAACTCGTGGCCGGCGGCAGCGTGCGCCTCCTCGACCACGCGCTGGATCTCGGCGGCGAACTGCGCCTCCAGGCCGGTCAGCCAGTCGCGGTCGGCGGCGATGCCGGTGCGCTCCATCCGGGCGAGCAGGGCGGCGATCGGCAGCTCCATGTCGCGCAGCAGCCCGGTGGCGCCGACCTCGGCGAGCCGGGTGTCGAACAGCGCGGCGAGGTCGAGCACGGCGCGGGCCTGGAGCATCAGCGCCTGGGCGCCGGCGGCCGGGTCCTCCTCCGGGGCGTCGAAGGCGAGCTGGCCGGACTCGGCGGCCGGGGCCGGGGTGAGCGAGCGGGCCAGGTACTCCTCGGCGAGCACCTCCAGCGTGAAGGTGCGGCGGCCGGGCTTCTCCAGGTAGGCGGCGAGGGCGGTGTCGGCGACGACGCCCTCGATGGTCCAGCCGCGCTCGGCGAAGGCCCGCATGACCTGCTTGGCGATGTGCAGGGCCTTGGGGGCGGCCGGGTCGGCCAGCCAGGCGGCGAAGGCGCGCTCGTCCTCCTCGGCGAGCAGCGCCGGGTCGAACCAGGCCGCCGTCTCCCCGGCGGCCAGCGCGACCTCCGAGACCTCGCCGGCCCCGAGCGCCCACCGGTAGACGGCGGCCAGCGCGACCGGGTTCTTGTCCGCGGCGTGCTCCCGCAGCCAGGCGGCGAGGGTGCCGGGGTCGGTGAGGAGTTCGCCGTCGACCTCGACGCCGGGGGCGAGTTCGGCGGCCTCGGGCTCGGCGGCGGCCGGGTCGATGCCGTGGACGCGGTCGCGGAAGTTGGCGTTGCGGAACTCCAGCGTCTCCATCAGCGCGGTGACGGCCGGGGCGTCGAACGGCGCGCGGGCCAGGTCGGCCACGCCGAGCGGGAGTTCGACGTCGCGGACCAGCTCGGTCAGGACGCGGTTGCGCTTGACCGAGTCGAGGTGCTCGCGGAGCTTCTCGCCGATCTTGCCCTTGACCTCGTCGGCCCGGGCCACCAGTTCGTCGAAGGAGCCGAACTGGTTGACCCACTTGGCGGCGGTCTTCTCGCCGACGCCGGGGATGCCGGGCAGGTTGTCGGACGGGTCTCCGCGCAGGGCGGCGAGGTCCGGGTACTGGCGGGGGGTGACGCCGTACTTCTCGGCGACCTTCTCCGGGGTGTAGCGGGTCAGCTCGGAGACGCCCTTGGTCGGGTACAGCACGGTGATGTGCTCGGTGACCAGCTGGAGCGAGTCGCGGTCGCCGGTGACGATGTCGACGTCGTAGCCGGCCGCCTCGGCGGCGGTGGCCAGGGTGGCGATGATGTCGTCCGCCTCGAAGCCCTCGGCGGTCAGCCGCGGCACGTGCATCGCGTCGAGCAGCTCGCCGATCAGCCCGATCTGGCTGCGGAACTCGTCCGGGGTCTTGGCCCGGTTGGCCTTGTAGTCGGGGAACTCGACCGAGCGGAAGGTCTGGCGGGAGAGGTCGAAGGCGACGGCCAGGTGGGTGGGCGCCTCGTCCCGGACGGTGTTGGCGAGCATCGACGCGAAGCCGTACACCGCGTTGGTGGGCTGGCCGGTGGAGGTGTTGAAGTTCTCCACGGGCAGCGCGTAGAACGCCCGGTAGGCCATGGAGTGCCCGTCGAGCAGCATCAGGCGGGGCCGCGATCCGGCTCCGCCACCACCCGCCGCGCCCTTGTCCGTACTCTGCGTAGCCACGTCAACGTCCGTTCCTGCCGATTCCACTACCGGCCACCGATCCTAGGGCCCGCCACTGACAAAAGGGGCACGCCGGGGGCGGGCGCCCCGCGGGTGCGCTCGTGCCCCGGGCGCCACTCCGGTTTTCCGCCACCACCGCCACTACCGCCGAGTAGGACGGTCGTACGATCACAGGCAGCACGACGACGCGACCCCCGAGCGGCAGGAGCTCCCCCATGACCGATCCGGCCCCCGACACCGCCTCCGAGACCGGCCCCGGCGCCGACGGCGACGGCGCCCCCGGCACCGCCGCGGTCTCCCCCCTGATCGACGTCCCGCAGGAGATGCTGGACCACTTCGCCAAGCTCGGCGTGGACCCGGCCACCTTCTCCGGCGGCCGGCTGGGCGACAAGCTGGGCATCAGGATCGTCGAGGCATCGGGCGACCGGGTGGTCGGCACCATGCCGGTGGACGGCAACCAGCAGCCGTACGGGCTGCTGCACGGCGGCGCCTCGGCGGCGCTGGCCGAGACCCTCGGCTCGGTCGGGGCGATGCTGCACGCCGGCCCGGGCCGGTACGCGGTGGGCGTGGACCTGAACGCGACCCACCACCGCTCGGCGACCTCCGGCCTGGTCACCGGCGTGGCGACCGCGGTGTTCAAGGGCCGCACCGCCGCCACCTACGAGATCGCGATCACCGACGACACCGGCAAGCGGGTCACCAGCTGCCGCCTCACCTGCATGCTGCGCGACCTCTGAGCCGATTCTCCGTCAAATCCCTTGCCCGCCCCCTTGTTTGACCTTCGACAACGCTGGGAAGTCGTTGGTCTGGACAAGGGGGCGGTGGCATGTCCGACCGTTCGCGGCGATGTAACCGTGCGTAACAACTAGGAAATCCGAGCGGTTGAGGACCCCGGGGGGCCGCATCCACCCGAAAACAGTGCCGGGCGACACCGATCGTCCGATATTCGGACGCATACGCCCGAGCCCAAGGACGCGGACGCTCTTGTCCGATAATCGGTGAGTTCAGGAGTCACCTGCCCTTCTACGCCTTACATGGCCCCGGTTGGCGTGGAAATACTGGGGCCCGCGCGGACCGGTCGAGCCGGAACGACCACATGGTGAGACAACTTCTCCGTGTGCTCATAACAAGAGAATCACAGCCTCGCCGCAGCACTGCCAGAGCCGCCGACCGGCATCTAGAGTCACGGCCAGTCACCGCGCCACCGGAATGGGCCAGGCCCACCGCGCATCCAGGCTCCCGCCGTTCAGGCGCGGCGCCCTCCTGAACCGAAGGGGACCCCCCGTGCGTCATCGTTCAGCAGTTGTCGTGAGCATTGCCGTCATCGGCGCCCTCAGCCTCACCGCGTGCGGCTCCCGCGACGACAAGAAGTCCGGGGACAGCGGCCAGGCCGGCGGCTCCACCACCGTGACCATCGGCGTCGACGCCCCCCTCACCGGCGACCTCTCCGCCCTCGGCCTCGGCATCCGCAACTCCGTCGAGCTCGCGGTCAAGCAGGCCAACGAGAAGAACGAGGTCCCCGGCGTCAAGTTCCAGATCAAGGGCCTCGACGACACCGGCAAGCCCGCCCCCGGCCAGCAGAACGCCACCCAGCTGGTGGGCGACAAGGACGTCATCGGCGTCGTCGGCCCGCTCAACTCCAGCGTCGCCCAGTCGATGCAGCAGATCTTCAACGACGCCAACCTCGTCCAGATCTCCCCCGCCAACACCGGCGTCGCCCTCAGCCAGGGCGAGAAGTGGGCCAGCGGCGTCAAGGCCCGCCCGTTCAAGAGCTACTTCCGCACCGCCACCACCGACGCCGTCCAGGGCCCCTTCGCCGCGGACTACCTGGTCAAGGACGCCAAGAAGACCAAGGTCTTCCTCATCGACGACCAGAAGACCTACGGCGCCGGCCTCGCCGCCACCTTCAAGGGCCAGTTCGTCAAGAACGGCGGCCAGATCGTCGGCGAGGAGCACGTCAACCCCGACGACCGCGACTTCGCCGCCGTCGTCACCAAGGTCAAGTCCTCCGGCGCCGAGGCCGTCTACTACGGCGGCGAGTACCCCGCCGCCGGCCCGCTCTCGCTCCAGCTCAAGGACGCCGGCGTCAACATCCCGCTGATGGGCGGCGACGGCATCCAGAGCGGCGACTTCATCAAGCTCAACCCCAAGGGCCAGGGCGACCTCGCCACCGCCGTCGGCCTGCCCGTCGAGCAGCTGCCCACCGCCGCCAAGTTCATCGCCGACTACAAGGCCGCCGGCTACAAGGACGCCTACGAGACCTACGGCGGCTACTCCTACGACAGCGCCTGGGCCATCATCCAGGGCGTCAAGGCCGTCGTCACCGCCAACAACGGCAAGCTGCCCGACAGCCCCCGCGCCAAGGTCGTCGAAGCCGTCCAGAAGGTCTCCTTCGAGGGCGTGACCGGCAAGGTCTCCTTCGACGAGTTCGGCGACACCACCAACAAGCAGCTCACCGTCTACACCGTCAAGGACGGCAAGTGGGCCGTGGAGAAGTCCGGCACCTTCAGCGGCTGACCCTCACCTGACCCGAAGTCAGCAACGCCACAGCACGTCGGAGTTACCGCGCGGGGGCGCCACGAGTGCCCCCGCGCGGACCCACATCCACCACCCACGCGGACACCCCACACGCACAACGGAGGCCCAGCGGTGCACGACCTACCGCAGCAGCTGGCCAACGGCCTGATCCTCGGCGCCCTCTACGGCCTCGTCGCGATCGGCTACACGATGGTCTACGGCATCGTCCAGCTCATCAACTTCGCCCACGGCGAGATCGTCATGGTCGGCGGCTTCGGCGCCCTGACCGCCTACCTCGCCCTCCCCGGCGGCACCACCCTGTGGCTGGCCCTACCGCTGATGCTGATCGCCGGCATCCTGGTCTCCACCCTCACCGCCGTCGCCGCCGAGCGCTTCGCCTACCGGCCGCTGCGCTCCGCCCCCCGGCTCGCCCCGCTGATCACCGCGATCGGCCTGTCCATCGCCCTCCAGCAACTGGTCTTCGCCTTCTACCCGGACGCCAAGAAGGCCCGGGTCTTCCCGAAGATCCCCGGCGACCCCTTCGAGATCGGCTCGGTCGCGATCCAGCGCAGTGACATCTTCCTGCTGATCGCCGCCCCGGTCTGCATGCTCGCCCTCGGCTGGTTCGTCACCCGCACCCGCTCCGGCCGCGCCATGCAGGCGACCAGCCAGGACCCGGACACCGCCAAGCTGATGGGCATCGACACCGACCGCATCATCGTCATGGCCTTCGCCATCGGCGCCGCCTTCGCCGCCGTCGCCGCCGTCGCCTACGGCCTGCGCAGCGGCCAGGTCGACTTCCGGATGGGCTTCCTGCTCGGCCTCAAGGCGTTCACCGCCGCCGTCCTCGGCGGCATCGGCAACATCTACGGCGCCATGCTCGGCGGCATCACCCTCGGCCTCGCCGAGGCCCTCGCCACCGGCTACATCCAGCACCTGCCCGGCATGCACCTCTTCGGAGGCGGCGCCTGGAAGGACGTCTGGGCCTTCGTACTCCTCATCGTCGTCCTGCTCGTCCGGCCCCAGGGCCTGCTGGGCGCGCGCGTCGCGGACAGGGTGTGAGCACCATGACCACCAGCAGCACCGAGACCACCCCGGTCATCGCCCTCCCCGGCCGCACCGCCGTCCTCCTCACCGGCCTCGGCGCCACCGCCACCGCCGCCTCCGCCCTGATGGCCTGGACCTGGACCTCCGAGTACCCCGGCGACCTCACCTTCTACGGCTCCCCCGCCGGCCTCCAGTGGCTCGCCCTCACCGCCGGACTCGCCACCCTCGTCCTCCTCCTCGCCACCCAGGGCGTCCCCGGCCTGCGCTGGGCCGCCCCCCGCCGCAGCGGCAACGCCGTCCTCCTCGCCGCCGCCGGCACCGTCGCCGTCGGCTGGTTCTCGGTGATCTCCATCTCCACCGACCTCGGCGGCCTCGCCAACCTGGAACCCGGCGGCTGGGTCCTCGCCACCGGCTCCCTGCTCGCCCTCACCGGCTCCCTCGGCCTGCCGCTCGACCGGCGCACCACCGTCCCCCTGCGGATCCTCGACCGCCGGCTGTTCCTGCTCGTCCCGATCGCCCCCGTGGTCTGGTTCGCCACCCACGCGATCCCCGAGGACAAGCCGGTCGCCCCCGTCCTCACCGCCCTCGCCGGCGGCCTCGCCATCGCCACCGGCGCCGTCCTCCTGGTCCAGCTCGGCCACGTCGCCAACAGCTGGCTGCGGCTCGGCACCGTCCACCGGCCACTGCCCGCCCCGCGCGAACTGCCGTCCTGGGTCGAGGTCGCCCTGATCGTGGTCGCCTTCGCCGTCGCCCTGTTCGCCATCACCTTCGGCATCGACACCGAGTACGGCGAACTCTTCACCGGCTACCTGCTGCTCGCCGCCTCCGTGGTCGCCGCGTTCGGCCGCTCCGGCCTGCTGCCCCGGCTGCGCGCCCTGACCGTCAAGTACCAGACCGTCACCACCGGCGCCGCCTTCGCCGCCGCCGCCAGCTTCCCGTTCACCCAGACCAGCGACCAGTACACCTCCGTCGCCACCAACATCCTGATCTTCGCCACCGTCGCCCTCGGCCTGAACATCGTCGTCGGCCTGGCCGGCCTGCTCGACCTCGGCTACGTCGCCTTCCTCGGCGTCGGCGCCTACAGCGCCGCCCTGGTCTCCGGCTCCCCCGCCTCGCCGATCCACGTCCAGTTCCCCTTCTGGGGCGCCATGCTCACCGGCGCCGTCGTCTCCATGGTCTTCGGCGTCGTCATCGGCGCCCCGACCCTGCGACTGCGCGGCGACTACCTCGCCATCGTCACCCTCGGCTTCGGCGAGATCTTCCGCATCACCATGCTCAACCTCAACGGCACCACCGGCCCGAAGATCACCAACGGCTCCAACGGCATCCCCCGGATCCCCGACCTGGAGATCCTCGGCTGGAACCTCGGCAAGCCCACCACCATCTTCGGCGTCGAACTCGGCCGGTTCTCCAACTACTACCTGCTGATGCTCGTCGTCACCGCCGTCGTCGTCCTGATCTTCGCCCGCGTCGGCAACTCCCGCATCGGCCGCGCCTGGGTCGCCATCCGCGAGGACGAGACCGCCGCCGAGGCCATGGGCATCAACGGCTTCCGCCTCAAGCTCCTCGCCTTCGCCCTCGGCGCCTGCCTGGCCGGCCTCGCCGGCACCGTCCAGGCCCACGTCAGCTACACCGTCACCCCCGACCAGTACACCTTCGCCGAAGCCCTCCCGCCCAACTCCGCGTTCCTCCTCGCCGCCGTCATCCTCGGCGGCATGGGCACCATCAGCGGCCCCCTGGCCGGCGCCACCCTGCTCTTCCTCATCCCGAAGAAGCTCGAATTCCTCGCCGACTACCAGCTGCTCGCCTTCGGCATCGCCCTCATCGTCCTCATGCGGGTCCGCCCCGAGGGCCTCATCCCCAACCGGCGCCGCCAACTCGAATTCCACGAGGCCGACATCCCGGCGCAGTCCACCGGCGACACCGTCGCCCTCTCCAAGGCAGGGGCGTGACCTTCCAATGACCACCACCGACGCCCCCGCCCCCACCCCGGCACCGGCACCGGCCCCCGCCGAGACCCTGCTCGACGTCTCCGGCGTCACCATGCGGTTCGGCGGCCTCACCGCCGTCAACAACGTCTCCCTCACCGTCGGCCGGGGCGAGATCATCGGCCTCATCGGCCCCAACGGCGCCGGCAAGACCACCTTCTTCAACTGCCTCACCGGCCTCTACGTCCCCACCGAGGGCACCGTCACCTACCAGGGCGCCGTCCTCCCGCCCAAACCCCACCTCGTCACCCAGGCCGGCATCGCCCGCACCTTCCAGAACATCCGGCTCTTCGCCAACATGACCGTCCTGGAGAACGTCCAGGTCGGCCGCCACAGCCGCATGCACCAGGGCCTCCTCTCCGCCGTCCTGCGCGGCCCCGGCTACCGCCGCTCCGAACAGGAGAGCCGCGACAAGGCCATGGAACTCCTCGAGTTCACCGGCCTCGCCGGCAAGGCCGACCACCTCGCCCGCAACCTCCCCTACGGCGAACAGCGCAAACTGGAGATCGCCCGCGCCCTCGCCTCCGACCCCGGCCTGCTGCTCCTCGACGAGCCCACCGCCGGCATGAACCCGCAGGAGACCCGCGCCGCCGAGGAACTCGTCTTCGCCATCCGCGACCGGGGCGTCTCCGTCCTCGTCATCGAGCACGACATGCGCTTCATCTTCAACCTCTGCGACCGCACCGCCGTGCTCGTCCAGGGCCAGAAGATCGTCGAGGGCGACCGAGAGACGGTCCAGAACGACGAACGCGTCATCACCGCCTACCTCGGCGCCCCGCTCGAAGGCACCGCCCCCGTTACGGAGACCGACCAGTGACCGCACTCCTCGAAGTCCAGGACCTCCGCGTCTCCTACGGCAAGATCGAAGCCGTCAAGGGCATCAGCTTCACCGTCAACCAGGGCGAGGTCACCACCCTGATCGGCACCAACGGCGCCGGCAAGACCACCACCCTGCGCACCCTGTCCGGCCTGCTCAAGCCCACCGCCGGCACCATCACCTTCGACGGGCAGCCCCTCGCCGCCGTCCCCGCCCACAAGATCGTCGCCCTCGGCCTCGCCCACTCCCCCGAGGGCCGGCACATCTTCCCGCGCATGACCATCGAGGAGAACCTCCTCCTCGGCGCCTTCCTGCGCAACGACACCGACGGCATCACCAAGGACGTCGAACGGGCCTACGGCCTCTTCCCCATCCTCGGCGAACGCCGCAAGCAGGCCGCCGGCACCCTCTCCGGCGGCGAGCAGCAGATGCTCGCCATGGGACGCGCCCTGATGTCCCGGCCCAAGCTGCTGATGCTCGACGAGCCGTCCATGGGCCTCTCGCCGCTCATGATGCAGAAGATCATGGCCACCATCGTCGAACTCAAGGCCGACGGCACCACCATCCTGCTGGTGGAGCAGAACGCCCAGGCGGCGCTCTCCCTCTCCGACCGCGGCTACGTCATGGAGATCGGCAGCATCGTCCTCCAGGGCACCGGCGCCGACCTCCTGCACGACGAGTCGGTCCGCAAGGCGTACCTCGGCGAGGACTGACCCCGCCCCGCCCCACGGCGGAGGGCCCGGCGCGTCACGCGCCGGGCCCTCCGCCGTGTCCTGCCGCTACGGCCGTACCGCTACTGCTCCGGGGTGTCCGCGGCGGGGGCGGCCGGCGCGGGGGCGGACGGCGCGACCGGGGGCTCCTCGGCCTTCTTCCGGTCCTGCGCCGCGCCCTCCTCGATGACCGCCTCGGCCACCGCGGCCATCGTCATCCGGCGGTCCATCGACGTCTTCTGGATCCACCGGAACGCGGCCGGCTCGTTCAGACCGAACTTGGTCTGCAGCACGCTCTTCGCCCGGTCCACCAGCTTCCGGGTCTCCAGCCGCTGGGTGAGATCCGCGATCTCCTCCTCCAGCGTCCGCATCTCCGTGTACCGGGACACGGCCATCTCGATCGCCGGCACCAGGTCGCTCTTCGAGAACGGCTTGACGATGTACGCCATCGCCCCCGCGTCCCGCGCCCGGTCCACCAGCTCACGCTGCGAGAACGCGGTCAGCATCAGCACCGGCGCCAGGTGCGCCTCGTGGATCTGCTCGGCCGCGGACAGCCCGTCCAGCACCGGCATCTTCACATCGAGGATCGCCAGGTCCGGCTTCAGCTCCTGGACCAACCGGACCGCCGTGGCCCCGTCCCCGGCCTCGCCGACGACGGTGTACCCCTCCTCCTCCAGCATCTCCTTCAGATCGAGGCGGATCAGCGCCTCGTCCTCGGCGATCACAATCCTGGTGATCTGGGGCGAATCGGTCTCAAGCGGCTCTGCCTGCTCGTCGGCGGTGCTCACGGGGCTCCTCGTTCCGGCGGGGTACTGCATGCACGAGGGTACCTAGACACGGTATGTTTGAGACTCAGCAGGGTCGGAGCTAACCTTCGATTCAGCGGTTGCCCCGGTAGCCCAGCGGAAGAGGCCATGGTCTCAAACACCATACAGCGTGGGTTCGAATCCCACCCGGGGCACTTATCCTTCATTTCCAAGGTCATGAAAATCGGCCCAGCGGTTGGCGATCTTCATCACTTCGAATGAAGATTCGCATTACTCTCGATGATGCGCGCCCTGACGGCACAGGCTCGGGCGCATGTACGACACGGCCGCACGGCAACACGCCCTTGACCTCCATGCGTCCGGCCTGACTTTCAGCCAGGTGAGCCGCGCCACCGGGATCTCCCGCTATGCGGTCCGGCAGTGGACCACACAGCCCGACCCCCGGAAGCCGAACGACTGCCCGGCCCCCTCCGGCCGCCCGAACCCGTCCGTGCCTCGCGCCGACTACGCCTACCTTCTCGGCCTCTACCTCGGCGACGGCTGCATCAGCGAGGGCCGTCGCAAAGTCCATGCCCTCCGCATCGCCTGCGGCGACGCCTGGCCGGGCCTGATCGACGAGTGCGAGCGAGCGATGGCCGCCGTCATGCCACGAAACAAAGTCACGCGCGTGCGCGCCACCGGCTGCACCAGCGTGGTCGGTACCAGCAAGCACTGGCCCTGCCTGATCCCCCAGCACGGCACCGGCCCGAAGCATCTGCGCCGAATAGCCCTCGAACCCTGGCAGCAGGGGATCGTCGACGCCCACCCCTGGGAGTTCCTTCGCGGCCTGATCCACTCCGACGGCTGCCGGATCACCAACTGGACGACCCGCACCGTCGGTGGCGTCCCGAAGCGCTACGAGTACCCGCGCTACTTCTTCACCAACACCTCGACCGACATCATCCGTCTCTTCACCGACACCCTCGACGCGGTCGGTGTGCAGTGGAAGGCATCAGCCCCCCGCGCGACCGGTCAGATCAACATCTCCGTCGCCCGCAAGGAGTCCGTGGCACTCATGGACGCCCACATCGGCCCGAAGCACTGACGCCGGTGCGGCTCCGCCCCCAGGCGGAGCCGCACCGGGCGGGTCAGTTGTCCAGGGCGCCCACGTGGTGGACCCGGACGAGGTTGGTGGAGCCGGCGAGGCCGGGCGGGGAGCCGGCGGTGATGACGACGATGTCGCCCTTCTCGCAGCGGCCCAGTGAGAGCAGCGCGGCGTCGACCTGCTCGACCATCTCGTCGGTGGTGGGCACGAACGGGCCGAGGAAGGTCTCCACTCCCCAGGTGAGTGCCAACTGGCTGCGGACGGCGGGTTCGTAGGTGAAGGCCAGGACGGGGATCGGCGAGCGGTAGCGGGTCAGCCGGCGGGCGGTGTCGCCGGACTGGGTGAAGGCGATCAGGTACTTGGCGTGCAGGAAGTCGCCGATCTCGGCGGCCGCCCGGGCTACGGCGCCGCCCTGGGTGCGGGGCTTGCTGCCCGCGGTGAGGACGGGCAGGCCGTCGGCCAGGACGTCCTCCTCGGCGGCCTCGATGATCCGGGCCATGGTGCGGACCGTCTCGGACGGGTACTTGCCGACCGAGGTCTCGCCGGAGAGCATCACCGCGTCGGTGCCGTCGAGGACGGCGTTGGCGACGTCGGACGCCTCGGCGCGGGTGGGCCGCGAGGAGTTGATCATCGAGTCGAGCATCTGGGTGGCGACGATGACCGGCTTGGCGTTGCGGCGGGCGAGCTTGACCGCCCGCTTCTGCACCATCGGCACCTGCTCCAGCGGCATCTCCACGCCCAGGTCGCCGCGGGCGACCATGATGCCGTCGAAGCGGTCGACGATGGAGTCGAGGTTCTGCACCGCCTGCGGCTTCTCGATCTTGGCGATGACGGGGACCCGGCGTCCCTCCTCGTCCATCACCCGGTGGACGTCCTCGACGTCGCGGCCGCTGCGGACGAAGGAGAGCGCGATCAGGTCGGCCCCGGTCCGCAGGGCCCAGCGCAGGTCCGCGATGTCCTTCTCGCTGAGCGCGGGCACCGAGACGGCGATCCCGGGGAGGTTGAGGCCCTTGTGGTCGGAGACGAGGCCGCCCTCGACGACGAGGCAACGGACCCGGGGACCGTCGACCCCGACGACTTCGAGGGTGACCCGGCCGTCGTCGACGAGGATCCGCTCACCGGCGGTGACGTCCTCCGCCAGGCCGGGGTAGGTGGTGCCGCAGCCGTTCTGGTCCCCTTCGACGCCTTTGTCGGTGGAGATGGTGAACTCGTCGCCGCGTTCGAGAAGTACCGGGCCCTCGGCGAAGGTGCCGAGGCGGATCTTCGGGCCTTGAAGGTCGGCGAGCACGCCGATACTGCGGCCGCTCTCGTCGGCGGCCTTGCGGACCCGGCGGTACCGCTCCTCGTGCTCGATGTGGGAGCCGTGGCTCAGGTTGAATCGGGCGATGTCCATCCCGGCGTCGACCAGGGACTTGATCTGGTCGTAGGTGTCGGTGGCGGGCCCGAGGGTACAGACGATTTTTGCTCGGCGCATAGTGCTGAGAGTAGGCATTACCGGCGCGTAACGTCGATGCCGGTCCGGACAACGGGATGGCCGTTGCCGTAAGGAGAGTTGAACAATCTGACACAACGTCGGACCGGCGTGCGAGAGGTTCCCGGAAGTCCGGCCGCACTCGATCCCCGATGCGATTCCGTGAAGGGCTGTTCACCCCTGGTTCACCAGGACTTACGCGCCCGCTCCCGTCCCGGCGGGACGCTCGTCACCCGGGTGGGGAGAGAACGTTGTGACGAGGGGGGAAGCTTCCGGCATGAAGCGCGTGATCGGAGTACTGACGGTACTTCTGGTACTCGGGGGTCTGGCGTTCGCGGTCCTGAACAAGAAGGACAAGCCCACGCCCGGTCCGGACGAGGTCACCACCCTCACCGGCATGGTCGGATCGGAGAAGGGCGCGTTCTTCGACGACCAGAGGGTCAAGAACGCCCTGAAGGCCCGCGGGCTGGTGGTGAACACCCAGAGCGCCGGCTCCTGGCAGATGGGTGACCTCAAGAACGACAACCTGGACTTCGTCTTCCCGGCGAGCCAGCAGCCCGCCGAGGCGATCAAGGCCGACCACAAACTGACGAGCACCCCGACCCGGCCGTTCTACTCGCCGCTGGTGATCGTCACGCGCACCCAGACCGCCGACGTACTGAAGGCGAACAAACTGGCCTCCTGCGACGAGAAGAGCAACGTCTGCAAGTTCTCGATGAAGGACTTCCTCCAAGGCATCGACGACAAGCGGACCTGGCAGCAGCTCCCGAAGCCGCCTGCGGAGGAGAAGCCGGGCGATCTCGTCGGATCCATCTTCCTGACCACCACCAACCCTGAGACGTCCTCCTCCGGCGCCCTGTACCTCGCCATGGTGTCCTACCTGCTGAACAGCGGGCAGGTGATCCCGGAACCCGGAGGCGTGACGGAGCAGATCGGCGCGAAGCTGCGTGCGGTCATCACTCCGCAGGGGGTCATGAAGAACTCCACCGAGGAGCCGTTCATGGACTTCGTGTCCGGCAACGGCCGCCCGCTGGTGCTGGCGTACGAATCCCAGGTGCTCGAACTGGTCCTGAAGGGGAAGGCCCCGACGGACATGGTGATGCTCTACCCGGACACCACCGTGGTGTCCGACCACACGATCGTCGCCTTCAACAACAAGGGCCAGCGGCTCGCCGACGCGCTGACCGACGATCCGGCGCTGCGTGAGCTGGAGCTCCAGTACGGCTTCCGGCCGTCCGGCACGGCGGGCGCGACCGAATTCTCCGCGAAGATCCAGGCCGCGCAGCAGAACGGCCCGAAGCCGCCGTTCGCGTTCGCGCCCGACCTGGGGGCCGCCAAGATCTCGCAGGCCACGGTGCCGACGCCGGAGGTCATGAAGAGCCTGGTCGGCGCCACGAAGAGTAAGTGACGGGGGACATGGGAACGGGAGCGGGCACGATGCGCAGGAGTGGTGTGCGGGGCCTGATGGCCGGTCTGGCGCTGCTGGTGGCGACCTCGGTGGCGGCGTGCACGTCGTCGCCGGCGCCGCCGCCGAAGCCCGGGCCGAGCGACGCGCCCGCGCCGAGCGCGCAGCCGGGGGTGCTGCGGGTGCTGGCCGGCAGTGAACTCCAGGACATGGCGCCGGTGCTGGAGGAGGCGCAGAAGGCGACCGGGGTGACGGTGCAGTTCGCCTGGACGGGTTCGCTGGACGGTGCGGACGCGGTGTCCTCGGGTCGGACGGACGGCAAGTACGACGCGATCTGGTTCCCGTCGAACCAGTATCTGCACCTGGACGAGGGGAGCAAGGCGAAGCTGCTCTCGGAGACGCCGATCATGGCCTCGCCGGTGGCTTTCGGTATCCGCTCGGCGGTGCTGGGCGACCTGGGCTGGGGTGACGGTTCGAAGGTGACCTGGGGCAATCTGGCGGAGGCCGCGTCCGGCGGCAAGCTGTCGTACGGCATGGCGGACCCGTCGCGGTCGAACTCCGGGTTCTCCGCGCTGGTGGCGGTGGCCTCGGCGTTCTCGGGCGCGGGTTCGGCGCTGACGGACGCCGATGTGCAGAAGGCGGCGCCGCAGCTCAAGCAGTTCTTCGCCGGCCAGAAGCTGACCTCGGGCTCCTCGGGCTGGCTGGCGCAGGCGTACAGCCGGGCCGAGCGGGGTTCGATCGGGGCGCTGGTGAACTACGAGTCGGTGCTGCTGTCGCTGAACAAGACGCTGGGCGCCGACCAGCAGCTCACCGTGGTCCGGCCGACCGACGGCGTGATTTCCGCGAACTATCCGCTGACTCTGCTGAGTTCTTCGCAGCAGCGGGAGCGGGAGTCGTTCCAGCGGCTGACCTCCTACCTGCTGAAGGAGGACGTGCAGAAGAGGATCTCCGAGCTGACGCTGCGTCGTCCGGTGACGGCGGGGGTGGCTCCGGCGGCGGGGCTGCCGACGGACCGGCGGCACGAGCTGCCGTTCCCCGGCACCCGGGCGGTGGCGGACGGGTTGCTGGCCTCGTACCAGAACGAGCTGCGCCGGCCGTCCCGCACGGTGTACGTGCTGGATACCTCGGGTTCGATGGCCGGGCAGCGGTTGGAGTCCCTGAAGTCGGCGATGGGCCGGCTGACGGGCGCGGACGACACCCGGGGGGTGCGGCGGTTCCGGGACCGGGAGGAGGTCACGCTGATCTCCTTCGCCTCGAAGGTGAAGTCGACGAAGACCCACTCGGTGCCGGCCGGTGCGGGGGCGCAGCAGGAGCTGGCCTCGATCAACGGGGATGTGCAGGCGTTGTCGGCGGACGGCGGGACGGCGGTGTATTCCTCGCTGCAGGAGGCGTACCGGGTGATCCAGCGGCAGCAGTCGGCGGCGGCGGACGACCGGTTCACCTCGATCGTGCTGATGACGGACGGGCAGAGCAACGAGGGGGCGTCGGACAAGGACTTCCGGACGTTCTACGAGGGGTTGTCGTCCGCGCAGAAGGCGACGCCGGTGTTCCCGATCCTGTTCGGTGACGCGGCGAAGGACCAGTTGCAGGGGATCGCCGAGTTGACGGGTGGCAAGCTGTTCGACGGGACGGGCTCGCTGGACGGGGCGTTCGAGGAGATCCGTGGCTACCAGTAACGGTGGCGGGGGTGGTCGCGGTGGGCTCGGTGGCCGGGTGTGGGGGTATTTGACGTCGGTCCGGCATTTCGTGGCGGGTGGGGCGTCGGTGGCGGGGGCGGGGGCGGCGGTCGGGCTGCAGAGCCCGGTGGTGCTGTCGGCGCTGCTGGTGGTCGGGCCGTACGTCGCGGTGGTGGCGCTGTGGCCGCCTCCGCCCCCGCCTCCGCCGGAGCCCCTGGAGCCGCCGGAGCCGCCGGAGCCGCCGGACGGGGAGGATCCGCCCGGGCAGCCGGACTCCGGGGGCACGGGGCCGAAGCCGGCCGGGCGGAGGTCGCCGTTGGGCGCCTCGCTCAACTTCCGGCCGCCGGCTCCCCGGGCGGCGCGGGCCGCACCTGCGCCGTCGTCGGGGGCCGTGTCGGTGGTCCCGGCCGGGTCGGGGCCGTGGCCGCAGTTGGAGGAGCTGGCGGCGTTCGTCGGCTCGGCGCCGCTGCCGCCGGCCGCGAATGTGCCGGGGCTGCTGGAGCGGCTGCGCACGGCCGGGCCGGGGCCGACGACGGAGCCGATCGTCCGGCGGCGGCTGCCGCTGGCGGTGGACGGGTATCTGCGGGCGCTGACCTGGCAGCCGTGGGCGGCTGACGGGGCCGATCCGGTGGCCGAGCTGGCCCGGGCGGTGGACGAGATGGCGGCGCTGGTGCCGGCTTCCTGACGCCGCCGCGCCACGACATGAACGGCCCCGGTCCCCTGTGGACCGGGGCCGTTCGCGCGTCGTTGCTCCCGTGCCGCCCGTGCCGCCCCGCCCGTGCTGCCCGTGCTGCCCGTGCTGCCCGTGCTGCCCGTCAGGCTTCCAGCACGCCGGGCAGTTCGAGGCGGCGACGCACTCCCAGCTTGCGGAAGCTGTTGGTGAGGTGGGTCTCCACCGTCCGCACCGCGAGGTGCAGCATGGCCGCGATCTCGGCGTTGGAGTGCCCGGCGGCGGCGAGCCGGCAGATCCGCAGTTCGCTGTCGGTGAGCGCCTCCGCCCCGGCGTGGTCGCCGCGGCCGATGCGCGCGCCGGAGGCCCGCAGCGCCTCCAGCGCGGCGGCCCGCTGCCGGACGGCGCCGAGGCGTTCGGCGCGGCCGGCGGCCTCGCGCAGGGCCCGCCGGGCGGCGCCGCGCCGGCCGCCGTCGCCGAGCAGCCGGCCGTAGGTGATGAGGGCGGGGACGAGTTCGGTGTCGATCTCGGCGGTGCGCAGCATCAGGACGGCTTCGGCGGCGAGGTCGAGGCCGTGCCGGCCGCCGGTGGCGGCGGCGAGGGTGCGCAGGGCGCGGCCGACGGTGCGCGGGGTGCCCCAGATCCGGGCGAGGCGGAGTTCTTCCTCGGCGAGGACGACGGCGGGGCCGGGGGCGCCGAGTTGGAGGTGGCATTCGGCGGCGGCGGAGCGCCAGGGGGTGACGATGGGGCTGTGGACCTGGCGTTCGCCCTGGCGGCGGCCGCATTCCAGGAGGTCGGCGAGGGCTTCGGCGGGTTCGCCGGAGGCGAGGCGGAGCAGGCCCCGGGAGTAGAGGTACTCGTTCCATTCCCAGGAGTCCCGGGCGCGGTCGGCGGCGACGGCGCGGGCGAGGCCGTGGGCCTGCCAGAGCCGGCCGGTCTCGACGAGGGCGATGACGGCCTGGGCGACGAGGTGGGCGTTCTGCTGGCCGAGGAGTTCGGCGAAGCGGCCGGGGCCGGTGTCCTCGGCGGCGGGGCGGTGCTCGGCGGCGGGGGCGGGGGCGGCGGGGGCGCTCCAGGTGGGCAGCCGGGGCAGTCCCGGTGGACCCCAGGGGGTGGGCGGGAGGGGTGTGCGGGCGGGGGCCTGGCCGATGGACGCGGCCCCGGCCGAGGAGCCGGGGGCGGTGAGGGCGTAGTCCTCCAGCAGGGCCTGGTACTCGCCGCGCATGATCCTGGCCTCGGCGCGGACGCTGAGCAGGCACTGGTAGCCGGGGTCGAGCGGGCCGCCGCGGAAGGAGTCGAGGCCGCGGACGGCGAGGGCGTCGGCCTCGTCGAGCAGGTCGGCCCACTGGCAGAGGGTGGCGAGGGAGATCAGCAGGTAGGAGCGGCAGAGCGGGTCGACGGGGGCGGCTTCGAGCTCGCGGACGCGCTCGCCGACCTCGGTCGCGGCGAGCAGGCCGCTGGTGGCGTCGAACTCGGTGAGCAGCGCGTAGGCGGGCGGGGCGAGGCGGTGCGGCGTGCGGGTGGCGAGGCGCTGGAGTCCTTCGACGACCTGGAGCCAGCTGCGGCCGTCGTGGGCGGCGATCTGGGCGGTGGCGGCCTGGACGGCGTGCAGGACGTCCTCCTGGTCGGCGAAGCGGTGCGCCAGCTCGTCCATGAGTTCGATGGCGGCGGCGGTGTCGCCGCGGGTGGCGAGGACGGCGCCGAGGGTGCCGGCGGCGCGGAAGACGCCTTCGTCGGTCTGCTGGAGGTGGACGGCCTCGGCGAGGTGGCGCAGGCCGATGGTGCGTTCGGCGGGGCCGAGGGTGACTTCGAGGCTGCCGAGTTCGGAGAGCAGCAGACCGCGCCGGCGGTCGGTGAGGGGTTCGGCGAGGACGCGGCGCAGCAGGGCGACGGCGTCGGCGGGGCGGTCGGTGTCGGCGGCGCCGCGGGCGGCGCGGCGCAGGGTGTCGGCGGCCCAGTGGGGGGCGGGGGCGGGGGTGAGCAGGAGGTGGCCGGCGACGAGTTCGTCGGGGGCGCCGGCGTGGTGGAGGTGTTCGGCGGCGGCGAGGTGGACGTCGGCGCGGTGGCCGGGGGCGTGGCCGGTGAGGACGGCGTCGGCGAGCAGGGGGTGGGCGAAGCGGGGCCAGTGGCCGGCGTCGGGGGTGTCGAGGTGGTGGTGGGCGGTGAGGTCGGCGAGCCAGCCGGTGAGCCGGCCGGGGTCGGCGGCGGCGAGGTGGGCGAGCAGGGGGACGGGGTCCAGGGGCGGGGTGCCGGGGGCGGGGACGGCGTCGGCGGCGGGGTGTTCGCGCATCCGGGCGAGGACCCGGGCGGCGGTGACGGCCCGCTCGCCGGCGCCGTGCAGCCAGGTTTCGACGGCTTCGGCGAAGGCGCCGCCGGGGAGGGCGCCGCACTGTTCGGGGAGGGCCTGCGGCAGGGTGGTGGCGGGCCCGGCGGGGAGCGCGGCGGGTGCCGCGGCGGGCGTGCCGGGCTCGACGGGGAGCAGACCGGGCCCGGTGCCTTTCGCCGCGTCCTCCCCGTGCCCGCATTCGCCGCAGTCCTCGGTGTCCGTCGCCGCGAGGTCGGCGAGCAGCGCGGTGAGCAGGAGCGGGTTGCCGCCGGTGGCGCGGGCGCAGTCGGCGGCCAGCGCGGGGGGTGTGCCGGGTCCGAGTCGCTGTCCGGCGAGGAGGACGGCCGCCGGGGTGCCGAGCGGGGCGAGCCGCAGGGTGGTGGCGAGTTCGGGTGGCAGGTCGCGGGCGAAGCGGTCGGTCCGGCCGGTGAGGGTGGCCTGCCGGCGTTCGGTGGCGATCAGCAGGGCGGGCAGGCGGTCGATCCGGCGGGCGACCTGGCGCAGCCAGCGGCGGGACGGCTCGTCGGCGAGGTGGATGTCGTCGATGGCGAGCAGCAGCGGGTGGTGGGTGCCGTGCAGCCGGAGCAGGGACCAGAGGGTGGACTCGGCGGTGTCGGGCTCGGTGCCGGTGGCGGTGGCCTCGGTGGGGTCCGCGGCGGCCGTCCGGGGGGCCCAGGCGGTGTGGACGTAGGGCCCGGCCGGGGTCGGGCCGGTGTCGAAGAGCTGGCGGGCGGCCGCGTAGGGCGTGGTGGCCTCCTCGGCGGAGCAGCGGGCGCGCAGCACGGTGGTGCCGTCGGCGGCGGCCCGGCGGGCGGCCTCGGCGAGGAGTGCGGTCCGGCCGGTGCCGACGGCGCCGGTGAGCAGCAGGACGTGGCCGGTGCCGCGGCGGGCGCCGGCGGCCCGGTCGGCGATCAGCCGCAGCTGCGGTTCGCGGTCCACAAGGCGGGTGGACGTGGCGGTGCTCATTCAGGTGCTCCTCTTTGCCCTTCCCGAGTCTTCGTCGGTGCCCGAACGGGCACTGCCAGTCGTTCTACCGGGAAAACGGCTTGACGTCCTAACCACGCGTTACTGGCGAGTCAGGTTTCCGCCCCGCGGACCGACTTTCCCGCCCGGCCCGCCCCGGGCGCCCGATTGGACCGTTTTGCGGTGTCCCGACAGCATCCTCGACCCACTCCTCCAGTGTCCCTGACCACCTGGGGGCCCGTTTTCGTTGCCTCCGCCGATCGGCGGGGATCTCTCGGCGGGTCCGATCTCGTGGTGGACCACGATGGCCGGGGGGCTGCCCGGGCGGGAAGCATGGTGGTTGATTCCGGGGCACGGGCAGCGCTCCCGGATCGCCGTCGAAACGGTCGGCCTTCCCGGGTGGGGCGCCACGCCCTGACGTTCGGGGTCCGCCGGGTGGCCGGGCCGGCTTCTCCAGGAGGGGGCCAGATTTGACTGTTCTGCACACCGAGTACGACCGCCGGGGCACGGCGATGGGGTCGTCCGGGTCGGCATCCGCCACCCGTACGGTTCCGCCGCAGCGCCCGACGGCCTCCCGCTCGGTCACCACGAACACCCATGCCGTCGGCACCGCCGCGGCGTCCGTCCATCCCCAGGCCGCCGTCGCGGTCCGGGGTGCGACCGGGGCCGGGCGGGCGGTCGCCGCGGCGACCGCCCGCAGCTCGACGGTGCCGGTCGCCGTCCAGGCCGCCGATCCGCTCTCCCGGGCCGGGGCGGAGGCGCAGCTGCGCCGCTTCCCCGGGGTGGCGGTGGTCGACCCGAGCGGTGCGGCCGGGCCGGGCACGGTCACGGTGCTGGTCGCCGAGTCCGCCGACGCGGCCGCGACGGCGGCCCTGCGCCGGCTGGTCCGCGGGGCCGGGCAGCGGGTGGTGCTGGTGGTCGAGCGGCTGCGCGAGACCGAGCTGATGGAGGCCGTCGAGTGCGGGGTGGCGGCGATCCTGTGGCGGCGGGAGGCGACACCGGAGCGGCTCGGCCGGGCGGTGCTGGCCGCGGCCCGGGGCGACGGCGACCTGCCGGCCGACCTCCAGGGGCGGTTGATCGCCCAGGTGGGCCGGCTGCAGCGGTCCGTCCAGGGCATGCCGGGTCAGGCTCCGACGGGTCTGTCGGAGCGTGAGTCGGACGTGCTGCGGCTGGTCGCCGAGGGCTGGGACACCGGGGAGATCGCGGCCCGGTTGTCGTACTCCGAGCGCACGGTGAAGAACGTGCTGCACGGTCTGACGACCCGGCTGCAACTGCGCAACCGGGCGCACGCGGTGGCCCACGCGGTGCGCGAGGGCTACATCTAGCCCCTGGCGCCACGCCGTAGGGGCGGGGCAGTGCTCCGCCGTGATCCGGGCGGGTGGGTGCGGTACCCGCCCGCCCGGATCACGAACGGGCCCCGGTCGCCGGCGGGCCCGGTCGCCGGCGGGCCCGGCCACGAACGGGCCGCGGTCACGAACGGCCGCGGTCACGAACGAGTCGCGGTCACGAACGAGTCGCCAAGATCTCACCTGTTGGAAAGGTCCGGGGTCTATCCGCCGGAGGGAAGCGCACGGCAGACTTCTACGCGCGTACTTCTACGCGCGTCAACGCGCCTGCCCGCCGCCACCGGCGGTGCTCCCGGCCGTCGTTGACGGTCCGTTGCCGCCATCCCCACCGGGAGAGTCGTCCATGCCCCTGAACCGCCGTGACTTCGTCACCCGGTCCGCCGCCACCGCCGCCGGCGCCGCCCTCGTGAGCGGAGGCGCCTTCGCCGCCGCCACCCCCGCGGCGGCGGCCGGACCGGACGAGACCCGCGCCAAGGGCCGGACCAAGCGCCAGAGCTTCACCGTCATGGGCACCACCGACCTCCACGGCCGGGTCCTCAACTGGGACTACTTCACCGACGCCGTCTACGCCGACAAGGCGCACAACGAGGTCGGCCTCGCCAAGATCTCCACGCTGGCCAAGCAGGTCCGCGAGGAGAAGGGCTGGGACCGCTGCCTGCTCATCGACGCCGGCGACACCATCCAGGGCACCCAGCTGACCTACTACTACGCCCGGGTCGACCCGATCGCCACCGAGGCCGACACCGCGCCCGAGCACCCGATGGCGCTCGCCATGAACACCATGGAGTACACCGCCGCCGCGCTCGGCAACCACGAGTTCAACTACGGCATCGACACCCTGCGCGCCTACGAGGAGCAGCTGGACTTCCCGCTGCTCGGCGCCAATGCGCTGAACGCCCGCAACGACAAGCCGGCCTTCCCGCCCTACGTGATCCGCAAGCTGAAGCTGGGCACCGGCCCGGCCCTCAAGGTCGGCATCGTCGGCCTGACCAACCCGGGCATCGCGATCTGGGACAAGGCGAACGTCGCCGGGAAGATGACCTTCCCCGGCATCGTGGAGACGGCGAAGATCTGGGTGCCGAAGGTGCGGGCCGCCGGCGCGGACGTCGTCGTGGTCGCCTGCCACTCCGGCATGGACGAGGCCACCTCCTACGGCGACCAGCTGCCCTGGGCCGAGAACGCCTCGGTGGCGCTGGCCGAGCAGGTGCCCGGCATCGACGCCGTCCTGGTGGGCCACGCCCACAAGGAGATCCCGCAGCGCCTGGTCGTCAACAAGGAGACCGGGAAGACCGTCGTGCTGTCCGAGCCGCTGTGCTGGGGCCAGCGGCTGACCTGCTTCGACTTCGAGGTCGAGCCCGACGGCGGCGCGTGGAAGGTCGTCTCGCTCTCCTCCCGGGTGCTGAACTCCAACACCGTGCCGGAGGACCCGGAGATCGTCGACCTGATGACCGACCAGCACAAGAAGGTCGTCGAGTACGTCAACCAGGTCATCGGCACCGCGAAGACCGCGCTGTCCATCGCCGACGCGCCGTTCAAGGACACCCCGATCATCGACCTCATCGGCCGGGTCCAGGCCGACGTGGTGCGCGCCGCCCTGGCCGGCGGCCAGTACGCCGAGCTCCCGGTGCTCGCCCAGGCCGCGCCGTTCAACCGCACCGCCGTCATCCCGGCCGGCCAGGTCAAGCTGCGCGACGCGGCCGGCCTGTACATCTACGAGAACACCCTGGAGGCCCGCATCCTGACGGGCGCCCAGATCAAGGACTACCTGGAGTTCTCGGCCAGGTACTACAACCAGCTCGCCCCGGGCGCGCCGGTCGACAAGGCCACCCTGACCAACGCGCAGAACACCCCGGACTACAACTACGACTCGGTGTACGGCGTTTCGTACGACATCGACATCTCCCAGCCGGTCGGCTCGCGGATCGTCAACCTCGGCTTCGAGGGCCGGCCGATCGACCCGGCCGCCCGGTTCGTCCTCGCGGTGAACAACTACCGCGCCAACGGCGGCGGCAACTTCCCGCACGTCGCGGCCGCCCAGAAGGTGTGGGCCAACTCGGACGAGATCCGCAACGCGATGATCGGCTGGGTGAAGGAGAAGGGCGTCATCGACCCGGCCGACTTCGCCGCCGAGTCCTGGCGCCTGGTCCGGGCCGGCCAGCCGGTCTTCTGACCGGACCCGCCGCGGCACCGCAACGGCCGGTCGTAGCACCGGAACGGCCGGTCGTCGCCCCGCACCGACCGGCGGCACCACCGGAACAGCCGCTCCACGGCCGGAACTCCCGTTCCCACGAACGGAACACGGCCCGCACGGCCGGAACAGCCCCCGGGGCCCGCACCCCGGGGGCTGTTCCCCTCCCCCCGGCGCGCCCACGCGCCGCCGGCCGAACCGGCCGACACCGTGGTGGACGCCGAGCAGGCGCAGGACCACGGTGTCGGCCACGAGTTCCTCCAGTGGCCGACCTGCCCCGGCCATGTCCACCTGCCGGTACCGGCCGCGGACCCGGAGGACCCGACGCGGGCCTGGTGGCACTGCCGCCGCTCGCGCGAGCCCCTCGTCCACGTCGGCGACCTGGCCGCCGGGTCCTGAACCCCGGGCCGGAGCCGCCCTACCGCGGCCGGGGCGGCCGTCCCGGTCCGCGGGGACTCCACGGGCCGCCCTCGCGCCGGGACCACCGCCCGGCGAGACGCTGGGACATCTTCCCGAGCGCGCAGGATATTCAGCCGCGCGTTCGGCCTGCCTACCGTTGATCACGTCACCGGGAGCGGCCCACCGTCCCGAGAGCTCGTCCCGACAAGGAGCGGTCCCATGCGCGCAGTTGTCCAGAAGTCCTTCGGCGGCCCCGAGGTCCTGGAGGTCGTCGAGACCGACCGGCCGGCCCCGCGCGGCGGCGAGGTGCTCGTCCGCGTCCACGCCAGCGGCGTCAACCCGGTCGACGTGGCGGTCCGTTCGGGCGCCTACCCGCTGCTCGGCGAGCCTCCCTTCGGCGTCGGCTGGGACATCTCGGGCGTCGTCGAGGTGGCCGGACCGGGCGCCCGGTTCAAGGCCGGCGACGAGGTGTTCGGCCTGCCGTTCTTCCCCCGGGCCGCGACCGGCTACGCCGAGTACGTCGCGGTGCCGTCCCGTCAGGTGGCCCGCAAGCCCGCCGCGCTGAACCACGTCGAGGCCGCCGCGCTGCCGCTGGCCGCGCTCACGGCCTGGCAGGGCCTGGTGGACGCGGCGGGCCTGTCCGAGGGGCAGCGGGTGCTGATCCACCGCGCGGCCGGCGGTGTCGGCCACCTCGCCGTCCAGATCGCCAAGGCCCGCGGCGCGCACGTGACCGCCCTGGCCAGCGAGCCCAAGCACGAGTTCGTGCGCGGCCTGGGCGCGGACGAGGTGATCGACCACCGCACCGAGGGCTTCCTGGCGGCGGTCGGCCGGGTGGACGTGGTGCTCGACTCCTCCTCGCAGGGCACCGCCTCGCTGGAGGTGCTGCGCGAGGGCGGCGTGCTGGTCTCGATCATGGAGCACTGGAACACCGCGCTGGCCGCCGAGATCGAGGCTTCCGGCCGCCGGTTCGCCGGCATCTCGGTGGAGCCGGACTACGCCTCGCTGGAGGCGATCGCGAAGCTCGTCGACGAGGGCCGCATCCGGCCGCACATCGCCGAGACCTTCCCGCTGGAGGAGGCCGGCAAGGCGCACGAGCTGATCGCCACCGGCCGCACCCAGGGCAAGATCGTCCTGACCGTCGCCTGAGCCGTAGGGTTCCGGTGGAGCACGTACCGACCGGGGGAGGCGGCATGGACATCCTGACCGAGGCACTGGGTTCGATGCGGACGGGGCAGCCCGCCTCCGTCCGCACCGAGGGCCGGGCCCCGTGGGGACTGCGGCTGCCCCCGGTCGCCGGCGCCGGCTTCCACGTGGTCCTCTACGGGACCTGCTGGCTGGTGCCGCTGGAGGACGACGCGGCGGAGCCGATCGCGCTCAGCCCGGGGGACGTGGTCTTCCTGCGGGACGGCCGGGGCCACGTCCTCGCCGACCGGCCGGACACCCCGGCCGTCCCCGAGCAGCCCTCGCAGTTCCGGCCGAGCCTGCCGATCGGCACCGTCACGGTCGGCGGGGACGGGCCGCGCACCAGCCTGCTGTGCGGCAACTACCACCTCGACCAGGCGCGCCCGCACCCGTTGGTGCGGCAACTGCCGGAGATCGTCCACCTGCAGACCCGGCACGGCCACCACCCCGAGCTGAGCGCGGCCGTCCAACTCCTCGGCGCCGAACTGGAGAACCCCCGGATCGGCTCGGCCGGCATCGTCCCGGCGCTGATCGACTCGCTGCTGCTCTACATCCTGCGGGCGTGGTTCGAGGAGCAGCCGCCCGCCACCGCGGCCGGCTGGGCGGCGGCGCTCGGCGACGCGGCGGTGGCCCCGGCGCTGACGGCGATCCACGAGGCGCCGTCCACACCGTGGACCGTGGAGTCGCTGGCCACCCGGGCGGGCCTGTCCCGGGCGGCGTTCGCCCGGCGGTTCACCACCCTGGTCGGCGAGCCGCCGATGGCCTACCTGACCCGCTGGCGGATGACCACGGCGGCCCGCCTGCTGCGCGAGTCCGAGGTTCCGCTCACCACCGTCGCCGCGAAGACCGGCTACGGCTCGGAGTACGCCTTCGCCAAGGCGTTCAAGCGCGAGTTCGGCCTCGCCCCGGGCGGCTACCGCCGCGAGTCCCGGGCCGCCTGAGGGCGGACTCAGCCCTTCCCGGCCGTGTCCCCGACCGCCTCCCGGACCGCCGGAGCGACCTCCCGCGCCCACCGGCCGAGGGTGACCGGGTCCGGCGAACCGTGGTCGGCGGCGAAGAGGGTGAAGCCGGACGCGCCGTGCTCCAGCACCGCGCCGGTCAGTTCCTCCACCCACTGGCCCACCGAGCCGCCGAGCCACCTGCCCTCCGCGTCCCGGGTCGCGGCGAGCGGCCGGTCGGTGATCCGGCCGGGCAGGTTGTAGACGGTGCGGATCTCGCGCGGGTCGCGTCCGACGGCGGCGGCCGCCTCGTCGACGACCGGCCGCGAGGTGCGGTAGCGCTCGCTGAGCCAGTCCGCCGCGTGGCCGGGGATCCAACCGTCGGCGACCCGGCCGGTGGCGGCCAGCGACTTGCGGCCATTGGAGCCAGTCCACACCGGCGGCGCGGCGACGGGCGCCGGCTCGATCTCCCGGACGCGGTAGTGCCGCCCCTCGTGGGTGACCGGCGGTCCGCCGCCCGACAGCCGCTTGACCAGCACGATCGCCTCCTCGAAGGCTTCCACCGCCTCGCCCGGGGCGAGCCGCTCGACGCCCAGGTCGGTGATCCGGTCCCAGATCCCGCCGGCGCCCATCCCCAGCACCACACGCCCGCCGGACAGCGCCGAGAGCGAGGTGATGGTCCGTGCCAGCATCGGCGCGGGCCGGCTCGGCAGGTTGGTGACGTTGGCGAAGCCGCTGATCCGCCCGGTCCGCCCGAGCAGGAAGCCGAGCGCGGCGTACGCGTCCACCCGCCCGCCGATGTACGGGTGGTCGGACAGCGAGAAGTGGTCCAGCCCGTCCCGGTCGGCCTGCTGGACGAGGTCCAGCAGGCTCGCCGTGTCGGCGAGGTCCCCCGGCGCGCCGAATCCGAGAACAACGCCCGCGTTCCCGATGCTCATCGTTCCCCCAGAAGCAAAAAGGAGCTGAAGTTCGTAGCACGAACATATTGGTTCGTTCCACGAACTTCAACCCCTCAGGCGTCCGCCCGCCCCTGCCCCCCGAACACCGGGGGCACCTTGTTGTCCAGCACCACCCGACCGAGCAGCCCACCCAGCAGCTCCCGCTCCGCCGGCGCGAGCCCGGCCGGCAGCTCCCCGATCCGGCGACACGTCTCCGCATAGAAGCGCTCCGCCAGCACGACCCCCTCCGCCGTCAGCACCACCCGGACAGCCCGCGCATCCCCCTCGCAACTCTCGCGCCGCACAAGCCCGTTGCGCTCGCTCCGGTCGACCAGGCCGGTCAGGCTCGACTTGGCCAGCCGCAGCACACCGCCCAACTCCCCCATCACGTACGACCGCCCCAGCAGCACGCAGAGCAACTGCCCCTGCTGCGACGTCAGCCCGAACTCCCGCGCCGACTCCGCATACACCGCATCCACCAGGAACGCCGCCCGCACCAGCGCCCCCACGACCTCGATGCCGCCACCCTCGCTCTTCACCATCCGGCCAGCCTAACAGCATTGATTCGCACCACGAACTACTTCCCGGAGAAGCACCACGGGACGAGAACGTGGCCCCATGAGCGAGTTCCGGATCCCCGAACGGCATGCCCGGTGCACCCTCGCCCTGCACTCCGAGCCCGGCGGCGGGACCTACCACCGCCGGTGGAGCGGGAAGTTCGGCGACGAGGTGCCGGTCCCGGCACCGTTCGACTTCGGGCTGACGACCGCCGAACTGCTCCGCTACTGAAGCTTCTCCGCCACGCCCGCCCAGATACCGACCTGGGAGTCGGTGGGCTGCGCGGGGGCGTCGGGACGCCAGAGCGGGGCGGTGACCAGGCCCGGATCGGCGAGCTTCAGGCCGTCGAAGAAGCGCAGCACCTGGTCGCGGCCGCGCATGGTGAGCTGGGCGGAGGCGCCGCGGTAGACGGCGGGACCGCGGCCGGCGTCGGCGGTGGGGGTGAAGTCGAGGGTGCCGTGGGAGAGGACGAGGCGGCTGCCGGGCGGAAGGGCGTCCACCAGGGTGCGCACGATGGCGTACGGGTCGTCCTGTTCGTCGATGAAGTGCAGGACGGCGACGAGCAGCAGCCCGACCGGCTCGCCGGAGTCGAGGGCGCCGCGGACCTCGGGGGCGGCCAGGATGCCCGCCGGGTCGCGCAGGTCGGCCTGGACCACGGCGGTGCTCTCCGGGGTGGTGCCGCTCAGCAGGGCGCGGCCGTGCACCAGCACGATCGGGTCGTTGTCGAGGTAGACCACGCGCGCGTCGGGCCGCACCCGCTGGGCGATCTCGTGGGTGTTGCCGGCACTGGGGATGCCGGTGCCGATGTCGACGAACCGGCGGATGCCCTCGGCGGCGAGCTGCCGCACCGCGCGGCCGAGGAAGGCCCGGTTGGCGAGGGCGCTGATCCGCACCATCGGGCTGATCGCGAGCACCTTCTCGGCGGCCTCGCGATCGGCCGGGAAGTTGTCCTTGCCGCCGATGTAGTAGTCGTACATCCGCGCGGGGTGCGGGATCTCGGGACGCAGGTCGGCGGGCGGCCGGACGGCGGCACCGTCGTGGTCGACGCCACCGTCGCCGACGAGCCATTCCCGGCCGATCTCCTGAAACTCGGTCACCCCGGCCACCCCTTCGGTCCGTTCCGGTCGAACGCGGTCCGCACGCGTTCCGGTACCGCCGCATCATAGGCAACGATGATCAACAAACGGAACCCGGCCGTCCCCCTCCCCGGGGTCGGCCGGGCCCCGCCCGGGCGCCGCTCAGAACGGGAAGCGGCTGCGCCCGTGCTGGATCGAGATCCACTTCACCGTGGTGAAGGCGTCCACGGTGGACTCGCCGTTCAGCCGGCCCACGCCCGAGTTCTTCTCGCCGCCGAACGGCACCACGGGCTCGTCCGCGATGGTCCCGTCATTGACGTGGATCATGCCGGTCTCGATCCGCTGCGCGACCCGCACCCCGCGCTCGACGTCGGCCGTGTGCACCGCGCCGCTCAGCCCGAACGGCGTGTCGTTGGCGATCCGCACCGCCTCGTCCTCGCCGTCGAACTCCACCACCAGGACCACCGGCCCGAACAGCTCGCGCCGCAGGATCGGAGCGCCGGCCGGCAGGCCGCCGAGCACGACCGGGTCCATCAGGCTCCCGACGGTGGTGCCGCGCAGCAGCGCGGTGGCGCCGTCGGCGACGGCCTGGTCCACCTGCGCGGAGAGGGCGTCGGCCTGGACCGGGTTGATCAGCGGGCCGATGTGGGTGGCCGGGTCCCTCGGGTCGCCGACCTTCAGGGTGGCGACCTTGGCGACGAACTTCCGGGTGAACTCCTCGGCGACGGCGCGGTCGACGAGCACCCGGTTGGCGGCCATGCAGACCTGGCCCTGGTGCACGAAGCGGCTGAACACGGCCGCGTCCACGGCGTAGTCCAGGTCGGCGTCGTCCAGCACGATCAGCGCGCTGTTGCCGCCGAGCTCCAGCACGGTCCGCTTGAAGTGGGAGGCGGCGACGGTGGCGACGTGCCGACCGACCTTGTCGGAGCCGGTGAAGGAGATCACCTTGGGGACCGGGTGCTCGATGAACGCGTCACCGATCTCGGCGATGTCGGTGATGACGACGTTCAGCAGGCCGGCCGGCAGGCCCGCCTCCTCGAAGATCTTGGCGATCAGGGTGCCGCCGACCACCGGGGTCTCCTGGTGCGGCTTCAGCACCACGCCGTTGCCGAGCGCCAGCGCCGGGGCGACGGCCTTCATCGACAGGAACAGCGGGAAGTTGAACGGGCTGATCACCCCGACGACGCCCACCGGCAGCCGGTAGAGCCGGTTCTCCTTGCCGTCCACCGGCGAGGGCAGCAGCCGCCCCTCGGCCCGCAGGGAGAGCTGCATGGCCTCGCGCAGC
Source organism: Kitasatospora sp. NPDC094019 (assembly GCF_044764505.1). Taxonomy (NCBI): domain Bacteria; kingdom Bacillati; phylum Actinomycetota; class Actinomycetes; order Kitasatosporales; family Streptomycetaceae; genus Kitasatospora; species Kitasatospora sp. NPDC094019. The sequence goes on from NZ_JBIWIF010000001.1 coordinate 359,024, forward strand.
ATGTCCTTGGTGAGCGAGAGCTCGAACCACGCCTTGACCGCGGTGCCGCCGAGCTCGGCCATGATGTCCCGGGTGATCTCCTGCTCGCGGTCCTCCAGGATCCGCAGCGCGCGCTCGAAGACCAGCCGGCGGGCGTAGGGGTTGGTGGCCGCCCACTCCTTCTGCGCCAGCTCCGCGGCCCGGTACGCCTGGTCGACCTCGTCGACGGTGGCGACGGTGATGCTCGCGAGCTTGTCCCCGGTGAAGGGATCGACGTCGACGATGTCCCAGGAGCCGCTGCCCTCGCGCCACTCGCCGTCGATGAACTGCAGCGCCAACTCGGAAAGGTACGACATCCGATCCCTCTCATGCCGTTCGGGAACGCCCGCGATCTTCCGGGGGTCGTTCGCGATCAGAACTGATCGGGGCTCATCGTACTTACCTGCTACAGCTCTTGGCGTACGGAGCGGAGAAGTTCTCGTGTCCGCTCGGGGGACAGGCTGTCCGCCACCAGACCGTCCATCGCGCCCGCGTACTCCGCGACCTCGGCCGGCCGGTCGAGGTACAGGGCGGTGGTGAACTGCTCCAGGTAGACGATGTCCGGCAACTCCTGCTCGTCGAAGGCCAGCACCGAGAACGCGCCGCCCTCCGCGCGCAGCCCGCCGAAGCCGAGCGGCATCACCTGGAGCACCACGTTCGGGAGTTCGGTCAGCTCCAGCAGGCGGTCGATCTGCGCCCGCATCAGCTCCGGACCGCCCCAGGGGCGGCGCAGCGCGGCCTCGTCCAGCACCGCGAGCAGCCGCGGCGCCCGTTCGGCGTCCAGCACCTGCTGCCGCTTGAGCCGCACCTCGACCCGCCGCTCGATCTCGGCCGGTTCGGTCACATGGCCGCCGTGGGTGATCACCGCCCGCGCGTAGTCGGCGGTCTGCAGCAGCCCGTGGACGAACTGGACCTCGTAGCTGCGGATCTCGGTGGCGGCCTCCTCCAGGCCCAGGTAGTTCTGGAACCAGCCCGGCAGGACGTCCCCGTACCCGTGCCACCAGGAGGTCGCGTTGGCCGCCCGGACCAGCCCGAGCACCGAGGCCCGTTCCGGCTCCGCGTCCACCCCGTACAGCGTCAGCAGATCGGCGACGTCGCGCTCCTTGAAGCCGACCCGGCCGAGCTCCATCCGGCTGATCTTCGACTCGGAGGCCCGGATCGAGTACCCGGCCTCCTCCCGGCTGACCCCGCGGGCCTCCCGGAGCCGTCGCAGTTGCGACCCCAGCAGCAGACGCCGCACCGTGGCACCACCACCCGCCTGAGTCGCACTCATCGCCTCAACCTCCGCACGTCACGCAGCCCCCCGGGCCGTGGCCGCAGTCTTCCACCAGGGACCGACGAACAACAGTCCTCGGAACGCCCTCATCGGGATCTTCCACCCTCGCCGGGGCCGCCGGACGAGCAGCGTCCGGATACGCGCGGTAGCCGTACCGTAGCTCCCCGGAACGCACTCTAGTCCCCCGCTGCCGCCGTGCACATCCCCAACCCCCGCCACCACCCGCCGGATGACCACAACTCGGCCGGAACCGACAACAGTTGACGGAACCCGAGCGCGCGTCCGAACGTCCCCCACCGTGTGCTGAGACGCTTGCCCGCCGCCGCGCTCCTGCTCGCCGCGCTGTCCGTGCTCACCGCCGTCCCCGGTGACTCCTCCCGTGCCGTTGTCCCGGACCGTGCCGACGCCCCGGACCGGGCCGCCGCCCCGCCGCTCGCCGCCGAGGTCCTGGACCGGGCCCGCCGGGTGGCGGAGTCCTGGCCCGGCTCCGAGGCCGAGCGGATCTGGCGCACCGGCTACTACCCCGACCTGGCCGGCGAGACCTGGTTGCCGAAGGACTTCACTCCCGACGGCGGCGCCTTCGCGGCGTTCCTGGGCGGCCGGATCGACCTGGCGGCCGACTTCCCGCCGTTCTCGGGCACCGGGACGGTCTCCTTCCCGGACGGGACGTCCATGACCCTGCCCCTGACCGACCCGCGCGCCGCCTACGAGGACCGCGTCAGGTACCGCGACGGCTGCACCCGGGAGCCCTGCGACACCCGGCTCACCGTCACCGCCGTCCGGCCCGGCACCCACCGCCAGCGCACCAGCCGCGGGACGGTCACGGTGCCGGTCTGGGAGTTCGTGTTCGCCGGCGTCGACCATCCCTACGCGGTCGCCGCCGTCGAGTCCCAGGCGCCGTCCGTCGACTACGGCGTCGAGGACGAGGACCTGCCCGCCGGAGTCACCGATGTCGTCCTCGCCTCCGAGGACGAACAGGGGCTGGAGGGCATGATCGAGCCGGAGAACTGCGCCGACGCGCGGCCGGGCGAGGCGTACGGGACCTCCGAGGCCCTGGTGCTGGTCGGCCGCACCACCGGCCGCCCGAGGACCTGCCCCGGCCCCTACAGCTACCAGTACGCCCGGTTCCCCTTCAGCGGCCCGCTCGGCGAACGGGTGGTGCTCAACCTCGCCGGCCGCCCCGTCCTCTTCCCAGAACTGCTCCCGGAGGGCTGAACCCACCCCCGGGCACGCGAACGGCGCCTGCCCCCAAACTGGTCGGGGATGTGGGCAGGCGCCAGGGACCGCGGTGGCCCGGCGACGCTGACGGGGTGCGGCTCGGTACGACCCGGCGATGCGGCGCCGGGCTACCTGGACCGGATCAGACCACCAGGGGGCGGTCCGTCGGCCGGATCGGTGCGGGCAGCGGGGTCCTGCCGCCCAAGTAGGTGTCGACCGCCGCGGCGGCCGAGCGGCCCTCCGCGATGGCCCAGACGATCAGCGACTGGCCACGGCCGGCGTCGCCGCAGACGTAGACGCCATCGACATTGGTGGCGAACTTCGCGTCCCGGGACACATTACCGCGTGCGTCGAGGTCCACGCCCAGCTGCTCGACCAGACCGTTGCGGACGTCCGTCCCGGTGAAGCCCATCGCCAGCGTCACCAGCTGCGCCGGGATCGCCCGCTCGCTGCCCGGGACCTGCTCGAACCTCCCGTCCTTGAACTCCACCTCGACGAGGTGCAGCTCCTGGACGTTGCCGTCCTCGTCACCACTGAAGTGGGTGGTGGAGACGGAGTAGATCCGCTCGCCGCCCTCCTCGTGCGCGGAGGTGACCTTGTAGGTCATCGGCATGGTCGGCCAGGGCTGGCCGGACGGCCGCTCCTCGCCCGGTCGCGGCATGATCTCCAGCTGGGTGACCGAGGCCGCCCCCTGCCGGTGGGCGGTGCCGACGCAGTCCGCGCCGGTGTCGCCGCCGCCGATGACCACGACGTGCTTGCCCTTGGCGCTGATCGGCGGCTCGACGAAGTCGCCCTCCTGCACCTTGTTGGCCAGCGGCAGGTACTCCATCGCCTGGTGGACGCCCTTGAGCTCCCGCCCGGGCACCGGCAGGTCGCGGGCGGTGGTGGCGCCGGCCGCGACGACGACCGCGTCGAAGCGCTCGCGCAGCTGCTGCCCGGTGATGTCCTCGCCCACGTGCACGCCGGTGCGGAACCGGGTGCCCTCCGCGCGCATCTGCTCGACGCGGCGGTTGATGTGGCGCTTCTCCATCTTGAACTCGGGGATGCCGTACCGCAGCAGGCCGCCGATCCGGTCGGCCCGCTCGTACACCACGACGGTGTGCCCGGCCCGGGTGAGCTGCTGCGCGACGGCGAGGCCGGCCGGCCCGGAGCCGACCACGGCGACCGTCTTGCCGGACAGCCGCTCCGGGACCTGCGGGGTGACCCCGCCGCGGTCCCACGCCTTGTCGATGATGGTGACCTCGACGTTCTTGATGGTCACCGCGTCCTGGTTGATGCCGAGCACGCAGGCCGACTCGCAGGGCGCCGGGCAGAGCCGCCCGGTGAACTCCGGGAAGTTGTTGGTCGCGTGCAGCCGCTCGATCGCGCCCGTCCAGTCGTCCCGGTAGGCGAGGTCGTTCCACTCCGGGATGAGGTTCCCGAGCGGGCAGCCGTTGTGGCAGAACGGGATGCCGCAGTCCATGCAGCGGCCGGCCTGCTTGGTGATGATCGGCAGCAGGCTGCGCTCGACGTAGACCTCGTTCCAGTCCCGGATGCGCACGTCCACCGGACGCCGCTCGGCGAGCTGCTTGGGCGTGGTCAGGAAGCCCTTGGGGTCAGCCACGTGCCGCCTCCATCATCTTGCGAGTGGTCTCGGCCTCGGAGAGGCCATCGCGCTCAGCGGCGTCCTTGGCGGCGAGCACTGCCTTGTAGTCGGTCGGCATGATCGTGGAGAAGCGGGAGACCCCGCTGCCCCAGTCCGCCAGGAGTTCGGCCGCGACGGTGGAGCCGGTCTCCTCGTAGTGCTGCTGCACGGTCTCGCGAAGCCATTCGCGGTCGGCGGCGCCGGGGGCCTCGATGCCCACCATGCCGCTGTTGACGTTCGCCGGGCGCAGGTCCAGCACGTAGGCGACGCCGCCGGACATGCCGGCCGCCAGGTTCCGCCCGGTCTCGCCGAGGATGACGACCCGGCCGCCGGTCATGTACTCCAGGGCGTGGTCGCCCACGCCCTCGACGACCAGGGTGGCGCCCGAGTTGCGGACGGCGAACCGCTCGCCGGCCTTGCCCCGCAGGTGGATCCGGCCACTGGTGGCGCCGTAGCCGATGGTGTTGCCGGCGATGACGTGGTTCTGCGCGTCGTTGCCGATCGCCGCCGCGTCACGGGCCGGGCGGACCACGAGCACGCCGCCGGACAGACCCTTGCCGACGTAGTCGTTGGCGTCGCCCTCCAGCCGCAGCGTCACGCCGCGCGGCACGAAGGCGCCGAAGGACTGGCCGGCCGAGCCCGTGAAGGTGACGTCGATGGTGCCCTCGGGCAGGCCCTCGCCGCGGTACCGCTTGGTCACGTGGTGGCCGAGCATGGTGCCGACGGTCCGGTTGACGTTGCGGATCGGCAGCTGGATCCGGACGGCGTCGCCGTTCTCCAGCGCGTCCTGGGCCAGGTCGATCAGCTGGTTGTCCAGGGCCTTGTCGAGCGCGTGGTCCTGCGTCGTGGTGCGGTGCAGGGCCGCGCCCTCGGGCAGCTCGGGCACGTGGAACAGCGGGGCCAGGTCGAGCCCGGCGGCCTTCCAGTGGTCGACCGCGGCCTCGGCGTCGATGTGCTCGGCGTGGCCGACGGCCTCCTCGATCGAGCGGAAGCCCAGCGAGGCCAGGATCTCCCGGACCTCCTCGGCGATGAACTCGAAGAAGTTGACCACGAACTCCGGCTTGCCGGAGAAGCGCTCGCGCAGCACCGGGTTCTGGGTGGCGACGCCGACCGGGCAGGTGTCCAGGTGGCAGACGCGCATCATGATGCAGCCGGAGACCACCAGCGGGGCGGTCGCGAAGCCGAACTCCTCGGCGCCCAGCAGCGCCGCGATCACCACGTCACGGCCGGTCTTCAGCTGGCCGTCGGTCTGCACCACGATCCGGTCGCGCAGGCCGTTCAGCAGCAGGGTCTGCTGGGTCTCGGCGAGGCCGAGCTCCCAGGGGCCGCCCGCGTGCTTGAGCGAGGTGAGCGGCGAGGCGCCGGTGCCGCCGTCGTGGCCGGAGACCAGCACCACGTCCGCGTGCGCCTTGGAGACGCCGGCCGCGACCGTGCCCACGCCGACCTCGGAGACCAGCTTCACGTGGATGCGGGCCTCGGGGTTGGCGTTCTTGAGGTCGTGGATCAGCTGCGCCAGATCCTCGATCGAGTAGATGTCGTGGTGCGGCGGCGGCGAGATCAGACCGACACCCGGGGTGGAGTGCCGGGTCTTGGCGACCCACGGGTAGACCTTGTGGCCGGGCAGCTGACCGCCCTCGCCGGGCTTGGCGCCCTGGGCCATCTTGATCTGGATGTCGTCGGCGTTGACCAGGTACTCGGAGGTGACACCGAAGCGGCCGGAGGCGACCTGCTTGATCGCCGAGCGGCGCTCCGGGTCGTACAGGCGGTCCGGGTCCTCGCCGCCCTCACCGGTGTTGGACTTGGCGCCGAGGCGGTTCATCGCGATCGCCAGCGTCTCGTGCGCCTCCAGGGAGATGGAGCCGTACGACATGGCGCCGGTGGAGAACCGCTTGACGATCTCGGAGACCGACTCGACCTCGTCGACCGGCACCGGGGTGCGGCCGAGCCCGTCCAGCTTGAACAGGCCGCGCAGCGTCATCAGCCGCTCGGACTGCTCGTTCACCCGGTCCGTGTACTGCTTGAAGATGTCGTACCGGCGGTTGCGGGTGGAGTGCTGCAGCCGGAAGACGGTGTCCGGGTCGAACAGGTGCGGTTCGCCCTCGCGGCGCCACTGGTACTCGCCGCCGATGTCCAGGGCGCGGTGCGCGGCCGGGATGCCGGAGGCCGGGTACGCCTTGGCGTGCCGGGCTGCGGTCTCCCTCGCGACCTCGTCCAGGCCGATGCCGCCGAGCTTGCTGGTGGTACCGGCGAAGTAGGCGTCGACCAGCTCCTGGGCGAGGCCGATGGCCTCGAAGACCTGCGCGCCGCGGTAGGAGGCGACGGTGGAGATGCCCATCTTGGACATCACCTTGAGCACGCCCTTGCCGAGCGCCTTGATCAGGTTCTTGATCGCCTTCTCGGCCTCGACACCGGTCAGGAAGGTGCCCTGGGCCACGAGGTCCTCGACCGACTCCATCGCCAGGTACGGGTTGACCGCGCCGGCGCCGTAGCCGATCAGCAGCGCGACGTGGTGCACCTCGCGCACGTCACCGGCCTCGACCAGCAGGGACACCCGGGTGCGCTGCTTGGTGCGGATCAGGTGGTGGTGGACGGCCGAGGTGAGCAGCAGCGAGGGGATCGGGGCGTGCTCGGCGTCGGAGTGCCGGTCGGAGAGCACGATGATCCGGGCGCCGTCGGCGATCGCGGCGTCCGCCTCGGCGGCGATGGCGGTGAGCCGGGCGGCCAGGCCCTCGCCGCCGGTGGCGACCCGGTACAGGCCGGACAGCGTGACGGCCTTGAGGCCGGGCTGGTCACCGTCCGCGTTGATGTGGACCAGCTTGGCCAGCTCGTCGTTGTCGATCACCGGGAAGGTGATGCCGACCGAGCGGCAGGACGCGGACTCGGCGGCCAGCAGGTTGCCCTCGGGGCCGAGGTTGGACAGCAGCGAGGTGACGAGTTCTTCGCGGATGGCGTCCAGCGGCGGGTTGGTGACCTGCGCGAAGAGCTGCACGAAGTAGTCGAACAGCAGGCGCGGCTTCTCGCTCAGCGCGGCGATCGGCGAGTCCGTGCCCATCGAGCCGAGCGCCTCGCCGCCGGTCTGCGCCATCGGCGCCAGCACGACCCGCAGCTCCTCCTCGGTGTAGCCGAAGGTCTGCTGGCGGCGGGTGACGGAGGCGTGGGTGTGGGCGATGTGCTCGCGCTCGGGGAGGTCGGCGAGCTCGATCTGCCCGCCCTCGACCCACTCCGCGTAGGGGTGCTCGGCGGCCAGCTCCGACTTGATCTCCTCGTCCTCGACGATCCGGTGCTCGGCGGTGTCGACGAGGAACATCCGGCCGGGCTGCAGCCGGCCCTTCTTGACCACCCGGGTCTGCTCGATGTCGAGCACGCCGACCTCGGAGGAGAGGACGACCAGGCCGTCCTCGGTGATCCAGTAGCGGGCGGGGCGCAGGCCGTTGCGGTCCAGCACGGCGCCGATCCGGGTGCCGTCGGTGAAGGTGACGCAGGCCGGGCCGTCCCAGGGCTCCATCAGGTTGGAGTGGTACTGGTAGAACGCGCGGCGGGCCGGGTCCATCGTGACGTGGTTCTCCCACGCCTCGGGGATCATCATCAGCACCGCGTGCGGCAGTGAACGGCCGCCGAGGTGGAGCAGCTCCAGGACCTCGTCGAAGGAGGCCGAGTCGGAGTGGTCCGGGGTGCAGATCGGGAAGATCCGCTCCAGCCCCCGGCCGTTGCGGTCGGCGGGGATGAGGTCGGTGGCGAGCTGGGACTCCCGGGCGGTCATCCAGTTCCGGTTGCCCTTGACCGTGTTGATCTCGCCGTTGTGCGCGACGAAGCGGTACGGGTGGGCGAGCGGCCAGCTCGGGAAGGTGTTGGTGGAGAACCGCGAGTGCACCAGGCCGAGCGCGGAGGCGTAGAGCCGGTCCGACAGGTCGGGGAAGAAGGGCTCCAGCTGGCCGGTGGTCAGCATGCCCTTGTAGACGATGGTGCGGGCGGACAGCGACGGGAAGTAGACCCCGGCCTCGCGCTCGGAGCGCTTGCGGACCACGAAGGCGACCCGGTCGAGTTCGATGCCGCTCTTGTCCGCGCCGCCGAGGAACAGCTGGCGGAAGCGGGGCATCACGCCGCGGGCGGTGGCGCCCAGCAGGTCCGGGGTGACCGGGACGTCGCGCCAGCCGAGGACGGTCAGGTTCTCGTCGGCCGCGATGGCCTCGATCCGCGCGACGGCGGCGGCGTCCTGGTCGTCGGCGTCGGGCAGGAAGGCGATGCCGACCGCGTAGGAGCCGACGGCCGGGAGCTCGAAGCCGACCTTGGCGCGCAGGAAGGCGTCCGGGATCTGGGTGAGGATGCCGGCGCCGTCACCGGAGTCCGGCTCGGCGCCGGTGGCGCCGCGGTGCTCCAGGTTGCGCAGCACGGTCAGTGCCTGCTCGACGACGGTGTGGTCGGCGATGCCGGTCAGCGTGGCGACGAATCCGACGCCACAGGCGTCGTGCTCGTTTCGCGGGTCGTACAGGCCCTGAGCAGCAGGTCGCGCATCCGGAACGAGCGCGTACGGCGGGCGGGCGGCGCCGGCCTGGGGCTCGTTGGCGGAGTGCATGGATGCAGAAAGCATCGGCTCTCCCGTCGTCGTCTTTGGAGGCTGGTGCAGTAGGGACGACGTTGGCCCTGATGCGATTTCGTGCAAGTTACATGATGCCGAACATCCCGGGAAGCGGGATATCTCGTCCACATCGCGGGACGGATCCGCAGGTCACGGGTGCCGCGGGAGGGCGTGCCGCGCCGCACGCCCTGACGATTGTGCCCGCCCGTCGCCCGCCTGAAACAGGGGCGACATCCGCCTGCCACGACGGTCGATCAAGGCCGCCTGCGAATCCATTCCCACACTCGATCGACAGATGCGATTCCGTGGCCCGATCAGCTCGAATGCTGAGACAACCCAGGCGGAACCAGGGCTCCGTGTGTGCAATCTCACTCATCCGAGTGCATAACCATGCAACAGCACACCTGGCCGCTCACCGCCCGGCACCACCTAGCCGATCTGCCCGCCGATCAGCCGTCCGAGCAGGTACGTCACCCCGGCCGCCGCGCCGCCCAGCAGCAGCTGCCGCAGGCCGCTGAACCACCAGCTGCGCGCCGTCACCCGTGCCACCACCGCGCCGCAGGCGAACAGCCCGGCCGCGGAGAGCAGCAGCGCCGGCACCAGCGAGGTCGCGCCCAGCAGGTACGGCAGCAACGGGAGCAGCGCGCCCACCGCGAAGCAGACGAAGGAGGACCCGGCCGCCACCCACGGCGAGGGCAGGTCGTTGGGGTCGATGCCCAGCTCCTCCCGGGCGTGGACCTCCAGCGTCCGGTCCGGGTCGGCGGACAGCTGCCGGGCCACCTCGTGGGCCAGCGCCGGGTCCACCCCCCGGTCGACGTACACCTGGGCCAGCTCGGCCAGCTCCCCGTGCGGGTTGCGGCGCAGTTCCAGCCGCTCCGCCTCGATCTCGGCCTGCACCAGTTCCCGCTGGGAGGCCACCGAGGTGTACTCGCCCGCCGCCATCGAGCAGGCGCCGGCGGCCAGCCCGGCCAGGCCGGTGAGCACCACCGTGCCGCTGGAGGCCGCGCCGCCGACGACGCCGGTCATCAGCGCGAAGTTGGAGACCAGTCCGTCCATCGCGCCGAACACCGCCGGGCGCAGCCAGCCGCCGTTGACGTCCCGGTGGTGCCCCGCGGCGGGTATCCGCGGGGCGTGCCCGGCCTCGTGCTCCAGAGTGGTCGCGGTCACGACTCTTCCCCCTCCGTCCATTGGTCCGATCGCCTTACTTATCGACCGTAGCCCTCGTGACCTGGGCATTTCCAGCAAAGCAAGGCTGTCCGAACATGACGGCGGCCGCCTTCCGCACACGGTGCGGAAGGCGGCCGGGGCCGGGATCGGCGCAGGTCAGGCCGGGTTCCTGGCGTCCTTCTCCAGCTTGTCGAGCTTCTCGGCGAGGGAGTCCTGGGCCTTGCCGCCCGGCTTCTCGCCCGACTTCCGACCGGACTCGTCGCCCGGCTTCCCGCCCGGCGCGTCACCGGCCTCGTCACCGACCTTGCCACCGGGCAGCTTGTCACCGGGCTCGTCGGCGGTCCGGTCGGCCGGGGCCGCCGCCCGCTCGTCGGCGTCGGCCATCGGGTCGATGCTCGCCGGGTCCTCGCGGCCGGGGTGCTTCTTCCCGGCGATCACGAAGTACGCGACGGCGCCGAGGAAGACGAGGATCGCCACCCAGTCGTTCAGCCGCAGGCCGAGGATGTGGTGCGCGTCGTCGATCCGCAGCCACTCGATCCAGAACCGGCCGACGGTGTACGTGGCCACGTACAGGGCGAAGACCCGGCCGTGACCCAGGGTGAACCGCTTGTCCGCCCAGATCACCAGCGCCGCGACGCCCACGCACCAGAGGGACTCGTAGAGGAAGGTCGGGTGGTAGGTCCCGGTGACGACCTCGCCGTTCGGCAGCGTCCTGTCGATCTCCAGGCCCCACGGCAGCGTGGTCTCCCGGCCGTAGAGCTCCTGGTTGAACCAGTTGCCCCAGCGGCCCAGCGCCTGGGCGAGCGCGATGCCCGGGGCGATCGCGTCGGCGTAGGCGGGCAGCGGGACGCCGCGTCGGCGGGCGCCGATCCAGGCGCCGACCGCGCCCAGCGCGATCGCGCCCCAGATACCGAGGCCGCCCTCCCAGATCTTGAGGGCGTTCCAGGGGTTCTTGCCCTCGGCGAAGTACAGCTGGTGGTCGGTGATCACGTGGTACAGCCGACCGCCGACCAGGCCGAACGGTACGGCCCAGACGGCGATGTCGCCGACGGTGTGCTTGCCGCCGCCCCGGGCGACCCAGCGCTTGCTGCCGAGCCAGACGGCCACGACGACACCGAGGATGATGCAGAAGGCGTAGGCGCGAAGCGGGATCGGTCCGAGGTACAGGACACCCCGCGACGGGCTGGGAATGTAGGCGATATCCATGGCAGCTCCGACGCTACAGGGTCGACGGCCCGTCCAGGACACCCCGGCGGGTCACAGTCGGTGCACAGATCGGCGCGCGGGCCCGGAGCACGGCCCGCCGCCGCCCTCCTCCGACCGGGGAGGAGGGCGGCGGTCGCCCCGCGGCGTGCGCGCCGGGCTCAGCCGGCGTTCGGCGAGGGGTTGTTGCTCTCCGAGGCGGTGGCGGTGGGGGCCGGCGACTGTCCGTGGGTGCCCGGAGTGCCCAGGGTCTTGCCCTGGTTGGCGGCGTCGACCCACTTCACCAGGTTCGCCGGGGTGATCTCCTCGTTGTTGAACTTCGGGTAGATCGGCTGTCCGTTGAGCAGGACGGTGGGGGTGGACTTGTAGCTCGACTTGTCGAAGTCCTGCTGGACCGCCGACACCCATCCGCTGTACGTGGAGTTGTTGACGCAGGACTCGAAGGCGGGGGTGTCGAGTCCGTTGACCTGCTTGCCGAGGTTGATCAGGGTGGCCTTGTCGCCGAAGGCGTCGCTGGTCTCGTCGGGCTGGTTGCGGTAGAGCACGTCGTGGTAGTCGCGGAAGTGTCCGGCGTCCTGGGCGCAGGCCAGCGCGTTGGCACCGTAGCGGGAGCCCTTGCCCGGCACGGCCCGGTCGATGAACGAGACGATGTGGTAGTTGGTGTAGATCTTGCCCGCGTCCTCCAGCTGGCTGATGGTGGGCGAGAACTCCCGTTCGAAGGTGCCGCAGGCGGGGCAGCGCGCGTCCTCGTAGACGGTGAGGACGGCCGGCGAGTTGTCCGAGCCGACCGGGATCACCAGGTTCTTGTCCCCGATCGCGCCGGCCGGGGCGGCGGTGGGGGTCTCCGGCTTGGAGCGCTGGTCCTGCACCACCACTCCGGTGACCACGGCGGCGGCGATGACCGCGAGCGCCACCCCGCCGATGATCAGCTTCTTCCTCTTGCGGCCGCGGGCCTCGTCCGCGGCCCGGTCCGCCAGCATTTGCTCACGGGCGGTGCGCTTGCCTTCTCGGTTCTTCTCGCTCATCAGTCTTGGACATTCCGGTTTCGGGGGCGGGGGTGCGGTGGGAGGGCGGGGCGCTCAGCGCGCCAGCCAGCCGTCCACCGAGAACTTGGTGCGGGGCCACCGGAGCAGCCAGCCGGCCAGCAGCAGGAACCCGGTGTCGCGCAGGATCTCCTGGAGGTACTCGGTCTGCGAGGAGTCGACCGCCCCGCCGCCGCCGAAGCATCCGCAGTCGATGGAGATGCCGCGGGCCCAGGCGGAGGCGATCCCGGCGATGAAGGCGAGCAGCAGGCCCGCCGAGAGCGCGGCGACCAGGCGGGTGCCCAGGCCGACGATCAGCAGCAGCGCGAGCGCCAGTTCCAGGAAGGGCAGCCCGTGGCCGACGGGTTTGACCAGGGCCTCGGGCAGGATCTCGTACGCGCGCACCGCCTGGGCGGCCTCCGCCGGGTCGGCGATCTTCGCCAGCCCCGCCCAGCCCCAGACCACGGCCAGCCCCAATCGGGCCGCCGTGCCGATCCACTCCTTCACCGGCCCGACCATCCGGACAACCCCCTCGGGAAACACCGTCACGCCCTATGAACCGCCGACGGCGACGCCGGGTTCCTCCGGTTTCGCGACTTAAGCCGAAAGAGTGAATATTGATAGGTGTTGACCCGGTTTCACCCTAACGAGTGGACTGGTCGCAGCCGGGCGGCCACCCGAGTTCGTACCGCCCGGGTTCGTACCGGCCGACCTCGTACCGCCCGGGCTCGCTCCCGCCGTCGCCGAGGAGCGCCGGCCGCCCCTGCGGATCCGCGCGGCCGGCCCGCGCCACCGCCTCCATCCGGACCGCCTCGGCGCACACGTACGCGTCCCGCTCGGCCCGCTCCACCCCCCGCTTGGCCAGGGCCGGGACGACCGCCGCCTGCGCCCCGAGCGCGGCGCCGAGGGCCAGCGCGGCCGCGGCCGCCCGCAGCAGCACGGCTCGCTGAAGACCGGGCATCGGCCGACCCCTTCCGCTCGCTCCCGCGCCCCGGGGCACGTGGTTCGTGCACTCGTCCCTCCACTCAACGCCGGTCAACCCCCGCTGATGCGCGTGCCCCGCACTGTTCACCCGTTCGGGTCCGGCCGACCGCCCGCGCCCGGGGAGCGCCGCCGACGCGTGCCCCGGGAACGCCGACGGCCCGCCACCTCCGAAGAGATGACGGGCCGTCGAAGAAGAACGCCCTAGCTCCGGCGGACGCCCCGCGCCAACTCGCCGGCCAGCTCGCGGACCGCCGTCAGCGCGGCCGCCTCGTCGCCGTCCGCGTCCAGGATCCGCTGCACGAAGGCCGAACCGACGATGACGCCGTCCGCGAACCCGGCGACCTGCGCCGCCTGCTCACGGGTCGACACCCCGAGGCCGACGCAGACCGGCAGGTCGGTGGTGGCCCTGGTCCGGGCGACCAGGTCCTCGGCCAGGTCGCCGACCTGCGCCCGGCTGCCGGTCACACCCATCACCGCGGCCGCGTACACGAATCCGCTGCCGGCCGCCGTGACCTCCGCCAGCCGGCGGTCCTGGCTGCTCGGCGCGACCACGAACACGGTGTCCAGACCGTGTTCCTCGGCCGCCTTGCGCCACTCGACGGACTCCTCCACCGGCAGGTCCGGCAGGATGCAGCCCGCCCCGCCGGCCGCGGCCAGGTCGGCGGCGAACCGCGCGACGCCGTACCGGTCCACCGGGTTCCAGTAGGTCATGACCAGCACCGCCGCGGCGGGATGCGCCGAGGCCACCTCCTGGACGGTGCGCAGCACGTCCTTGATCCGCACGCCACCGCGCAGCGCGATGTCGTCGGCGGTCTGGATGGTCGGGCCGTCCAGCACCGGGTCGGAGTGGGGCAGGCCGATCTCGACGATGTCGCAGCCGCCGTCGAGCAGCGCGCCGACGGCGCGGATGCCGCCGTCCACGGTCGGGAACCCGGCCGGCAGGTAGCCGATCAGCGCGGCGCGGCCCTCGGCCTCGGCGCCGGCCAGGATGCCACTGAGCTTGGAAGCCATGGTCACTTACCCCCGTGGGCGGAGCCGGCGCCCGGCTCGTCGTAGAGGCCGAAGTACTCGGCGGCGGTGTGCATGTCCTTGTCGCCCCGCCCGGAGAGCGAGACCAGGACGGTGGCCCCGGGGCCGAGCTCGCGGCCCAGTTCGAGGGCGCCGGCCAGCGCGTGCGCGCTCTCGATGGCCGGGATGATGCCCTCGGTGCGGGACAGCAGCCGCAGCGCCTGCATGGCGGCGTCGTCGGTGACCGGGCGGTACTCGGCCCGGCCGGTGTCCTTCAGCCAGGCGTGCTCCGGACCGACGCCCGGGTAGTCGAGGCCGGCCGAGATCGAGTGCGACTCGATGGTCTGGCCGTCCTCGTCCTGCAGGACGTACGTCCGGGAGCCGTGCAGCACCCCCGGGTCGCCCTTGGTGAGGGTGGCGGCGTGCCTGGGCGTCTCGGCGCCCTCGCCGGCCGCCTCGCAGCCGATCAACCGCACCCCGGCGTCCGGGATGAACTCGTGGAAGATGCCCATCGCGTTGGAGCCGCCGCCGACGCACGCCACGACCGCGTCGGGCAGTCGGCCGGTGCGGTCGAGCACCTGCTGCCGCGCCTCGATCCCGATCACCCGGTGGAAGTCCCGGACCATCATCGGGAACGGGTGCGGGCCGGCCACGGTGCCGAACAGGTAGTGGGTGGAGTCGACGTTGGCGACCCAGTCCCGGAAGGCTTCGTTGATGGCGTCCTTGAGCGTCCGGCTGCCGGAGGTCACGGCGACCACCTCGGCGCCCAGCATCCGCATCCGGGCGACGTTGAGCGCCTGCCGCTGAGTGTCGACCTCGCCCATGTAGATGGTGCAGTCGAAGCCGAACAGGGCGCAGGCGGTGGCGGTGGCCACGCCGTGCTGGCCGGCGCCGGTCTCGGCGATGATCCGGGTCTTGCCCATCCGCCTGGTGAGCAGGGCCTGCCCCAGCACGTTGTTGATCTTGTGCGAGCCGGTGTGGTTGAGGTCCTCGCGCTTGAGCAGGATCCGCGCGCCGCCGGCCTCGGCGGAGAACCGCCGGACGTCGGTCAGCGGGCTGGGGCGGCCGGTGTAGTCCTTGAGCAGCGCGTCGAGTTCGGCGGTGAAGGCCGGGTCGGCCTTGGCCTTCTCGTACTCGTCGGCGACCTGCTCGACGGCGGCGACGAGCGCCTCCGGGATGAAGCGGCCGCCGTACGCGCCGAAGTACCCGCGCGCGTCCGGCACCTCGGCGCCGGGAAGGTGGTCCCTACTGGACTCGTCGGACTTTTCAGGCTTTTCGGACATGGTGAAATCCCTCGGGACGATGACGACGGGTGACGTGACGTCTGACGGCCGACAGCCGACGGGCTGCGGTCAGCCGGACGTCGTGCGCCATCGCCGCCCGGGGATCTGTCCGGGCTCGCAGCCGATGACGTACCGCACCCGCCGCCCCAGCACCCGGCGCGCGGGCGCGCGGCAGCCGCGCGGGCGGCAGCCGGGGGCGAGGCGAGTGGCGATCTTCATGGCGGCGGGATCAGTCCTTGTGCCGGATCGCCGGGTGGGCGCCGGCCGCGACCAGATCGGCCACGGCGGCCCGCGGGTCCTTGCCGGTCACCAGGGACTCGCCGACCAGGACCGCGTCCGCGCCCAGGTTGGCGTAGGAGATCACGTCCAGCGGGCCGCGCACCCCGGACTCGGCGATCTTCACGACGTTGTCCGGAATGGCGTGGACGACGTTGCCGAAGGTGTTGCGGTCCACCTCAAGGGTCTTGAGGTTGCGGGCGTTGACACCGATGATCCGCGCCCCGGCGTCGACCGCGCGCTTGATCTCCTCCTCGTCGTGCACCTCCACCAGCGGAGTGAGGCCGATCGACTCGGCGCGCTCGATCAGCGACACCAGGGCCGGCTGGTCGAGGGCCGCGACGATCAGCAGCGCGAGGTCGGCGCCGTGCGCGCGAGCCTCCCACAGCTGGTAGGCGGTGACGATGAAGTCCTTGCGGAGCAGCGGGGTGTCCACGGCGGCGCGGACGGCGTCCAGGTCCGCGAGCGAGCCGCCGAAGCGGCGCTGCTCGGTCAGCACGCTGATCGCGGCGGCACCGCCGGCCGCGTAGTCGGTCGCCAGGGAGGCCGGGTCCGCGATCGTGGCCAGCGCGCCCTTGGACGGGCTGGAGCGCTTGACCTCGCAGATCACCCGGATGCCGTCGCCGCGCAGCGCGGCCACGCCGTCCTTGGCGTCCGGGGCCTTGGCGGCGAGCTCCTTGAGCTGGTCCAGCGAGACCCGGGCCTGTCGCTCGGCGAGGTCCTCGCGGACCCCTTCGACGATCGAGTCGAGCACACTCACTCGGGCGCCCCCATCATGTTTGCCAGTGACTGCTGGCGAGGAGCCGGCGGCCAATGGGCCTCCGGCCCTTCGATGGTATCGGCACGGGGGGGCGCACAGCGCATCCACCCGGCGCGCGTCTCGTGGTCCGGACACCTGGCGGGGGCTCCGGCCTGCGCCTTCACCGCTCCGCCCTCCCGCCCGACCGTCGAACCGCGGCGGTGCCGCCGCGCCGCCCGGCGCCGAACCGGGGCCGGGAACGGCCACCCCCGGCCCGCCACTCCGGCCACTCCGGCCACTCGCCGGCCCGGACCCCGCTCAGACCGACGGCGGGGCCAGCCCGGCACCGACCGGCAGATTGCGGACCACCGTGAAGACCAGCACGAACAGCGCCACCAGCACCCACCGCCGGGACCCGAGGGCGAGCCGCGGCCCGGGCAGTCCGCGCAGCGCCGCCCAGAGCCAGCGCGCCCAGAGCACCGCCAGCACCACGAACAGCAGCACCGCCACCGCGTTGTCGTGCAGGGCACCGTTGAGGTCCCCGTGGGTCAGCGCGTGCACACAGCGCAGCCCCCCGCAGCCCGGGCACCACCAGCCGGTGGCCGCGAGGAAGGGACAGTCCGGGTAGTGACCGGGGCTGTTCGGGTCCACCGCGGCGATGTATCCGGCGGGGACGGCCACGGCGACCGCGGCGGCCAGCGGCGGAACCAGCCGGCGGGGGCCGGAGGGCCGGGCGGCGGCGGTGGGGGCGGGGGCGGCGTTCACGCCCATGATTGTGCCCCTCCCGGCGGCGCGGTGGGAGAAACGAAACGGCGGGCCTGCCGCCCGCCGTTCACGTGGGAGGTCCGGCCGGGTCAGGCCGGGCTGCCGGCCAGCGCGGCCTGCTCCTCCGGGGTGTAGGTGTGGACGCTGGGCTGCGCGCCCATGCCGGCCATCGCCATGGCCTTGCCGACCACGCCGCCGGCCACCACGACCGCCAGGCCGCCCCAGACCAGGAGCACCGACGGCAGGATCATCGCGACACCCGCGATGGCGAAGCCGATGAAGGAGATCGTCACGCCGGTCCAGGCGGCGACGGTGTGGCCGCTGGCAGCCTTCGTTCCTGCAGACATCTGATGGTGCTCCTACGCTCTCGGGGCCCCGGCCGGGCCTGCGGGCCCCTGGCGGGTTGACGTCTCCATTGTGCCGGGCCGTACACCGGCGGCCCAAAGCGGGTGGCGGGTCTATCGCGTCACAGTACGACCGGGCCGGCCGGCCTCAGCGCGCGGTCGGGTCCTCGCCCCGGTCCAGCGCCTTCCACAGGTCCGCCGGGGTCTCGGCGGCCGCCCGCCGGACCGGCGCCCGACCGGTCGGCGCCTCGTACCGGCTGCCCATGGCCGGCCAGCCGCGCCCGTACCGGACGGTCAGGAGTCCGGCCAGTGCCAGCAGCAGTCCGCCCAGCAGTGCCACCCACGGCCAGGCGGTGTGCCCGACGCCGGTCGCGGCGGAACCGGTCAGCGCCAGCTTGCGGGCCGCCTCGCCGTCCAGCGCGGCGGTGTCCCCCGCGCCCGCCGCGGCGGCCGCCGCCGCGCCGAGCCCGGCCAGCACCGTCAGCGCCCCGACCGCGAGCCGTCCGGCGCCGCGCACCGCGAACACCGCGACCGCCGCCGCCAGGGCCACCATGGCCAGCCCGGCGGGCAGTTCGGAGATCTTCCCACCGGTGGCGGACACCTCCAGGGTGCCGGCCAGGCCCTCGGCCCAGACCCGCCCGGCGGCGGTCAGCACCAGCACCGCGCCCAGCACGGTCAGCAGCAGCATCACCCCGAGCGTGCGGCGCCCGGCCCGCGCGGCGGGCGCGGGTGCGGCGGCGGGGTCGGCGGACACGGCGTCGGTTCGGGCTTCAGCGCTCACCGGACCAGTGTCCCCCGCCCTCACCCCGCCGCCGCACCCGGGGTCGGCGGCTCGACCGGGAAGTCCCCCGTCTCCAGCACCAGCGTCCGCTCCCCCAGCGGCAGGAAGAGATCGTTCCCGAACGGCACCCGCTCCGCCTCCCGGTACCCGACGCCGGGCAGCGGCCGGCTGTGCACCGTGCAGACCGCCTCGCCCGGATCCACCACGACGTACAGCGGGACACGCGCGTCCGCGTGGGCGCGGTGGCCCCCGGCCGGGTCCGGCACCGGCACGACCTCCAGCACCGCCAGCGCGTCCGCCGTCCGGTACCGTCCGGCGGCGTCCGAGGACGCGCCCGGGGCCAGCACCAGGAGCCGGGTCCGCGGCCCGTCCCCGTCCACCACCGGGCGGACGCCGCCGTGGCCGCCCGACTGCCGCAGCAGCTGCTCCCTGGCGGCGGCCACGATCCTCCGCTGCACGTCAGGCATGCTGTCGTCCCTTCCGCTGCGGCGGCCCCGCGACGCGCGCGGGGCCCTGGGGCCTACGGCCTACGCAGCGTATTCGCGGTGGCGACCGCCCGCAGGACGGCGGCGGCCTTGTTGCGGCATTCGGTGTCCTCGCCGTGCGGGTCGGAGTCGGCGACCACGCCGGCCCCGGCCTGGACGTACGCCGTGCCGTCGCGCAGCACCGCGGTGCGGATCGCGATCGCGGTGTCCGAGTCCCCCGCGAAGTCCAGGTAGCCGACGCAGCCGCCGTACAGGCCGCGGCGGGTGGGCTCCAGCTCCTCGATGATCCGCATCGCCCTCGGCTTGGGCGCGCCGGAGAGCGTGCCGGCCGGGAAGCACGCGGTCAGCACGTCGAAGGCGGTCCGCCCCTCGGCGACCTTCCCGGTCACGGTGGAGACGATGTGCATGACGTGGCTGTAGCGCTCGATCTGCATGAAGTCGACCACCTCGACGCTGCCCGGCTCGCAGACCCGCCCGAGGTCGTTGCGGCCGAGGTCCACCAGCATCAGGTGCTCGGCCCGCTCCTTGGGGTCGGCGAGCAGCTCGGCGGCCAGCCCGGCGTCCTCGTGCGGGGTGGCGCCGCGGTGCCGGGTGCCGGCGATCGGGTGCAGCATCGCCTCCCCGTCGGTGACCTTGACCAGCGCCTCCGGGCTGGAGCCGACCACGTCGAAACCGCCCTCGGCGCCGCCGTCCGGACCGGGGAAGCGGAACAGGTACATGTACGGGCTGGGGTTGGTGGTGCGCAGCACCCGGTAGACGTCCAGCGCGGAGGCGGGGCAGGGCGCCTCGAACCGCTGCGAGGGCACCACCTGGAACGCCTCGCCGGCCCGGATCCGCTCCTTGATCTCCTCCACCGCGGCCCGGTAGGGCTCCCCGCCGAACGGCGAGCGGACCTCGCCGGGGCCGGTCGGGGTGAAGGTCGCCAGACCGGGGTCGACCGGCTTGAGCAGGTCGGCCTCCATCCGGTCGAGCCGGGCGACGGCGTCCGCGTACGCCTCGTCGACCCCGCTCTCCAGGTCGTTGTGGTTGACGGCGTTGGCGATCAGCAGCACGGTGCCGTCGGCGTGGTCGAGCACGGCCAGGTCGGTGGCCAGCAGCATGGTGAGCTCGGGCAGCCTCAGGTCGTCCGGGTTGAGGTCGGGCAGCTTCTCCAGGCGCCGCACGACGTCGTAGCCCAGGTAGCCGACCAGGCCGCCGGTGAGCGGCGGCAGGCCGTCGTCGGGGTGGCGCGGGGTGTGCAGGGTCCGCAGCGCGGCGCGCAGCACCTCCAGCGGGTCGCCGGTGGTGGGGATGCCGACCGGCGGGGCGCCGAGCCAGCGGGCGTCGCCGTCGGGACCGGCGGTCAGGGTGGCGGCGCTGCGGACCCCGACGAAGGAGTAGCGCGACCAGCTGCGGCCCTGTTCGGCGGACTCCAGCAGGAAGGTGCCGGGGCGCTCGGCGGCCAGGCTCCGGTAGAGGCCGATCGGGGTGAGGCCGTCCGCGAGGAGCCTGCGGGTGACCGGGATGACCCGGGTGTCGACGGCGAGCTTGCGGAAGGCTTCGAGGTCCATGCGGGCGGCACCTTACGGGGAGGGGCGGAGCGGGCGGTTCAGCCGAGCGGGAGCACGTCGGCGTCGAAGCAGGTGCGGTCGCCGGTGTGGCAGGCCGCGCCGGTCTGGTCGACCTTGACCAGCAGGGTGTCGCCGTCGCAGTCGAGCGCGACCGACTTGACCAGCTGGACGTGGCCGGAGGTGTCGCCCTTCACCCAGTACTCGTGGCGGCTGCGGCTCCAGTAGGTGCAGCGGCCGGTGGTGAGGGTGCGGTGCAGCGCCTCGTCGTCCATCCAGCCCAGCATCAGCACCTCACCGGTGTCGTACTGCTGCGCGACGGCCGGGAGCAGCCCGTCCGCGGTCCGCTTGAGCCGGGCGGCGATCGCGGGGGCCAGGGCGGTGGAGCCGGGGGCGGCGGGTGTGGTGGACATGGGGCCATTGTGACAGCCCGGTCCGGCCGCCAGGTCCGCCGTCCGGATCGCGGCCGCGCCCCTGGGCGGGGCCGCGGGGCACGTCGGGCGGGGCGCCGGGGGGCGTGGCGGCTCGACGCCGGGGGGCGTGGCGGCTCGGCGCCGGGGGCGTGGAGCAGGGACCGGGGGGTGGTGCTCCGGCCGGGAGGACCATCCGATCGAACGAGTTCTGCCAACCGCCTGCCGGGCACCCCCGCTCTGCGCCATTCTCGTGGTCATGACCTCCGAGCAGCACGCCGCCGAGCCTGCCGAGCCGCCCGGCCGCGACCGGCCCGCCGCCGACCGGCCCGGCGGCGAGGACGCCCGGCCGTCCCGCGGCCTGCGGGTCGGCGTCGCGGCGGTGCTGGTGCTGCTGCTCGCGGTGGTCGCGACGGTCCTGCTGTGGCCGGGGGACGACCCCGCCCCGGCGCCGCCCCCGCCCTCCCCCACCACCGCGACACCGACCCCCACCCCGACAGCCACGCCCACCCCCACGCCGACCCCGACGCCGACGAAGGTGGTCCCCTACGCTTTCTTCACCGTCGGGACCTGCCTGGACCACCCGCAGCTGAGCAGGACCGTCACCAAGCCGGAGGCCCGCCCCTGCGAGGGCAAGCACGACGGCGAGGCGATCGCCGACCAGCTGCTGCCCGAGGGACTGACCGACGGCTACGTGATCGGCAACGCGATGCGGGACGGCTGCAAGGAGGCCCAGGCCGCCGCCGAGGCCCGGCAGGGCGGCGGCGGACCGTACTACAGCTACCCGGTGGGCCCGAACTACTCCTTCTACCAGCAGGGCTGGCGCGACTACACCTGCGTCCTGACGGCGGGCAACCGGCCGGACACCGGCAAGCTCACCGGGCACCTGCGCTGACCCTCCGTCGGCACTCGTAGGGTGGGCCGCATGTCTAACCACGCGCTCGCCGAGCGCCACCGCCTGGCCGAACTGCTGGCCGCCGCCGGGCCGGACGCGCCCACCCTCTGCGCCGGGTGGACCACCCGGGACCTCGCCGCCCACCTGGTGCTCCGCGAGCGGCGGCCGGACGCCGCCGCCGGCATCCGGGGCGGCCCGCTGGCCGGCTGGACCCAGCGGGTGCAGGAGTCCTACGCCGCGCGGCCGTACGAGGAACTGGTCCGGACGTTCCGGGCCGGACCGCCCGCGTTCTCCCTGTTCTCCCTGCCCGGCGCGGACGAGGCGGGCAACACCGTCGAGTACTACGTGCACGCCGAGGACGTGGCCCGGGCCGGCGACGGCCCGGTGCCGACGGCGGTGCCGGCCGGGCGGGCCGAGGCGCTCTGGCGCCGCCTGTCGCTGCCCGCCCGGTTGGAGGCGGGCCGCCGCTCCCCGGTGCGGCTGGAGCTGTGCCACCCGGACGGCCGGACCCTGGCCGTCGGCCCGGCCGGACCGGAGACGGTGCGGATCACCGGCGAACCGGGCGAACTGGTGCTGTTCGCCTTCGGCCGGGGCGCCCGGACCCGGGTCGAGGTCGACGGCCCGCACGACGCCGTCGAGGCCCTGCGGCACGCCCTCCCGCTCCCCGAGCGCGAGTAGCGCCACCGGGGTCCCGCCCCGGCTGCGGATGTCAGTGGCGGGGGGCAGACTCGCAGGTGGCCGGGAGGGGCGCCGCCGGGCCCACGGTGGCGGCCGCCCGGCCCCCTGCCCGTCGTACCCGTCTCCCCCGAAGGGACGCGACACCATGATCACCACCGACTACCCGGTCGGCTCCCCCTGCTGGATCGACCTCGGCAGCCCCGACCCGGCGGCCGCCGCCGCGTTCTACGGGGCGGTGTTCGGCTGGACCTTCCGGTCGGCCGGCCCGGAGGCCGGCGGCTACGGCTTCCTCCAGTTGGACGGCCGGACGGTCGCCGCCGTCGGCCCGCTCACCGAGGACGGCGCGCACTCCGCCTGGACGACGTACTTCCGCACCTCCGACGCCGAGGCCGCCGCCGGTGCCGTCGAGCGGGCCGGCGGCACCGTCCGGGTCCCGGCCTTCGACGTGATGGACGCCGGGCGGATGGCCCAGCTGACCGACCCGCAGGGCGCGGAGTTCGCGGTCTGGCAGCCGGGCGCCGTCACCGGCCTGGACGCCGTGTCCGAGGACGGCGCGCTGATCTGGGTCGAGCTGCACACCGGCTCCGTGGACGCCGGCTTCGGCTTCTACCGGGCGGTGTTCGGCTGGCGCGAGGAGGACTTCCCGGCGCCCGGCATGACGTACAAGGTGCTCTCCCCGGCCGGGGGCGACCTGCGGGCCACCTCCTTCGGCGGCCTCGCCCCGGTGCTGGCCGAGTCCCAGCCGCCGTCCTGGACGCCGTACTTCGGCTCCTCCGACGTGGACGCGGTGGTCGCCCGGGCCACCGCTGCCGGGGCGACGGTGCTGATGGGACCGGAGGACCTGCCGGACGTCGGCCGGATCGCCTGGCTGGCCGACCCGTTCGGCGCCCCGTTCGCCCTGATCAAGGGCGAGCCGCGGGAGGACACCTGACGGGTGACGCACCAGCACCAGCACCCGCGCCCGCCCCGGCGCCCGGCCGACCGGCCGCCGCCGGGGCCGCCGCCACGCCTTCCGCCACCCACCGTGCTGCGCTAGCCTCTCCGCCGCAGGGGGCACGGCCCCACCGCCGGAGCGGAGGAGCACGGGGTGGCACCGGCGCAGCACACAGGACCGCAGCACCCGGGACCGCAGTACCCGGGACGGCAGTGCGGAGAGCCGCGGCCCGCGCCCGCCGCGGGCCCGCCCGGGGGCGGCTGGCCCGAGGGGACGCTGCTCGCCGAGCTGCGCCGCGACGGCTCCCCGGCCGCGCTGGCCGCCGAGCGGGCCGTCCTGCGGCTCGGCACCCGGCGCGCGCACGGCCACGGCGAGACCCTGATCCTCGACCGCGACCTCGGCGGCTTCGTCCTGCTGCTGCTGACCGGTTTCGCCAAGGCGACCGTGGAGGACACCGGTGGGGCCCCCGCGCTGCTGGACATCCGCGCGTACGGCGACGTCGTCGGCGAGGCGGCCGCGCTCGACGACCGGCCCCGCTCGGCCACGGTGACGGCGGCCGGACCGGTCACCCTGCGCCGGATCTCCCAGGCGGACTGGCTGCACTGGCTCGGCGGCCACGCGGCGGCCGGACTCGCGCTGAGCCGCTGTCTGGTGCACCGGGGCCGGGTCACCACCCGCCGACTGGTCGGCCTGGTGTCGGAACCGGTGGTGCACCGGCTCGCCCACCACCTCGCCGACCTGGCCGGCCGGTACGGCACCGCCGGCCCGCGCGGGGCCGGCCTCACCGTCCGCCCCCGGCTGACCCAGGCCGAGCTGGCCGCACTGGTCGGCGCCGGGGAACGACGGGTGCACCACGCCCTGCACGAGCTGGCCGGCCACGGGCTGATCCGGCTCGGCCGACGCAGGACGACGGTGCTCTCGCTGCCGGGCCTGCTGGCGGTGGCCGCCGGCGCCGAACCGGGCACCGGCCCCGACGGACCGGAGCGCGACCCCGACGGCCCCGGCGCCGACCGGCCTCGGCGCGGACTCAGCGGACCGGGTGCCCGGCCTCCCGCAGCGCGCCCTTGACCTCGCCGATCCGCAGGTCCCCGAAGTGGAAGACGCTCGCCGCCAGCACCGCGTCCGCGCCGGCCGCCACCGCGGGGGCGAAGTCGGCGAGCTTCCCGGCGCCGCCGGAGGCGATCACCGGGACGGACACGGCCGCCCGCACGGACCGGATCAGCTCCAGGTCGTAGCCGTCCTTGGTGCCGTCGGCGTCCATCGAGTTGAGCAGGATCTCGCCCGCGCCCAGCTCGGCGGCGCGCCCGGCCCACTCCACCGCGTCCAGGCCGGTGCCCTCGCGGCCGCCGTGGGTGGTGACCTCGAAGCCGGACGCGGTCTCGGTGCCCTCGGGGCAGCGGCGGGCGTCCACCGACAGCACCAGCACCTGGCGGCCGAACCGCCGGGCGATCTCGCGGACCAGCTCGGGGCGGGCGATGGCGGCGGTGTTGACGCCGACCTTGTCGGCACCGGCCCGCAGCAGCTTGTCGACGTCCTCGACGGCGCGGACGCCGCCGCCGACGGTGAGCGGGATGAACACCTGCTCGGCGGTGCGGCGGACCACGTCGTAGGTGGTCTCGCGGTCGCCGGAGGACGCGGTGATGTCGAGGAAGGTCAGCTCGTCGGCGCCCTCGGCGTCGTAGAGCCTGGCCATCTCGACCGGGTCCCCGGCGTCCCGCAGGTTCTGGAAGTTGACGCCCTTGACCACGCGGCCGGCGTCGACGTCCAGACAGGGGATGACACGTACTGCGAGGGTCACGGCTGCTTGCCTTCCAGAGCTTCCAGGGTGGCGGCGAGTCCGGCGCGGTGGGCGTCGAGTTCGACCTCGACGAGCATCCGGGAGTCGACCAGGCTCTGCACCACCACGAGGGTGGTGACCGGGCGCACGGCCCCGAAGAGTTCCTGGTGGGCGCGGCCCGCCGCGTCGATGTCACGGGAGTGGGTGAGGTACACCCGGGTGCGGACCACGTCGTCCGCCGTCAGACCGTACGCGGCCAGGGCCGCCAGCGCGTTGCCGACGGCGGCCCGCACCTGCTCGTAGGGGTCGCCCTCGCCCTGCAGCACACCGTCCACCAGCGGCCTGGCACCGGCCACGTGGACGTGGTCCCCGACGGCGACCGCCTGCGACGCGCCGAGGATTTCCTCCCAGCGGGAGAACCCGTCGACCCGGCCGCGCACGATCCGACGTTCCGTCATCCCGAAACCGCCTCCAACGCCTCTCCGAGGGTGAACTTCTGCTCGTAGAGTGCCTTGCCGACGATCGCGCCCTCGACTCCCTCGCCGACCAGGCCGGCGATCGCGACCAGGTCGTCCAGCGAGGAGACGCCGCCGGAGGCGACCACCGGACGGTCGGTGGCGGCGCACACGTCGCGCAGCAGCTTCAGGTTGGGGCCGGTCAGGGTGCCGTCCCGGTCGACGTCGGTGACGACGTAGCGGGCGCAGCCCTCGGCGTCCAGGCGGGCCAGCACCTCGAAGAGCTGGCCGCCCTCGCTGGTCCAGCCCCGGCCGCGCAGGGTGGTGCCGACCACGTCGAGGCCGACGGCGATCCGGTCGCCGTGCTCGGCGATGACCTTGGCGACCCAGTCCGGGCTCTCCAGGGCGGCGGTGCCGAGGTTGACCCGGGTGCAGCCGGTGGCGAGGGCGGCGGCCAGCGAGGCGTCGTCGCGGATGCCGCCGGACAGCTCGACCTTGATGTCGAGGGTCTCGGTGATGCCCCGGACCAGCTCGCGGTTGGAGCCGGTGCCGAAGGCGGCGTCGAGGTCGACCAGATGCAGCCACTCGGCGCCGGCGTCCTGCCAGGCGAGGGCGGCGGCGAGCGGCTCGCCGAAGGAGGTCTCGGTGCCGGAGGCACCCTTGACCAGGCGGACGGCCTGCCCGTCCCGGACGTCGACGGCGGGCAGCAGTTCGAGGCGGCTCATGTGGTACACGTCTTCCGTCGTCAGAGGGTGTTGACCCAGTTGGTCAGCAGGGCGGCGCCGGCGTCGCCGGACTTCTCGGGGTGGAACTGGGTGGCCCAGAGCGGGCCGTTCTCGATCGCCGCCACGAACGGCTGCCCGTGGGTGGCCCAGGTGACCAGCGGCGGGTTGATCCGCGCGCTGTGGGTCTCCAGTTCCCAGTGCCGCACCCCGTAGGAGTGGACGAAGTAGAAGCGGGCGTCCGCGTCGAGGCCGGCGAACATCCGGTTGCCCTCGGGGGCGTCCACGGTGTTCCAGCCCATGTGCGGGACGACCGGGGCCTCCAGCGGCTCCACGGTGCCCGGCCACTCGTCGCAGCCGGCGGTCTCCACCCCGTGCTCGACGCCCTTCTCGAAGAGGATCTGCATGCCCACGCAGATGCCCATGACCGGTCGGCCGCCGGCCAGCCGGCGTCCGACGATCCAGTCCCCGCGGACCGACTTCAGCCCGCGCATGCAGGCTTCGAAGGCGCCGACGCCGGGAACGAGCAGGCCGTCGGCGTCCATCGCCCGCTGGTAGTCGGAGGTGACGGTGACGGTCGCCCCGGTCCGTTCCAGGGCGCGCTGCGCCGAGCGGAGGTTGCCGGAGCCGTAGTCGAGCACCACGACGTTCTTGCCCATGTTCAGGTGTCCAGTTCTTTCGTTCGCCGGGCGGTCACAGGCGCATCAGGCCGGCACCCAGGCACATGACCGAGCCCAGCGCGAGGACGAGGATGACGCCCTTCGCCTGCTTCTGCTTCCAGAACGAGATGACGCCGCCGGCCAGGAAGAGCCCGACGAAGATGAGGATCATCGCGGTGTTGCTCACAGCGCACCCTTGGTCGACGGGAGGATGCCGGCCGCGCGCGGGTCGCGCTCGGAGGCGTAGCGCAGGGCCCGGGCCAGCGCCTTGAACTGGCACTCCACGATGTGGTGGGCGTTGCGCCCGTAGGGCACGTGGACGTGCAGGGCGATCCGGGCCTGGGCCACGAAGGACTCCAGGATGTGCCGGGTCATGGTGGTGTCGTAGGCGCCGATCATCGGCGCCATCTTCTCCGGCTCGGTGTGCACCAGGTAGGGGCGGCCGGAGAGGTCGACGGTCACCTGGGCGAGCGCCTCGTCCAGGGGGACGGTGCAGTTGCCGAAGCGGTAGATGCCGACCTTGTCGCCGAGCGCCTGCCGGAAGGCGGCGCCGAGCGCGAGGGCGGTGTCCTCGATGGTGTGGTGGCTGTCGATGTGCAGGTCGCCGTCGGTCTTCACGGTCAGGTCGAAGAGGCCGTGGCGGCCGAGCTGGTCGAGCATGTGGTCGTAGAAGCCGACGCCCGTGGAGATGTCGGTCTTGCCGGTGCCGTCGAGGTCTATTTCGACCAGGACGGACGTCTCCTTGGTGGTGCGCTCGACGCGTCCGATGCGGGTCATACGGGGTTACAGCTCCTTGATCACTGAGGCGACGGCGGCCAGGAAGGCGTCGTTCTCGGCGGGGGTGCCGGCGGTGACGCGCAGCCACCCGGGGACGCCGTTGTCCCGGACCAGGACGCCGCGGTCGAGGACGGCCCGCCAGACGGCGTGGGTGTCGGCGAAGCGGCCGAACTGGACGAAGTTGGCGTCCGAGTCGGTCACCTCCAGTCCGAGTCCGCGCAGGGCGCCGACCAGCCGGTCGCGCTCGTCCTTGAGCCGGCCGACGTAGCCGAGCAGGGTGTCGGTGTGCTCCAGGCAGGCCAGCGCGGTCGCCTGGGTGACGGCCGACAGGTGGTACGGCAGGCGCACCAGCTGGACGGCGTCCACCACCGCCGGGTCGGCGGCCAGGTAGCCCAGGCGCAGTCCGGCCGCGCCGAACGCCTTGGACATGGTGCGGGTGACCACCAGGTTGGGGCGGCCCTCGGTCAGCGACAGCAGCGAGGGGCGGTGCGAGAACTCGACGTACGCCTCGTCGACCACGACCAGGCTGGGCCGGGCGGCCTGCGCGGCCTCGTAGAGCCGCAGCACGGTGTCGGCGGCGACGGCGGTCCCGGTCGGGTTGTTCGGCGAGCAGACGAACAGCACGTGCGGCCGGTGCTCGGCGATCGCCGCGGCGGCCGCGTCCAGGTCGATGGTGAAGTCGGCGTTGCGCGGGCCGGAGATCCAGCCGGTCCCGGTGCCCCGGGAGATCAGCGCGTGCATCGAGTAGGAGGGCTCGAAGCCGAGCGCGGTGCGGCCGGGGCCGCCGAAGGTCTGCAGCAGCTGCTGGAGCACCTCGTTGGAGCCGTTGGCGGCCCAGACGTTCTCCCGGGCGACGGCGAAGCCGGTGGTCCGGGTGAGGTAGGCGGCCAGGCCCTCGCGCAGTTCGACCGCGTCCCGGTCGGGGTAGCGGTTGAGGTGGCGGGCGGCCTCGGCGACCCGCTCGGCGATCCGGGCGACCAGCTCCTCGGGGAGCGGGTACGGGTTCTCGTTGGTGTTCAGCTGGACCGGGACGTCGAGTTGCGGGGCGCCGTAGGGCGACTGTCCGCGCAGCTCCTCCCGGACGGGAAGGTCGTCGATGGTGATCACGTGCCGGGAACCGTCCACTCGCTCTGCCAATTGTCTTCGTCTCCGACGAAACGTGCCTTGATCGCGTCGCCGTGACCGGGCAGGTCCTCGGCGTCCGCCAGGGTGACCACGTGCGCGGCGATGCCGGCCAGCGCCTCGCGGTCGTACTCGACGACCTGCACGCCGCGCAGGAAAGTCTGCACGGACAGGCCGGCCGAGTGGCAGGCGCAGCCGCCGGTGGGCAGCACGTGGTTGGAGCCGGCCGCGTAGTCGCCGAGCGAGACCGGGGTGTACCGGCCGATGAAGATCGCGCCCGCGTTGCGGACCTTCGCGGCGACGGCGCGCGGGTCCCTGGTCTGGATCTCCAGGTGCTCGGCGGCGTAGGCGTTGACGACGGCCAGGCCCTGCTCCAGGTCGTCGACCAGGATGACGCCGGACTGGCGGCCGCCGAGGGCCTCGGCCACCCGCTCGGCGTGCTTGGTCCGGGCGACCTGGGTCTTCAGCTCGGCCTCGACCGCGTCGGCGAGCGCCACCGAGTCGGTGACCAGCACCGAGCCCGAGGTCGGGCCGTGCTCGGCCTGGCTGATCAGGTCGGCGGCGACCTCCGCCGGGTCGGCGCTGTCGTCGGCGAGGACGGCGATCTCGGTCGGTCCGGCCTCGGAGTCGATGCCGATCCGGCCGGCGAAGTAGCGCTTGGCGGCGGCCACGTAGATGTTGCCGGGGCCGGTGACCATGTTCACCGGCTCGCACTCCTCGGTGCCGAGGGCGAACATCGCGACCGCCTGGGCGCCGCCGACGGCGTACACCTCGGTGACGCCGAGCAGCGCGCACGCGGCCAGGATGGTCGGGTGCACCCGGCCGCCGAACGCCTTCTGCGGCGGCGAGGTCACCGCGATCCCGGCGACACCCGCCTCCTGGGCCGGCACCACGTTCATCACTACGGAGGACGGGTAGACGGCCAGACCGCCCGGCACGTACAGCCCGACCCGGTCCACCGGCACCCAGCGCTGGGTCACCGTGCCGCCGGGCACCACCTGGGTGGTGTGCCCCTCGCGGCGCTGGTCGGCGTGGACCAGCCGGGCCCGGCGGATCGACTCCTCCAGTGCGGCGCGCACCTTCGGCTCCAGCCCGGCGAGGGCCTCGGCGAGCTGCTCGGCCGGGACCCGGGTGGACTCCAGCCGCACGCCGTCGAAGCGTTCGGTGATCTCGATCAGCGCCGCGACCCCGCGATGATGCACGTCCTCGGCGATCGGGCGCACCGTCTCCAGGGCGGCCGCGACGTCGAAGTCGGCACGGGGCAGCAGGTTGCGCGGGTCGTCGAGCGAGCCGCGCAGATCGATTCGAGAGATCACGCTCCCCAGTGTAAGGAGTGGCCGGAACCGGCGATCCCGCATTTCAGTCCGTGATACGAAGGGCGAGACGACCGGGGGACACGGGGGGACGGCATGGCGGAGCGGGCACCGGACGGCTGGACGGCGACCGAGCAGGCGTTGTGGCAGGCGTTCCGGCACGGCCGGACCCTCGATCTGCGCACCGGCACGGCCTCCGGTCCGCGCACCGGCGGGGCCGCCGAGCCGCGCACCGGCGGGGCCGACGCGGACGACCCCTTCGGCGAGGCCGTCTGGGACTCCGGGCGGACGGTCCGGGCCGAGGTGCTGTCCCGGCTGCTGCTGGACGGGCCCGCCCCGGTGCCCGGCCGGGTCGCCTCGCTGAAGCTGACCGGCGCGCTGGTCACCGGGCCGCTGCGGCTGGCCGGCGGCACCATCGGGCACTACGTCGAACTCCACGACTGCCGGTTCGACCAGAAGATCCTGATGTCCGAGGCCGAGGCCGGCACCCTGCGCTTCATCAACTGCCTCGTCCCCCGGCTGGAGGCGTCCCGGCTGGTGACCTCCGGCGATCTGCACCTGGCCCGCTGCCGAATACCGCAGGGCGTCCGGCTCACCGACGCCCGGATCGGCACCGACCTGCTGCTCAACCAGGCCGTCCTGGGCGGCGACCGGTTCGGCCGGGCGCTGTCCGCCGACGGCGTCGCGGTGAACCAGGACTGCGAGGCCGACCGGCTCGTCACCGACGGCGAGGTGAGCCTGCGCACCGCCCGGATCGGCGGCCGGCTCTCACTGCGCGGCGCCCAGCTGCACTCCGTCCCGGGCAACCACAACGCCCTCAACGCCGTCCGGCTCACGGTCGGCCACACGCTGTACCTGAGCGGATCGGCCGACGGCGGCTGGTACGGCTCGCAGACCTACTACGGCTCCGGGTACGGCGAGGTGCCGCCGCCGGACTCGCCGACCACGCCGTTCCGCGCCTTCGGCCAGGTCCGGCTCTCCGACGGCCGGTTCGAGAACGCCTGCCTGCTGTCCGACGCCGAGTTCCACCTCGACCGGGGCGACGAGGTCACCCTGCGCCGGATCCAGACCCCGGAGCTGCGCTTCACCTGCCGCTTCCCGGCCGGCGGCAGCGTCTCGCTGTCCCGGGCCCGGGTCGGCAACCTGGTCGACGCCCCCGGCGCCTGGCCGCGGCACGGCACGATCGGCCTCACCGGCTTCACCTACGAGTGCCTGCGCCCGGCGGTGCCGTTCTCCGCCCACGACCGGATCGCCTGGCTGGAGGGCGCCGCGGTGGAGTTCCAGCCCGAGTCGTACGAGCAGCTCGCCGCCGCGCTGCGCCGCGACGGAGCCGACGACGACGCCCGCGAGGTGCTCTACGCCAAGCAGCGCCGCCGCCGGCAGACCCTGCCGCGGCCGGCCCGGATCTGGGGCCGGATCCAGGACGTGACCGTCGGCTACGGCTTCCGGCCCGGGCGGGCCGCGCTCTGGCTGCTGCTCGCCTGGGCACTCGGCAGCCTCTACTTCGCCACCCACGAGCTCCAGCCGCTCAAGGCCGACGAGCGGCCGCACTGGAACCCGGTGCTGTACGCGCTCGGCCAGCTGCTGCCGGTCGTCGACCTGGGCCAGAGCGGCTGGAACCCCGGCGGGGCCGCCCAGTGGGTCTCGGCCGGGCTGGTCGTGGTCGGCTGGGTGCTGGCCACCACCGTCGCCGCCGGCGCGACCCGGATGCTCCAGCGCGGATAACCCCGAGGCGCCGGTGCCGTCGGGGGAACTACGCTGTCC
Organism: Kitasatospora sp. NPDC094019; assembly: GCF_044764505.1. NCBI lineage: Bacteria > Bacillati > Actinomycetota > Actinomycetes > Kitasatosporales > Streptomycetaceae > Kitasatospora > Kitasatospora sp. NPDC094019. Next base: position 390,846 of record NZ_JBIWIF010000001.1, read on the forward strand.
GCCGTGACAGAACGGCTGCCGCTCTTCCCGCTGAACAATGTGCTCTACCCGGGCCTGGTCATGCCCCTGAACGTCTTCGAGGAACGCTACCGCCGTCTCGTCGCCGATCTGCTGGACGGGCCCGAGGACCGGCCGCGCCGCTTCGGCGTGCTCGCCATCAAGGACGGCCGCGAGGTCGCCCCGGTCCGTCCCGACGACGGGCCGGCCGGGCCGCTGGACGGCCTCGGCACCGCCACCGGCGACCCGCTGGAGGCGCTGCACCACATCGGCTGCGTCGCGGACGTCACCTCCGTCCAGGCCCAGCCGGACGGCCGCTACGAACTGCTGGTCACCGGCACCACCCGGTTCCGGCTGCGCTCGGTCGACGTCGGCGGCCCCTACCTGGTCGGCGAGGCCGAGCCGATCGAGGAGCGCGCCGGCGAGGGTTCCGGGGCCCTGGCGGCCGAGGTCGAGCGGGCCTTCCGCACCTACCAGCGGCGGCTGGCCGGCGCCCGGGAGGCCAGCCCCGTCGGCCGGCAGGAGCTGCCGGACGACCCGCAGGTGCTGTCCTACCTGGTCGCGGCGGCCGCCGTGCTGGAGGTCCCGCTCAAGCAGCGGCTGCTGGCCAGCCCGGACAACGCCCAGCGGCTGCGGGCCGAGCTCGACCTGCTGCGCCGCGAGAGCGCGGTGCTGGGCTGGCTGCCCTCGCTGCCCGCCGTCAACCTGACCCGCCAGTCCTTCAGCCCCAACTGAACCGGGCCCGCCGAACCGGACCCGACCGAGCACCGGAGGCCCCGTGGCCGCGAAACCGAGGAAGGGCGGCCGGGGCACGCCCGCGACGGTCGCCCTGGAGAGCGCCGGTGTGCCGTTCACCGTGCACACCTACGAACACGACCCGGCGGCGGCCTCGTACGGGGAGGAGGCGGCCGAGGTGCTGGGGGTGTCCGCCGCCCGGGTCCTCAAGACCCTGGTCGCCGACGTCGACGGCGTGCTCACGGTGGGCGTGGTCCCGGTGTCCGGCCGGCTGGACCTCAAGGCGCTGGCCGCGGCGGTGGGCGGCAAGCGCGCCGCGATGGCCGATCCGGCCGCCGTCGAGCGCAGCAGCGGCTACGTCCTGGGCGGGGTGTCCCCGCTGGGCCAGCGCCGGGCGCTGCGCACGGTCGTCGACGGGAGCGCGCTCGACCACGTCACCGTCTACGTGTCCGGGGGCCGTCGGGGCCTGGAGGTCGAGCTCTCCCCCGCGGACCTGGTCGCCCTGACCGGGGCCCGGACCGCCCCCATCGGGCGCTGACCGGACGGGGCCGGGGGTACCGCCCGCCGGCTCAGCCCTCCCGCCGGTCCCGCCGCTCCCACTGGTCCTGCGGCGGGTCGACCGGGGCGGCCCGGTCCACCGGGTGCACCGCCGGAAGGCCCGCGCCCGGCGCCGGCGGCCCCGGCACCCAGTACGGCGGCGGGTCCTCCTCGCGCTTGCCGAACGCCGCCGACAGCGCCAGCAGCAGCACCATCGCGGCCATCGGCCAGGCCAGCACCGCGCCGTACGCCCCGAGGTCGATGTCCGCCGAGAAGTGCCCGCCGTTGCCGACCCGCCGCGCCTCGGCGACGAGGTCCCGGCCCGGGCCGAGCCAGCGTCCGAGCCCCCACGCGCCCACCGAGGCCAGCAGTCCGCCGACGGCCAGCCCGGCCGCCACCGCGATCCCGCCGCCCCGCTTCCGGGTGAGCAGGAAGGCGCCGAGCGCGGTCAGGAGGCCCGCCCCCAGGCCGAGCAGGACGAAGACGCTGTCGGCGCCGGCCCGCTGCTCGCCCTCCGGGTCGCCGTAGAGGATCTTGTTGCCGTCCACCACCAGCGGCACCTTGGGCGCCAGCCAGGCCCACAGCACGCCCATCAGGACCCCGAGCACCAGGCAGGCCAGCACCGTGGCCGCTCCGACCCGCAGCTCGGGCAGCAGCCGCCGCGCGAGCGGCTCGGCCGTGCCCTTCCCGGCCGCCGGGTCCACCCCGGGCGGCAGCCCGTACAGCTCGGAGGCGGGTCCGGGCGCGGCGTACGGATCACGGTCGGCGGCGTACGGGGCGGGCACGGCGTCCGCCACGGCATCGGCGCCGCCGTCGGCGCGCGCGGGATCCGGAGGTGTGTTCGGTACGGTCACGCCCCCATCGTTTCACGCTCACCACCACCACGACCCGGCCACCCACCGAACCACCGGGCCCCGGACGGGCACCGGCGCGCGGGAGGGCCGTCAGGGCCGTACGCGGCCTAGCGCCGGGTCGCCCGTCGGTAGGCCCAGGTGGCCACGGCCAGCGAGACCACGCCCACCCCCGCGCACACCCCGAGGTCCGCGACCACCGCCGCCCAGTCGGGGCCGGGCCGGAAGGTCCGGGCGAACGCCTCCACCGCGTAGGTGGACGGCAGCAGGTCGCGCAGCCACAGCACCGGCTGCGGCAGGTGGTCGACCGGCAGCACCCCGAGCAGCAGCGCCGCCGACATGCCGAGCTGCCCCAGCATGGTGGCGATCTCCTGCCGGGGCGCGAGCAGCCCGCAGGCCGCGCCGAGACCGGCCAGCGCCGCGCCGGCCAGCGGCACCACGGCGAGCAGCACCCACAGCTGGCCCAGCGGCAGCCCGAACATGACCGCGCCCGCGGCGGCCGTGACCAGCGCCCCCGGCAGGGTGAACGAGGCGAACGCGGCGGCCGCGCCGAGCACCACCGACGCGGCCGGAACCGGCAGCGTCGCGTAGTGGTCCAGGCCGCCGCTGGCCCGCAGCCGTCCGAAGTACTGGGCGAGCAGGTTGAGCGCCACGAAGGCGACCACCAGCACGCTGGAACCGGCCACCACGTACCGGGCGGCCGAGGTCTGCCCGGCGTCGACGACGCCCCGCATCATCACCAGGATGCCGAGCGACTGGAAGGTGGCCACGAACAGCAGCGGGATCCGGGCCACCTTGGCCCGGGCGAGCTGCGCCCGGTAGACGGCCGCGAGGGCGGGCAGCAGCCGGGCGGCGGGGGCGAGCGGGGCGGGTCCGCCGGCCGCGGCCGGGGTGGTCCGCGGCGGTGCCGAGAGCAGCGTCACTTGGCCAGTCCTCCGTGGCGGCCGCCCAGTTTGAGGTACGCGTCCTCAAGGCTCGGGGTGGCCAGGGTGAAGTCGTCCAGGGCGGCGAACGCCGGGCCGGTGGTGACGGCCGCGACCAGTTCGCGGGCCTGCTCGGGGGTGGTGCGGACGGTCCAGCGGCGACCGGTGCGCTCGGCCCGTTCGGCCAGCGCGGCCACGGCGGGGACGCCCAGCGGCGCCTCGTCCCGCCAGACCAGGTCGAGCCGGACGTCGCCGTCGACCAGCGCCTTGAGGCCGCCGGGGGTGTCGCAGGCGATCACCCGGCCCTCGTCGACGACGGCGACCCGGTCCAGCACGGTCTCCGCCTCGATCACGTTGTGGGTGACCAGCAGCACCGTGGCGGAGCGTTCGGCCCGGCGGCGTTCGACCGCCGACCAGACGGCCCGCCGGGCGACCGGGTCCATGCCGGTGGTCGGCTCGTCGAGGACGAGCAGCGGCCGGTCGCCGACCAGGGTGGCGGCGAAGCAGGCGAGCCGGCGCTGACCGCCGGAGAGCTTGGCGAGCGGCCGGTGGGCGAGCGGTTCCAGGGACAGTTCGGTGATCACCTCGTCCGTCGCCGCCCGGGCCTCGGCCCGGCCGAGGCCGCGCAGCCGTCCGGTGGTCTCGGCGGCGAGGGCGACGGTCAGCTCGTCGAGCGCGGTGGACTCCTGGCCGAGGTAGCCGAGCAGCCGGGCGGCCCGTTCGGGGTGCCGGACCACGTCGTGGCCGAGGATCTCGATGCTGCCGGAGTCGGGCCGCAGCAGACCGGTGAGCTGGCGGACCAGGGTGGACTTGCCCGCGCCGTTGGGTCCGAGCAGGCCGAAGATCTCCCCCTGCCGAACGGTCAGGGTGATGCCGTCATTGGCCCGTACCGTCTCGGCACGGCCGCCGCGCCCGGCGCGGTACGTCCGTACCAGGTCCCGTACGGCGCAGCACGGCGCGGTGTCCTGGGGTGCCCGCCCGGCCGACTCGCTCACGACCGAAGACTCTACGCGGTGCAACCGGCGAACCGGACAACGGGGCCCGTTCCGCCCCGCGCCCGGTCGCCCGCCGGGGTCAGTCGTCGACCACGACCAGGTGGCCGCCGGGGACGCGGGCGGCGAGCTCCTTCCAGAATCCGGCCCGGATCGCGTACCGGTCGTGCTCGTCGATCTGGTCGTCCTTGTGCGCGAGCAGCCCGAACCGGGCGGCGTAGCGCAGCAGCTCGCCGTCGACCCGGTGCGGGATCCGGGGGTAGTCGGGCCACAGGGCGGTGAGCCGTTCGACGTCTCCGGCCCGGGTGGTCCAGCGGCGGGCGAAGACCTGGCCGACCTCGTGGGCGTCGCCGCCGATGGAGGTGATGTCCTCCTCGCGGTCGGCCCAGCGCTGCTCGGCCGTGGTGAGCTGGGCGAGGGTGGGCAGGCCGTCCCCTGCGGTGGCGGCGGGCTCCTGGGCGGGCCGTTCGATCCAGCCCCGGTCGGAGGACCAGCGCAGCACCGGGCCGGTCGGGTGGCGGTCGGTGGCGGTGGCGGTGGCCTGCCGGTCGGCGGTGCGCCCGGCGAGGTCCTTGGGGGTGGGGACGACCTTGAGTCCGGCGGCCGCGGCGGGCTGGGGGCGTCCGTCGACGGCCGGGCCTGCGGCGACCGCGGCGGCGGCAGCGGTCCCGGCGGCGGGGCGGCCGGGCTCCGGCTCGGGCAGCGGACGGCGCTCGGGCGCGGCGGGCGGGGCGGCGAGGATCTTGGCGATCTCGTGCCGGGCGCCGGGGGCGGGGAAGACGTTGGAGGTGTCGCGCAGGCTGAACGATCCTTCGATCCACTCGCGGTCCAGCACCCGCCGTTCGTCGGCCTCGCCGACGAGGTCCTCGGACTGGTTGAAGTCGCCGTCGGCGGCCTGGAGCGCCCAGAGGTGGACGACGACGCCGTGCTCCTTGGCGGACATCATGCCGGGCAGCAGGTCCCCGTCGCCGGTGATCAGCACGACGTCGGCGCAGGCCCGGTTGCGGGCGAGTTCGGAGAGCTCGGCGTGCATCGCGGCGTCGACGCCCTTCTGCACCCAGCGCCCCTCGGCCCGGGTGAGCGCGCCGAGCCGGACGGTGACCCTGGGCAGGACGCGCAGCCGCCGGTGCTCGGGCATCGGGCGGCGCTCGGGCGCGGCGTCGAACCAGTAGATCCGCAGCAGCGGGAGGCCGGTCTCGGCCTCGGCGCGTTCGCGCAGGGCGGCGATCAACGCGATGTGGTCGACGGTGACCTTGGAGCGGGACGGGTCACCGGCGAGCAGACTGGCGGCGGCGCCCAGCAGGTATCCGGCATCCACGAGGACGACACAGCGGTCCATCGCGCACCTCTTTCCGCTCGCCCTCGGGGTGGGGGCTCCGCCGGACCGACGGTGCCGGGGTGGGCGCGGTCCGCCCGGCGCCCGGGCGGGGTGGGGTGAGGGGGTACCCGCGGCCGCCCGATCGTTGGGTCACCTTTTCCCACTGACCCGCCCGCCGAACCTCGGGCTCCGCCGCTGTCCCGCGACAGGCCGAAGGGCCCCGTCCGGTCGTGGACGGAGCCCTTCGCCGCGATGCGGCAGGTCAGCCCCGGAGCTCGGCGGCGACCAGCTCCGCCAGCTGGACGGCGTTGAGCGCGGCGCCCTTGCGGAGGTTGTCGTTCGAGATGAACAGCGAGAGGCCGTTCTCGACCGTCTCGTCGGCGCGGATCCGGCCGACGTAGCTCGGGTCCCGGCCGGCGGCCTGGAGCGGGGTCGGGATCTCGCTCAGCTCGACGCCGGGGGCGCCGGTGAGCAGCTCGACCGCGCGCTCGGGGCTGATCGGGCGCTCGAAGCGGGCGTTGATCTGCAGCGAGTGGCCGGAGAAGACCGGGACGCGCACGCAGGTGCCGGCCACCTTGAGCTCGGGGATGCCGAGGATCTTGCGGCTCTCGTGGCGGAGCTTCTGCTCCTCGTCGGTCTCGTTGGAGCCGTCCTCGACGATCGAGCCGGCCAGCGGGACGACGTTGAAGGCGATCGGGCGCTTGTAGACCCTGGGCTCGGGGAACTCGACCGAGGACCCGTCGTGGGCGAGCGCGGCGGCGCCGTCGACGACCTTGGCGGCCTGGTCCTGGAGCTCGGCCACGCCGGCCACGCCGCTGCCGGAGACGGCCTGGTAGGTGGAGACGACCAGGGCGGCGAGGCCGGCCTCGTCGTGCAGCGGGCGCAGCACCGGCATGGCCGCCATGGTGGTGCAGTTCGGGTTGGCGATGATGCCCTTGGGGCGGTCGGCGACGGCCTGCGGGTTGACCTCGGAGACGACCAGCGGGACCTCGGGGTCGCGGCGCCAGGCGGAGGAGTTGTCGATGACGACGGCACCCGCGGCGGCGGCCCTGGGGGCGAGCTCCTTGGAGGTGGAGCCGCCGGCGGAGAAGATCACGATGTCCAGGCCGGTGTAGTCGGCCGTGGCCGCGTCCTCGACGGTGATCTCGGTGTCCTGCCAGGGCAGGGTGCGGCCGGCCGAGCGGGCCGAGGCGAACAGTCGCAGCTGCTCCACCGGGCCGACGCCGCCCGGGAGGTCCGCGCGCTGCGCCAGGATCTCGCGGACCACGCCGCCGACCTGACCGGTGGCCCCGACAATGCCGATCTTCATCCGTCTACTCCTCTTGATGTCGCCGTTCACGGCCGCACTCCGCCCATCATGCCTTGTCACGGGCGCCGGACGGCCGGGTATTCCATCCTGTGGTCCTCAGTGGTCCAGACCACTGAGGAGTTCCAGCACCCGCTCGACCTCCGCCGGGCCGGCCGGCAGCAGCGGCAGCCGCACGTCCGGTGTCGGGATCCGCCCCTGCGCGTGCAGCACCCCCTTCACCACCGCCGGGTTCGGCGCGGCGAAGGCCGCCACCGCCAGTCCGGCCAGCCGACGGCCCAGCGCCCGGGCCCGCTCCGCGTCCCCGGCCCGCCACGCCTCGGCCAGCTCGACGAACCGCGCGGTGGCCAGGTGGGCCGAGGCGGGGATACCGCCGTCCGCGCCCAGCGCGAGCAGCGGCGCGAGCACCGCGTCGTCCCCGCCCAGCACCGAGAACCCGGCCGGGGCGGCGGCCAGCAGCTCCACCACCGCCTGGTCCACCCCGCCCGTCGCGTACTTCACGCCCACCACGCCGGGCAGCGCGGCCAGTTCCAGCAGCGCGGCCCCCGACAGCTCCTGCCCGGTCCGGTAGGGGATGTGGTAGAGGACCAGCGGCACCGAACTGGCCTCGGCCAGCGCCCGGAAGTGCGCCACCGTCCCGGCCTCGCCCGGCCGGACGAAGGACGGCACGGTGACCAGCGCGGCCGCCACGCCCGGCACCCGCCCGGCCAGCCCGGCCAGCTCCCCGGCGGCGAGGGCGGTGCCCGGCCCGCCCGCGCCGACCAGCAGCGGAACCCCCCTGGCGGCGCAGACCTCCGCGCAGACCTCGGCCACCGCCTGCCGCTCGTCCGGCGTCAGCGCGGCCGGCTCGCCGGTGGTGCCGAGCGCGACCAGTCCGGCCGCGCCCTCGTCCAGCAGCGAGCCGGCCAGCTTCTCCAGCGCGTCCAGCGCCACCGAGCCGTCGGCCGCGAACGGGGTGACCAGGGGGACGAAGATGCCCTTGAGTTCCATGTCCACGATCCTGCGGCCGGGCGATCCTCCAGGTCCAGTTCATGTTTCCGACGCTTCTCGTAAGCTGGGCCGATGCTCGACGTCCGACGCCTGCGCCTGCTGCGCGAACTCGCCCACCTCGGCACCATCGCCGCCGTCGCCGAGGCCCTCAGCTTCAGCCCCTCGGCGGTGTCCCAGCAGTTGTCCGTCCTGGAGAAGGAGGCCGGCGTCCCGCTGCTCGAACGCACCGGCCGCCGGGTCGCCCTCACCCCCGCCGGACGCAACCTGGTCCGGCACGCCGAGGCCGTGCTCGAACGGCTGGAGCAGGCGGGCGCCGAACTCGCCCACGCCCGCGAGGGCCTGGCCGGCCCACTGCGGATCGGCACCTACCCGTCGGCGGCCCGCGCGATCGTCCCGGCCGTGCTCGCCGAACTGGCCGGCTGGCACCCCGGACTGGAGCCGATGGTCACCGAGGTCGACCCGGCCGAGGTCGCGGCGGCGCTGCGGGCCGGCGAGCTGGACGTCGCGCTGGTGCACGAGTACGACCTGGTTCCGGCCGACCCGGAGCCCGGTCTGGCGCTGACCCGGCCGGTCTTCAGCGAACCGATGTACCTCGCCGCCCGCGCCCCCGGCACCGTCGCCGACCAGCGCGCCGAACCGTGGATCGTCTCCCCTCCGGGCACCCTGTGCCACGGCATGGCCGTCCGGGCCTGCGAGAGCGCCGGCTTCGCCCCCCGGATCCGGCACCGGATCGACGACTTCGCCACCGTGCTCGCCCTGGTGGCGGCCGGTCAGGGGGTGGCGCTGGTCCCCCACCTCGGCATCGACCGGCCCCCGCCCGGGGTCGTCCTCACCCGGCTGCCGATGTACCGCCGCACCCGCGCCGCGTTCCGCGCCGGCGCCGGGGCCCACCCGGCGATCTCCGCCTTCGTCTCCGCCCTGCACAGCGCCGTCCCGGCCCCGCTGCGCAACGCCGCGTAGCGGGGGTTTCCGGGCCCGGGCACCCCCGCTACGCGACGGCGTCAGCCCGGCGCGCCGCCCGTCCCGTTGGCGGCCAGGCAGCTCGGCCCGAGCAGCTGCTTGAGGTCGCCGAACAGCGCCGGGTCCGACTTCACCCGGTGCCGGTCCAGCCGGAGCAGCGTCGTCCGGTGCTCCTCCTCCAGCCGGACCCGGACCTCGGTCGTCCCCCGGTGGCTGCTCAGCACCTCGCCGAGCCGCGCCACCAGCGGCGGCGTCACCTTGCCGTCCGGGATGATGATGACGATCGGCGCCTCGGCGTGCGCGTTGGACAGGTCGGGGGCGTTCAGCTCCATCCCCATCAGCCGCGGGACGTCCTCCCGCCGGTCCAGCTTGCCCCGGACGAACACCACCGCGTCCTCGACCAGTTGCGAGGACACCAGCTGGTAGCTGGCCGGGAAGAACATGCAGTCGATCGAACCCGCGAGGTCCTCGACCGTCGCGATCGCCCAGGCGTTGCCCTGCTTGGTCATCTTCCGCTGGAGGCCCGAGATGATGCCGCCGATGGTGACGATCGCCCCGTCCGGCCGCTCGGCGAGCTCCGCCACCGCGCAGTCCGCCTTCTCCGCGAGCAGGTGCTCGATGCCGTGCAGCGGGTGCGAGGACACGTACAGGCCCAGCATCTCCCGCTCCTGGGTGAGCAGGAAGGACTTCTCCCACTCCTCCTCGGAGAAGACGACGTCCAGCCCGTAGGCCGGCTCGTCGCTGGTCGCGTCGCCGCCGAAGAGGTCGAACTGCCCCTCCGCCTCCTTGCGCTTGATGCCGACCACGTTGTCGATCATCGGCTCGAACTCGGCGCTCAGGCCCTTGCGGGTGTGCCCGAGCGAGTCGAAGGAACCGGCCTTGATCAGCGACTCGACGGTCCGCTTGTTGCAGACCACCGACTCCACCTTGTCCAGGAAGTCCGGGAAGGAGGTGAACTTCCCCTTCGCCTTCCGGGTCCGGATCATCGACTCCACGACCGGCCCGCCGACATTGCGGATGGCGGTCAGGCCGAACCGGACCAGGGTGTCCCCGTGCGGCGTGAAGTCGGAGTCCGACTCGTTGACGTCCGGCGGCAGGACCTTGATGCCCATCTTGCGGCACTCGTTGAGGTAGACCGCCGACTTGTCCTTGTCGTCCTTGACCGAGGTCAGCAGACCGGACATGTACTCGGCCGGGTAGTTGGCCTTGAGGTACGCCGTCCAGTACGAGACCAGCCCGTACCCCGCCGTGTGCGCCTTGTTGAACGCGTAGCCGGAGAAGGGCACCAGGACGTCCCACACCGCCTGGATCGCCGCGTCCGAGTAGCCGCGCTCCCGGCAGCCCTTCCGGAACGGGACGAACTCCGCCTCCAGGATCTCCTTCTTCTTCTTGCCCATCGCGCGGCGCAGCAGGTCGGCCTGGCCGAGCGAGTAGCCGGCCAGGATCTGCGCCGCCTTCTGCACCTGCTCCTGGTAGACGATCAGGCCGTAGGTGGGCCGGAGCACCTCCTCCAGCGGCTGCTCCAGCTCCGGGTGGATCGGGGTGATCTCCTGCTGGCCGTTCTTGCGCAGCGCGTAGTTGGTGTGCGAGTTGACGCCCATCGGGCCCGGCCGGTAGAGCGCCAGTACGGCGGAGATGTCCTCGAAGTTGTCGGGCTTCATCAGCCGCAGCAGCGAGCGCATCGGGCCGCCGTCGAGCTGGAACACGCCGAGGGTGTCGCCCCGGGCCAGCAGCTCGTAGGTCGGCTTGTCGTCGAGCGGCAGCTGGAGCAGCTCGATCTTCTCGCCCTTGTTGCGCTCGATCGCCTTGACGGCGTCGTCCATGATCGTCAGGTTGCGCAGGCCGAGGAAGTCCATCTTGAGAAGGCCGAGGCCCTCGCAGGTGGGGTAGTCGAACTGGGTGATGGTGACGCCGTCGGTGTGCCGGGTCCAGACCGGGATGTGGTCGGTCAGCGGCTCGGCGGACATGATGACGCCGGCCGCGTGCACGCCGGGCTGGCGGATCAGGCCCTCGATGCCGCGCGCGGTGTCGATCACCTTCCGCACGTCCGGGTCGTTCTCGTACAGCCCGCGGATCTCGCCCGCCTCGCCGTAGCGCGGGTGGGCGCTGTCGGTGATGCCGGACAGCGGGATGCCCTTGCCCATGACGTCCGGCGGCATCGCCTTGGTGATCCGGTCACCCATCGCGTAGGGGTAGCCCAGGACCCGCGAGGAGTCCTTGATGGCGGCCTTCGCCTTGATGGTGCCGTAGGTGACGATCATGGCGACCTTGTCGGATCCCCACTTCTCGGTCACGTACCGGATCACGTCACCGCGCCGGCGCTCGTCGAAGTCGATGTCGACATCGGGCATCGAGACGCGCTCGGGGTTGAGGAAGCGCTCGAAGATCAGACCGTGCGGGATCGGGTCGAGGTCGGTGATGCCCATCGCGTACGCGACCAGCGAGCCGGCCGCCGAACCGCGGCCGGGGCCCACCGCGATGCCCTGCCCCTTGGCCCACATGATGAAGTCCGCGACCACGAGGAAGTACGCCGGGAAACCCATCTGGACGATAGTGTCCATCTCGTACTCGGCGAGCTTCCGGTGCTCCTCGTCGTAGCCGTTCGGGAAGCGCCACTCCATGCCCTGCCAGACCTGGGCCCGGAAGAAGGCCGCCTCGGAGTCGAAGCCCTCCGGGATCGGGAAGCGCGGCATCAGGTTGCGGAACTCGAACATGCCCGCGGTGTCGACCCGCGAGGCCACCAGCAGCTGGCTGTTGCGGCAGCCCTCCTGCCAGGCGTCCGACTGGTCCAGCGCGTACATCTCGGCGGCCGACTTGATGTAGTAGCCGGTGCCGTCGAACCGGAACCGGTCCGGGTCGGACAGGTTCTTGCCGGTCTGCACGCAGAGCAGCAGGTCGTGGGCGCCGGCGTCGGCCTCGGTGGTGTAGTGCGAGTCGTTGGTGACCACCGGCGGGATGCCGAGCCTGGTCCCGATCTCGATCAGCCCGTCCCGGACCCGCTTCTCGATGTCGAGGCCGTGGTCCATCAGCTCCAGGAAGTAGTTCTCCTTGCCGAAGATCTCCTGGTACTCGGCGGCCGACCGCAGCGCCTCGTCGAACTGGCCCAGACGGAGCCGGGTCTGCACCTCACCGGACGGACAGCCGGTGGTCGCCATCAGGCCGCCGGACAGCTCGGAGATCAGCTCCTTGTCCATCCGCGGCCACTTCACCAGCCAGCCCTCGGAGTACGAGCGCGAGGTCAGCTTGAAGAGGTTGTGCAGGCCCTCCTTGTTCCGGGCCCAGATCGTCTTGTGGGTGTAGGCGCCGGACGCCGAGACGTCGTCCCGCTTCTGGTGCGGCTGGCCCCACAGGATCCGCTTGGTGTTCGAACGGGACTCCGGGGCGACGTACGCCTCGATGCCGATCACCGGGGTGATGCCCGCGCCGACGGCCTGCTTGTGGAACTCGGCGGCGCCGTACATGTTGCCGTGGTCGGTCATCGCGACATGGGTCTGCCCGAGCCGCTCGACCTCCTTGAACATCTGCTTCAGCCGGGCTGCGCCGTCCAGCATCGAGTACTCGGTGTGGACGTGCAGGTGCGCGAACGGCTGATCGCTCAAGGCGGGGCCTCCGTAGGCTCGTACTGGCAGATGGGCCGACGAACGCGCAGGTCACAGAGGGTTCCCGAAAGAAATGAACAAGGCCCGAGCCGCTGACCGGACCCGGACCGCCACTCACGCGTTCACGCTCCCTACTCTAGCCCTCAGGCCCTCGACTCCCCTTATCCACCCACCGCAAGGGAACCGCCACCATGCCCCATCAGTCGCCCGCCGCCACCGACCGCGCGGAGACCGTCCTCGGCGTCTTCGACACGGCGTTCGGCGAACTCCTCGCCCAGGACCCGGCGGCGTTCCGGGTGAAGTTCCGCAAGATGGCGGCCTCCGCGTTCGCGTTCTACCGGGGCACCGCCGCCCTCTACTACGCGGACCTCACCACCGCACCCTTCTCCTCCTTCGCCGACCCCTTCCTCGACGACCGCACCGGCCGGGTCTGGATCCACGGCGACCTCCACGCGGAGAACTTCGGCACCTACCTCAACGCCGAGGGCCGCCTCGTCTTCAACGTCAACGACTTCGACGAGGCGTACGTCGGCGCCTTCACCTGGGACGTCCAGCGGCTCGCCGCCTCACTCGCCCTGATCGGCTACGCCAAGGCCCTGTCGGACACCACCATCACCGAACTGGTCACCGCCTTCGCCGAGGCGTACCGGGCCCGGATCGCCGCCCACGTCACCTCCGGCGACGCCGACCCCTACACCCTGGACACCGCCACCGGCCCGATCCTCGACACGCTCCGGAAGGCCCGGCTGCAGACCCGGGTGTCCCTGCTCGACGGCGACACCGTGGTCGAGGACTACGACCGCCGCTTCCGCCTCGGCGGCGGCGCGTTCGCACTGGACGAGGACACCAAGGCCGAGGTCCTGACCGCCTTCGAGCGGTACCTCGCCACCCTGCCGCCCTCCGCCCGGGTCAGCCCCACCGCCCTGCGGGTCAAGGACGTGGTCGGCCGCCGGGGCATCGGCATCGGCTCGGCGGGCCTCCCGTCCTACAACGTCCTCCTCGAAGGGCACACCGACGCCCTGGAGAACGATGTGATCATCTACATGAAGCAGGGCCAGACCCCGGCCGTGTCACGTCACGTCGACGACCCCGCCATCGCCGGCTACTTCGAGCACGAGGGCCACCGCACGGTCATCTCCCAGCGCGCCCTCCAGGCCCACAGCGACCCGTGGCTCGGGTACACCACGCTGCGCGGCCGCGGCCAGCTGGTCGCCGAGGTGTCCCCGTACGCGACCGACCTCGACTGGCGGGACCTCAACGAGCTCCCCGACCTGCTGGCCGTCACCCGCTACCTGGGCCGCGCCACCGCCACCATGCACGCGGCGGCGGACGAGTCGTCCAGCGGCCACACCCTGGTCCCGTTCTCCACCGAGCACGCCATCCACGAGGCCATCGGCCGCGACGAGGCGGGCTTCACGGCGATGCTCGTCGACTTCGCCCACGCGTACGGTGCCCAGGCCCGCGCCGACCACCAGCTCTTCGTCGACCTCTACCGCAACGGCCGCATACCGGGCCTGTAGGCCCCGCTCAGGTCAGGGCCGCCAGCCTCGCCGAGGCGGCGGCCCTGACCTCCGCCGTCTCCAGCCCGTCCGCCGCCAGGTACCCCAACCTCTTCCGCACCCCCGCCCCGTCCGGAGCCCGCTCGACCCCCATCAACCGCGCGGCGTCCTCGCAGTCCCAGAGGCACTCCTCGTAGATCCCGCCCAGCCCCGCCGGATCGATGGCCGCCAGCGCCTCCAGGTACCCCACCCGCTCGTGCGAGTGGGGTGTCCACAGCCAGAACCGCCGCAGCAGCGACACGGCGCCCCGGGCCTCGCCCCCGAATCCCGCCAGAGCCCGCGCGGTGAGCGCCGGCCCGCACCACAGCTTCTCCACCCACTCCCGCTCCAGCCGCTCCACCAGCGCCCCGAGGTCCCCCTCCACCTCCGCATCCTCTTCGTGCCGCCGCCCGGCCGCCTCCACCGGCACCCCGGCCCCGCACCCCAAGCGCGCCAGGTACACCGCCCGCTGGTCCGCGTCGTCCCACCGCCAGTCCCACCGCGCGCACGCCTCGACCACCTCGGCCGTCCCCCGCGGATCCTCTTCGACCATCCGCGCGCCGAGCCCCCGCCCCCGCTGCACCATCCCGATCAACGACCCCGCCGGCGCGTACCGCCCGTCACTCATCCTCGTCACACCCCCATCCTCCACTTCCCACTCCGCACCGAACAGAGAAGTGCGCAGCTGCCCCCTCGCCCGGATCGGCGAGGGGGCAGCTGCGGTCAGGCGTGGCGGTCCAATTCGCCGACCTTGATGGAGTCGAGGAGGTACGTGAAAGTTGCGCGAGTCGTGCGAAGAAAGAGATCGCCTTGATCGGACTCACGCAGCTCGACCAGCCCGGACACCTCGCGGACCTCGACACATGCATTACTCGAACCCGAGTAGCTGGACTTCCGTCTCGGAGCCCACCATCGACGGCCGCCTCCTCGTGAACTTCGGCGACGCCCCCGTCTCCACCCTCCTCAACCTCCTCGAACTCATGCGGGAAACGGCCCGGCAGTGACCGCCTTCCTCGTCGGCACCGCCCTCGCCGTCCTCCTCGCCCTCGCCATCGCCACCGTGATCACCGGCGTCGTCACCGCCCTCAGGATCGGCCCGCCCCCACCCCCGATCACCCGCCACGGCCACTGGGAAACCCACACCCACCCCGACGGCACCACCGAACACACCTGGACCCCCACCCGACCGACCCCGACAACCCACAGCCCCACTGACCGCCGAAGCCGCACCCCAGCGGTGACCCATTGCAACCAGCAAGGAGCCACCAGGAAGGACCCCCCTCGGAGTGAGAAGTCGGGACCGGCGACTTCCCACTCCGATCCCGGCTGTGCACCTCGGAACAACCGGCTGCGCGTGGGAAGTCGGCCGTTCCGACTTCTCACGCCCCCGGTGACGCAGCTCGGCCCCGGTGGCTCCCTTGCCACGCGCAAGGGAGCCACCGGATTCGGCTTTCACGATGTGCCCCAGGAGTAGGAAGTCGACCTCGTCGACTTCCTACTCCTCCTGCCCCTCGACCTCACCGGGGAACGGCCGGATATGAGCGGCTGTCCCTCGCTCGGTTCGAGCGAGGGACAGCAGGCGCCAAGCCGGGCGAATCAACCCCACCCACCGCTGGCTCGTACTTCCCCGGTTAGCCCCTTGCGGACAGCAAGGGGCCACCGGAACAGAACTCTTAGATCAGGAAGTCAGCCGGCCGGCTCGGCCGGGCCGACTTCCTGCGCAACAGGCACAACGGACTACGCGGCGTCCAGCTCCGCCAGGAAGTCCAGGGCGACCGCCCAGGTCTGCTCCGCCGCCTCGGCGTCGTAGTCGGGCAGCTCCGGGTCGGTGAAGAGGTGGCCGGCGCCGCGGTAGCGGTGCACCTCCACGTCCGCGCCGGCCTTGCGCATGCCCAGGTACCAGGCGTTCAGCCAGTCCTCCGACTCGAACGGGTCCGGCTCGGCCACGTGCAGCTGGACCGGGATCCCGGTGGCCGCGTCCTCGCGGATGTCCGAGGTGCCGTGCAGGAGCAACAGGCCGAGGGCCTTCTCGTCGGCGAGCGCCAGGTTCTGGGCCAGCGAGCCGCCGAGCGAGAAGCCGGCGTAGACGAGCGGCGTTCCGGAACCCAGCAGCGGAGCGGCGACCCCGACGGCGCGGCGCAGGAGTTCGTCGCTGCCGACCTCCTCCTTGAACGCCATGGCCTCCTCGACGTCGTCGAAGGTCCGCCCTTCGAAGAGGTCGGGGGTGTGCACGGTGTGCCCGACGGCGCGCAGCCGGTCGGCGGCAGCCTGGACGGCGGGGCGCAGGCCGTACACGGAGTGGAGGAGCAGGACGTGTGCCACGGGCGGGACTTCCTTGCAACGGGGGCCGGAACAGCCTCCCATCATCGCGCATGTCCGCCGGGTGACCGCGCCCACCCGGAGAAGTGGCGGGACGCCACGTCGCGGTGAAGCGACGACGAACAGTCAGTTCAGCATATGGAACCGCGCATTACCCGCCGGTAGCCTGTCCGCCGTGACTGACCTTGTCAATGACATGACCGCCGCCCGCCCCCTCCGACGCCAGGTGCTCAAGGCCACCGCCGTCGTCGCGGGCGCCGCCGCCCTGCCGCTCGCCCTCGGCGCCGCCGCCCAGGCCGCCACCGCCCCGCAGTTCCTCCACGGCGTCGCCTCGGGCGACCCCCTGCCCGACGGCATCCTGCTCTGGACCCGGGTCACCCCGGCCCCCGAGGCCGTGCCCGGCTCCGGCCTGGGCGCCGGCACCGAGGTCCGCTGGGAGATCGCCGCCGACAAGGGCTTCGCCCGGATCGCCGCGAGCGGCACCGTCACCAGCGACGCCGCCACCGACCACACCGTCAAGGTCGACGTCCGCGCCCTCGCCCCGGACACCGCCTACTGGTACCGCTTCACCGCAGGCGCGACCGTCTCCCCCGTCGGCCGCACCCGCACCACCCCTGCCGCCGACGCCGCCCTCGACCGGCTCCGCTTCGGCGTCGCCTCCTGCGCCAACTGGGAGGCCGGTTACTTCTCCGCGTACCGCCACCTGGCGGCCCGCGGCGACCTCGACGCCTTCCTCTTCCTCGGCGACTACATCTACGAGTACAAGAGCGGCGAGTTCTGCGCCCGCGGCTCCGTGGTCCGCCCGCACGCCCCCGCCCACGAGATCCTCAGCCTCGCCGACTACCGCACCCGGCACGGCCGCTACAAGACGGACGAGGACCTCCAGGCGCTGCACGCCCAGGTCCCGACCATCGCGATCTGGGACGACCACGAGTTCGCCAACGACGCCTGGTCCGGCGGCGCCGAGAACCACACCCCGGGCACCGAGGGCGACTGGTCGGCCCGCATGGCCGCCGCCAAGCAGGCGTACTTCGAGTGGATGCCGGTCCGCCCGTCCATCGCCGGCACCACCTATCGCCGCCTGCGCTACGGCAAGCTGGCCGACCTGCACCTGATGGACCAGCGCTCGTTCCGCTCCCAGCAGGTCAAGGTCGGCAACGGCGACGTCGACTCGGCCGACCGCACCCTCACCGGCCGCGCCCAGATGGACTGGCTCAAGGCCGGTCTCGCCTCCTCCGACACCGCCTGGCGCCTGATCGGCAACGAGGTGATGATCTCCCCGGTCGCCCTCTTCTCGCTGCCGGACTACCTGCTGCGCCCGCTGGCCAAGCTGCTCGGTCTGCCCGGCGAGGGCCTGGCGATCAACACCGACCAGTGGGACGGCTACACCCACGACCGCCGCGAGCTGCTCGGCCACCTGAAGTCGAACGGCATCACCAACACCGTCTTCCTGACCGGCGACATCCACTCCGCCTGGGCCTCGGACGTCCCGAACGAGGCCGCCACCTACCCGGCCTCGGGCAGTGTCGCCACCGAGTTCGTGGTCACCTCGGTCACCTCGGACAACATCGACGACTTCCTCAAGGTCGCGCCGCAGACCCTCTCCCTGGTCGCCGCCGCCGCGATCAAGGCCGCCAACCGCCACGTCCAGTGGGTCGACCTCGACTCCCACGGCTACGGCGTCCTGGAGGTCACCCCGGCGCAGACCCAGATGGACTACTACGTCCTCTCCGACCGGACCCGCAAGGACGCCACCACCAAGTGGTCGCGCTCCTACCGCACCAGGTCCGGCAGCCAGCAGGTCGAGCGGGTCTACTCCCCCGTCAAGTAGTCCCGGCACCGACGGACCCCGGACCCGCCCGCCGTCCCCCGGCGGGCGGGTCCGGCGCCCCGGAGGCCCGCTACGACACCACGTCCTTGCGCGCGAAGCCCCGGAACGCCAGCGCCAGCAGCACCACCGCGTAGGACAGCGACAGCGAGACCCCCTGCACCATCCCGCCCCACTCCATCCGCGGCTGCAGCGCGTCCGCCCACGCCCACTGCCAGTGCGCCGGCAGCCAGGCCCGCAGGTCGCCGAGGGCGGTGATGGCGTCCAGCACCCCGGCGACGATCGAGGCGAACACCGCCCCGCCGACCGCCCCCAGCGGCGCGTCCGTCGCGGTCGAGAGCCAGAACGCCAGCGCCGCGATCACCACCTCGCTGAGGAACACGAAGGCCACCGCGACCGCCAGCCGGGGCAGCGCCTCGCCCGCGGTCAGACTCGCCCCGGCCGGCAGCCGCAGGTCGCCCCAGCCGTACGCGGCCGTGCCGACCGCCAGCCCGACCAGCGGCAGCAGCACCACGGCCGCCGCCGAGAACAGCAGCCCGACCAGGAACTTGCGCAGCAGCAGCCGCGCCCTCGGCACCGGCGCGGCCAGCAGGTACCGCAGCGAGGACCAGCTGGCCTCCGAGGCCACCGTGTCGCCGCAGAACAGCGCGACCGGGATCACCAGCATGAAGCCGGTGCCCATGAAGAGCATGGTGGTCGCGAAGTTCGGCCCGGACGAGGTCGCGAGCTCGATGAACGTGGTCCGGTCGGCCCGCCCGGGCGTCCCGGCCACCGCGAACGCCGCCAGCACCACCAGCGGCATCGCGGCCAGGACCCCGCCGATCACCATCGTGCGGCGCCGCCGCAGCTGGCGGACCACCTCGACCCGGAACGGCAGCGTCCGCCCGGGCCGGTAGCCGGCCGCGTGGTCGTCCGACACCTCAGCAACCGCGGCGCTCACGCCGTACCTCCGATCAGCGACAGGAACGCGTCCTCCAGCCGGCGCTGCGGCCCGGCCGACTCCACCGGCACCCCGAGCCGCACCAGCTCGGCCAGCAGCCGGCTCGGCGCCAGACCGTCCAGCCGGACCAGCAGTCCGCCCTCCACGACCTCCGCCGCGTCGACGCCGTCCATCGCGGCGACCTTGTCGGCCGCCGCCGCCAGCTCCGCCGCGCCGTACGCCCCGGTGCCGATCAGCAGCTGCGAGCCCGCGCCGACGATCTCCGCGACCGCGCCCGCGGTGACCAGCCGGCCCCGGTCCATCACCACCAGGTCGGTGCAGCTCTGCTCGACCTCGGCCAGCAGGTGGCTGGAGACGATGACGGTCCGCCCGGCCGCCGCGTACCGGATCATCACCTCGCGCATCTCGCGGATCTGCGGCGGGTCGAGCCCGTTGGTCGGCTCGTCGAGGATCAGCAGGTCCGGCAGCCCCAGCATGGCCTGGGCGATCGCCAGCCGCTGCCGCATGCCCTGCGAGTAGGTGCGCACCGCCCGGTCCAGCGCCTCGCCGAGCCCGGCGATCGCCAGCGCCTCGTCCAGGTGCGCGTCCGCCTCCGGTCGGCCGGTGGCCTGCCAGTAGAGGCGCAGATTGGCCCGCCCGGTGAGGTGCGGCAGGAAGCCCGCGCCCTCGACGAAGGCGCCGACCCGGGAGAGCACGGGCGCCCCGGGCCGGATCAGGTGGCCGAAGACCCGGATCTCCCCGGCGTCCGGCCGGATCAGCCCCATCAGCATCCGCAGGGTGGTGGTCTTGCCGGCGCCGTTGGGGCCGAGCAGGCCGAGCACCTGGCCGCGTTTGACCCGGAAGCCCAGCTCGCGCACGGCGTAGCGGTCGGCGGCGCCCTTGTAGCGCTTGCTCAGACCGGCGATCACCAGCGGCACCCCGGCGAGCGCCGGGTCGTACGCGGGTCCGTGCGCCCGCCGCCCGGCCCGGGCCGCCCGCAGCCGGGGCACCAGGACCAGCCCGGCGGCCAGCGCGAGCGCGACCAGCGGCAGCATCCAGGTCCGGGACGGCAGGGGTGTCGACTCGGTGACCAGTCCGTCGACCGTGGGCAGGGTGACCGGCCCGGTGACGGCCGCCCGGTAGGTGGCGGGCTCGACCGGTGAGGCGTACGCGAGGTCGGTGGAGGCCAGCACCAGCCGCAACCGGTGCCCGGCGTCGAAGGTGTGGTCGACGGTGGGCAGCGCCACGGTGACGCTCCGGCCGTCGGGGGCGTCCGCCCCGGTCACCCGCAGCGGGGCGGACAACTGTTGCGGCAGGCTCTGCTTGCCGTCGGGGGCGACGTCGTACAGCTTGGCGAAGAGCACCGCGTCCGGCCGGTCGGCCCGGACCCGGACCGGCACGGTCGGCTGCCCGGTCAGGTGGACCGAGGCGTCCAGCGGCGCCGAGTCGAAGGTGGCGAACTGGCCGGGGAAGTCCAGCGCGAGGCCGGCGCCCAGCGCGGACGCCTGGCCGAGCAGCCCGCCGAGGCCGGGCACGGCGGAGATGTTGGACGGCGCGCCGCCGGGCGGGTTGGCGAAGACCTGCTCGGGCTCGCCCGCCGGGGCCGTCAGCTCGAACCGCCGCGAGCCGGTGCCGCCGAGGCCGGGGTAGCTGTCGGCGGTGGCGCCGCGCAGCACCGCCTGGAACCCGGTCGAGTCGACCCCACCGGTCCGGGTGACCCGGAACGCCGCGCCGGTGTCGGCCGCGCCCCCGTCGCCCTTCAGGTAGCGGTCGAACCAGCCGGTGACCCGGTCGTCCACCCGGTCGCTGGTGTCGGTCGCGCCGTCGTGCCCGCCCGCGAACCAGTCGACCGCCACCGGGGCGCCGTTGGCGGCCACCGCGCGGGCGATCGCGTCGCCCTGATCGAGCGGGAACAGCGAGTCCTGCTGGCCCTGGACCACCAGCGTGGGCACCTTGAGCCGGTCCGCGACCGAGGAGGGGCTGGACCGGTCGAGCAGGGCCACCGCCTCCGGGTCCGCGCGGCCGGCGGTCGCCACCCGGTCGTACATCCGGCACAGCTCGTCCAGGAACCGCCCGCAGCCGACCTGCCCGCCGTCCTGCTCGGGGGCGAGCGCCGGACGCGCCGCGCCGCCGGACGGACCGAGCTCGCCCACCGAACCGGTGGTGAAGAAGATCCCGGACCACAGCTTCTTGAACACGCCGTCGACGGCGCCCGAGCCGCGCACCCCCTGCGGGAACAGCGCGTCGGCCAGGTTCCACCAGGTGATCGCGCTGGCCACGGCGTCGATCCGGGGATCGTACGCGGCACCGAGCAACGCCACCGCGCCACCGTAGGAGGCGCCGGTGATGCCCACCCGGGGGTCGCCGGGCCCGTCCAACCGGACCTCGGGGCGCTGCGCCAGCCAGTCGACCAGGTGCTTGACGTCCTCGACCTCGCGGTCCGGCGCGTTCAGCCCGATCTTCCCGCCGGAGCGCCCGAAGCCGCGCGCCGACCAGGTCAGCACCGCGTACCCCTGCCGGGCGAGCTTGCGGGCGCGGTCCCGCTCGCCCTCCTTGGAGCCGCCGAAGCCGTGCCCGAGCAGGACGGCCGGGCGGGGGCCGCCGCCGGTGGTGAAGAAGGAGGTGTCGAGCTGGACGACCTGCGTGCCGCCGGGTGTCTCGGGCATCGCGAGGAACCGGTCCTCCTGCCGGACGGCCTGTTCACCGCCGGCCGCGACAGCCGCGGCGGTCCCCACGGCGACGACGGCCACCAGGGCCACCGCCCCGGCCACCAGTCTCCGTCCGGCGGCCGTCCCACGGCCTCGCCACCGGCGCCACGCCCCACCGAGCTCCATGGGCGTGATCGTAGTCGCCCCCGGAGTAGGCGTCCGATAAGAACACCGGCCCGCCCGCTTCCCTGAACGCGCGGGGCCCCCGGGTGCTCTCCCGGGGGCCCCGCCCTGCCTGTCGTCCCCGCCGAGGAGGGCGCCCCGGCGCTACAGCACCCGGGTCATCGTCCGGTGCGGGATCCCGGCGTCGTCGTACACCGGTCCCTCCGCCGCGTACCCGAGGCGCTCGTAGAACCCGAGCGCCTGCACCTGGGCGTGCAGCTCCATCTCGCGCGCCCCGCGCGCCCGCCCGGCGTCCTCGACCGCCCGCACCAGCTCGGCGCCGAGCCCGGTCCCCCGGGCCGTCTTCAGCACGGCGAGCCGGCCGAGCAGCACCCGGCCGTCGATCCCGCCGGTGATCCCCAGCGCCTGCTCACCGAAGATCAGCCGCGCCGTGCCGACGGGCTCACCCTCCGGCCCGACCGCCAGCAGGTGCTCCGAGGTGGGATCGAGGTCGTCCCACTCCTCCTCCTCGGCGATCCCCTGCTCGACGATGAAGACCTCCCGCCGGACCTCGTGCACCAGCGCGAGGTCCGCCGCGCCCCGGGCGACCCGGACCGTCACCGTCATCCCGGCGCTCCTCAGCTTTCCGAGTCGATGATGTCCAGCGCCTTCCGCAGGTCCGCGGGGTACTCGCTGGAGAACTGCACCCACTCGCCGTCCGCCGGGTGCTCGAAGCCGAGCGAGACCGCGTGCAGCCACTGCCGGGTCAGCCCGAGCCGCTTGGCGAGGGTCGGGTCGGCCCCGTAGGTGAGGTCACCGACGCAGGGGTGGCGCAGGGCGGACATGTGCACCCGGATCTGGTGGGTGCGGCCGGTCTCCAGCTTGATGTCCATCAGCGAGGCGGCCCGGTACGCCTCGATGAGGTCGTAGTGGGTGACGGACGGCTTGCCCTCGCGGGTGACGGCCCACTTCCAGTCCGAGCTGGGGTGGCGGCCGATCGGCGCGTCCACCGTGCCGCTGAGCGGGTCCGGGTGGCCCTGGACGAGGGTGTGGTACTTCTTCTCGGTCACCCGGTCGTGGAACTGCCGCTTGAGGTCGGTGTAGGCGCGCTCCGACTTGGCCACCACCATCAGCCCGGAGGTGCCGACGTCGAGCCGGTGCACGACGCCCTGGCGCTCGGCGGCGCCGGAGGTCGAGATCCGGTAGCCGGCCGCGGCCAGCCCGCCGATCACGGTGGGGCCGGTCCAGCCCGGGCTCGGGTGCGCGGCGACGCCGACCGGCTTGTCGACGAGCACGATGTCGTCGTCGTCGTGGACGATGCGCATGCCGTCGACCGCTTCGGCGACGATCCGCACCGGCGCGGCGGGGGCCGGGATCTCGACCTCCAGCCAGGAGCCGGCGGTGACCCGGTCCGACTTCCCGGCGACGGCGCCGTCGAGCGTCACCTTGCCGTCGGCGGCCAGTTCGGCGGCCTTGGTCCGGGAGAAGCCGAACATCCGGGCGAGGGCGGCGTCGAGTCGTTCGCCCTCCAGGCCGTCGGGAACGGGGAGGCTTCGGGTCTGCGCTGCGGTACTCACCCGTACGAGTATGCCGGACGCGCGGGCCCCGGCCCGCGCCGTGCCGCCGAGGGGACCCGGGCCGCCGGGCCCCGCCCGGCCCTACTCGCCCTTGTCCGCCTGCTCGCCCTTGTCCGCCTGCTGGTGCACGGTGCCGTCCGGGTTGCTGCCCCGGAAGGAGAGCAGGACGACCAGGATGCCGCCGCAGACGATCGCCGAGTCCGCGAGGTTGAAGACCGCGAAGTGCTGGACCGAGATGAAGTCGACCACGTGTCCGCGGAAGACGCCGGGCGAGCGGAACAGCCGGTCGGTCAGGTTGCCGAGCGCCCCGCCCAGCAGCAGGCCCAGCGCGATCGCCCAGGGGAGGCTGTACAGCCGCCGGGCGATCCGCCAGATCACCACGATGACGGCCGAGGCGATCATGGTGAAGACGACGGTCAGCGCCTGACCCATGCCGAAGGCGGCGCCGGAGTTGCGGATCACCTGGAAGGTCACCACATCGCCGATCACCTTGATCGCCGAGTGGTTCTCCAGCCTGGCCACGACCAGGAGCTTGCTGCCGAAGTCGATCAGGAAGGCGAGCAGCGCGACGACCAGGAGCACGCCGATCCGCCTGCGCCCCTTCGGCTCCTCCGCCCCGGCCGGCTCGACCGGGTTCGGCGCCGGTGCCGCGACGGCCTCCGGCGCCTCGGGGGCGACGGGGGCTTCGGGCCGGACCGGGGTCCCGTCGCCGGGACCGGTCACGTCCCCGGTCGGGGCCGGCGCCACGACGTCGGCGGGCGTCGGGACGGAGTCGTCCCGCGTCTGGGGGGAACCTTGCGTACTGATGATCCGCTCCGCTGCCGTGACGTGGGGGGCCTGGGGGCCGGTGGGAAACCCGATCTGCGACGGATCATCCGACGGATCAGGCGACGTTACGGGGTCGAGCCTACGGCAAGCCCGACCCCTCCCGTCGTCCCGGTCGGCCGCCCGGATCGGGTCAGCGGCGTTCCTGCTTGGCCTTGCACTGCACGCAGAGCGTCGCCCGCGGGAACGCCTGCATCCGGGCCTTGCCGATGGCCTGGCCGCAGGACTCGCAGGTGCCGAATCCGACGCCCTCCAGCCGGGCCAGCGCGTGCTCGGTCTGGGCGAGGCTGTCGCGGGCGTTGTTCGCCAGCGCCACCTCGCTCTCGCGCGAGATGTTCTTCGTACCGGCGTCCACCTGGTCGTCGCCGGCTCCGTCGTTGGAGTCCCGCATCAGGCCGGTGATGGCCGCCTCGGCCGTGTCGATCTCCTGCTGGAGCCGCTCCAGCTCGCTGATCAGCTCGGCGTGGAGCTCGCGCACCTCCGCGGAGGTCCACGGGTCCTCGCCCGGACGGACCGGAAGCTCGGCCGGGTCGACCGACTCGGCACCGCCGGTGCGGGCGGTGGCCGCCGCCGGAGTACGGGTGCGGCCGGGGGCCACGAGAGTGGTGTCGGTGGTGTTCTTGCGCCGTGCGGTAGTGGTCACGGTCCCCTCCCCTGGATCGCCTGCCACGGCCTTGCGTGCCCGCTTGGTGGCGGTACCCGCGACGGTTGCCTTCTCAGCCATGGCTTCGACCCCATCTACGAACGAATCGAGCCGCCGGTTCCCGGCGGCCTCCAGTGCCGGAACGATAATCCCGATCAAAAATGGTCACAACATGACATACCGACGCCTCACAATGATCCCACCCAGCCAGCCGCCCCACCCGACACGCCCACCGCGCCGAACTGAGTTGTGCCCGCGGCCCCGGCGCGCCGAAACCGACTTGCGACGGCCGATACACTGGGCCTGCAAGGCGCAGATGGGGACGAGTACCGCAGTACGCAGCCACCAGCGACCCGGGGACGGTGCGAGCCCGGGGGTGTGCACCGCGCGAAGATCACCCCGGAGCCGCCGGAAGAACGGTCCGCGATCCCCTTCGTCGGCCCGCTAGACCCGGCAGCAAGCCCAAACAAGAGGGCCGCGGACAGCATCGCGGTCAAGGAGGGTGGTACCGCGGGGCGGCATGCCGTCTCGTCCCTCCGTCGGATCCCGTCCACGCATCCGCCGGAGGTACACGCCCACCATGACCAGCTCCTACAACCCCGTCCCCGCGCAGGTCGACCTGCCCGCACTCGAACACCGGATCCTCTCGTTCTGGCAGGACAACAAGGTCTTCCAGCGCAGCCTGGAGCAGTCCGAGGGCCGCCCGGAGTGGGTCTTCTACGAGGGCCCGCCGACCGCCAACGGCATGCCCGGCGCCCACCACATCGAGGCCCGCGTCTTCAAGGACGTCTTCCCCCGGTACCGGACCATGAAGGGCTACCACGTCGCCCGCAAGGCCGGCTGGGACTGCCACGGCCTCCCGGTCGAGCTCGCCGTCGAGAAGGAGCTCGGCTTCTCCGGCAAGCAGGACATCGAGGCGTACGGCATCGCCGAGTTCAACGCCAAGTGCCGCGAGTCGGTGACCCGCCACACCGACGCCTTCGTCGAGCTCACCAACCGGATGGGCTACTGGGTCGACCTCGACCAGGCGTACCGCACCATGGACCCGTCCTACGTGCAGTCCGTCTGGTGGTCGCTCAAGCAGATCTTCGACAAGGGCCTGCTGGTCCAGGACCACCGGGTCGCCCCCTGGTGCCCGCGCTGCGGCACCGGCCTCTCCGACCACGAGCTGGCCCAGGGCTACGAGACCGTCGTCGACCCCTCGGTCTTCGTCCGCTTCCCGCTGACCAGTGGCCCGCTGGCCGACCGGGCCGCCCTGCTGATCTGGACCACCACCCCGTGGACCCTGGTCTCCAACACCGCCGCCGCCGTGCACCCCGAGGTCACCTACGTGGTGGCCACCGACGGCACCGAGCGACTGGTGGTGGCCGAGCCACTGCTGGCCAAGGCCCTCGGCGAGGGCTGGGAGGCGACCGGCGAGTCCTTCACCGGCGCCGAGATGGAGCGCTGGACCTACCGCCGCCCGTTCGACCTGGTCGAGATCGAGAACGCGCACTACGTCCTCAACGCCGACTACGTCACCACCGAGGACGGCACCGGCATCGTCCACCAGTCGCCCGCCTTCGGCGCCGACGACCTCGCGACCTGCCGCAAGTACGGCCTGCCGGTGGTCAACCCGGTGCTGGCCGACGGCACCTTCGGCCCCGAGGTCCCGCTGGTCGGCGGCCAGTTCTTCAAGAAGGCCGACGAGGCCCTGGTCGCGGACCTCCAGGAGCGCGGCCTGCTCTTCCGCCACCTGCCGTACGAGCACAGCTACCCGCACTGCTGGCGCTGCCACACCGCACTGCTCTACTACGCGCAGCCGTCCTGGTACATCCGCACCACCGCGGTCAAGGACGCGATGATCCGGGAGAACGAGGCCACCAACTGGTTCCCGGACAACGTCAAGCACGGCCGTTTCGGCGACTGGCTGAACAACAACATCGACTGGGCGCTCAGCCGCAACCGCTACTGGGGCACCCCGCTGCCGATCTGGCGCTGCGAGGAGAACCACCTCACCTGCGTCGGCTCGCTGGCCGAACTGTCCGAGCTCACCGGCACCGACCAGAACGGCCTCGACCCGCACCGCCCGTACATCGACGAGGTCACCTTCGACTGCCGCGAGTGCGGCGGCACCTCGACCCGCGTGCCCGAGGTCATCGACGCCTGGTACGACTCGGGCTCGATGCCCTTCGCCCAGTACGGCTACCCGTACCAGAACAAGGAGCTGTTCGAGAAGCGCTACCCGGCGCAGTTCATCTCCGAGGCGATCGACCAGACCCGCGGCTGGTTCTACACCCTGATGGCCGTCGGCACCCTGGTCTTCGACAAGAGCTCGTACGAGAACGTCGTCTGCCTGGGTCACATCCTGGCCGAGGACGGCCGCAAGATGTCCAAGCACCTGGGCAACATCCTGAAGCCGATCCCGCTGATGGACCAGCACGGCGCCGACGCCGTCCGCTGGTTCATGGCCGCCGGCGGCTCGCCCTGGTCGGCCCGCCGGGTCGGCCACGGCACGATCCAGGAGGTGGTCCGCAAGACCCTCCTCACCTACTGGAACACCGTCGCCTTCCAGGCCCTGTACGCCCGCACCTCCGGCTGGGCGCCGTCCGCGGCCGACCCGGCCCCGGCCGACCGCCCGCAGCTGGACCGCTGGGTGCTCTCCGAGCTCAACACCCTGGTCCGCGAGGTCGACGCGGCCTTCGAGGCGTACGACACCCAGCGGGCCGGCAAGCTGCTGTCCGCCTTCGTCGACGACCTCTCCAACTGGTACGTCCGGCGCGGCCGCCGCCGCTTCTGGCAGGGCGACGCCGCCGCGCTGGCCACCCTGCACGAGGCGCTGGAGACCGTCACCCGGCTGATGGCCCCGCTCACCCCGTTCATCACCGAGCAGGTCTGGCAGGACCTGGTCGTCCCGGTCGTCCCGGACGCCCCGGCCTCGGTCCACCTGGCCTCCTGGCCGGTGGCGGACGAGTCGCTGGTCGACACCGACCTCTCCCGCCACATGGCGCTGGTCCGCCGGCTGGTCGAGCTGGGCCGGGCCACCCGCGCCGAGTCCGGGGTGAAGACCCGCCAGCCGCTGTCCCGCGCGCTGGTCGCCGCCCAGGGCTGGGACGAGCTGCCCGAGGACCTGCGCGCGCAGATCGCCGAGGAGCTCAACGTCTCCGCCCTGGAGTCGCTCGCGAACGTCGGCGGCTCCCTGGTCGACACCACCGCCAAGGCCAATTTCCGCGCGCTGGGCAAGCGTTTCGGCAAGGGCGTGCAGGACGTCGCCAAGGCGGTCGCCGCCGCGGACGCCGCCCGGCTCGCCGCCGAGCTGCGCGCCGGGGGCACCACCTCGGTCGAGCTGGACGGCGGGACGGTGGCCCTGTCCCCGGAGGAGGTGGTCATCACCGAGACCCCGCGCGAGGGTTGGGCCGTGGCCAACGAGTCCGGCGCCACCGTCGCGCTGGACCTCGCGATCACTCCCGAGCTCAAGCGCCTCGGCGTGGCCCGGGACGCGATCCGCCAGATCCAGGAGGCCCGCAAGAACTCCGGCCTGGACGTCGCCGACCGGATCGTCCTGCGCTGGCGGGCGAGCAACGACGAGACCGCCGAGGCCATCGCCGAGCACGGCTCGCTGGTCGCCGAGGAGGTGCTGGCCACCGACTTCGCCGCCGGCGCCGCCGACTGGCAGTCCGACACCTTCTCCGACGAGTCCCTCGGCCTGTCCTTCCAGCTCCGCAAGGTCTGACCGGCCCCGGAGCCGCCGTCGCCCACCCGGGCGGCGGCGGCTCCGCCGTTCCCCCTCCCCCGCGGGCGCGGCCGCGCGCACGCGTGAAGCCGCCCGCACCCACGGAGGCACCCGTACGGACGCAAGCGCCCGCACAGACGAAAGCGCCCCCTCCCCGACCCCGAGGGGTCGAGAAGAGGGCGCTCGTGCCGACGGCTACCGCTTAGTTGTCGCCGTCCTCGTCGATCAGGAAGCCCCGCATCGGAGCCGGCGCCTGCTGCATCGGCTGCGGCGGCTGCGGCCGGACGGCCGCCATCGGCTGGGTCATCCCGGCCGGCTGCATCTGCGGCGCGCCCGGGTTGCCCGCCGACGGCCCGCCGAAGCTCGGCGCACCGGCGTTCCCGCCGAAGGAACCCTGCCCGCCGAAGGACGGCTGGTGACCGCCGCCGAAGGAGGGCTGGCCGCCGAAGCTCGGCGACGGGCCGCTCATCGCGCCCGCACCGGCCGGAGCCATCGACGACGCGGCCGGCGGCAGCGAGGCGGTGGCGGGGATCCGCGGCGGCGCGAGCGAGTCGTCCGCCTGCGACTCCAGCTGACGCAGCTGGGTCTCCAGGTAGGACTTCAGACGCGTCCGGTACTCACGCTCGAACGCCCGCAGGTCCTCGACCTTGCGCTCCAGCGTGGCGCGGGCGGACTCCAGGGAGCCCATCGCGACGCGGTGCTTCTCCTGCGCGTCCCGCTCCAGGGCGTCGGCCTTGGCACGGGCGTCCCGCTCCAGGCCCTCGGCGCGGCTGCGCGCCTCGCCGACGATCTTGTTGGCCTCGGAACGGGCCTCGGAGATCGCCTGGTCCGCGGTCTGCTGGGCGAGCGCCAGCACCCGGGCGGCGCTGTCGCCACCGGGGTTCTGCTGCTGCTGCATCGGGGCGCCCATCGGGCCGCCCATCTGCTGCGGGCCGCCCATGGGGCCGCCCATCTGCTGCATTTGCTGCTGGCCCATGCCCTGGCCCATCGGGTTGCCCATGCCCTGCGGGCCGCCGGGGCCGCCCATCGGCTGGAGCATCTGACCGCCCATCGGCTGGACCAGCTGCTGCTGGCCGCCCATGGTCTGGCCCATCTGCTGCTGGCCCATCTGCTGCTGCTGGCCGGGGCCGCCCATCGGGCCACCCTGACCGGAGGGGAGCTGCGGGGCGCCGGACGGCAGGCCGAGCGGCTGGTTGCCCATCTGCTGCTGCTGCTGCGGACCGGGACCCATCTGCTGCTGCGGACCGCCCGGGCCCATCTGCTGCTGCGGACCGGGGCCGCCCTGCTGGCCGGGGACCGGCGGGCCGGATATGGCGGCCGGAACCGGGGCGCCGGGGCGCGCGTCCTGCGGCGGCTCCTTGCGCATGTTGGCCTGGTTCTGCGCGGCGGCCCGGGTCGCGGCGGCCAGCTTGGCGCGCAGGTCCTCGTTCTCGCGGAGGAGACGGGTCAGCTCCGCCTCGACCTCGTCGAGGAAGGCATCGACCTCGTCCTCGTCATAGCCTTCGCGCAGGCGGACGGTCGTGAACTGCTTGTTCCGAACGTCCTCGGGGGTCAATGACATCTCTTCACCTCAACGTGATCGTCGGCACACCGGCATCCTGTCGCATCGCTCACCTACGACTAGGGCCGCACAAGCGAGATCAGGACATACACAATGATCATCAGTACGAAGAAGGACAGGTCGAGCGCCACGCCCCCGAGACGCAACGGCGGAATGAACCGCCGCAGAAGCTTGAGCGGCGGATCCGTGACAGTGTACGTGGCCTCCAGGACCAGGACCATGGCCTTGCCGGGCCGCCACGAACGCGCGAACTGGAAGACCCAGTCCATCACCAGCCGCACGAGCAGGAACACCAGGAAGACGGTCAGTGCGTAATAGAGCACCGCCCACACGATCTCCATCGCGCTTCCCTCTCCCCGGTTGTCGGCCCTTGGGCCGCTCGCCTGTCACTGACTCACTGTCGATCAGATCCACACATAAAGTCGTGGTCGGGTCAGCTCTGGTTGAAGAACCCACCCTCGGCGATCCGAGCCTTGTCCTCCGCCGTGACATCGACGTTAGCAGGCGACAGGAGGAACACCTTCTGCGTCACGCGCTCGATACTGCCGTGCAGACCGAAGACGAGTCCAGCGGCGAAGTCTACGAGCCGCTTGGCGTCGGTGTCGTCCATCTCCGTCAGATTCATGATCACAGGAGTCCCGCCACGGAACTGTTCCCCGATGGTACGGGCCTCGTTGTAGGTCCTCGGGTGCAGCGTGGTGATGCGGTAGGGCTCTCGTTCGTTCACTACCTTGGGCATGATCACCGGGGCGCTCTTCTCCAGGTTGTGGCGGCGTTCGGGTGTGATGGACGACACTGGTGCCATCCTCGGAGTCTCCTGGCGGATCGGGACCGCGGCCGGCACCGGCTGCGGGGTGATGGAGGAGACCGGCGCGGGTGCCGGGGCGGCCGGGCGCGGAATGTCCTCCGTCCGTCCGGTCCGGATCGGCTCGGGGTCCGCGTCGTAGTCGTCGTCGGGGTCGTACCCCTGACCGTCGTACGTCTCGTCCTCCACGAGGCCGAGGTAGACCGCCATCTTGCGCATTGCGCCGGCCATGCTCCTGTCTCCTCCGCTTGTGGTGGACCGAGTCCGTCCCGACGGCCGGGCCGAACGGCCCCGTCCGCGGATTCCGCGGTCCGCCCACGACGCTTCGTCAGGCCGACGGCCAATCAGAGTTCGTGGATGAGGGCCGCGGAGCTGCGATCCACGGTTGGCTAGCGCTCCGATAAGCTGCTAGCTTCTGTCCTATTTTGTCCTGCAGTCTGATCTACTACCCGGTGACGTTACCTGAGGGGTGACCGCACTCCGAGTACCGCCGTTCCGACGCGCACATGTGTCGCTCCGGCGGCAATGGCCTGCTCCAGATCGCCGCTCATCCCTGCCGAGACCATGGTGGCAGCCGGATGGGCCGCCCGTACTGCGGTTGCGATTTCCGCCAGCCGATCGAAGGCCGCGGCCGGATCGCCGGCCAGCGGACCCGCCAGCGGAGCGACCGTCATCACACCGTCCATCCGCAACCCGGGCGTGTCGGCGATCGCGTCGGCCAGCGCCAGCACGTCCGCCGGGGCGACCCCGGCGCGGTGCCCGCCCTCGCCGGCCTCCTTGTCCAGGGCGACCTGCACCAGGCAGCCGAGGTCGGCCCGCTCGGCCCTGGCGACCGCGGCGCCGAGCGACTCCACCAGCCGCGCCCGGTCCACCGAGTGGACGAAGTCCGCGTACCCGACGACCGAGCGGACCTTGTTGGTCTGCAGCTGGCCGACGAAGTGCCAGTCAAGAGGAAGGTTTCTGCACTGCTCCGCCTTGGGCGCGGCGTCCTGGTCGCGGTTCTCCGCGACGTCGGTGGCGCCCAGCCCGGCCAGCAGCGCGGTGTCCTCGGCGGGGTAGGTCTTGGTGACCACGATCAGCCGGACCTCGTCGCGGGCCCGTCCGGCGGCGGAGCAGGCGTCGGCGATCCGCCGCTCGACGACCTCCAGGGCGGTGCCGAGCTCCTCGTACCGGGCCCGCTGGCCCTCCGTCAGCGCGTCCAGCCAGGACTTGTCCGGGAATCGGGCGGAATCGCCCGGGAACGGTCCGTAGATGTCATTCGTCATCAGTGTGAAGAGCCCAACCAGACGTAGCTCGCGAGCCGGCCGGTACGCTGCTCGCGCCGATAGGAGTAGTGGTCGGCGGATTCGAGGGTGCAGACCGGTGACAGCACCGGCCCGGTGACGCCCGCGGCGGCCAGCTGGGCCGCGACTCCCGCCGGCACGTCCAGGGCCGGGGTCCCCCAGGAGGTCACCGCGTGGGCCTCGGGCACCCGTCCGGCGACCTCGGCCCGCAGCTGCGCGGGCACCTCGTAGCAGCGGCCGCAGACGGCGGGGCCGGTGGCGGCGGTGATCCGCGCGGGCTCGGCGCCCAGCGCCACCATCGCCCCGACCACCGCCGGGACCACGCCGGCCGCGAGGCCGGGCCGCCCGGCGTGGGCCGCGCCGACCACTCCCGCGACCGGGTCCGCCAGCAGGACCGGGGTGCAGTCCGCGGTCAGCACCGCCAGCGCCAGCGGCCGGTCGGTGACCACCGCGTCGACCGTCGGGGCCTCCCCCGCCGGCTGGCGCTCCGTCACCACGGCGACGTCCGCACCGTGCACCTGGTTCATCCACACCACGTCGGCCGGGTCGAGGCCGAGCGCGCGGGCCGCGATCGCCCGGTTCTCCAGGACGGCCGCCGGGTCGTCCCCCACCGCGCCGCCGAGGTTCAACTCCCCGTACGGCGAAGTGCTCACCCCGCCCCACCGGGTGGTGAAGGCGAAGTGAGCACCGTCGCGGACCGCGTGGTCGATCACTTAAGGAAATCCGGCACGTCGAGTTCCTCGGCCGGGCTCTCCACGAACGGCTGCCGGGCCGGCTGCACCTGCGGCGGCACGGGGGCGGCCGTCGTGGTGGCCGGCGACTCGGCCTGACGGGAGGAGGAGGCGTCGCCCTCCGTGCGGGAGGTCACCGAGCCGATGCCGCCGTAGACGGGCCGACCGGCCGGACGCTCGGGGGTGCCGGAGGAGGCCGGCGGGTTGGCCGGGGTCGCGCTCGCCTTGACCACCGGCTCGCGGACGATCGCCGGCGGCTGGCCGCCGTCGAAGCCCGCCGCGATGACGGTGACCCGGACCTCGTCGCCCAGGGCGTCGTCGATGACGGCGCCGAAGATGATGTTGGCCTCGGGGTGGGCCGCCTCACTGACCAGCTGGGCGGACTCGTTGATCTCGAACAGGCCGAGGTCGGAGCCGCCGGAGATGGACAGCAGCACGCCGCGGGCGCCGTCGATCGACGCCTCCAGCAGCGGCGAGGAGATCGCCATCACGGCGGCGGCCTTGGCCCGGTCCTCACCGCGGGCCGAACCGATGCCCATGAGCGCCGAACCGGCGTCCGACATGACGGACTTGACGTCGGCGAAGTCGAGGTTGATCAGGCCCGGGGTGGTGATCAGGTCGGTGATGCCCTGAACGCCGGAGAGCAGCACCTGGTCGGCGGAGCGGAACGCGTCCAGCACGCTGACCTGGCGGTCCGAGATGGACAGCAGCCGGTCGTTGGGGATGACGATGAGGGTGTCGACCTCTTCGCGCAGGGAGGCGATGCCGTCCTCGGCCTGGTTCGCGCGCCGCCGGCCCTCGAAGGTGAACGGACGGGTGACCACGCCGATGGTCAGCGCGCCCAGCGAGCGGGCGATGTTGGCGACGACCGGCGCGCCGCCCGTGCCGGTGCCGCCGCCCTCGCCGGCGGTGACGAAGACCATGTCGGCCCCCTTGAGGACCTCCTCGATCTCCTCGCGGTGGTCCTCGGCGGCCTTCCGGCCGACCTCGGGGTTGGCGCCGGCGCCGAGGCCCCGGGTGAGTTCACGGCCCACATCGAGCTTGACGTCGGCGTCGCTCATGAGGAGGGCCTGCGCATCGGTGTTGATCGCGATGAACTCGACGCCCTTGAGACCGACCTCGATCATCCGGTTGATGGCGTTGACACCACCGCCGCCGATACCGACGACCTTGATGACTGCGAGGTAGTTCTGCGGTGCTGCCACGTCGAAGGCCTCTCGCCTCGAATTTCCAGGTCGGCCCGAATGCCCGATCAGGGCCGGACCGACGGATGTCGATGGGTAGGGAGCCTGGTTCCTGACGTAATGTCCGAAATGCCGACCGCCGACCCCAACCCTAAACTTGACCTTTAGGGTTAGTGCTGTGCCTCTGTCAGATCACCAGGGAACACAGTCTGGTGAGACAGGACACTAGGTGGCTCCGGCCACGTGTTTCAACGAACACGCCGAGCTTCCCTTTTTCTTTTGAGCCTATGTGATCATCGACCGGCGGATGACACCGGGGTGACCACCAAGGGTCGGGCCGACACGAACCCGCGTCAACCCCGCCCACAGCCCGCCGCCGTCCTTCCGACGACGCGCTCCGCGCGCACCCCTGGGCACAGAACCTACCGGATCATCCGGACACCGCAGGCGCGTCCGGAGCGCTCACATCGAAGTTCGTACCCTTCTGACGCAGCAGTGCCACCAGCACCCGGGCTTTGCGATCCGTCTGCTCGGGACTCCCCCAGCGCACCGTCGCACCCCCGGCCAACTGCAGCTGGATGTCGTCGTACGAGCGCACCAGAACGGCCCCGGCCCGCTGCCGCACGTCCTCCGGCAGCCCGGCCGCCACCGCCACCGCGCCCTCCACCAGCTGCGTCCGGCCGATCACCGACTCGGTGTCCAGCGCCTGCTGGCTGAGCCTCAGCTCCACCACCGGCACCCCGGACGGGGCGGCCGGTTCGGTGGCGAAGCTCACTCCGGCCGCGTCGACCTGGGTGAACCGGCCGTCCTCGCCCTTCACCGCGGCGACCGCCGTCCGCTGGGTGACCTTCACCCGGAGGGTGTTCGGCCAGCCCCGCCAGACCTCGGCCCCGGCCACCCGGGGGATCGCCTCCACCCGCGCGCGGGCGTCGTCGAGGTCCACCCGGGCCAGCGGTCCCGAGCCGACCCCGCCGATCGCGGTCCGGACCTCGTCGGCCGTCAGCCGGTCGTCCTGGAGGCCCTGCACCGCGACCGAACGCACCTCCAGCACCGAGGAGAAGAAGACCAGCCAGGACAGCGCCCCGAACAGCAGCGCCACCAGCGCGCCCAGCACCACCACACCCCGCCGGGAGAGCCGAAGCCGAGGAGCGTGCTCCTCGGCCTCGAACTCCTCGTCCAGGGGGTCGGCGAGCCGGGCGTCAGCCACGACGGCGGCCGCCCCGGGCGGCCTCGATGGCCTCGTAGACCATGCCGACGAGCAGCTCGTCGGCGTCCCGGCGGCCGAACTCGGCGGCCGACCGGCTCATGTCCCACAGCCGCTGCGGGTCCGTCAGCACCGGCAGCACGTTCTGCAGCACCCAGTCCGGGGTCAGCTCGGCGTCGTCGACCAGCAGGCCGCCGCCGGCCTTCACCATCGGCTGGGCGTTCAGCCGCTGCTCGCCGTTGCCGATCGGCAGCGGCACGAAGGCGGCCGGAAGGCCGACCGCGGCCAGCTCCGCCACCGTCATGGCGCCGGCCCGGCAGAGCATCATGTCGGCCGCCGCGTAGGCGAGGTCCATCCGGTCCAGGTACGGCACCGCGCGGTACGGCGGCATCCCCGGGATGTCGTCCACCAGGGGCAGCTCGTTCTTGGGGCCGACCGCGTGCAGGATCTGCACCCCGTACTGCTGGAGCCGGGGGGCGATCGCGGTGATCGTCTCGTTCAGCCGGCGGGCGCCCTGCGAGCCGCCGGTGACCAGCAGGGTGGGCAGCCGCTGGTCGAGGCCGAAGTAGTGCCGCGCCTCCGGGCGGGCCGCGTTCCGGTCCAGGGTCGCGATGGTCCGGCGCAGCGGGATGCCGATGTAGCGGGAGTCGCGCAGCTTGCTGTCGGGCGTGGAGACGGCGACGAAGTCGCTGTACCGGGCGCCGATCTTGTTGGCCAGACCGGGCCGGGCGTTGGCCTCGTGCACCACGATCGGCACCCCGGCCCGCTTGGCGGCCAGATAGGCGGGCATCGCGACGTAGCCGCCGAAGCCGACCACGGCGTCCGCGTTCACCCGCTCGATGATCTCCTGGGCCGCCCGGACGGTGCCGCGCAGCCGGCCCGGTACGGTGATCAGCTCGGGGGTGGGCTTGCGGGGCAGCGGGACGGCCGGAATCAGCTCCAACTGGTAGCCGCGCTCGGGCACCAGTCGGGTCTCCAGGCCGCGCTCGGTACCGAGGGCGGTGATCCCTACGGACGGGTCGTGCCTGCGGAGGGCGTCCGCGAGGGCCATGGCCGGCTCGATGTGACCGGCGGTCCCCCCGCCGGCGAGTACGACATGCACCGAAATTCACCGCTCCCTGCGTGCCGGTCCGGGGACCGGGCGCGCTGTGGTTCGTCGTCGTGGCAGCACCCGGGCCAGCTGCTTCCTGATCCGGGAGTTCTTGCTCCGGGCGGCCAGGGCCGCCTTCGCGCCCGAGCTGCTGCGTGCCAGGCAGAGCAGCACCCCGATCGCGGACATGGCCGACAGCATGGCGGAACCGCCGTAGGAGAACAGCGGGAGCGGGACGCCCGCGATGGGCAGCAGTCCCAGCGCCGACCCCAGGTTGATCACGGCCTGAGCCATGATCCAGGTGGTGGCGGCCCCCGCGGCGTACCTGACGAAGGGATCCCTCGTACCGATGGCCACACGGATACCCGCGTAGCCTAGTGCCGCGAAGAGACCGATCACCGACAGCGTCCCCACCAGACCCATTTCCTCACCGGTGGTGGCGAAGATGAAGTCGGTGTGCGCCTCCGGGAGCTGGCCCCATTTCTCGACGCCGGCGCCGAGTCCGGAGCCGACCAGGCCCCCGAGACCGAACGAGTAGACGCCGTGCAGGGCCTGGAAGCAGGCGCCGGCCGGGTCGAGCTTGGTCACCCCGATGCAGGACAGCCGCTCGGCCCGGTGCGGAACGGTGACGACGAGCGCGGTGCAGACCACCACGGCCACCCCGAGGGTGGCGACGAACAGCCGCATCGGCGCCCCGACCATCCACAGCAGCCCGAACAGCATGGCCACCAGGATCATCGTGGTGCCCATGTCGCCGCCGAGCATGATCAGCACGATCAGCAGCAGGGTGCCGGGCACCAGCGGGATCAGCAGGTGCTTCCACTCGCCGAGGGTGTTGGTCTTCTGCTTGCGGGCCAGCAGGTCGGCGCCCCAGAGCACGAGGGCGAGCTTGGCGAACTCGGAGGGCTGGAACTGGAACACGCCGAAATCCAGCCAGTTCCGGTTGCCGTTGACCTCCATGCCGATGCCGGGGATCGCCACCAGCACCATGGCCCCGATCACCACGAGCATCACCGGGTAGACGATCACCCGCAGCACGGCCACCGGGACGAGGGCGAAGCCGAGCAGCAGCGCGAGGCCGAGCACCACGGCGAGCAGCTGCTTGTAGAAGTAGAACTGGGTCGAGCGGTGCTGGCCGAGCGCCAGGATCTGCGAGGCCGAGGAGACCATCATCAGACCGAGCACGACCAGCAGCAGCACCGTGCCGGCGATCAGCAAATACGGCGTCAGCGGCCGGTCAAGGGTGTACCGCACCCGGGCCCGGAACGCCTGCAGCCGGGCCATCGGGCCGGCCGACTTGTACGCGGTGGTGGTGGCGGAGATCACCCGCAGGGACTCGGCCGGGCGGCCCTTCTCCGGCGCGCTCGAACCGCCCGCTCTGCCGCTCCCGGCCACAACGCTCCCCTTTGTTCCGTACTCCTCGGCCTCCGGCCGGGCGCGGTGACGGCGGCCGGAGACCGTCCGTCCCGCTACTGCTGACCGCCCGCCAGGTCCCGGACGGACGCGGCGAAGAGGTCCCCGCGCTCGCCGTAGTCGGTGAACATGTCCATCGAGGCGCAGGCCGGGGCCAACAGCACCGTGTCACCCGTTCGGGCGAGCGAAGCGGCCGCGCGGACGACCTCGGTCATCGCCACCGCGCCAGTCTGGCCCTCGGCCGCCTCGATCACCGGGACATCCGGCGCGTGTCGCGCCAGGGCCTCCCGGATCAGCGCGCGGTCCTCACCGATCAGCACCGCGGCCCGCAGCCGCTCGGCCGCGCCCCGGACCAGGTCGTCGAAGGTCGCGCCCTTGGCCAGGCCGCCGGCGATCCAGACCACCGGCCGGTACGCGGCCAGCGAGGCCGCGGCGGCGTGGGTGTTGGTCGCCTTGGAGTCGTCGATCCAGGTGACCCCGTCGACCACCGCGACCTCGGCGATCCGGTGCGCGTCCGGGCGGAAGGCCCGCAGGCCCTCGCGGACCGCCTTCGGCTCCACGCCGTAGGCGCGGGCCAGCGCGGCGGCGGCCAGCGCGTTGGTGATGTTGTGCGGGGCCGGCGGGTCGACGTCCTCGACCGAGCCGAGCTCGGCGGCGTTCTTGGCCCGGTCGGCCACGAACGCGCGGTCCACCAGCAGGCCGTCGACCACGCCGAGGTTCGACAGGGCGGGTGCGCCGAGGCCGAAGCCGACGGCCCGGCAGCCCTCCTCGACGTCGGCCTCGCGGACCAGCGCCTCGGTGGCCGGGTCGGCCAGGTTGTACACGCACGCGACGCTGTTGCCCTGGTAGATCCGGCCCTTGTCGGCGGCGTACGCCTCCATCGAGCCGTGCCAGTCCAGGTGGTCGGGGGCCAGGTTGAGCACGGCCGCCGAGTGCGGGCGCAGCGAGGAGGACCAGTGCAGCTGGTAGCTGGAGAGCTCGACGGCGAGTACGTCGTAGGGCTCCTCGGCGAGCACCGCGTCCAGCACCGGGACGCCGACGTTGCCGACGGCGGCGGTGCGCCGGCCGGCGGCGGTCAGGATCGAGGCGAGCATCCGGACGGTGGTGGTCTTGCCGTTGGTGCCGGTGACGGCCAGCCAGGGGGCCGGCTCGCCGGTGGCGGGGTGGGGCCTGCGCAGCCGCCAGGCCAGCTCGACGTCGCCCCAGATGTCGACGCCGGCCCGCTCGGCGGCCTCGAACAGCGGGCTGCTCGGCGGCCAGCCGGGCGAGGTGACGACGAGCCGGGTGCCCTCGGGCAGGGTGGCGCCGTCGCCGAGGCGGACGGTGATGCCCGCCGCCTCCAGCTCGGCCGCGCGCGCCTTCCGGGCCTCGCCGGAGCCGCCGTCGACGACGGTGACCACGGCGCCGAGGCCGTGCAGTACGCGGGCGGCGCTGATGCCGGAGAGGCCGAGCCCGGCGACGGTGACCGGCAGGCCGGACCAGTCGGGGGTCGGGCTCCCGGGCCGGTCGGCGTCGGTCATCCGGTCACCCATCCCGCGTAGAAGAGGCCGAGGCCGACGGCCACGCACAGGCCCTGGATGATCCAGAACCGGACCACGACCAGGACTTCGCTCCAGCCCTTGAGTTCGAAGTGGTGCTGCAGCGGGGCCATCTTGAAGACGCGCTTGCCGGTCATCCGGAACGAGCCGACCTGGATGATCACCGAGAGGGTGATGATCACGAAGAGGCCGCCCAGCAGGACGAGCAGGATCTCGGTGCGCGAGCAGATCGCCAGGCCGGCGAGCGCGCCGCCGAGGGCCAGCGAGCCGGTGTCGCCCATGAAGATCTTGGCGGGCGAGGTGTTCCACCAGAGGAAGCCGAAGCAGGAGCCCATCAGGGCGGCGGCGACCACCGCGAGGTCCAGCGGGTCGCGGACGTCGTAGCAGTTGGCGGTGGCGGAGGAGACGTAGGCGCAGCTCTGGCCGTACTCCCAGACCCCGATGAAGGTGTAGGCGCCGAAGGCCATCACCGAGGCACCGGTGGCCAGGCCGTCCAGACCGTCGGTCAGGTTGACGCCGTTGGAGGCCGCGGCGATCAGGAAGTACGCGAAGATGACGAACAGGACCGGGCCGACGGCCCACTCGAAGTCCCGCACGAAGGACAGGTGCTCCGAGGCGGGGGTGCGGCCGGCGTTGTCGGGGAACTGCAGGGCCAGCACCGCGAACGCCAGGCCGACGATGGACTGTCCGGCCAGCTTGGCCTTGGCCCGCAGGCCCAGGGAGCGGCGCTTGACCACCTTGATGTAGTCGTCGAGGAAGCCGACCAGGCCCAGACCGGTCGTCAGGAACAGCACCAGCAGGCCGGAGGCGGTCGGGCTCTCGCGCGTTATCGCCTTGGTGGCGAAGTAGGCGATCAGGGTCGCCAGGATGAACGCGATGCCGCCCATGGTGGGCGTGCCCTTTTTGCTGTGGTGCGCCTTGGGGCCGTCGTCGCGGATGTACTGGCCGTAGCCCTGCCGGGCGAGCAGCTTGATCAGCGCGGGGGTGCCGGCCAGCGACAGGATCAGGCCGATCATGCCGGAGAAGAGGATCTGCTTCATTACTCGGCCGCACCGTCCGCGAGGAGGGCCTCGGCCACCTTCTCCAGCCCCACCGAACGGGACGCCTTCACCAGCACCACATCCCCCGGCCGCAGCTGACTGCGCAGCAGTTCGACCGCCGCGTCCGCGTCGGACACCAGCACCGACTCCTCACCCCACGAACCTTCGTTCCTCGCGCCCAGTTCCATGCAGGCCGCCTCGCGTCCGCCGACCGCCACCAGTTTGGTGACGTCGAGCCGGACGGCGAGCCGCCCGATGGCGTCGTGCTCGGCCAGGCTGTCCTCGCCGAGCTCCCGCATCTCGCCGAGCACCGCCCAGGTGCGGCGGCGCTCCGGGCCGCGTCCCCCCATCGAGATCAGCGCCCGCAGCGCGGCCCGCATCGAGTCGGGGTTCGCGTTGTAGGCGTCGTTGACGACGGTGACACCATCGGCCCGGTCGACGACCTCCATGCGCC
The DNA here is from genome assembly GCF_044764505.1 of Kitasatospora sp. NPDC094019. Lineage (NCBI taxonomy): Bacteria > Bacillati > Actinomycetota > Actinomycetes > Kitasatosporales > Streptomycetaceae > Kitasatospora > Kitasatospora sp. NPDC094019. The sequence goes on from NZ_JBIWIF010000001.1 coordinate 431,528, forward strand.
AGCGGGACAGCGCACCCGCCTCGCTCAGCGCTTCGGCGGTGTCGTCGACGGTCATCCCGAGCTCCGTCGCCACCGCTGCGGCGGCGAGGGCGTTCGAGACGTGGTGCTCACCGTACAGGCGCAGCTGCACGGGTGCGGAACCGGCCGGGGTGCTCAGCGTGAACGATGGACGTCCGGTGGAGTCGAGGCGAACATCCTGTGCCCGGACCTCGGCCTCGGCGGACTCGCCGAAGTACACCACCCGGGCCTTCGTCCGGGAGGCCATGGCGCGCACCAGGCGGTCGTCCGCGTTGAGGAGGGCGACGCCGTCGGCGGGCAGCGCCTCGACCAGTTCGCCCTTGGCCTCCGCGATCGCCTCCTGGGAGCCGAACTCGCCGACGTGGGCGGTGCCGACGTTGAGCACCAGGCCGATCCGGGGCGGGGTGATCGAGGTGAGGTACTCGATGTCGCCCTTGTGCCGGGCGCCCATCTCCAGCACCAGGTGCCGGGTGGTGTCCTCGACCCGCAGGGCGGTCATCGGGTGGCCGATCTCGTTGTTGAGCGAGCCCGGCGGGTAGACGGTCTCGCCCAGGCGCCCGAGCAGCTGGGCGATCAGGTCCTTGGTGCTGGTCTTGCCGGCCGAGCCGGTCAGCGCGACCACGGCGGCGTCGGAGCGGCCGACCACGGCGCGGGCGAGCTTGCCCAGCGCGTCGACCACGCTGTCGACCAGGACGGTCGGTCCGCCGACCGGGCGGGAGGCCAGTACCGCGACGGCGCCGGCGGCGATCGCCCGGTCCGCGTAGTCGTGGCCGTCGACGTGCTCGCCGACGAAGGCCGCGAAGAGCCCGCCGGGGCGGACCTTGCGGGAGTCGACCTCGACCGGGGCGGTCACCAGGGCGTCCGGGTCGGCGTCGGCCAGGGTTCCCCCGACTGCGGCGGCCACCTCGGCGAGGGTCAGTGCGATCACGGCTGGTCCACTCCTCGGGTGCCCCGGTTCTCCTGATCGGCCGTGGTCCGCGCGATGGATTCGCGCAGTACCTCGCGGTCGTCGAAGGGGCGGATCTCGTCTCGTACGTACTGGCCGAGCTCGTGGCCCTTGCCGGCCACCAGCACCGTGTCACCGGCCCGGGCCCGGGCGACCGCCAGCTCGATCGCCTCGGCGCGGTCCGGGACGACCAGGACGGCGCCGCGCTCGGCCTCGGGCACCGCGGCGGCGCCGTTCAGCATGGTGGCGAGGATCGCCAGCGGGTCCTCGCTGCGCGGGTTGTCGCTGGTCAGCACGGCGGTGTCGGCGAGCCGGGCGGCGATGCCGCCCATCGGGGCGCGCTTGTGCGGGTCGCGGTCGCCGCCGCAGCCGACCACCACGTGCAGCCGGCCCTTGGTGACCTCGCGCAGCGAGCCGAGGACCGCCTCCAGGGCGTCCGGCTTGTGGGCGTAGTCGACGACCGCGACGTAGGGCTGTCCGGCGTCCACCCGCTCCAGCCGGCCGGGCACCCCGGGGACGGCGGCGACGCCGGCCACGGCCGACTCCAGCGGGAGTCCGGCGGTGGCCAGCAGCACGATCGCGGCCAGCGCGTTGGCGACGTTGAAGGGGCCGGGCAGCGGGACGGCGGCGTCCGCCGCGACGCCGCCGGGGCCGAGCACCCGGAAGGTCGAGCCGACCGGGCCGAGCTGGACGTCGACCGCGCGCCAGTCCGCCTCCGGGGCGCCGGTGGCGGAGAAGGTGGCGACCGGGATCTTCGCCTCGGCGGCGAGCCGGCGGCCGTAGGCGTCGTCCAGGTTGACCACGCCGGAGCGGGACTTGCCGGGCTGGAAGAGCCGGGCCTTCGCCTGGAAGTAGTCCTCCATGTCCGGGTGGAAGTCGAGGTGCTCGGGGGTCAGGTTGTTGAACAGCGCGACGTCGTAGACCACGCCGTCGGTGCGGCCGTAGACCAGGGCGTGGCTGGAGACCTCCATGGTCACCGCGTCCGCGCCGCGCTCCCCCATGACGGCGAGGATCGCGTGCAGGTCGGTGGCCTCGGGGGTGGTGCGCTCGCTCTTGATCCGCTCGTCGCCGACCCGCATCTCCACGGTGCCGATCACCCCGGGGTGGCGCCCGGCGCCGAGCAGCCCGCCCTCGACCAGGTAGGAGGTGGTGGTCTTGCCGTTGGTGCCGGTGAGTCCGATCATCAGCAGCCGCTCGGAGGGGCGGTCGTAGACGGCCGCGGCGAGCTCGCCCATCCGGGCCCGGGGCCGGTCGACGACCAGGAGGGGCAGACCGCTGCCGGCCGCCAGTTCGGCTCCCGCCGGGTCGGTGAGCACCGCGACGGCACCGGCTCCGGCGGCCTGTCCGGCGAAGGCCGCGCCGTGGTGGTTGGCCCCCGGGAACGCCACGTAGAGGTCGCCGGGGCGGACCTCGCGGGCGTTGTGGGTGACGCCGGTGACCTCGGGTCCCTCGACGGGGTCCAGACCCAGCAGACGGGCGACCTCGGCGAGCGTCCGGGCGCCGGTCCGCGCGGGGCGGGGCGGGCTCACGGTGATTTGATCGGGTTTCGGCACGGCGGAGAGGCTATCCGCCGAAGGGTGTCCAGGGCCAAACCGGCCCTTTCGCGCACCGGCGGCCGCACCCGCCAGGTCGTTCTCCATGGTCGATCACGGCTTCCACTCGACGGGCAGGTTGGGCGCCTCGCTCCCGCTCGGCGGGACCTGGAGGGTCTTGAGGGTGAACTCCATCACCTGCTTGAACACCGGGCCGCACAGCTGGCCGCCGAAGTGGCCGTTGACCGGGTCCTGGATGGTGCAGGAGACGGTGACCCGAGGGGCTTCGGCAGGCGCGAAACCGATGAAGGAGGCGGTGTACCCGCGGTACCCGCCGGTCTTCGGGTCCACCCGGTTGGCGGTGCCGGTCTTGCCGGCGACCCGGTAGCCCGGGATGGCGGCCCTGCCGCCGGTGCCCTGCTCGTCGGAGACCACCGACTCCAGCATTTCGGTGAGGGTCTTCGCGGTCTGCTCGCTCACCACCCGGGACTGCGCGCCGGGCGCGGCCGGGGTGTACCGGCCGTCCGGTGCGGTGGTGCCCTGAACGATGCTCGGCGCCACCCTGACGCCGCCGTTCGCGATGGTGGAGTAGACCGAGGTGGCCTGGAGCGCGTTGAGGGAAAGCCCCTGGCCGAACGGGATGGTGTACTGCTTCGATGCCTTCCAGTCCTCCGGCTTGTCCAGGATTCCGGGGGTCTCACCGGGGAACCCGAGGCCGGTGTGCTCGCCGACGCCGAACCTGCGCAGGTAGTCGTAGAGCACCTTGTTGGCCTCCGGCTGGGTCGCGCCCAGAGTCTGGGCGGCCTCGATCGTGCCGATGTTGGAGGACTTGGCCAGCACGCCCGCCAGCGTGAGGTACCAGGTGTCGTGCTTCTCGTCGTCCTTGAACGCGACATCGCCGCGGACCAGCGGGTACGGCACGGTGACCTTGGTGTCCCAGGTGGCCTTGCCGGTGTCCAGCACCGCGGCCATGGTCATCAGCTTGGCGGTGGAGCCGGGCTCGTAGACGTCCTGCAGGGCCGTGTTGCCGAGCTGGGAGGGCTTGGCGTTGCTCAGGTCGTTGGGGTTGAAGCCGGGCGAGGTCGCCATCGCCAGCACCTGGCCGGTCCTGACGTCCTGGACAACGACGTAGCCCTTCTCCGCCCCGGCGTTGGCGACCTGGTCGGTGATGGCCCGCTGGGCGGCCCACTGGATGTCCCGGTTGACGGTCAGCCGCAGGTCGGTGCCGGGCACGGCCGGGTCCAGCGAACCCCCGGCGGTCGGCACCAGCCGACCGCCGGCCTGGGCGTAGCTGCTGTGGCCCTCCTTCCCGGCCAGTTGCTTCTGGTACTGCTGCTCCAGCCCGCCCGCGCCCTCGCCCTCGGCGTTGACGAAGCCCACCAGGTTCGCGGCCAGCCCGTCGGAGGGGTAGACCCGCTTCTGGGTGTCCCGGTTGAAGACGCCGGCCAGCGGGTTGACGCACTCGTTGTCGACCCTGGTCCGGCCGCCCTCGTCGACGGGCTTGTTCAGCAGCCGCTTCTGGGCCTGGCAGGCCCGCGAGCCGGCCTGCTTCTCCAGGCTGGACTTGAGGTCGGTGATCTGGTTCTTGACGTCCGGGGTCTGCTGGGCGGCGAGCCGCTTGTAGCGGGTCTTCGGGGTGCGCAGGTCGGTGGCGAGCTTCTCCTTGGGCACGCCGAGGATCGGCGCCAGCAGGGCGGCGGCCTGCTCGGGGGCGTCGGGGAGGCCGGTCGCGGCGGAGGTGAACATCGCCGGGTCGGCGGTGATGTCGTAGGCGTCCACGGTGGTGGCCAGCGCGACGCCGTCGGAGGACGTTATCGAGCCGCGCTCGGCGGTGATCGGGATGTTCAGGTAGCGGTTGGTGTTGGCGTCGGAGGCCAGCGCGTCCGAGTCCAGCAGTTGGAGCTGGACCAGCCGTCCGGCGAAGACCGAGAACACCACCGACAGCACGACGGTGATCACCCGCAGCCGGCGGCGCGGATCGGCCAGCCGGATCCCCCGGGACGCCGGACGGCGCTGCGGGGGCCGGCGGCGCGGGGGCGCACCGGCCGGCGGGCGCCCCTCGGCGCGGCGCTGCCGCGGGGGTCGCACCCCGCGCACGGCGGGGCGGAGCGTCGTGGCGGTCGGCTGCCCGCCGCGCGCCGCGCGGCCCTCGGCCGACTGCGGGCGGGGCTGGCGGCTCCTGGCGGGCTGGTCCTTCGGGGACTGCGCCCGTGCGGCGCGGCCCTTGGCGGCCGACAGTCCGGGCTGCTGCGACCCGGCGGCCGCCGACCTGGGGGCCTGCGGCCTGGGCGGCTGGGCCTTGGGCTGCTGGGCCTTGGGCTGGGCCGACCTGGGCGGACGCGGCTTCGCGGGCTGGACCTTGGGAGGCTGCGACTCGGAGCCGCGGGCCCGCCCGGCGGCCGGTGGCTTGGCACCGGACTGTCCGCGCGGGGCGCCCGGGCGCGGCGCGGCGCCCTTGACGGTGCGGCGGCCGCCGGCACCGCCGCCGGGGGGCTGACGGGGCGTGCTCATCGGGCGCCACCCCCGGCCGGGCCGGGGTTGACCTGCACGGTGACGTCGCCGCCGGGACCCGGCGCGGTCGACGGCGCCGCGGTGGCGGCCGGCGCCCCCGGGGAGGGCTGGGCGGTGGGTGGGGCGGGGGGCTGGGCGCCCGGCGCGGGCTGCTTCCCGGGCCACGGTTCCACGGTGGACCGTTTCACCGGTGGGCTGTCCTGGGCCGGCTTGGGCGTGCCGACCACCGCGCCGCCGTTCGGCAGGTCGAGGAAGGCCATTCCGCCGGCCGGCACCATGCCCAGCTCGACGGCCCGGCGCGCCAGCGCGTCCGGCGCGGAGTTCTGGTCGATCTGGTGCTGGAGCCCCTGCTGCTCGTCGGTCAGCGCGGTGGTCTGCCGGTTCAGCCGCGACAGCTCGAAGGAGCCCTCGTTCAGCGCGGTGTTCAGGGCGAGCAGCCCGAGCAGCCCCGCCCCGAGCAGCAGCACCACCAGCACCGCGAACGGCGTCCGCCCCCGTACCGCCCGGCCCGGACGCACGGTGATCCGCGCCCTGCCGCTCTGCCCGGGGAGCACCCGGCTCCCCGCCCCGCCTCCGGCCACCGGCCCCACTGCCTTCCTCCGCCCTTCGGACCGCCCCGGTTCCGGTCAGCCCCGGGTGCTTCGGTCCCTGATCCTCTCCGCCACCCGCAGCCGCACGGGCGCGGCACGCCGGTTCTCCTCGATCTCCTCCTCGGTGGCCTGCTCGGCACCGCGGGTGATCAGCTTCAGCCAGGGCTGGTGCTCCTCGGGGACGAACGGGAGCCCGGGCGGCGCGGTGGTGGTCGCGCCCGCCGCGAGGTACTGCTTGACCAGGCGGTCCTCCAGCGACTGGTAGGACATGACGACGATCCGGCCGCCGAGCGCCAGCGCGTCCAGTGCCCCGGGGATCGCCCGGTCCAGGACCTCCAGCTCGCCGTTGACCTCGATCCGCAGTGCCTGGAAGGTCCGCTTGGCCGGGTTCCCCCCGGTGCGGCGGGTGGCGGCCGGGATGGCGTTGCGCACCAGATCGACCAGACGCGCGCTGTTGGTGAACGGTTCCTTCTCGCGCTCCCGGAGGATGACCGAGGCGATCTTCCCGGCGAACCGCTCCTCGCCGTAGAGCTTGAGGATCCGGGCCAGCTGGCCGTGGCTGTAGGTGTTGAGCACCTCGGCCGCGCTGATCCCCCGGGTCTGGTCCATCCGCATGTCCAGCGGCGCGTCCTGGGAGTACGCGAAGCCCCGGTCGGCCTCGTCCAGCTGCATCGAGGAGACGCCGAGGTCGAACAGGATGCCGTCGGCCCGCGGGATGTCCAGCCGGTCCAGCACCTCGGGGATCTCGTCGTAGACCGCGTGCACCAGGGTGGCCCGGTCGCCGAAGCGGGCCAGCCGCTCGCCGGAGAGCTCGAGCGCGGCCGGGTCGCGGTCCACCGCGACCAGCCGGACGTCCGGGAACCGGGTGAGCAGCGCCTCGCTGTGTCCGCCGAGGCCGAGCGTGGCGTCCACCACCACCGCACCGGGTCGGGAGATCGCCGGGGCCAGCGCGTCCACGCACCGCTGAAGCATCACCGGGACGTGCTTGGGACCCGGATCGTTGGTGGTCATGCGCTGTGGCGCCCTTCCTCGGTGCGGGAGCCGCCCGACGTCCGGGGAGCCCCGACCATTCTGTCCCACCGGGAGGCGGAGCCTTCGCACGGGCCGGGCCGCGCGGCCCGTGGTCCCCGCCCGCTCCTGGGGAAGGGCCGTGCCCGCCCGGCACCGGGGAAGGTGCGCCAGGTGGTACGGGGAGCGGGTGGAGGCCGCGGGCCGCGTCGGTCGCGCACGGCCGGAAAGGCCCGGTTGACGGGCCTCCGCGGGTGTGCTCCACTGCGCCGCAACTCTATCGCGCGCGCCCCTCCAGTCAATGGTCCGCTCCGGCGCACCACCCGGGCGGCGGTACGGATCACCGCAGGTCGCGAGGGTGCTCGTGGCACATGCCAGCCGCCCCCGCGGGTCCGGAGGGACGGCGGGCGCCCCGGAGGAGGCGCGTTGTGGATATGCGCTCGGTCACAAGCGCCCGCTCTGTAGCAATCGGCCCCACCACGACCGGGTAAATCGCACTAACGTCTTCACCATGACAGTGACCCCCGACCGGCCCACGCCGTCCGCCGCTGCCGATTCCGCCCCGGCCATCATCGACCGCTTCGTCGCCTCCAACCGCGACTACGCGGTGACCTTCCGGGACGGCGGCATGGACGCCCGCCCGGTGCAGAAGATCGCCGTGGTGGCCTGCATGGACGCCCGCCTCGACCTGTTCGCCGCGCTCGGCCTCGATCTCGGCGACGCCCACGTCATCCGCAACGCGGGCGGCGTGGTCACGGACGACACCATCCGCTCCCTCACCATCAGCCAGCGCGCCCTCGGCACCCGCTCGGTCGCGCTGATCCACCACACCGGCTGCGGCCTGCTCGGGCTCACCGAGGACTTCCGGCGCGAGCTGGAACTGGAGGTCGGCCAGCGCCCGCAGTGGGCGGTCGAGGCTTTCGTGGACCTCGACGGCGACGTCCGGCAGTCCATGCAGCGGGTCCGCACCTCCCCGTTCCTGCCGCACACCGACGATGTCCGCGGCTTCGTGTTCGACGTCCACACCGGTCTGCTGCGCGAGATCGACTGATCCCCGGCCCGCCCGACCGGCCCGGCCAACGGCGTCCGGGCCGCCGGACACCCCCGCCCGGAGCCCGTCGGGCGGGCGAACGGCTCCACCCCGGAGGCGGGCGGACGGCAACAGGGTGACTTCCTCCGCCGCGCGGGGGAGAATGCGCCTGCCGGTCTGACCCCGAACCACCAGGGGCGGCCTGCCGCAGGCCGTACCCCGGCACCGGCTCCCGCACACGGAACCGCGACCGGAGACGCCGCGTCCAGCATGGGGTGGGGGGCCGGACTCGGACGGAGCCGGTCATTGGTGTGCCAGGGAGCGTACGGGTGACGAGCTACAGCGATCAGGCCGGTCTCAACGGTCGTGCGGGAGGCGACCGGGAGGCGGCGGAACACCGCCCGATCGGTCTGCCGGAACTCGCCGCCGTCGTCGACCGGATCAGGGGCAACATCGAGAGCGTGATCGAGGGCAAGCCGGAGGCCGTCCGGATCGCCCTGACCGTCCTGCTCGCCGAGGGCCACCTGCTGCTGGAGGACGTGCCCGGCGTCGGCAAGACCATGCTGGCCAAGGCGCTCGCCCGCTCGGTCGACTGCACCGTGCGGCGGATCCAGTTCACCCCGGACCTGCTGCCCTCGGACGTCACCGGCACCAACATCTTCGACCAGCAGCAGCGTGACTTCGAGTTCCGCCCCGGCGCGATCTTCGCCCAGATCGTGGTCGGCGACGAGATCAACCGCGCCTCGCCGAAGACCCAGTCCGCGCTGCTGGAGTCGATGGAGGAGCGCCAGGTCACCATCGACGGCACCAGCTACCAGCTGCCCTCGCCGTTCATGGTCGTCGCCACCCAGAACCCGGTCGAGATGGAGGGCACCTACCCCCTCCCGGAGGCCCAGCGGGACCGCTTCATGGCCCGGATCTCGATGGGCTACCCCAGCGCCGAGGCCGAGTTCGCCATGCTCGACGTGCACGCCGGCGCCAGCCCGCTGGACGACCTCCAGCCGGTCGCCCACGCCTCCGACATCCTCAAGCTGATCGACCTGGTCCGCACCGTGCACGTCGCCGACCCGGTCCGGCGCTACGCCGTCGACCTGGTCGCCGCCACCCGCAACAGCCACGAGCTGCGCCTCGGCGCCTCCCCCCGGGCCACCCTGCACCTGGTCCGGGCCGCCCGCGCCGCCGCCGCCCTGGACGGCCGCGACTACGTCACCCCGGACGACCTCCAGCGGCTGGCCGTACCGGTGCTCGCCCACCGCCTGATGCCGACCGCCGAGACGCAGCTCAGCCGCCGCACCTCCGAGCAGATCGTCACCGACCTGGTCTCCCGCCTCCCGCTGCCGCGTCCGCAGGGCGGCCCGGCCGTCCGGAGGGGCTGAGGTGGGACCGTCCGGCGAACCGTCGGGCCTGCGGGCCGGCCTGCGCGGCCTCACCACCCGGGGGCGTTCCTTCCTCGCCGCCGGACTGACCGCGGTGGTCTGCTCCTACCTGCTCGGCCAGGACGCACTGCTGCGGGTCGGGGTCCTGCTCTCCGCGCTGCCGCTGGCCGCCGCGCTGCTGCTGGCCAACACCCGCTACCGGGTCGCCAGCGGCCGCCGGCTCAGCCCGCACCGGTCGGTGGCCGGCCAGGAGGCCCGGGTGCACCTGCGGGTGGACAACGTCTCCCGGGTGCCCACCGGCCTGCTGCTGCTGGAGGACAAGGTCCCGTACGTGCTCGGGCCCCGGCCCCGGTTCGTGCTGGACCGGGTCGAACCGCGCGGCCACCGCGAGGTCTCCTACCGGGTCCGCTCCGACCTGCGCGGCCGCTACCCGCTCGGCCCGCTCCAGCTGCGGCTGTCCGACCCGTTCGGGATGTGCGAGCTGAACCGCTCGTTCGCCGCCTCCGACGTGCTCACCGTCGTCCCGCAGGTGCTGCCGCTGCCGCACGTGCGGCTCACCGGCGAATGGGCCGGGCAGGGCGAGAGCCGTACCCGCTCGCTCGCGCTGGCCGGCGACGACGACGTCATCCTGCGCGAGTACCGGGCCGGCGACGACCTGCGCCGAGTGCACTGGAAGTCCACCGCCCGCTACGGCGAACTGATGGTCCGGCGCGAGGAGCAGCCCCGCCGCGCCCGCGCCACCGTGCTGCTGGACACCCGTGAGACCGGCCACCGGGGCAGCGGCCCGGCCTCCTCCTTCGAGTGGGCCGTCGCCTGCGCCGCCTCGGTCTCGGTGCACCTGCTGGAACGCGGCTACCAGACCCGGCTGCTCACCGACACCGGCCACGCCGTCCCCGGCGTCGAGGGCGACAACGGCCACACCGCCGCCGACACCTCCGGGGTGATCCTGGACGCGCTCGCCGTGGTCGACCTCTCCGACGGGGCCGGACTCTCCCGCGCCGAGGAGCCGCTGCGGGCCGGCGGCGAGGGCCTGCTGGTCGCCGTCCTCGGCGAACTCGACGAGGAGCAGACCGCCCGGCTCGCCCGGCTCCGCGGCCGCACCGGCGGCGCCGTCGTCCTCCTCCTCGACACCGGCACCTGGGCGGGCCTGCGCATGCTCGCCCCCGACACCGGCGGCGAGGAGTTCCGCGACCGGGCCCGCCGGCTGCGCGAGGCCGGCTGGACGGTGCTGACCGTCCGCGCCGGCGACTCCCTCCCCGACCTCTGGCGCGCCGCCGACCGGCCCGAGTCGTCCGCCCCCTACCGAGAAGAGGCCGGCGCGTGACCACCCGGGCCAAACTGACCGTGTACTCGGCGCTGGCCACCGCCCTGGCCGCGCTCTGCCTCACCCCGCTGCTGACCACCAAGGGCTGGATCACCCACGCCTTCCTGGTGGTCGCGGTCGTCGCGGCGGTCGGCGCCGGGCTGCGGCGCACGCCGTTCTACCGGTGGACCGTCCCGGCCGGCCAGGTGCTGGCGCTGTTCGTCCTGCTGCTGATCGGCTTCGCCTCCTCGGCCGCGGTCTTCGGCGGCCTGGTGCCCGGCCCCGAGTCGGTCCGGCTGCTCGGCCGGACCCTCACCCAGGGGCTGCACGACGTCCGTGACTACGCCATCCCCGCCCCGCCCAGCCCCGGGCTGCGGCTCATCCTGGTCGGCTCGGTCGGCCTGGTCGCCGTCGTGGTGGACGCCGTCGCGGTCACCTACCGGCGCTCGGCCCTGGCCGGGCTGCCGCTGCTCGCGCTCTACTCGATCGGCAACGGCCTGGCCGGGGACGACGGCAACTGGCTCTGGTTCGCCACCGCCGCCGCCGGCTACCTGGTGCTGCTCTTCGCGGAGGGCCAGGACCGGGTCTCCCGCTGGGGCCGGATCTTCCGCGGCTCCGACCGGGACGGCGAGGGCGCGAGCCCCGGCGCGCTCGGCCGCAGCGGCCGTCAGGTCGGCGTCCTGGCGCTGGCGTTCGCCCTGCTGCTGCCGGTCTTCCTGCCGCGCTGGGACTCCGGGCTGGTGCACAGCACCGCCGGCAACGGCACCGGCGGCCGCGGCGGCGCGGTCAGCAGCCTGGACCCGCTGGTCACCCTGACCGGCGCGATCCCCAAGCCGCGCAACGTCGAACTGTTCAGCTACAAGTCCGACAGCCCGGCCGCCGACTCCACCTATCTGCGCACCGGCTCGCTGGACGTCTTCGACGGCAGCAGCTGGCGGCGCGGCTCGACCGCCACGGTGCCGTTCACCGGTGTCTTCCCCTCCCCCGAGGGGCTGGCCGCCGTCGACCTGGCCGGGCAGCTGAAGGCCGAGGTCCGGATCGGCCCCCAGCTGGACGACGCCTGGCTGCCGATGCCCTACCCCCCGGTGGGCGTCACCCTGCGCGACAACTCCGCCTGGCAGCTCGACCCGGCCACCTCCAGCCTCCTGCCCGCCCGGGAGAAGGCGATCAAGGGCCTCAACTACACGGTCAACGCGCTGGACGTCCGGCCGACCGCGACCGTGCTGCGCACCGTGCCGACCGCGCCCGAGCGGATCCGCGACCAGTACCTGGCGGTGCCGCGCGACCTGCCGCCGGTGGTCCGGGACACCGCCCTGCGGGTCACCGGCCAGGCGAGGACCGGGTACGACAAGGCGGTCGCCCTGCGCGACTGGTTCACCGGCCCCGAGTTCACCTACGACGCCACCACCCGGACCGACAGCGGCAGCGACGCGATGAAGGACTTCCTGGAGCGCCGCCGCGGCTTCTGCGTGCACTTCGCGTCCACCATGGCCGTCATGGCCCGCATCCTGGGCGTCCCGGCCCGGGTCGCGCTGGGCTTCACCCCCGGCAACACCAAGGGCAACAACGTCTACGCGGTCACCGACGCGATGTACCACGCCTGGCCCGAGCTGTACTTCGAGGGCTACGGCTGGCTCCGGTTCGAACCCACCCCGACCCGCGGCGTGCAGCCCGACTACTCGGACCCGGTCTCCGCCCCGGCCACCCAGCCGACCACCCGGCCGACCGTCGAGCCGCAGGCCAGCGCGCCGGTCCAGCTGCCGTCCGCCAACGCGGACTGCGACGCGAAGCTGCGCCGGACCGGCGAATGCGGCGACCGGCGCGAGAGCGCCGGTGACACCGGCGCGGAGTCCCTGCTGCTCTCCGGAAAGGTCCTGGCCGGGCTGGCCGCGGCCGCGCTGGTGCTCCTGCTACTGCTCACCCCGATGGTCTGGCGGGCCCGGCTGCGCCGGCGCCGGCTGGGCGCGGGCGGGCGGCGGCGCCCCGGCGGACCGGGGCCGATCCGGCTCACCGACGCCCAGGTGCTGGCCGCCTGGGACGAGCTGGTCGACTCCGCCTGGGACCTCGGCATCCCGCCGGACGACTCGCGCACCCCGCGCGCCGCCGCCCGTCGGATCTCCGAGGCGGCCGAGCTGGACGAAGGCGCCACCGCGGCCGCCGGCCGGGTGGCGCTGGCCACCGAGCGAGTGCTCTACGCCCGTTCCGCCGAGGTCGAGGAACCGCTCGCGGCCGATGTCAGGACCGCCCGGGACGGCCTGCGGGCGCACGCCGGACGGCGCGGCCGGATCCGGGCCCTGGTGCTGCCGGCCTCCTCCGCCCAGCTGCGGTGGCGGATCTCGGAGGCCCTGCTGACCGCCCGGCTGGCGGTCGGTGGCCGGGCCGCCCGGACGGTCGGCGCGGTCACCGGGCCGGTCCGCCGGCTGGCCGCCCGCCGCCCCGGCCGGGGCGGCGGCGACGGGGCCCGCGGCGGCAAGGAGTCCTGACCCCGGGCCCGGACGCACCGAGGGCGGGCAGTCGATCGACTGCCCGCCCTCGGTGCGTCCGTACCGGCGGCGGTACGGACCTCAGGTCTCAGAATCCGCCACCGGTCTGCTCGTCGCGCCGACGCTGCCAGCGCTGCTCGACCCGGTCCATCATCCCGGCCTTGCGGCGCGGCACGGCGGCCGGACCGGGCTGCTGCGCCTGCCCGGCGGGACCGCGGCGCCAGCCCGTGACGGCGAAGACGGCGCACCCGAGCATCACCAGGAAACCGACCACGCTGACCCAGATCTGGTTGGGTACGACCATGCCGCCCATCAGCAGGCCGATACCGACCACGAAGCCGCCGACGGCCACGTAGACCCGTCGACGGGTGTAGGTGCGCAGACCGGTTCCCTCTAGCGCCGTAGCGAATTTGGGATCTTCGGCGTAGAGCGCTCGCTCCATCTGGTCGAGCAGTCGCTGCTCGTGCTCCGAGAGCGGCACGGAGTCCTCCTACTCGTCGGTCGCGGGTGCGACCGGTCCGCCGCCCCGGTCGGGGTGGCAAGTCCAATCAGCCTTCAGAACACGCGGTCGGACGCCTGTGCGGGGGCCCGGGCCCGTGTCGTCCATATGCCCCGAGCATCCGGCGGTCATGCTTTCCGGCTTTACCCAGATCATACGGTCCACGGGCTTGCGACGGAGTGGTCGACCACGCGTGGGCCCGGCCACTTCGGCGGCTCCTCGCCGCACCACACTCAACGCGGCGGGGGCCGGACTAGTGCCCGATCCGATGGAATCGGTCCGGACCTGGGGAGATCCCGAGGAGAAGGTGGGGGGACGGGCGGGGAAAGCACCGTCGCTCCGTCGGCGAACGGTGCGGGGCCGACCGGCGAACGGCGGTGGTCCGACCGGTCAGCCCAGGGTGGCCAGCAGGTGGAGCTGGGTCGCCACGGCGTGGAAGGCCGGCTGCCCGGCCGCGGCCTCCTCCAGCTTGAGCAGCGCCTCCATCGCGCCGGGCTCGGTGTCCACCAGGACGCCCGGGACCAGGTCGGCGAAGACCCGGACGCCGTGCACCGACTCGACCCGCAGGCCGGCGCCGACCGCCAGCCGGTCCAGCTCCTCGCCGGTGAAGCGGCGCGGCATCGGGTCGTGCTCGCCCCAGCGGCCGTCGTCGGCGCCCAGCACCGCGCGGGCCTCGGCGAAATGGCCGCCGAGCGCCCGGGCCAGCACCGCACCGTTGCGGTTGGCGGCCAGCAGGCTGACGAAGCCGCCCCGGCGCAGGGTGCCGGCCAGGCTGCCGAGCGCCTCCGCCGGGTCGTCCACGACCTCCAGCACGCCGTGGCAGAGCACCGCGTCGACGGTGCCGGGCGGGACCAGCTCGGGGAGCGTCTGGGTGTCACCCTGGACGGCGCGGACCAGATCGGTCACTCCGGCCTCGGCGGCCCGCCGCTCCAGGGCGAACAGCGCGTCCGGGCTCGGGTCGACCACGGTGACGCGGTGGCCCAGCCGGGCCACCGGCACGGCGAAGTTGCCGGTGCCGCCACCGGTGTCGACCACGTCGAGCACCGGCTGGTCCAGCTCGGCCACCCGCTTCTCCAGGGCGGCCCGCACCACCTCCCACACCACGGCGGTACGCAGGGCGCTGCGGGGACGCGTCGGGTACAAGGCGAGGCTCCTTGGCACGTGCAGGTTCAGGTCGGCTCCAACCTTAGACCGACCGCTCCCCCTCCCCCCTCCCCCGCCCCGGTCGGACCCGCCCCGATCAGTCGCCCTCCCGGGTGTCGGCGCCCTGGCCGCCCACCCCGTCCGCGCCCTCCAGCGGCAGCCGCGGGGCGGGTGGGGCGGCCCGCAGGCCGAGCAGACGCTCGACCAGCCGGAGGAACAGGGCGGAGTTGCGGATCAGGTCGTCGGCGTCACGGGCCGAGGCCGCACCCCTGATGCCCGCCTCGGCGGCCGCCCTGCGCCGCGCGCCCGCGGCGAAGTAGGGCGCCCACTCGGCGAGCTCGGGCGCCACCTCGGGCAGGACCTCCCAGGCGCTGCGGATCGCGCGCCGGCGGCGTTCGCTCTTCTCCGGACGGCCGCGCGCGGCGAGCACCGCGGCCACCGTGCGCAGCGCCGCGAGGTGTGCGGCGGCGTACCGCTCCAGCGGGTCGGCCAGGGAGCGGGCGCGGTCGAGGGTGCGGTGGGCCTCGGCCAGCAGGTCGAGGGCGGCGGGCGGGGCGGCGAGACGGCTGAGCACCGGATCGGCACCGGTACCGGCGGCGGGACGGTGGGCGGAGGACCGCTGCGCGGCCCCCGGTCGGTAGGCGGCGGAGTGGAGGCGGGCGGTGACGTGCTCAGGGTGACTGATGGTCATGGTCTCCCCCGTTCCGAGGCAGCGCGCGGACCGGGTGGTCCGTGCTCCTCCATCGTGAACGGCACCACTGACAATCCGGCCCGCCGGGAGTCCGTCCCCGGGGGCGGCCCGGCCGCCCCCGCCGGTCACCGAAGCGCCGTCCCCCACGGACGGCGCTTCGGAACTCCCGGTCCCCCGGAGGTGCCGGTCCCCCCTGACCCGCACCGCCGCCCCGTGCCGGCGGTGCGCGGTCTCCGACCGGCTCCGGGCGGACACCCCCTCCACGCGCTTCCGCCGGTCCCCCGTGACCGCCGGACGCCGATCGTCCGCCCCTCGGGGCGCAGGCGCCCGACGCGCCGCCGTCCCGGTAGCCACCACTGTGGCGTCTTCGCAGGTCGGGGGCCATCCGCGCAAGTACTCAATCGGGGATCTGAGTATCCGTACTCAGACGGTCGGGGCGGGAACCGCGGGCTCCGCCGACGGCGTCCGGGTACGGTACGGCGAGAGCGGACCGAACACCGGACCGGATCGCGAGCAGGAACAGGAAACGGACGGGGAACCGATGACGATCGTCCCGCTGATCTTCACCAGCGGACTGGCGAGCGGGATCAACGCGTACGCGGTGGTCCTGCTGCTCGGCCTGCTGGGCCGGTTCGGCGGAGCCGACTCGGTGCCGCCGGCCCTGGAGCGCACCGATGTGCTGATCGCCGCCGCCGTGCTCTTCCTGCTGGAGGCGGTGGCCGACAAGATCCCGTACGTGGACACCGTCTGGGACGCCGTCCACACCGTGATCCGCCCGATCGCCGGCGCCACCGTCGGCGCGCTGATCGCCGCCGCCACCACCGACCCGGGTTCGCTGGGCGAGGTCGCGGCGGGCGCGATGGGCGGCACCACGGCGCTGGTCAGCCATCTGGTGAAGGCTTCGCTGCGGATGGCGGTGAACACCTCGCCCGAGCCGGCCAGCAACATCGTGGTCTCACTGGCCGAGGACGTCTCGGTGGCCGGACTCGTCACCCTGGCGATCTTCCACCCGTGGCTGGCCGCCTCGATCTCCGCCGTACTGCTGCTGGTCGGCATCCTGCTGGTGTGGTTCGCGATCAACCGGATCCGCGCCTTCCGCGCCCGTCGCCGCGAACGCCGCGCCGCCCGCGCCGTCGCCTCCCCCGTGGCGGAGGCGACCCGGTACCGGATCTAGGATCGGGGCATGGCACGGATCGTCATCATCGGCGCAGGAATGAGCGGACTCGCGGTGGCCTCGCGGCTGGCGACCCTCGGGCACAAGGTGACGGTCTGCGAGGCACGCGACACCTACGGCGGCATGGTCGGCCGTTACGAGCGGGACGGTTTCGCCTTCGACACCGGCCCCGGCCTGCTCACCCTCCCCGCCGTCTACCGCGACCTCGCGCTGAAGACCGGGCGGGAGCCGCTGGAGGAACTGGTGCGGCTGCGCCCGGTCGATCCGGAGAGCCGGCACCTGTTCCCCGACGGCACGGCGGTGTCCCTCCCCAACGCCTCCCGGGGCGGGGTGGTCCAGGCCCTGGACGAGGCGTTCGGTCCCGGCTCCGGGGAACGGTGGGCCGCCGTGCTCAACCACGGCCGCACGGTCTGGGAGGCCACCCGCCGCCCGCTGCTGGAGGAACCGCTGCCGGCCGACCCCACGGCCCTGCACACCGACCCGTACCCGGTGCCGGGCGCGGCCCCGGTCCGGCGCGGCCTGTTCGGCCGGCGCCGGGCCCCGCGCCGGTGGACGCTCGCCGACGTCGCGGCGGAGGAGCTCGGCGGGCATCCCGGGCTGACCGCCCTGCTGCACGAGCACGCGCTGCGGTTCGGCCTCGACCCGCGCACCGCGCCCGCCGGGGCCACGGTGCTCCCGTACATGGAGCAGTCCTTCGGCGTCTGGTACGTCGAGGGCGGCCTGCGTGCCCTGGCCGACGCCTTCTTCCGCCGCTGCGAGCAGCGCAAGGTCGAGTTCCGGTTCGGGACGCCGGTGGCCCGGGTGGTGGTCGAGGACGGCCGGGTGACCGGGGTGCAGACCAAGGGCGACCGGATCGACGCCGACCTGGTGGTCTCCTCGATCGACGCGCGGGTGCTGCACACCCAGTGGATGGGCCCGGCCGAGAGCTCGGACGAGTGGCCCGCCTCGGCGTCCCGGCTGCACGGCGTCCCCGGACGGGTCGCGGTGCTGCTGGCGCTGCGCGGCGAACGCCCGGCGGGCGCCCCGCACCGCACGGTCGTGCACGCCGCCGACCCGGCCGCCGAGCTGGCGGGGGTGTTCGATCCGGCGTTGCCGCTGGACGGCCGGCCGACCGTCCAGGTGCTGCGGCCGGACGACCCCTCGTTGCACCCGGCGGGGCACGAGGCCGTGGTGCTGACCGCGACCACCCCGTCGCTGGACCTGGACTGGGGTGTGCCCGGCGTCCCGGAAGCCTTCGCCGACCGGATGCTCGACCACGTCGACGCGGCCGGCCTGGGACTGCGCGAGCGGATGCTCTGGCGGGTGGTCCGCACGCCCGAGCACACCGAGCGCGAGACCGGCTCGTTCTTCGGCTCCGTGCCGCCGCCCGCCCTCGCGGGCCTCGACGGCGACCTCCTGCAGGCCCCGAACGAGGACCGTCCGGGCCTCTACCTCACCGGCGGCGCCGCCCACCCGGGCGGCGGGCTGGCCCGGGTCGGCATGTCCGCGTGCATCGTGGCGAACCTCATCGGCCCGGCCTGAGCCGCGCCCGTCGCGCCGCCCGCCCCACGCCCCGACCGCGGGCCCGCCGGGTCAGCCCTGGTGCTGCTGCCAGGTGGGCCGCTGCTCGTAGCCGTACTGGTCGTACTGCGGCTGCTGGGGGATGCCGGCGGTGTGCTGCTGGTCCGGCTGCTGCTGGGCCTGCCACTGTTGCTGCTGGTCGTAGCCGTACTGACCGGTGTGCTGCTGCGCCGGGTCGTGCTGCTGCTCGTGCGGCTGGGCCTGCTGCTGGTAGGCCGCGTAGGGGTCCGGCTGTTGCTGGTAGCCGGCGTACGGGTCGTGCTGCTGGTAGCCGCCATAGCCCTGGTCGTAGCCGAACACCGGCTGCTGCTGGGCCTGCCACTGCTGCTGTTGCTGCTGGTCGTAGCCGTACTGGCCGGCCTGCTGCTGGAGCTGCTGCGCCGGGTCGTAGCCGGCCTGGTACGCCTCGGCGTAGGCGTCCTGCTGGGGCACCGCCTGGACGTTCTCGACCGCGTGCAGCACCTCGGTCCGCTGCTGCTCGTAGTAGGCGGCGGCGTACACCCCGTCGGTGGCCAGCTCCTGCATCTCGAAGGCGGCGGTCTGCTCGACGGGGGTCTCCTCCGGCGGGCGGGGCGCGCTGTCCGCGGCCCGCCCGGCCTCCTCGACCGCGCCGACCTCGCCGACCCGCGGCGCCGTGACCACGGCCGCGGCGGCGACCGCGCCGCCTCCCGTGAGCGCGCCGAGCAGCGGCACCTTGGCGAGCGGCCCGGGCAGGCTCCCGTCCGCGCGGCGCAGCGACCATCCGTTGCCGTACCCGCGCTTCACCGAGAGCGTGACGAAGGTCTGGCCGACCGCGAACATCGCGGCGCCCCCGCCGATCACCGGGACCGAGCCCATCGCCATGCCGCCGGCCACCGCGAGGAAGCCGACCAGGGCCAGGGCGCGCCAGTGCAGCGGGGCCCGGTTCTGGAACAGCAGCTCGGCGACCAGCCAGAGCGCCACCACCGCCAACGCGGCGTACAGCAGCAGGTATCCGATCCCCATCCCGCCCGCTACCTCCAGTCGCGTGCCCGCGCCCGCCGCGCGTGTGCGGCGACTGTACCCGTTCAACGGCCCGGGTACCGCATCGCGTTCCCACCCGTCGGGCGTACCGGGAAGGGCGCCCCGAGGGCTGGGAAGCGGGCAGTTCAGCGCTGGTGCAGACCGAGGTTCTGGTAGATCTCCAGGGTCGCGGTCGAGTGGTTCAGGGTGATGAAGTGCAGGCCCGGGGCACCCTCGGCGAGCAGCCGCTCGGACATCGCGGTGGCGTGCTCCATGCCGACCTCGCGCAGGGCCACCGGGTCGTCGATGACCGCGCGCAGTCCGGCCTCCAGCTCGGGCGGGAAGGGCGCGCCGCTCAGCTGGGGGAAGCGCTCCAGCTGCCGGGCGTTGGTGACCGGCATGATCTCCGGGATGATCGGCGTCTCGCAGCCGGCGGCCGTCACCCGGTCGCGCAGCCGCAGGTAGTCGTCGACCTCGAAGAACATCTGGGTGATGGCGTAGTCGGCGCCGGACCGGATCTTGGCCACGAAGTGCCGGATGTCCTCGTCCCAGTCGGTCGACCGCGGGTGCATGTTGGGCGAGGCCGCCACGCCGACGCAGAAGTCGCCGATGCCCTTGATCAGCTCGACCAGCTCGTAGGCGTAGGTGACGCCCTCGGGGTGGCTGACCCATTCGCCCATCGGGTCGCCGGGCGGGTCGCCGCGGACCGCGAGCACGTTCCGGACTCCCTGGTCGGCGTACTGGCCGATGATGTTGCGCAGTTCCGCGACCGAGTGGTCCACGGCGGTCAGGTGGGCGACCGGGGTGAGCGTGGTCTCGGTGGCGATCCGGCCGACCATGTTGACCGTGCGCTCCCGCGAGGAACCGCCGGCGCCGTAGGTCATGCAGACGAAGTTGGGGTCGAGCGGTTCGAGCCGCCGGATGGCGTCCCAGAGCTTCTGCTCGCCGACCTCGGTGCGCGGCGGCATGAACTCGAAGGAGAAGGACCGCTTTCCGGCCGCCAGCAGGTCGCGGACGGTCTGTGCGCGGTCCGGTCTGGTCGAAGCGATACCGAGTGCCATGGTGGCAGGTTAGCCGTCGGCGGAAGGGCGCGGACAACTCCGGTCCATCTTTTGAGACAGTGGATGGACCTGGGGCGAACCCCGGCGGGCCGGTGCGGGGGGCGGGCGCGACGGACGGATGAACGCCGCTTCACCCGTCCGGCCGGAACTCGCCCGTACGGTTGTTCTCCTCCGCCCCGGATACCCTTGCTGCACCACAGCTACCTCCGGAGCCCCATCGTGACCTCGTCCAGCCCGCGGCCGGCCAACCCCATTGACATGGAGGACGTGCGCGAGCGCGTCAACGCCGCCCTCGTCGGCTTCATGGACGGCCAGTCGGCCCTGCTCGGCAAGGTCTCCCCGCAGCTGGACCCGGTCACCGACGCGCTGCGCGACTTCCTGCTGGACGGCGGCAAGCGGCTCCGCCCGGCCTTCTGCTACTGGGGCTGGCGCGGCGCCGGCGGCCCGGCGCGGGGCGAGGGGATCACCCGGGCGGCGGCGGCGCTGGAGCTGCTCCAGGCCAGCGCGCTGGTCCACGACGACCTCATGGACCGCAGCGACACCCGGCGCGGCCTGCCCTCGGTGCACCGCCGGTTCGAGGCGCTGCACCGGGACCGGGGGTGGCGCGGCGACCGCGAGCAGTACGGCGCCTCGGCCGCGGTGCTGCTCGGCGACCTGCTGCTGATCTGGTGCGACGAGCTGTTCCTGAACTCCGGTCTGGACCCGGCGGCGGTGCTGGCGGCCAAGCCGATGTTCGACCTGATGCGCACCGAGGTCATGGTCGGCCAGTACCTGGACGTGCTGGAGCCGGTCGCCGGGGACTCCTCCGACGGTGGCGCGCTGGAGCGGGCGCAGACCGTCCTGCACTACAAATCGGCCAAGTACACGATCGAGCGGCCGCTCCAGGTCGGCGCGCTGCTCGCGGGCGCGGAGCCCCGGCTGGTGGAGGCGTACGGGGCGTTCGGCCTGCCGCTGGGCGAGGCGTTCCAGCTCCGGGACGACCTGCTCGGTGTGTTCGGCGACCCGGCGGTCACCGGCAAGCCGGCCGGCGACGACCTGCGCGAGGGCAAGCGGACGCTGCTGGTCGCGCACGCCATGCGGGGGCTGCCGGCCGCCGACGCGCGCCGGCTGGACGAGCGGCTGGGCGCACCCGACCTGACGCCCGCCGAGGTCACCGGGCTGCGCGAGCTGGTGGCCCGCAGCGGGGCGCCGGAGCGGGTGGAGCGGCGGATCGACGAGTTGCTGCGCCAGTCGCTGGGGGCACTGGAGGAGGCCCCGCTGGCGGACGGGCGTGCCCGGACGGCGCTGCTGGCGCTGGCCGAGGCCGCCACCGTCCGCAAGTACTGAGCCGGACCCACGTACTGACACGCACGTACTGGGACGCACCTACGGGGCCGGACGGACGACGACCCCGCAGGGCCCGCCGGGAGCCCGGGGAGGCCCGGCGGCCCCGGGGTCAGACGGCGCGCAGCCGCCGGGCGAACTCGGCGGCGGCCGCACCCGGGTCCTCGGCCGCGGTGACGGCCCGGACGACCACCACCCGGCGGGCCCCGGCGGCCAGCACCTGGTCCAGGTTGCCGAGGTCGATGCCGCCGATGGCGAACCAGGGCCGCCCGGTGGACAGCTTCGCCGCGTACTCGACCAGGCCGAGGCCCGGCGCGTAGCGGCCCGGCTTGGTCGGGGTCGGCCAGACCGGACCGGTGCAGAAGTAGTCGACGCCGGGCTCGACGGCCGCCGCGTCCACCTCCGACTCGGCGTGGCAGGAGCGTCCGATCAGCACGTCCTCGCCGAGGATCGCCCGGGCGGCCGGCACCGGCAGGTCGTCCTGCCCGAGGTGCAGCACGTCCGGGCCGGCCGCGTGCGCGACATCGGCCCGGTCGTTGACCGCGAGCAGCTTGCCGTGCCGACGGCAGGCGTCGGCGAGGACCTCCAGCGCGGCCAGCTCCTGCTTGGCCTCCAGGCCCTTGTCCCGGAGCTGGACGATGTCCACTCCGCCGGCCAGCGCGGCGTCCAGGAACTCGGCCAGGTCGCCCCGCTCGCGCCGGGCGTCGGTGCACAGGTAGAGCCGGGCGTCGGCGAGCTGTCCGCGCCGGTCGGTCACCACGCCATCGCCTGGGCGCGCCGCTTCACCTCGGTGGCCCGGTTCTCGCACAGCGCCTGCATCGGGGTGCCGGGCAGCGACGGGTCCTCGGTGAACATCCACACCAGGATCTCGTCGTCCTTGAAGCCGCTGTCGCGCAGCACCGTCACCGTGCCGATCAGGTGCTTCACCGGGCCGGTCTCGTCGATGAACGCCGCCGGGACCTGCAGCGACTTGTTGGGGCCGCGGCGGACGGCGATCAGCTCACCCTTCTTGACCATGTTGCGGATCTCGGTGACCACCACACCCCACCGCTCGGAGATGTCGGGCAGGTAGACCCACGCGGGGACCAGGGATTCAATCTTGGCTTCGATCTCACTCACCCCACCAGACTGCCACCTCCGCGGCCCCCCGCGCACCACTCGGCCCTCCGGCGGCTATCCGGCGAGCGCCGACTTCAGCGGGACGGCCGGGTCGGCCGCCCGGGCCGGGTCCAGTACGGCGGCGCGTTCGACCAGCCGCCGGCCCTGGGTGAGGTCGCGCGGCCGGTCCACCGTGAGCAGCGCCCGCAGGACGCCGTCGCGCAGCCACAGCACCGACCAGTCGGCGTCGGCGGGTGAGCCGCGCCACAGCGGTTCGTCGTCCGCGCCGTGCCGTCCGGCGTACTGCACCATCCGCCCGAACTGCTCCGACCAGAAGTACTGCACCGGGTCGTACGGCGGCGCGTCCGTCCCGAGCAGGGTGGCGGCGGCGGCCTCGCCGGACTGCAGCGCGTGGTCCCAGTGCTGGACGGTCAGCCGGGTGCCGGAGCGGGCCGAGGGGTAGCCGACGCAGTCGCCGGCCGCGAGGACGCCCGGCACGGTGGTACGCAGCCGCCCGTCCACCAGGACGGCGCCGGCCGCGTCCAGCGCGACGCCGGTGCCGGCCAGCCAGCCGGTGGCCGGGCGGGCGCCGACGCCGACCACGACCTCGTCCGCGGGCAGCCGCGAGCCGTCGGCGAGCAGCACCGCGCCCGGTTCGACGGCGGCCACGCCGGTGCCGCAGCGCAGCACGGTCCCGGCCTCGGCGTACCAAGCGGCCATCGCCCGGCCGATCTCGGTGGGCAGCGCGCCGGGGACGGGCGCCGGGCCGGCCTCGAC
The DNA here is from genome assembly GCF_044764505.1 of Kitasatospora sp. NPDC094019. Classification (NCBI taxonomy): domain Bacteria; kingdom Bacillati; phylum Actinomycetota; class Actinomycetes; order Kitasatosporales; family Streptomycetaceae; genus Kitasatospora; species Kitasatospora sp. NPDC094019. The sequence goes on from NZ_JBIWIF010000001.1 coordinate 454,632, forward strand.
CACGGTCACCTCGCAGCCGGCCGCCCGGGCGGCGGTGGCCACCTCGGCGCCGATCCAGCCCGCGCCGACCAGCACCAGGCGCAGGCCGGGCCGGAGCAGGGCGCGCAGCGCCAGCGCGTCGTCCAGGGTGTGCAGCAGGTGGGCCCGCTCGGCGCCGGGCAGGACCCGCGGTTGGGAGCCGGTGGCGATCACCAGCGCGTCGTACCGGACGTCCCCGGCGTCGGTGTGCAGGGTGCCGGCCGGTCCGGGGCCGCCGTCGGGGGTGAGCCCGGTGGCGCGGCGGCCGGTGAGCAGCTCGACGTCGAGCCGGTCGAAGTCGAGGTCGAGGGAGGTGCTGTCGCTCCTGCCGAGCAGGACGTCCTTGGAGAGCGGCGGCCGGTCGTAGGGCGGGTGCCGCTCCTCGCCGACCAGCGTGATCCGCCCCTCCCAGCCGTCCCGCCGCAGCACCGCGGCGCACTGCGCCCCGGCCAGCCCCGCGCCCGCCACGACCACCCGGTCCGTCCGTCCCGTCCCGCTCAGCTCAGCCACGTCCGTCACTGTACTGAGGCCGGTCGCAGGTCCTCGGACGTAGGTCCGCCGCTCACGGGGGCCCTGTGCGGGCACCTTCAGCGGCCGGACCCCCCGGAGTTAAGGTGGGAGCACCATCACGGGAGCCCGGCGGACCGGGCTGAGAGGCGGGCTGGCACGGCCCGCGACCGTCCGAACCTGATCCGGGTCATACCGGCGAAGGGAGAGCAGCGACTTTGACACGCTTGGCACCGGACGACCGCGCCGAGGTGCTGGTGGTCGGCGGCGGGATCATCGGGCTCGTGGTCGCCTGGCGGGCGGCCCGGCGGGGCCTCGGGGTCACCGTGCTCGACCCGGCCCCCGGCGGCGGCGCCGCACAGGTCGCGGCCGGCATGCTCGCCCCGGTCACCGAACTCCAGTACGGCGAGGAACCCCTGCTCCGCCTCGGCACGGCCTCCAACGCGCGCTGGGCGGACTTCGCCGCCGAACTCACCGAGGCGAGCGGCGGTCTGGACACCGGCTACCGGCAGTGTGGCACCCTCGCCGTCGCGCTGGACTCCGACGACCGCGAGGAACTGCGCGAACTGCACGCCTTCCACCGGCGGCTCGGCCTGGACTCGCAGTGGCTCACCGGCCGCGAGGCCCGCCGGCTGGAACCGATGCTCGCCCCCGGTGTGCGCGGCGGACTGCACGTCACCGACGACCACCAGGTGGACGGCCGTCGGCTGGCCGCCGCCCTGGTCCGGGCCTGCGAACGGGCCGGTGTGCTGCTGCGCCGCGCCGAGGCCGCCGAGCTGCTGGTCGAGGGCGACCGGGCGACCGGCGTCCGGCTCGCCGACGGCACGGTGCTCGCCGCCGGGCGGGTGGTGCTCGCGGCCGGCTCGCGCAGCCACCTGCTGCCCGGCCTGCCCCCCGGTGTGCTGCCCGCGATCCGCCCGGTCAAGGGCCAGGTGCTGCGGCTGCGGGTGCCGCCGGCCTACCGGCCGTTCCTGTCCCGCAACGTCCGCGCCGTCGTCCGCGGCGGCCACATCTACCTGGTGCCGCGCGCCGACGGCGAGCTGGTGATCGGCGCGACCACCGAGGAGCAGGGCCACGACACCACGGTCACCGCCGGCGGGGTCTACGAGCTGCTGCGCGACGCGCACGAGCTGGTGCCCGGCCTCACCGAGCTGCCGCTGGTGGAGACCGGCGCCGGGCTGCGGCCCGGCTCACCGGACAACGCGCCGCTGCTCGGCCCGACCGCCCTGCCCGGCCTGGTCGCCGCGACCGGCCACTACCGCAACGGCGTGCTGCTGACGCCCGTCACCGGCGACCTCCTCGCCGAGTACCTGGCCACCGGCGACGTGCCGGAGCTCGCCCGCCCGTTCTCCCCCCACCGATTCACGAAGGTCCCGGCATGAGCCCCCGCAGCAGCGACACCCCTCCCCACGTCCGGCTGAGCGTCAACGGCGAGCCGCGCGAGGTGCCCGCCTCGACCACCCTGGCCGAGGTGGTCGCCACCCTCAGCGAGGCCCACTCCGGGGTCGCCGCCGCCCTCAACGAGACCGTGGTGCCGCGCACCCGGTGGCCGCTCACCGCGCTGTCCGCGGGTGACCGGATCGAAATCCTCACCGCCGTCCAGGGGGGCTGACCGATGGCCGACGACCTTCTCACCATCGCCGGGACGTCCTTCTCCTCCCGGCTGATCATGGGCACCGGCGGCGCCCCCAGCCTGGAGGTGCTGGAGCAGGCCCTCCAGGTGTCCGGCACCCAGCTGACCACGGTGGCGATGCGCCGGGTCGACGCCGGCACCCAGGGCTCGGTGCTCGACGTCCTGACCCGCAACGGCATCCGCGTCCTGCCCAACACGGCGGGCTGCTTCACCGCCGGCGAGGCCGTGCTGACCGCCCGGCTGGCCCGCGAGGCGCTCGGCACCGACTGGGTGAAGCTGGAGGTGATCGCCGACGAGCGGACCCTGCTGCCGGACCCGATCGAGCTGCTGGACGCCGCCGAGACCCTGGTCGACGACGGCTTCACGGTGCTGCCGTACACCAACGACGACCCGGTGCTGGCCCGCAAGCTGGAGGACGTCGGCTGCGCGGCGGTCATGCCGCTGGGCTCGCCGATCGGCTCCGGCCTGGGCATCCGCAACCCGCACAACTTCCAGCTGATCGTGGAGGGCGCCGGGGTCCCGGTGATCCTGGACGCCGGTGCCGGCACCGCCTCGGACGTCGCGCTGGCGATGGAGCTGGGCTGCGCCGCGGTGATGCTGGCCTCCGCCGTCACCCGGGCCCAGGACCCGGTGCTGATGGCCGACGCGATGCGGCACGCCGCCGAGGCCGGACGGCTGGCCCACCGGGCCGGCCGGATCCCGCGCCGCTTCCACGCCGAGGCGTCCTCCGCGATGGCCGGCCGCGCGGCCCTGGACACCCGGGAGCGGCCCGCGTTCTGAGTCCTCGCCCGCTCGCCTCCGGGGCCGGGCACGGCCCCGGAGGCGAGCGCGCGGGGCGGTCGTCCGTGGGTCCGTCCGTCGGTCCGTCCGGTGTCACAAACCGGGCACAGAGCGGCTCCGGGGGCGGTGTCCCCCGGAGCCGCTCCGCGCCCGGCACTAGACTCGCCGGGTGGACATGGCCCTGCGCGACCCCCTGATCGGTGCCCTGCTCGACGGCCGGTACCGGGTCGAGCGGCGGATCGCCGCCGGTGGGATGTCCACCGTGTACCGGGGCACCGACACCCGGCTCGACCGGGTCGTGGCGCTCAAGGTGATGCACCCATCGCTGGCCGGGGACGCCGCGTTCACCGCCCGCTTCATCCGCGAGGCCAAGGCCGTCGCCCGGCTCGCGCACCCCAACGTGGTCAACGTCTTCGACCAGGGCGCGGACGACGGCCATGTCTTCCTCGCCATGGAGTACGTGCCCGGCGGCACCCTGCGCGACCTGCTGAGCGACCGCGGCGCGCTCTCCATCCGGGCCGCGCTGGACATCCTGGAGCCGGTGCTCGCCGCGCTCGGCGCCGCCCACCGGGCCGGGCTGGTGCACCGCGACGTCAAGCCCGAGAACGTCCTGATCACCGACGACGGCCTGGTCAAGGTCGCCGACTTCGGCCTGGTCCGGGTGCTGAACGCCGCCGACGGCGCGGCCTCCTCCGCCGGCCCGACCGGCGGGACCGTGCTCGGCACCGTCTCCTACCTGGCACCCGAGCAGATCCGCCCCGGCGCCGACACCGACCGGCGGGTGGACGTCTACGCGGCCGGCATCCTGCTGTACGAGATGCTCACCGGCGCCCGTCCGCACACCGGCGAGAACCCGGTCCAGGTGATGTACCGGCATCTGCACGAGGACGTCCCGCCGCCGTCCGCGACCGTGCCCGGCGTGGTGCCCGAGCTGGACGCGATAGTGGCCGGGGCCTGCGCCCGCGACCGCGACCTCCGCCCGTACGACGCGGTGGAACTGCTCGCCGCGCTCCAGCGGGTCCGCCGCGGGCTCACTCCGGCCCAGCTGGACGCCGAACCGCCCGCCTCCACCCGTTCCACCCCCCGGTACCCGACCGGCGAGGCGACCTCGGTGCTCACCCCGGTCCTCGCCGCGGCGGCCCCGGTCGAGCGCACCAGCGTGCTGGACGTGCCGCCGGACGTCATGGACCAGTTGCTCACCGAGCCCCGACCGTACGACGAGCCGCCGCCGGTCCGGGCGCGCCGCTCCCGCCGGTCCGGGTCCGCCCGGCGGCGGCTGCCGCGCAAGCCGCTGATCTGGGCGGCCGTGCTCACCGCCCTGGTGCTGCTGGTCGGCGGGGCGACGTACGCGATCTCGGGCGCCGTCTACGGCACGGTGCCCGGGGTGCTCGGCAAGGACCGGGCGGAGGCGGAACGGATCCTCGACGCCGCCGGCATGCACGGGCGGATCACCGAGGTGTACAGCGAGTCCGTCCCGGCCGGCCAGGTGGTCGCGGCCGACCCCGGGGTCGGCACCCGGTCCCGGAAGAGCGACACCGTGACGCTCACCGTCTCGCGCGGGCCGAAGCGGATCGCCGTACCGGACCTGGCCGGCCGGACCTCCGCGCAGGCCGCCTCGGCCCTGGCCGGGGCGCAGCTGGCGGCCGGCACGGTGAGCACGGTGTTCAGCGACACCGTGCCCGAGGGCTCGGTGATCAGCAGCTCGCCCGCCGCCGGGGAGCAGGTGGCGGAGAACACGCCGGTGGCGCTGGTGGTCAGCAAGGGCATGGTGGCGGTCCCGGACGTGACCGGGATGAGCAAGGAGGCCGCGGAGAAGGCGCTCCAGGCGGCCGGGTTCGCGATGCAGAGCAGCGGGGTCAACCTGTTCGGCACCGGCAAGGTGACCGGTCAGTCCCCGGCGGCCGGCGAGCGCAAGCCGCAGCGCACCGTGGTGACGGTCACCTTCCCGTTCTTCTAGACCGCCTTCCGGACCGCCCGGAGCACCCGGACCGGACGGCTGCTATCGGAGCGGGCCGTCGCCCGGCTCCTCCTGGTGGGAGTAGCGCTGCTCGCGCCACGGGTCGGCCCGGTTGTGGTAGCCGCGCTCCTCCCAGAAGCCGCGCCGGTCGGCCCGCATGTACTCGACCGCCCGCACCCATTTGGGCCCCTTCCAGGCGTACAGCCGGGGGACGACCAGTCGGACCGGGAAGCCGTGCTCGGCGGTGATCGTCTCCCCGTTGCGGTGGGTGGCGAGCAGGGTGTCGGGGGCGGCGAAGTCGGCGAGCCGCAGATTGGCGCTGTAGCCGTACTCGGCCCAGACCATGACGTGCGTGACATCCCGGTCCGGGGGTACCAGATCGAGCAGCAGTGCGGCGGGCACCCCGGTCCAGTCGCTGTCGAGCACCGAGAAGCGGGTGACGCAGTGCAGGTCGGCCCGGACGGTGGTGCGGGGCAGGGCGTCGAAGCCCTCGAAGTCCCAGCTGTGCTTCTCGGCCGAGGCGGTCGCGCCGAACACCTGGAGATCCCAGGTCAGGGGCTTGAACCGGGGCACCGGTCCGTAGTGGAGGGCGGGCCAGCCGCGTTGGACCCGCTGGCCCGGCGGGAGCCCGGGGTCAGACGGCGACGACGGTTCTTGTTCGGACTGACCCATGGATCCATGGTGACAGACGGCGGGCGGCGGGCCGCGCGCGCCCCTTTGCCACCTCGCACGCCCCGCTCGTACGGCTCAAGCTCCTGGCAAATCGGATATTCCGACACATGTCCTAGTGAGTGTGAACTTACTGGAATTCCCTCCCGCCCCGGTGCCAGGATGCGCGTGGAGCCGGAGGGTAACGGCCGTGTCCCGCACGCACAGCAGGAAGGCAGCGCCATGAAGGGCGACACCGAGGTCATCGAGTTCCTCAACGAGCAGCTCACCGCCGAGCTGACCGCGATCAATCAGTACTTCCTGCACGCCAAGATGCAGGAGAACTTCGGCTGGACGAAGCTCGCCAAGTACACCCGGCACGAGTCCTTCGACGAGATGAAGCACGCCGAGGTGCTCACCGACCGGATCCTCTTCCTCGACGGGCTGCCCAACTACCAGCGGCTGTTCCACGTCCGGATCGGCCAGACGGTCAAGGAGATGTTCGAGGCCGACCGGCAGGTCGAGGTCGAGGCGATCGACCGGCTCAAGCGCGGGATCGTGGTGATGCGCGCCAAGAACGACGTCACCTCGGCGAACATCTTCGAATCGATCCTGGAGGACGAGGAGCACCACATCGACTACCTCGACACCCAGCTCGAACTGCTGGAGAAGCTCGGGGAGGCGCTCTACCTCGCGCAGCTGATCGAGCAGCCGGAGTCCTGACCGGGCCGGACTCCCGAGCGGGGCCGGGCGCCGTGACCCGCGGGCCGGGGCTCAGGCGACGCGCAGTACCGCCACCGGCGATATCGCCGAGCCCGACACCGGCACCGGTGCCGGATCCGGCTCGGAGTCGGCACCCGGGTCGGCCAGGCCCAGCTTGGCGGCCAGCCGGGCGGTCGGGCAGGGCCGGGCGCCGTGCTCGCCGAGCAGGGCCTGGATGCGCCGCACGCAGGATCCGCAGTCGGTGCCGGCCTTGCAGCCCTGGGCGATCCGGCGCGGGGTGTCGGCCCCCGCGTCGATCGCCCGCTTCACCTGGTCCTCGGTGACCGCATGGCACATGCACACGTACATCGCGGAATCTCCCGGGGCGAAGCGAGTGGATCTTGACTAAGGCTTGCCTTAGTTCACTAAGCCTCACCTTACCCGGCGATCCGGGTACGCAAAAGCCTCTCCGGCCGGGGAAAACCCCAGGCCGGAGAGGCTTCGCTCACATTCGGGACGTTCTCAGCTGGTGCCGCGGTACATCTCGGCGACCAGGAATGCCAGGTCCAGCGACTGGCTGCGGTTGAGCCGCGGGTCGCAGGCCGTCTCGTAGCGCTGGTGCAGGTCGTCGACCAGCACCTCGTCGCCGCCGCCGACGCACTCGGTGACGTCGTCGCCGGTCAGCTCCACATGGATGCCGCCCGGGTGGGTGCCGAGCGCCCGGTGCACCTCGAAGAAGCCCTTGACCTCGTCGAGCACGTCGTCGAAGCGGCGGGTCTTGTGACCGCTGGACGCCTCGAAGGTGTTGCCGTGCATCGGGTCGCAGATCCAGACCGGCTGCGCGCCCGAGGCGCTGACCTTCTCCACCAGGGTCGGCAGGGCGTCGCGGACCTTGCCCGCGCCCATCCGGGTGATGAAGGTGAGCCGGCCGGGCTCGCGCTCCGGGTCCAGCTTCTCGATCAGGGTGAGCGCCTCGTCGACCGTGGTGGTCGGGCCGAGCTTCACGCCGATCGGGTTGCGGATCTTCGAGGCGAACTCGATGTGCGCGTGGTCCAGCTGACGGGTGCGCTCACCGATCCACACCATGTGGCCGGACACGTCGTACAGCTCGCCGGTGCGCGAGTCCACGCGGGTCAGCGCGGTCTCGTAGTCCAGGACCAGCGCCTCGTGGGACGAGAAGAACTCGACCGTCCGGAACTCCTCCGGCGCGACACCGCAGGCGTTCATGAACGCCAGCGCGTTGTCGATCTCACGGGCCAGCTGCTCGTAGCGCTGACCGGCCGGCGAGTTGCGCACGAAGTCCTGGTTCCAGGCGTGCACCTGGCGCAGGTCCGCGTAACCACCGGTGGTGAAGGCGCGCACCAGGTTGAGCGTCGCGGCGGACGCGTTGTACATCCGCTTCAGCCGCTCCGGGTCCGGGTTCCGGGACTCGGGGGTGAACTCGAAGCCGTTCACCGAGTCGCCCCGGTAGACCGGCAGGGTCACGCCGTCACGGGTCTCGGTCGACTTCGAACGCGGCTTGGAGTACTGGCCGGCGATCCGGCCGACCTTCACCACCGGCACCGAGGCCGCGTAGGTGAGCACGGCCGCCATCTGCAGCAGGGTCTTCAGCTTGTTGCGGATGTGCTCCGCCGAGACACCGTCGAAGGCTTCGGCGCAGTCACCGCCCTGCAGCAGGAACGCCTCACCCCGGGCCACGGCACCGAGTCGGGCGCGCAGCTGGTCGCACTCGCCGGCGAAGACGAGCGGCGGATACGAGGCGAGGTCTGCAAGGGTCTTGCGCAGAGCCTCTTGGTCCGGCCATTCGGGCTGCTGCGCCGCGGGCAGGGTTTGCCAGGTGTGGGGATTCGTCACGGTCACGCGGTCAAGGCTACGGGGTGCGGCAACCGAATTGTGACCACCGCCCGAGGGGTGAGACACCTTGCGGACAATCGGGTGACCGGCCTCACGCCCGTCCGGGGATCCGCTAGGCTCGGTCCCGTGAACACGCCGCACACCCGATCCTGGTGGTGGGCCGACCCTCCGGGTGGCCCACAGTCAGCGCGTTCCTAGACGCACACGACGGCCGCCCCCCGGGGCGGCCGTCGGCGTTCCACCAGCCGGTCGGCAGCCTCCCGGAGCGGAAACCCCACCCCGCCGCAGAAGCCACCCCGGAAGGAACGCCGCCACCGTGACCAGTGCCGCCGACCTGCTCGCCCGCCTCACCGCCGCCGACGCACCGGCCTTCGCCCTGCTGCACCGCCGCACCCCCCGCACCGCGCCGGACACCGTCGAGATCCTGCTCGGCACCGTCGGCAGCCACGAGCTGCTGGCCGACCTGCCGGTCCGCCACGGCGTCCCCGCCGACGGCCCCGTCCACGACCTGCTGGCCCTCGTCCCCTACCGGCAGATCCGCGAACGCGGCTTCGAGGCGCACGACGACGGCACTCCGCTGCAGGCGCTGTCGGTCACCGAGCAGTACGCGCTGCCGCTGGCCGAGGTCACGGCCGCGCTGCCGCGGCTCCCGGTCGCCCTGACCGGCGGCGGCTTCGACATCGACGACGCCGAGTACGCCGCGATCGTCCGCCGGGTGATCGAGGACGAGATCGGCCGCGGCGAGGGCGCCAACTTCGTCGTCCGCCGCGACTTCACCGCGACGCTGGAGGACTTCTCGCCCGCGCTGGCCCTCACCCTCTTCCGGCGGCTGCTGGAGCAGGAGCGCGGCGCCTACTGGACCTTCCTGGTGCACACCGGCGACCGGGTGCTCGTCGGCGCCTCCCCCGAGGTGCACGTCCGGCAGAGCGGCGGGACGGTCGTGATGAACCCGATCTCCGGCACCTACCGCTATCCCGCCGCCGGCTCCGACCTCGACTCGCTGATCTCCTTCCTCCACGACCCCAAGGAGCTGGAGGAGCTGACCATGGTGGTCGACGAGGAACTCAAGATGATGTGCACCGTCGGCGACCTCGGCGGCCAGGTGCTCGGCCCCCGGCTCAAGGAGATGTCCCACCTCGCGCACACCGAGTACGAGCTGCGCGGCCGCACCTCGCTGGACGTCCGGGAGGTGCTCAAGGAGACCATGTTCGCCGCCACCGTGACCGGCAGCCCGGTGCAGAACGCCACCCGGGTGATCAAGCGGTACGAGCGCGGCGGCCGCGGCTACTACTCCGGCGCGCTCGCCCTGATCGGCCGCTCGGCCAGCGGCGGGCAGCTGCTGGACTCCCCGATCTGCATCCGCACCGCCGACATCGACCCGGCCACCGGCAGGCTCGCCGTCCGGGTCGGGGCCACCCTCGTCCGCCACTCCGACCCGGACGGCGAGGTCGCCGAGACCCACGCCAAGGCCGCCGGGGTGCTCACCGCGATCGGCGCCCGCCCGGCACCCGCCCGGACGGCCGGGCGCAACAGCCCACGGCTCGCCGACAACCACCGCGTCCAGGCCGCGCTGGACGCCCGCCGGGCCGGCCTCGCCCCGTTCTGGCTGCGGATGCAGCAGCCGGCCACGATCACCGAGGCACTGGAGACCCTCGTCGTCGACGGCGAGGACACCTTCACCGCGATGCTCGGCCACCTGCTGACCTCCCTCGGCCACCGCGTCACCGTGGCCCGGTTCGACGAGCCGGGCCTGCGCGAGCGGGTCGCCGCCCACCCCGGCGCGCTGGTGCTCGGTCCCGGCCCGGGCGACCCGGCCGCCGAGGACGACCCCAAGATGGCGGTGCTGCGCCCGATCGTCACCGACGCGCTGGCCGCCGTCCGGGCCGGCCGGCGCACCGCCCCGCTGCTCGCCGTCTGCCTCAGCCACCAGTTGCTGTCCGGCGCGCTCGGGCTGTCGCTGGTCCGCAAGGCGGTGCCGTACCAGGGCGCCCAGGAGAGCGTGGACCTCTTCGGCGAGCAGCGGACGGTCGGCTTCTACAACACCTTCACGGCGCGCTGCGCCGACACCGACGCGGCCCGGCTGGCCGCCGCGGGCGTCGAGGTGGCCCGGGACCCGCTGACCGGGGACGTGCACGCGCTGCGCGGGCCGGGCTTCGCCGGGCTGCAGTTCCACCCCGAGTCGGTGCTCACCAGGGACGGGGTGGAGATCGTCGCCGGGCTGCTGCGCGGGGCGGTCGCCGGCGTCCCGCGCTGAGCGGCCGTCACCGGGCCGGCGGCGCGCACCGTCCGGGCGGGGTGGTGTCCGCACACCCCGCCCGGACGTCACACCGCGTCGTCCAGCCCCTGCTCGATGGCGTACCGGACCAGCTCGACCCGGTTGTGCAGCTGGAGCTTGCCCAGGGTGTTCTGGACGTGGTTCTGCACCGTGCGGTGGGACAGCACCAGCCGATCCGCGATCTGCTTGTACGACAGCCCCTTGGCGACCATCCGCAGCACCTCGGTCTCCCGCGCGGTCAGCTGCGGGACGACCGGGGCGGCCGGGGCGGGCGGCTCGGCCGCCAGCCGGCGGAACTCGCCGAGCACCAGCCCGGCCAGACCGGGGGTGAACACCGCGTCGCCGACGGCGGTGCGGCGCACCGCGTCCAGCAGTTCCTCCCGTCCGGCCGACTTGACCAGGTAGCCGGTCGCGCCCGACTTCACCGCCTCCAGCACGTCCGCGTGCTCGCCGCTCGCGGACAGCACCAGGACCCGCGCCGACGGATCGTGCCCGACCAGCCGGCGGCAGACCTCGGCGCCGGACAGGCCGGGCAGGTTGAGGTCGAGCACCACCACCTGCGGGGAGCAGGCGCGGGCCCGGCGGACGGCCTCCTCGCCGTCCCCGGCGGTGGCCACCACGTCCAGCCCGGCCTCGGCGAGGTCCCGGGAGACGGCGTCGCGCCACATCGGATGGTCGTCCACCACCATCACCCGCACCGGACGGCCGGCGGCCGCCTGCTGATCGGTCGACAGATCGGTGGTCATGCGCGGAACCCTTTCGCGGGAGGTGTCACAGGAGGCCGGCCGGGGCGCCGGACGCGGAACGCGGGACCGTGAGCTCCACCTCGACGCCCTCCCCGGGCACCGAGTACAGCTCCGCGGTGCCGCCGAGGTCCAGCAGCCGGCCCCGGATCGACTGGGAGACGCCGAGCCGCCCGGCCCGCTCCGCCTCGCCGAGCCGCCCGGGCGCGAAGCCGGGGCCGTCGTCACGGACCGAGACGGTGACGGCCGCCGGCTCGTCCTCGACCAGGATCCAGGCCCGTGCCCCGGACCCGGCGTGCCGGCGCACATTGTCCACCGCGGCGCCGACGGCGGCGGCCAGCTCGGCGGCGGTCCCCCCGGGCAGCAGCACCGGGGTGCCGGGGGCCGAGACGGTCACCCGCTCGTCCGCGTAGGGGGCGAGCAGGGTGCGGAGGTCCTGCGGCTGCTCCGGCGCGCGCTGCTCGGGCAGCGGTCCGCCGCTCATCAGCGCGCGCAGGGCGCGTTCCTGCTCGCCCGCCAGCCGCCCCAGCTCGGCGAGGTCACCTCCGCCGGCCGGGATCTCGGCGCCTCGGCGCTGGACCAGCGCGAGCACCTGCAGCACCCCGTCGTGGATGTCCCGGGAGAGCCGCTCCCGCTCGCGGGTGGCCGCCTCGACCTGGAGCGCCCGGGTGAGCGTCGCCTCACTGGCCCGGGCCAGTTCGATCACGTAGCCGATCGCGCACCCGGCCACCATCAGCAGCACGATGTTGTGGAGGTTGTCGCCGGTCGCGCCGCCGTGGCCGAGGACGTTGGCCACCCCGATCACCGAACCGGCCGCCGCCGCCCAGCGCCAGCCGCCCCGGCCGGCGAAGCCGAGCACGGTGCCGGCCGCCCAGATGGTGGGCAGGGTCGGCGCGCCGTGGCTGATCCGGGACGGCTCGTCGACCATGCCGCTCATCACGATGCCGGTGACGGCGAGCGTGAGATCGGTGCCGAGCACGTACCAGGTGCAGCGCTGCGGACCGGAGAAGGCCCGGGTGGAGGCGAGCGTCCAGAGGGTCAGCGCGCCCAGGTAGATCCAGCCGGCGACGGGGTGCAGGAACTCCAGGTAGGAGTCGAAGTAGCGGATCAGCGCGTAGCACAGGGCCAGCACCCGGAAGGAGGAGATGGCCCGCCAGAGCGGCAGTTCCACGGACATGCCGCCCGCCGCCACCGCCGCGCCGACCGTACGCGGGGCGGCCGCCCCGGCTCTGCCGCCGTCCGTCATCCCCGTCGCCCTCCCCCGGCGCCGGGTCGGCCCCGTCTCAGGCCGACCCGCTGTCCTTCTGCTGTTCCTGCTCGGCCTTCTGCTGCTCCTGCTCGGCCTTCTCCAGCTTCTCCGCCTCGGCCTTCTCGGCCTTGGCGGCGGCCTGCTCGGCCTTCTGCACGGCCTTGCGCTCGGCGTCGGCCTTCTTCTTGTCGTCGGCCAGCTGCCGCTTGGCGGCGGTCGCGTAGATGTCCACGTACTCCTGGCCGGACAGCCGCATGATCTCGTACATCACCTCGTCCGTCACCGAACGGAGGATGAAGCGGTCGTTCTCCATGCCGTGGTAGCGGGAGAAGTCCAGCGGGCGGCCGATCCGGATGCCCGGACGGATGCCGAAGTTCGGGACCACCTGGCCGGGCGGCTGCACCTTCTCGGTGTCGATCATCGCGACCGGGATGACCGGCGCGCCGGTGGCCAGCGCGACGCGGGCCAGGCCGCCGACCTTGCCCCGGTAGAGCTTGCCGTCGGGCGAGCGGGTGCCCTCCGGGTAGACGCCGAACAGCTCGCCCCGGTCCAGCACGGCGATCGCCGAGCGGATCGCCGCCTCGCCCGCGCCGCGCACGCCCGAGCGGTCGACCGGGAGCTGGCCGACGCCCTTGAAGAAGGCGGCGGTCAGCCGGCCCTTGATGCCCGGCGTGGTGAAGTACTCCGCCTTGGCGATGAAGGTCACCCGACGCTTGATCAGCGCGGGGAAGAAGAAGGAGTCCGAGAACGAGAGGTGGTTGCTCGCGATGATCGCGGCACCCTCGGTGGGGATGTTCTCCTCACCCTCGATCCACGGCCGGAAGAAGATCCGAAGCAGTGGCGCGACGATCATCTTCATCAGTCGGTAGAACAACCCGGGCCTCCTGTATTGCGGACCGGTCGATCCTAATGCCCTTCGGTGTCCGCCCGTGCCCCGCCCCGCCCCGGCGGGGTGTCCCGGGGGCCGGACGGCCCGGTGCCCGGCGGGGGTGTACGGGGCGGGCGGGCCCGTGGGACGATGCGAATTCCGCGGCCTCCGGTGCCGGCCGGTGCCCGCACGGCCCCGCACGTCCAGCGCGTACCGCTCGTACCAGCGCCACCTCCAGCGTCCCCCTCCAGCGTCCTCGCCCGCGAAGGAGCCCGCCATGTCGCTGCTGCCCGGCGCCGAACCGTACCGCCACCGGGGCGGCCCGGTGGGCGTCCTGCTCTGCCACGGGTTCACCGGGTCCCCGCAGTCGCTGCGGCCGTGGGCCGAGGACCTGGCGCGGGCCGGGTACACCGTCGGGCTGCCGGTGCTGCCGGGTCACGGCACCCGTTGGCAGGACATGCAGCTCACCCGCTGGGAGGACTGGTACGCCGAGGTCGAACGCGAACTGCTGGAGCTGGCCGGACAGTGCGAGCGGGTCTTCGTGGTCGGGCTGTCGATGGGCGGCGGGCTGGCGCTGCGGCTGGCCTCCGCGCACGGGTCGACGATCGCCGGGCTGGTGCTGGTCAACCCGTCGGTGCGGTCGGACAACCCCGCGAGTGTCATTCTGCCGGTGCTGCGGCACCTGCTGCCGAGCGTGCCCGGGGTCGCCAACGACATCGCCCGGCCCGGCGCGGACGAGCTGGCCTACGACCGCACGCCGCTGCACGCCGCCTGGTCGCTGGCCCGGCTGTGGAAGGACGTCCAGGCCCGGCTGCCCCGGGTGACCCAGCCGGTGCTGCTCTTCCGCAGCCCGCAGGACCACGTGGTCTCCGCGGCCAACTCCGAGCTGGTGCTGGCCCGGATATCCTCGACCGATGTGACGGAGCGGCTGTGCCAGCGCAGCTACCACGTCGCGACGCTGGACCACGACGCGGGGGAAATATTCGCGGCCGCCCAGGACTTCATCCGACGGCTGACTCCCGCGCACGCGGCGGGCGTCAGCCCGGTGAAATCCGACCACCACCAAGGCTGAAGGGCCGGAAGTGCACGAGAGCAGCACGGCGGGCGGCGAGGACGACGCGCCCCGCGAGGACGGTGCGACCACGGGCGGCGCGCGGCCGGGCGCCGGGCGGGCCGACGGCGAGCAGACGGGCCGGGGTCCGACCGGGGGCACGGCGGCCCCGGCGACGGGCGGCGAGGCCACGACGGCCGGATCGGGCCCGGTTTCCGGCCCGGGACCGGCTTCCGGCCCGGGACCGGCTTCCGGCTCCGGGGACACCCCGGTCGCGGGCGAGGGCGGCGGGTCGGCCGAACCGTCCCGGACGCGGCGCGCGCCCGAGCGCAGCCAGGCCGAGCAGGACGAGATCTTCGCCGCGCTGGTCGCCCAGTTCGACGACCCGGTGGACCTCAACAACCCCAACTGGCCCGAGGTCGAGAACCTCCGGGCCCGCGGTGAGCTCAAGGGCTTCAAGGACCCCTCCGGCGCCGACCGGCTCCCGGGCGATCCCGGCGACCTCTCCGACCTGGCACCGCAGCCCCGTCCCCGCTCCGGCCGGCCGGTGATGCCGGCCGCCGGCTCCGCCGGGCCGCGCGACTTCGAGCTGTCCGAGGAGACCGACGAGGGCCACTTCGTCCCGCCGGAGCCGCCGCCGCTGCCCGAGGCCGACACCACCGCCAAGTTCGCCTGGCTGGCGGTGCTGGGCGGGCCCGCCCTGCTGCTCTTCGACGCGGTGGTCTGGCGCGAGGTCTCCGGCTGGCCGGCCTGGGTCGGGGTGGCCTCCTTCCTCGGTGGTTTCGCCACCTTGGTGGTCCGGATGAAGGACCGCGACGAGGACGAACCCGAGGACCCGCACGGCGGCGCCGTCGTCTGACCCCGGACCCGCTCGGCCCGGCGGTCCCGCGGCCAGAGCGGGCGGGTCAGCGAGCGGCGGGCCCCGGTCCGGGCGCGGGCGGCCGGAGCACGGCCAGGACCGGCAGGTGGTCGGTGGCGGCCAGCAGGTCGGCCCCGGTGACGCCGGGCAGTCCGTGCGGGACTCCGCAGGCCAGCACCTCGATGTCGGGGGTGGCGAAGACGGCGTCGAGCCGCTGGTACGGGTTCTCCGGCACGGAGGTCATCTCCCCGCCCCAGGGCGCCACCGTGTACCCGTCCTGGAGCCGCCCGGCCAGCGACCGCCAGCCGGGTCCGTCCGGGTGCTCGTTGAAGTCCCCGGCGATCACCCCTGGTCCGGCGTGCCGCAGCTGTTCGGCGAGCAGTCCGAACTGCCGCAGCCGCTCGTCCGCGTCCAGACTGAGGTGGCAGCTGGTGACGGTGAACGGCGCCGCGTCGGGCACCTCGACCAGCGCGGTCGCGAAGCCGCGCGCGTGCAGCCCCCTGGTCTTCGGCAGCAGCCGGTCGTGCACGGCCCGCACCCGGACACCGAGCCCGCCGAGCAGCAGCGGCCCGGCCGCGGTCCGGCCGCCCCCGCTCAGCACCACGGTGCCGGTCGCCCGGGCGAGCCAGGCGGCCTGCCCCTCGGGGCGCCAGTAGCGCGGCGACTCCTGTACGCAGACGAGGTCGGGCTCGCAGGCCCGGATCACCCGGGCGAGCGCGTGCCGGTCGTCCCGCAGCGAGCGGACGTTGTAGCTGAGCAGCCGGATCCGGCCCGGTGCGGGCGGCGGAAGTTCGGCCGGTGCGGCGGTCATCGGTGGTCCTCCCCTGGGCGTCCCGGACGACGCTACCGCCACCGCCCGCGCCGTCGGCGGCGCGACATCCCTGACGGCACGCGGACGACGGCGGCCCGGTCCGCTTCGGGCCGTCCCGCCGTCGTCCGCGCGACGGGAGGGGTCAGACCGTGCGGGCCAGGTCGGCCGCGCCCGCGATCCCGGCGGCCGAACCGGTCGAGGCGAGCACCACCTCGGCGCGCGGGCGGTGCACGCCGCCGGTCAGGTACTGCTCGAAGGACTTGGCGACCGGGTCGAGCAGCAGCCGGCCGGAGTCGGAGACGCCGCCGCCGAGCACGAAGACGGCCGGGTCGAAGAGCGCCGCGAGGTCGGCCATGCCCCGGCCGAGCCAGTCGGCCAGCTCGGCGTAGCACTCCAGGGCGAGCGGATCGCCCTCCTCGGCGGCCTGGGTGATGTGGATGCCGCGGATGGTCTCGGCGACGCCGTCGTTGAGCTCCAGCATCCGCCGGCCGCGCGCGGCGTCCTCGGCGGCGCGCTCCCGGCCGTAGCGGCGCAGGGCGCGGCCGGAGCCGTACTGCTCCCAGCAGCCACGGCCGCCGCAGCCGCAGGGCAGGCCGTCCGGGACCATGTTGAGGTGGCCGATCTCGCCGGCCACGCCGAACCGGCCGCGGTGCAGCCGTCCGTCCAGGACGAGGCCGCCGCCGATACCGGTGCCGACGGTGATCAGCACCATGTCGGTGTAGCCGGCCGCGGCGCCGAAGCGGAACTCGGCCCAGGCGGCGCAGTTGGCGTCGTTCTCGATCACCGCGGGCAGACCGGTGAGCTCCTCGACCCGGCCGCGCAGGGGTTCGTCCTCCCAGTCGATGTTGGGGGCGAAGATCACCGTCGAGCGCTCGCGGTCGACGAAGCCGGGGGCCCCGATCCCCGCCGCCGTGACGTCGGGGTACTGCTCCTTGAGTTCGCGCACGGCCTGCGCGATGGCGTCGACCGCCCACTGCGGGTCGGCCGGGGTGGGCACCCTGGTCCGGGCCAGGATCTCGCCGGCCTCGTCGACCACACCTGCCGCGATCTTGGTCCCGCCGACGTCGACGCCGATGGTCAGAGCCATGTGTCCCTCAGCTATTCACTCGTTCCCGCTGGACGGAACGCTACCGCCCAACCACGCCCCCGTACACACCGTCGCATACATTAACCGAAGACAATCCGCGGCCAACCCGACCAGGCCCCTTCAAAAGTCGTACATTTTCACCGGTGTCATCACAGGGTGAAGCCACCGGGTGACCCGGCGGGGATCAGGGGTTCACTGCTTGGCGGACGGCCCCTCAGCTGCGTCGTCGAGGTCCACCCGTTCGGTCCGGGCCGGCTCCCCCGCCGTCCAGCGGTGCTCGTGGCCCGCCACCGCGGCCCGGTAGGCGGCCAGCAGCTCGGTACCGGCGGCGGCCAGGCCGCTGCCGGCGGCGGCGAGGTGGCCGTACACCTCGGGCTGCTTCTCGCGCAGCCGGTCGGCCAGCCCGGCCAACGAGATCAGGGTCTCGGCGCTCGCCTCCTGGGCCTTCTCGCCGACGACGGAGGCGAACCGGCGCACCTCGTCCACCAGCGGGCCCAGTTCCGGCCCGAACGGGTGCTCGGCGGTGGGCTCCGCAGTGGGCTCGGTCCGGTCGGTGGTGGTCATCGCGCGCGCCTCCTCAGCAACGGTGCCCGCACCCGCGGCCACCCGCCCCGACGCTACCGGACCCCGCACGAGCCCCCGCGCGGAAGCCGAACGGGCGAACCCCGAGGCCCCTCCCGGCGAGCGGGCGACCAACGCGCCCCGAGCCCGACACGAGGGAGGCGAGCGGGCGACTCCCGCCCCGAGCCCGACACGAGGGAGGCGAGCGGGCGACTCCCGCCCCGAGCCCGACACGAGGGAGGCGAGCGGGCGACTCCCGCCCCGAGCCGAAGGGGCGCGCCGGTACCGAAAGGGAGAGCGGGAGGGAGCGACGCAGGAGCGAGGGAGCGCCGACCGTCGGCACCGGACAAGAGCGCCCCGGAGGCGAGCGGGCGACGATGCAGCGAGCGGGCGACTACCTCGGCCAGAGCGCCGGGTCCGGGGCGAAACGGATCGCCAGCACCCCGTCCTGGAGGCCCGCGCCGGCGACCGTGCACCGCCGCAGCGCCGACGGCAGGGCCAGCACCCGGCGGTGCGCGCCCAGGCCCACCACCAGCTCGTCCCCGCGCCGGACCAGGTCGAGGTCCTCCCGCTCGGCGCCGGGCAGTGCCAGCCGCCAGACCAGCAGGCCGTCCTCGGCCAGCCGGTCCTCCACGGTCCACGGCCCGGCGGCCCCCGCCTCCGGGCCGGACCCGGCACCGTAGAGGCGGTCGGCGACGGCCTCCAGGGTGGCCTCGGCGGGACCGGTGGTGAGCAGCGGGACGCCGTCCAGGGTGGCGGCCAGCGCGGCCAGCTCCTCCCGGCGGCGCCCGGCGAGGGCGGCCAGCCACGGGTCGGGCGAGTCGGCGGCGGCGTCCGGCAGCGCCCCGTGCACCACCACGGCGTCCGGCCGGTGGCCGTGCAGGGCGAGGCCCGCCCGGATCCGCCGCAGTTCGGCGAAGGGGTGGGTGTCGGCGGCGGTGACCAGACGCACGCTGGTGCCGGGCGCGGTGATCGCGGCGCGGGCCGCGGCGAGCGCGCCGGCGGCCTTGGCCCGGGTCTCGTACAGCCAGTCGGCGGGCATCGGGACCCCGGCGAGACCGGCCAGCAGGGGTCGCAGGGCCCGGGCGGCCTGGCGCTGCTCGGGGACGAGCCGGGCCAGGTAGCGCTCCAGCTGCTCGGGCAGGGCGAGGGTGGCGATCAGGTCGGCGGGCGGCGGGGCGAGCACCACCAGTACGTCGGCCTCGACGGCGGGCAGCGTCCGGAGCAGGGCGAGCCGGGCGGTGCCGGGGAGCGCGGTGAGCTCCTCGGGGTCGAGCGGGTCGGCGCCGAGCAGGTCGAGCGCGGGCTTGAGGCGGCCGCCGATCTCGTCCAGCGCGTGCCGGAAGGCGGCCTGCTCGTCGGTCCTGGCGACGGCCAGACCGGGCGCGTACCCGGCCGGTTCGGCCTCCAGCCGGACGCCGAGGACGGCGTCCAGGGTGCGGTGCGGGTCGTCGGCCGCGAGGAGCAGGGTGCGCCGGCCCCGCCGGGCGGCGTGCAGCGCGGTGGCGGCGGCCACCCCGGGCGCCGCCGGGTCGCCGCTGACCAGGATGGTGCGTGTCGCCGTCATGCCGTGCCGCCCCTGTTCGTCCGTGCTGCCGGGCCTCAGTTCGCCGTGTCGGCGGCGGTGTCCTCGACCCGCTTCTTCAGGCCGGCCAGGGCCCGGTCGATGATGACCTTCTCGGCCTTGCGCTTGATCATGCCCAGCATCGGGATCTTGACGTCCACCGCGAGCTGGTAGGTGACCTCGGTGCGGTCGGCGCCGAGCGGGGCCAGGGTGTAGGAGCCGTCGAGCGAGCGGAGCATCTGGCTGCGGACCAGGGTCCAGGCGCACTCGCGGTCGCCGTCCCAGGTGTAGGCGAGGACGTGCTCGTCGCGGATGGCGCCGGCGTCCAGGACCAGCCGGACCTGGGCGGCCCGGCCGTCGTCCGCGGTCTCCAGGACCTCGATCTCCTTGACCTCGCCGGTCCAGGCCGGGTAGGCGGCGAAGTCGGCGATCACGGCCATGACCGTCGCCGGGGTCGCGTCGATGGTGATGCTCGACCTGGTGTGCTCCGCCATGGAATGGCCCTCCGCGTCGTCCCGTGCTGCTGGTCCGGCCGAGGCTGCTCGGCCGGGTGCGCCCGGAGCAGGCTATCGCGCCCCGCGTTCCGGCCGGTCCTTCGGTACGCCCCGGGGCGCCGGGTGCGCCCCCGCCGTCGGAGCGCGCGGTCGGGGCCGACGGGCTACCGGCCGGTCACCTCCGGGCTGCCGTAGGGTGCCATTCGAACGACCTGGCCCCGACCTGGTCGGACGGGTCAAGGTGTGACACTTCGAACACCGGAGCCGACCCCCCTGGTCGAAGCTGCCTACCGGGCAGTAACGTCCTGCCGTCCCGCAGCGTCGCGAACGAGGAGCAGTCTTGCTCGACTTCAGCCTTCCGGCCCTCTACCAGGTACCGAGCGGCGGTAACCTCTCCGACCTCGTGCACCAGAACGCCGAGCGGCACCCCGATGTCGCGGTGCTCAGCCGCAAGGTGGACGGCCACTGGCAGGAGTTGACCGCCGCCCAGTTCCAGGTCGAGGTGCGGGCGGCGGCGAAGGGCCTGATCGCCGCCGGTGTCGGTCCGGGCGACCGGGTGGGCGTCATGTCCCGCACCCGGTACGAGTGGACGCTGCTGGACTTCGCGATCTGGACGGCCGGCGCGATCACCGTGCCGGTGTACGAGACCTCCTCGGCCGAGCAGGTCGAGTGGATCCTCGGCGACTCCGGCGCGGTCGCGGTGTTCACCGAGACCGGGACCCACAGCGCGGTCGTCGCGGCGGTCCGCGAGCGGCTGCCGGAGCTCCGGCACACCTGGCAGATCGAGGGTCCGGCGCTGCCCGCGCTGGTGGAGTCGGGCCGCGAGGTCACCGATGCCGCCGTCGACGAGCGCCGCTCGGTGGCCACCGCCGACTCGATCGCCACCATCGTGTACACCTCGGGCACCACCGGCCGCCCGAAGGGCTGCCAGCTGACCCACGGCAACTTCATGGCCGAGTGCGGCAACGTGGTGGAGCGGCTGGCCCCGCTGTTCCGCACCGGCGAGAGCTCCGTCCTGCTCTTCCTGCCGCTGGCCCACGTGCTGGCCCGGATCGCCGAGATCGCCCCGGCGATGGCCCCGATCAAGCTCGGCCACGTCTCCGACATCCGGGACGTCACCGCCGAGCTGGCCTCGTTCCGCCCGACCCTGATCCTGGGCGTGCCCCGGGTCTTCGAGAAGGTCTACAACACCGCCCGGGCCAAGGCGCAGGCGGACGGCAAGGGCAAGATCTTCGACAAGGCCGCCGACACCGCGATCGCCTACAGCCGGGCGCTGGACGCGGGCGGCGCGGGTCTGCTGCTCAAGCTCAAGCACGCCGTCTTCGACAAGCTGGTCTACAGCAAGCTGCGGGCCGCGCTCGGCGGCCGGGCCACCCACGCGATCTCCGGCGGCGCCCCGCTGGGCGAGCGGCTCGGGCACTTCTACCGGGGAATCGGCTTCACCGTGCTGGAGGGCTACGGCCTGACGGAGACCTGCGCGGCCACCGCCTTCAACCCGTGGGACAAGCCGAAGATCGGCACGGTCGGCCAGCCCGTCCCCGGCGCCGCCGTCCGGATCGCCGAGGACGGCGAGGTGTTCTTCAAGGGCCCGCACGTCTTCACCGGCTACTGGAACAACCCGCAGGCCACCGCCGACACCCTGAAGGACGGCTGGATCGCCACCGGGGACATCGGCTCGCTGGACGACGAGGGCTACCTGACCATCACCGGCCGCAAGAAGGAGATCATCGTCACCGCGGGCGGCAAGAACGTCGCCCCGGCCGTGATCGAGGACCGGATCCGGGCCCACGCCCTGGTCGGCGAGGTCATGGTGGTCGGCGACCGCAAGCCCTTCGTGGCCTGTCTGATCACGGTCGACGAGGACTTCTTCCCGAACTGGAAGCAGCTCAACGGCAAGCCGGCCGGGGCCTCGGTGGCCGACCTGCGCGAGGACCCGGACCTGCTGGCCGCGCTCCAGCAGGCGGTGGACGACGGCAACGCGGCGGTCTCGCAGGCCGAGGCGGTGAAGAAGTTCCGGCTGCTCGACACCGTCTTCTCCGAGGAGACCGGCCATCTGACGCCCTCGCTCAAGCTCAAGCGCAATGTCGTGCTGAAGGACTTCGCGGCCGACGTCGAGGCGATCTACCGCAAGTAGCGGCGCCCGCCGCGGCCCGCCCCCGTCGTCCGGGGGCGGGCCGCGGTCGTACCCGCCTGTCGGTCGGGCCCGCGCGTTCAGCCCGCCAGCAGCGAGGTCAGCCGCCCGGCCAGCAGGTCCCAGCGCCAGGAGCGGTCCACCCAGCGCCGCCCGGCCTCGCCCATCCGTCGGCGCAGCTCCTCGTCCCGCAGCAGCCGGACGATCCGCTCGGCCGCCGCCGAGGGCGTGCCCCCCGGCACCACGTAGCCGGTCTCGCCCTCCAGCACCGCGTCCGGCGCGCCGCCGGAGTCGCCCGCCACCACCGGCAGGCCGGTCGCCGACGCCTCCAGGTAGACGATGCCCAGCCCCTCGACGTCCAGCCCGCCGCGGCGGGTGCGGCAGGGCATGGCGAAGACGTCGCCGGCGCCGTAGTGCGCGGGCAGTTCCTCCCACGGCACCGCGCCGGTGAACCGGACGGCGGAGCGCACGCCCCGGGCGTCCACCAGCTTCTCCAGCTCCGCCCGGTACGGGCCGCCGCCGACGATCAGCAGCACCGCGTCCGGCACCTCGGCGAGGATCTGCGGCATCGCCTCGATCAGCGTGTCCTGGCCCTTGCGCGGCACCAGCCGGGAGACGCAGACCACCACCGGGCGGTCCGCCAGCCCGAGCCGCTCGCGCACCGCGGCGCCGCCGGAGTCCGGGTGGAAGGTCCGCTCGTCCACGCCGGGCGGCAGCTGCGCCATCCGCGCGGCCGGCTCCGGGCCGACCGCGGCGGCGATCCGGGAGCGGGTGTACTCGCCGAGGTAGGTGAGCACGTCGGTGCCCTCGCCGATCCGGCGCAGCAGCTGCCGGGCGACCGGCAGCTGGGCCCAGGCGGCCTCGTGCCCGTGGGTCATGCCGAGCAGTCGGCCGGCCCCGGCCCGGCGCAGGGCGGGGGCCATCAGCCCGAGCGGCGCGGCGGCGCCGAACCAGACCGAGTCGCAGCCCTCCGTCCGCAGGATCTCGGCGGCCCGCCGGGTGACCCGGGGTGTGGGAACCATCACCTTCACGCGGTCGCGGATCACCGGGAAGGGCTGCTCGGCGTCGAAGCGCGCGACCTCGGTGCCGTCGCGCCAGGTGGAGGCGTACACCACGACGCTTCCTGCGGGCTGACGGACGGCCATGTTGTGCACGAATGCCTGGATGCCGCCGGGCCTCGGCGGGAAGTCGTTGGTGACGATCAAGGTCTTGTGCATCAGGCCACGGCTCGCTCGGTCGGGGGGTGCTCGGTGTACCGCTGGGTGATCCGTACGATAGGTCAACACGACGACCCGCCGGGAACGGATCCACACAAGGCAACCGTTCCCTCCCCGGGTCTGTCCTAGGACAGGGTGGTCGGCGCGGCCGGCCCGGCCCCGCGGTGGCGGCCGGTCCCGACCCGCCCGGACCGCCCGGGCGTCCGTCGCGCGGCGCCGCCGACGGAACGTCCGAGACGAACGAGGGAGCGCAGTGGAGTTGGCCCCGGCCACCGAGTCCGGTACACCCAGCGGCGCCGAGGGCTCCGGCACGGCGCTCGCCGTCCGCCGCGAGCCCGTGCGGCCCACCACGCGCCCCTCGGGCCGTTCCGGCGCGCTGCTGGCGCTCGGGGCGAGCTGGGTGGCCACCCGGACGCTGCTGATGCTCCTGGTGACCGGCGTGCTGCGGATGCCCGGCGGGGACATCACCGCCGACGTCTGGCTGATCTACCACGGCTGGTACGGCGTGCTGCAGACCGGCACCTTCCCGCTGGACGACGTCACCTGGCAGTACCCGCCCGGCGCCGCCCTGGTGATCCTGCTGCCCGGCCTGCTGCCCTGGTCGTACCTGGTCTCGTTCTGGGTGATCTGCGGCATCGCCGACGCCCTCGCGATGGGCCTGCTGGTCCGCACCGGGCTGCGCAAGGGCCGGGCGCTGACCGGCGCCTGGGTCTGGGTGGCCGGCGTCCCGCTGCTCGGCCCGATGATCTACAACCGCTACGACGTGATCGTGACCGCGATCGCGGTGGCCGGACTGCTGGCGCTGATCCGCCGCCCGGCGATCGGCGGCCTGCTGCTCGGACTCGGCGGCATCGTCAAGATCTGGCCGCTGCTCGGCCTCATCGGCACCCCCTCCGGCCGCCGCACCCGGCGGTCCTGGACCGCCGCGGCCGCCGCCACCGCCTCGATCGGCTTCCTGCTGGCGGCGGGCATGAACGGCGCGTTCGAGTTCCTGACCTTCCAGAAGGACCGCGGCATCGAGGTGGAGTCGGTCGGCGCGCTGCCGATCCACTTCGCCCGGATCGCCGGGAGCTGGGACGGCCGGGTGATGATGAACTACGGCTCGGTCGAGATGCTCGGGCCGTGGGTGCCGCTGGTCAGCAAGGTGATGCTGGCCGGCACCGTGCTCGGCTTCGGCTGGCTGCTGCTCTGGCGCTTCACCGCCCGTCGGCGCAACGCCGCCACCATGTACGACGCGGCGCTCGCCGCGCTGCTGATCTTCACCGTGACCAGCCGGGTGATCAGCCCGCAGTACCTGGTCTGGCTGGTCGGCGCGGCGGCGGTCTGCCTGACCGTGCGCGGCACCAGCCAGCGGCCGGTGGCGCTGCTGATCCTGGCCGCGACCCCGCTGACCCTGGTCGAGTTCCCGCTGGTCTTCGGCGACGTGGTCGCCAGCCGGCCCGGCGCGATCGCCGTGCTGACCGCGCGCAATCTGCTGCTGCTGGTCGCGACCGTGCTGTCCTGCGTCCGGCTCTGGCGCTCGACCCGGCGCACCGACCGGGTGCCGGCCACCGTGGTGATGCCCCGCTCGGAGCCGGTGCCGGGCGTCGCGTTCTCGGTCCGGCCGGGCATCGCGTACGAGCAGGACCTGCTGGACGGCATGGACCGGCCCGCGGCCGCGCCCGGCGAACGGCGCTGAGCGAAGCGCCGGGCGGGCGGCACCGGGCGGCGCGGCGCCGTCCGGGGCCGGGACGCGGACCTCAGCCCGCCAGCGCCCGGACCTCGGCGAGCCAGTGGCGGGTGAACTCGCCCAGGCCGAGTCCCAGCCGGTCCCGGAACAGCCCGTCCAGCCACGCCTCCCGGTCCGCGCCGGGGGCCGCCGCGCCGACCGCCCGGTAGAACGCCACCAGGCGCTCCGGGCCGTACCGGCGGGCGATCAGGTCGCAGGCCAGCCAGGACTGCTCGTAGGACTGCGCCAGGCCCTCCCCTCCGGCCGTGAGGGCGGCGTCCGGGGGCAGCGCGACCGGCAACCGGCCGGCCGCGACGTCCCGGGCCAGCTCCGGCGCGATCTGCCGGGCCGAGCGGCCCGAGTCGCGGTAGCCGGTCCAGTCGGCGACCCCCTCGGAGAGCCAGAGCGGCGTCCAGGCCCGGGTGTCGGCCCGGGTCGCCACGTGCACCGCCTCGTGGGTCACCACGACCTGCCGACCGAAGTCGCTCAGCCGCGCGTACACCTCGGGGTTGACCAGCACCCGGTCGGCCGGGGCGTGCAGGGGCGCGCCGGGCGCCGAGACCGTGACCGCGGCGAGGTCCGCCCAGCCGGGCCGGTCGTCCGCCAGCAGCCGGGCGAACTGCTCCCCGGTGGCAGGAAGTTCGAGCAGCAGCCGCCCCGCCCAGGCACTGCCCCAGAGGGCCTCGACGGCGGCCACCGCCCGGTCGCCGACCACGGCCGCCCCGGCCCGCGCGGCCGGGTCCGCGCCGTCCACCCCGAGCACCAGGCAGCGCGCCCCGGCGACGGCCCCGACCGGGCCGAGGTCCCACAGCGGGGGCGGCCCGCCGACACCCTCCTCGCGTTCGATCCGGCGGCCGCCGGCCGTACGCAGCAGCGTCAGCCGGCGCGGGTGCACCACCGGCCGCTCGTCGTACCCGGTCACCGTGACGGTCAGCTCGGCGGTGGCGGTGGACCGCCCGGCCGGGTCCACCGGGCCGAGCAGCAGGTTCCGGTAGCCGGCGGTCAGCGGCAGCGGGGGCGGCCCGGCGCCCAGCGCCCGGGCCCGCTCGTCGAGCAGCGCCGAGACGTCGGCGTACTCGTCCGAGGCCGCCGCGGCGGGCCGCGCGGGGACGGCCCCGGGCAGCGAGAGCTGGGCCAGGCCGCCGGCCGCGAGCAGCAGGGCGGTGCGCCGGGACGGGCGTCGGCCGGCGGCGGGTTCCGGGCGGCTCAGAGCCGGATCACCCCCGCGACCGGCATGGCGTTGACGCTCTCGTAGCGCACCCGGGCCCCCGGGTAGGGGGCGTGCACGATCACCCCGCCGCCGGCGTACATCCCGACGTGGTGCATGTCCCGGTAGAAGATCACCAGGTCTCCCGGCCGTGCTTCGGAGATGCCGACCCGCCGCCCGGCGAACGCCTGGGCCTGCGAGGTGCGCGGCAGGGTCACTCCCGCCTGCCGCCAGCTGTAGTACATCAGACCGGAGCAGTCGAACGCCTTGGGCCCGGTGGATCCGTAGACGTAGGGCGAGCCGATCATCCGGACCGCGGCGGCCAGCGCGGCGCCGCCGCGCTCCGAGGCGGGTGGCGTGGTGCCGAGGTCGAGCCGGTCGGTGCCCCGGGTGGCGCGCTGCTCGGCCTCGCGGGCGTCCTGGGCGGCGAGCCGGGCGCGTTCGGTCACGCCCAGGCTGTTGAGCAGCCGCTGCGCCCTGGCCAGCCGCTGCTGGATCTGCTGCTTGCCGTCGGCCAGGGTCCGGCGGGTCTGTTCCAGTTCGGCGAGCTTGGCCGACGCCTCGGCCCGGCGCTGGTCGAGCACCCGCTGACGGCCCAGCACCTCGTGCAGGGTCTCGTTCTGCCGCTCGGCCGCCTGGTCCAGGGTGCGGGCCCGGGAGAGGTAGCCCTCCGGGTCGGTGGACAGCATCAGCTGGACCGTCTGCGCCATCCCGCCGCCCCGGTACTCCGCCCCGGCCACGGTGGCGAGGTCGCCGCGCAGCTGGTTGAGCTCGTCCTGGGAGAGGGCGATCTGCTGCTGGAGCGTGCCGGTCTCGTGCTGGAGCCGCTGCTGCGCCTCCTGGGCGGCGTTGAAGCGCTCCGAAGCCTGCTCGGCCTCGTCGTAGAGCTGCTCCACCTGGGCCTTGACGTCCTTGCGGTTCGCCGGGGCGTCGGGCGCGCCGGGAGCCGCCTGCGCGGTACCGCCGGTCGCCACGCCCAGCGCGGTGGTGGCCGCGGCGGTGAGCACCAGCGCCCGGGCGAGCGTGTGTGCGCCTGACAGCGGGGAACGGCGGTGCGCGGTCATACGACGTCGGCTCCGATCCTGGGCCGGGACCCGCCGCCGCACCGGACCGGTCGGCTGTCGAAGCGGGCGTCCGGTGGCAGACGTTAGCGAGTCAGGGCAACCGTTTCCAAACCCCTCCGAATCCGAATATTCAGGCACTGATCGGACATCAGAACGGTTCGCTCCCCGCAGCTCCCGAGGACCGGCCGACGACCGGGCGGCGCCCCGGGGGAAAACCGCAGGCCCGGCCTCCCCTCGGGGGAGACCGGGCCTGCCGGGAGCCTGTGGACCCTGGGGTCAGAGGCGCACGATGGTGTTGACCGGCATGTTGGACGCCGACTCGTAGCGCACCGACGCGCCCGGCTTCGGGGCGTGGATGACCTGGCCGCCGCCGACGTAGATGCCGACGTGGTGGCGGTCGCCGTAGAAGATCACCAGGTCGCCGGGCTGGGCCTGGGAGATGTCCGAGCCGATCCGGGTACCGGCGTTGGCCTGCTCCTGCGAGGTCCGCGGCAGCGACACACCCGCCTGGGCGTACGCCCAGCCGGTGAGGCCGGAGCAGTCGAAGGAGTTCGGGCCGGTGGCGCCGTAGACGTACGGGGAGCCGAGCTTGCTCTCGGCGGCGGCGATCGCGGCGGCGGCGCGCGAGCCGTTGGCGGCGGGCGCGGCGGGCTTGGCCGCGGCGGCGGGCGCCGACGCGGGCGCCGAGGCGGGCGCGCTCAGGTCGCTGCGGGTGGTGTCGCGGGTGGCGCGCTCGGCGTCGGCCTTCGCCTTGGCGACCTTGGCGGCCTCGGCCTTCGCGGCGTCCGCCTTGGCCTTGGCCTCGGCGGCGGCCTTCTCCTCGGCCGCGCGCAGGGCCTGGCGCTCCTGCTCGGTGAGCGTGTTGAGCAGCTGCTGCGCCTTCGCCAGCTTGCCCTGGACCTCGTCCTTGGAGGTCTTCAGCTGCTGGGTGGTGGACTCCAGCTCGCCGAGCTTGGCCTGGGTCTCGGTGCGGTCCTGGTCGAGCCTGCGCTGCTGCTCCTGGAGCTCCTTCAGCGCGCCGGACTGGGTGGAACCGGCCTGGTTCAGGGCGTCGGCCTGGCTGAGGAAGTTGTCCGGGCTGGCGGACAGCATCAGCTGGACGGTCTGCGATATGCCGCCGGTGCGGTACTGCTCGCCGGCGATCTCGGAGAGGCCGCCCTGGGCCTCCGTCACCACGGCCTGCTGGCGGGCGACCTTGTCCTGCAGGTCGGCGACCTGCTTCTGCAGCTCCTGCTGCTTGGCCTGGGCGCCGTTGTACTTCTCGGTCGCGACCTCGGCCTGCTCGTTGAGCTGGTCGACCTGCTCCTTGACCTGGTCCTTGGTCGGCGCGGGGTCGGCGTGGGCGCCGGACTGCGCGGAGAGGGCGACGGCAGCGGCGGCGAGACCGGTCATGATCGAGACCCGGGTGCGGCCGGCGGGCTTGGGACGACGATGGGACGCCACGAAGGCGGACTCCTTCTTCCTCATCCGCCTACCGGGTGAGCTGACGGGTTCGGGCGGAAGCGTGCCCTACGACGCCTCACCGTCCGCGCGAGCGGCCGACCTGGCGCCGATTCACCCCGGAGGAACGTGGTTCCCCGGCTCCGCTCCCCA
The DNA here is from genome assembly GCF_044764505.1 of Kitasatospora sp. NPDC094019. Classification (NCBI taxonomy): domain Bacteria; kingdom Bacillati; phylum Actinomycetota; class Actinomycetes; order Kitasatosporales; family Streptomycetaceae; genus Kitasatospora; species Kitasatospora sp. NPDC094019. The sequence goes on from NZ_JBIWIF010000001.1 coordinate 483,213, forward strand.
GCGGACCCCCGACTGCTGGGTCTGGTTCGGACGGGCGCCTGAGGCCCCGCCCGGCTGCTTCGCGAACTCGGCGGTGAACCCCACCGCCACCCAGGCTGAGTGATCGACTGTGCGGGGTTCGAAGCACGACCCTAGTAACAGATCCGTGATCCGTTCAAATCCTTGTCAGAAAAAAGTCAGAAGAATACCCAAGTTCCTTTGTGAATATGACCGACCGTGATCACATCCCCACATCGGGCTGATCATTTTCCCCCGAACGGCCGAGCGCCCACTTCAAACCCCAGTGCCACCCCCGGTCGGAGGTGGCACTGGTCACAACGGCCGGAAACAGCCCTCGGGAGTGTCGTGGCGGAGCGTCAGACCCGGCGGATCGCGTTGATCGGCATGGCGTCGGCCTTCATCACCTTCACCACGTCACCGGTGTGCGGCGCGTGCACGACCATGCCGTTGCCGATGTACATGCCGACGTGGCTGCGGTCGGCGCGATAGATGATCAGATCGCCCGGCTGCGCCTCGGCGAGGGACGGCACCCGGCTACCGTAGTTGGCCTGGGCCTGCGAGGTACGCGGCAGCGAGACACCCGCCTTGGCGTAGGACCAGACCATCAGGCCGGAGCAGTCGAAGGTGTTCGGGCCGACGTCGCCCCAGCCGTAGGGGGAACCCTGCTTGCTCATCGCGTTGGCGACCGCCGACCCCGCCATACCGCTGACCTGGGGCAGGCTGGCCGGGTCGGTGCGCTCGCTGCCGCGCGAGGCGCGGTCGGACTGCTGCTGCGCCGCCTTGACGGCCGCGCGGTCGGCGGCGCTGAGCGAGTTCAGCAGCTCCTGCGCCTCCCGGAGCTTCTTGCCGACCTCGGTCTTGGACTGGTTCAGGTCCTTGGTGGTGCTGTCCAGCGAGGCCAGCACGGCCGCGGCCTCGGCCTTCTGCTGGTCGAGCCGGCGCTGCTGGTCCTGCAGCCCCTTGAGCGCCTCGGCCTGGCTGGAGCTGGCCTGCTGCACGCTGGAAGCCTTGTCCAGGTACCCGGACGGGTCGGAGGACAGCATCAGCTGGACGGACGGGTCGATGCCGCCGGTGCGGTACTGCTCGCCCGCCACCGCGGCCAGCCCCGACTGGAGCTGGGTCATCTGCTCCTGCCCGCGCGCGACCTGGTCCTGGAGCTGGTCCGACTGCTTGCGCAGCTGGTCGGCCCGCTCCTTGGCGCCGTTGTACCGTTCGGTGGCCTGTTCGGCCTCCTCGTTCAGCTGGTCGATCTGCGCCTTGACGTCGTCCTTCTTGGGCGACGGGCTAGGCGCTGCGTGAGCGGCGACCTGGGCGGAGAGTGCGACCGCGGTCGCAGCGGCGGCCGTGAGCACGGAGACCCGCGCGCGGCTCGGCTGCTTGGGACGGCGGTGGGAGGCCAAGAGGACCGGCTCCTTCTTCCAATGGACTCACCCGATGGGGTGAGAATCCGGAAAATAGGTTTGACGCCAGACCCTAGTGAAGATCCACGTTTCGCGCCACTCCCACGATTGCGTGAACCTGCCGCCCGCACCCGGACTTCACGAAACCCGCACAAGACCGCAATCCCGGCACTGACCAGCCGTCATTCCGGCCCGCTCGGCGGCCCCGAGGACTACGGACGGGCCAGCCGGTTCAGCAGCAGGACCGATGCGACGGGGCGCGCGCCCGCCTTCCGCACGCCGTCCGCCACCTCCTTGTCCGCCGAGACCACCACCACCGGACGGCCCTGCGGCTCCGCCCGGACCAGCCGGCGGATCAGCTCGTCCGCCGTCTCACCGGTCCGGCTGAACCGCACCCGCACCCCGCGCGGCGGCGCCATGATCACCGGCACGTCGAGGTCCTGGCCGTCGAACACACAGGTGACCTCCGCCTGGGTGCGCTGTGCCAGCATCGCCAGCCCGCCCAGCAGCCGGATCCGCTGCTGCTCCAGCGGCAGCGTCGGATAGCCCGTCTTGGTCACGTTGTAGCCGTCCACCACCAGATGGACCTGCGGGATCGCCAGCAACTGGTCCAGCAGCGCCGGATCGTCCTCGGCCAACCCGCGCCGCGCCACGTCGTGCGGCGAGGCCGAGCCCGGCACCACCGCCTCCACCAGGTCCGCCGGACGGATCTGGGCGACCGGCAGCGCCAGCTCCCGCTGCAGGCCCTGGGCCGACTGCAGCACGGTGTCCAGCAGCAGCCGCAGCCTCATGTCCTCGACGCTGCGCCCCTCCCGGGCGGAGCGCCGGCCCTGCTCGGCGGAGTTCTCCAGCTCCGTGACCCGGTGCCGCAGCCGCCTCGCCTCGCTCTCCGCGGTGCCGCGCTCGGCCGCCGCCTGCGCCCTGACCGCCTCCAGCTCGGCGGTGACCTTCCGGGTCTCCGCCTGCGCCCGGCGGGTGTCGCTCTCCAGCGAACGCAGCCGCCGACGCAGCGACTCGGCCTCCTTGCGGACGTCCTCCGACTCGGCCCGCTGCCGCTCCAGGTCGGCCCGGGCCGTGGTCCTCAGCTCGGCCAGTTCGGCCTGCAGCTTCTCGACCAGCCGGGTCGCCTCCGCGACCGCGCCCTCGGTGCCGACCCGCTCGGCCTCCTCGCCCGCCTCGGCCACCAGCCGGCTCCACCCGGCGGACCGCACCAGATAGGCGGCCGCGGCCACGTCCATCGGGTCGGCGGCACCCGGCACGGCGCCCGTCTCCAGGGCCCTGACCAGGTCCGGCTGCCCCAGCCTCAGCCGCTCCGCTATCCGCACCCGGAAGGCCGGCTCCGCCTCCAGCGCCGCGGCCAGCGCGGTCGCCGCGTACTTGGCCCGGCGGGCGGGGGTGAACTTGGCGTACTGGCGCAGCGACTGGGGCAGTTCGCCGAGCGGCAGGCCGCCGAGCGCGTCCGAGGCCAGACCGACCACCCGCCGGCGCACCCCCTCCGGAAGCGGACGGTCCAGCGTCTCGGCCACCGCCGCGCCACCCTCCGGGTCGGCCGTGCCGTCCGGGAGCGCCGCACCGTGCGGGACCGCTGTTCCCTCCGGGAGCGCCGTACCGTCCGCTGCCGCCGGCTCCTCACCCGCGCCGGACTCCTCACCGGCGGGCGCCGCCGGGGCCTCGGTGCCGGACGGGGCGGCCACGGCCGCGTCCGGCGCCTGCGCGTCCACAGCGGGCTGCCGCCCCTGCGGCCCGGCGGGCTCCTTCGCTGCGTCCACCACGTCCTCGGCTCCGATCCTGGTCCAGCGGGGTACGGCCCACGGCCGCCACCCCCGTCACACTCCGCGTGTTCTCTCCGTATTGTCCCGTGCGGCGGGCGGCCACGCCGCGCACCGCCCACCGCACGGACCGGGCGGTCAGCCCTGTTCGGGCGCCTCGGCGGCCTCGTCCGCACCGGGACGGGCCACCAGCTCGACCTGGTCCGCCGCGTTGCACCAGCGGCAGCGCACCGACTCCACGGTCTCGCTGAGCACCTGGGTCTCCTCGACCTTGGACTCGCCGGCCAGGTCGAAGTGCAGGAACTCGGTCACCCGGGCGGTCCGGGTCACGTCGAAGCGGGTCAGGTTGCCGCAGAGCGTGCAGCGCCAGCGCGTCTCGGCGGTCAGGGCGGGGACGGTCATCGGGGGTCCTCTCGGGTGGTCCCGGAACGGGCTCGGGCTCTCCCCCCGGGGCCCCGGCGTCGGCGGCGGGAGGCGGGAATGCCCGCCCCAAGCCTATTGCCTGGGGCAACCTTCCCGGCCACCGGCCGATCGGTCCCGGGCGGTAGCCCACCTGCCGTAACCGCGCGGTGCCCGCCGGGTACCGGGGGGATGCTGGAGCCCATGGCGATCCCGGTCCCCCATCCCGGCGCGCACCGCGGCCGACCGGCCGCCACCGCTCCGGCCGTCTGCTACGCGCTGATCGCGCTGAACACCGCGGTCTTCCTGCTCGGGCCGGCCGCGGGGCTCAACCCGCTCTACGGCCGGGACCAGGCCCGGGTCTGCGCCGAGCAGCGCTACGAGCAGCGCTGGGGGGCCGTCCCCGCCGAGCTCCTGACCGGCCACCCGCTGACCGCGGACCAACTGGCCGAGGCCCCGGACCCGGTACCCGGCTGCCCGGCCGCGGCCACCCCCGGCAAGCACCCGGCCCTGTCCGTGCTCAGCGCGCTCTTCCTGCACGTCGGCTGGCTGCACCTGCTCGGCAACCTGCTCTTCCTGTACGTCTTCGGCCCCAGCGTGGAACGCCGCCTCGGCCGCCCCCGGTTCCTCCTCTTCTATCTGGCGGCCGGCGCGCTGACCACCTACGGGTTCGCGCTGGCCGAGGCCCATTCGGCGGACTCGACCCGGGTGCTGATCGGCGCCTCGGGGGCGATCTCCGCCGTGCTCGGCTCCTACCTGCGCTTCCACCCGCACGCCCGGGTCACCACGCTCGTCCCGCTGCTGCTCTTCCTGCCGCTGCGGTTCCCGGCCTGGCTGGTGCTGGGCCTGTGGTTCACGCTCCAGTGGTGGTCGGTGCACTCCGCCGGACCCGGGGTGGCGTACCTGGTGCACGTGATCGGCTTCATGACCGGCTTCCTCTACGCGTGCGCCCTGGCCGAGCGCCGCCCCCGCCGCCCCCGCCCCCGCGACGGTGCGACCGACGCCCGCTACCCTGGCGGCACCTCACAAAGGAGTACGCCACCGTGATCACCGCCATCGTCCTGATCAAGACCAGCGTCGACCGCATCCCGGAGATCGCCGAGGCGATCGCCGCCATCGAGGGCGTCAGCGAGGTCTACTCGGTGACCGGCGGCTACGACCTGGTCGCGATGGTGCGGGTGCGCCGCCACGACGACCTCGCCGACGTGATCCCCGGTCGGCTGAACAAGGTCCCGGGCGTGGCCCACACCGAGACCCAGATCGCCTTCCGCACCTACTCCCAGCACGACCTGGAGGCCGCGTTCGCGATCGGCCTGGAGGAATAGGGAGGAAGGGGTAGCCGCGGAGCGGCCACTCCCGACGGGGCCTCAGCCCTCCCGGCGGGTGTCCGCGACGCAGCGGCCGCCCTCGTTCCGGTAGCTCCACGCCGCGCCGTCCTTGACCAGCTCCCGGACGGCGGTGAGGAACCGGTCCACGTGCTCGTCCGGCGTGCCGGCGCCGAAGCTCACCCGGATCGCGTTCAGGCTGCGCTCGCCCGGCAGCGACGGCTCCGGCGCGCCGCACTCCGAGGGCGCGGCCTCCTCGTCGCCGAGCAGGGTGCGCACCAGCGGGTGGGCGCAGAACAGGCCGTCCCGCACCCCGATGCCGTACTCGGCGGACAGCGCGGCCGAGAAGTGCGAGCTGTTCCAGCCCCGGACCACGAAGGACAGCACGCCCACCCGCTCCGAGTCGGCACCGAACAGGTTCAGCACCCTGACCTCGGGGATCTCCGCCAGACCGGCCTTCAGCCGGGCCACCAGCGCCCGCTCGCGGGCCTCCAGGGCGTCGAACCCCGCCTCGGTGAGCGCCCGGCAGGCCGCCGCGATCGCGTACACGCCGATGACGTTCGGGGAGCCGGCCTCGTGCCGGGCCGGGCCGGTGTGCCACTGCACGGCCACCGAGCCGTCGGTCTCGCGGGCCACCGTACGGGTGGCGCCGCCGCCGGCCAGGTACGGCTCGGCCTCGTCCAGCCAGTCGGACCGGCCGGCCAGCACCCCGGAGCCGAACGGCGCGTACAGCTTGTGACCGGAGAAGGCGATCCAGTCGACGTCCAGCTCGCGCACCGAGACCCGGTGGTGCGGGGCCAGCTGCGCGGCGTCCAGCACCACCCGGGCGCCGTGGCGGTGGGCGGTCCTGGTCAGTTCGGCGACCGGCCAGAGCTCGCCGGTGACGTTCGACGCGCCGGTGACGCAGAGCAGCTTCGGGCCCTCGGGCGCCTCGGCGAGCGCGGCCTCGAAGGCGGCGACGGCCTCGGCGTGCGAGCGCGGGGCGCGCAGACAGGTGACGGTCAGGCCGGCGTGCGCCCAGGGCAGCAGCGAGGCGTGGTGCTCGGTCTCGAAGGCGAACACCCGGGTCCCGGCCGGGACGGCGCCGGCCAGCAGGTTGAGCGAGTCGGTGGTGGCGCGGGTGAAGACCACCTGGTCGTCCTCGCGCAGGTCCAGGAACTCGGCGACGGTGCGGCGGCTCTGCTCGAACAGGTCGGTGGAGAGCTGGGACAGGTAGCCGGCGCCGCGGTGCACGCTGCCGTAGTAGGGGGCGTAGGCGGCGACCTCGTCCCAGACCCGCTGCAGCGCCGGGGCGCTGGCGGCGTAGTCGAGCGCCGCGTAGGCGACCTTGTCGCCGTTGGCGAGCGGGACCTCGACGTCGTGGCCGAGGACGGCGAGGGGGGTACCGAGGTCGATGGCGAGGTCGGTGGCGAGAGACATGGGGATGCACTCCGTCTACGGGTCAGGGACCCCGGGAGTGCGTGATGATCCGGGTGTCCGCGCTTGCCACGCGGACGGCTCGCCGCACGGCCCGGTCCTCACCCAGGGCACCCCGCCACGGAAGGAGGGTTGCCGGACAGCAAGCTGGGGCTTGTCGCTGTCACTCATGACCTGGCCAAGACTGTAGATCGGGTGCGTCCCCCGGTCAAACAGGGGTCCACATCCCGGACACCGGTCGGGGCCCACCGGGAGGATTCCCGGTGGGCCCCAACTGCCGTGTCATGCCCGGGCGGTGGCCTCGGACCAGTGCTTCAGCAGATCCCGCGCGGCACCCGAGTCGATCGCCGTCGCGGTACGCCGCATGGCCGCCCCGAGCTGCTCCGCGAGCGGCGCGTCGGTGAGGTCCAGCGCCACCAGCGCGGCCGCCGAGTTGAGCAGCACCGCGTCGCGGACCGGGCCGTGCTCCCCGGCGAGGACCCGGCGCGCGACCTCCGCGTTGTACGCCGGGTCCGCGCCGCGCAGCGCCTCGATGCCGACCGGCTCGATGCCGACCTCGCGCGGGTCGAAGGAGGTCTCGGTGACGGCGCCGTCGCGGACCACCCACACCCGCGAGGTGGTGCTGATCGTCAGCTCGTCCAGCCCGTCGTCGCCCCGGAAGACCAGCGCGGTGGCACCGCGCCGGGCGAGCACCCCGGCGATCAGCCCCGCCAGGCGGGTGTCGAAGCAGCCGATCGCGTGCGCCGTCACCCGGGCCGGGTTGGTCAGCGGCCCCAGGATGTTGAAGGCGGTGGGCACCCCGAGGTCGCGCCGCGCGGGCGCGGCGTGCCGCATCGACGGGTGGAAGGTCGCGGCGAAGCAGAAGGTGAGCCCGACCTCCTCGGCGATCTCGGCGACCCGGCGCGGCCGGAGGTCCAGGCTGATGCCCAGCTTCTCCAGCACGTCCGAGGAGCCGCTGGACGAGGACGCGGCCCGGTTGCCGTGCTTGACCACCTTGGCGCCGGCCGCGGCCGCGACGATCGCCGACATGGTCGAGATGTTGACGGTCCTGGCCCGGTCACCACCGGTGCCGACGATGTCCACCGCCGGGCCGGGGATGTCCAGCGGCTCGGCGTGCGCGTACATCGAGTCGACCAGTCCGGAGATCTCGTCGACCGTCTCGCCCTTGGCCCGCAGCGCCACCATGAACCCGGCCACCTGCACCGGGGTGGCCTCGCCGCTCATGATCCGGTCCATCGCCCACGCCGTGGCCGAGCGGTCGAGGTCCTCCCGCCTCAGCAGCGCCGACAGGATGTCCGGCCAGGAGCGGACCACCTGCGCGGGGTCGCTACCACCGTTCGCAGGCTGCACGTTCACCATGGCTGACTCCAGCTCTCGCTACCCCGGTGCCCGGGGAAGGACGTAAGGACGGAGTCAGCCTATCGAGCGGCGGGGGGCCGGGGCCCGGCCGTTCACCCTTCGTCTCCGTTACTGAGACGAAGGGCGGGACGCCGGGTGCCGCGCCGGACGGGACCGGGGCCCGGCCGCACCGGCACACACCGGTACGGCCCGGTCAGCGGGCGGCCGGCGCCCGCTTGGCCAGCCTGGACCGCAGCAGCGTGGCGGCGGCCTCCGCCAGTGCGACCGGATCCACCGGCTGGGAGATGGCCGCCTCCGCCCGGCTCCAGGCGGCCAGCCAGGAGTCCTGCGGCCGGCCGATCAGCACCAGCACCGGCGGGCAACCGTAGATCTCGTCCTTCAACTGCCGCGCGAGCCCGAGCCCGCCCGCCGGTACCGCCTCGCCGTCCAGCACGCAGAGGTCGACGCCACCCTTCTCCAGCGCCTTGAGCACCGCGGGGGTGGTCGCGCACTCCAGGTAGGCCAGCTCCGGCAGGTCCTCCGCGGGCCGCCGCCCGAGAGCGGTCAGCACCTGCTCGCGGGTGGTTCGGTCGTGGCTGTAGACGAGAACGGTCAGCGTCTCGTCGGTCGTGTACGCCATGGGCTCTGCTCCCTCACGTGTGATCCGGACCACGTTCGCCTCTCCCCGGATGCTACTCCCGATCACCGTCGGCCGAGGCCGTCCCGCGCGATCTCCTCCCGAGTCCGCCGCGGCGGCGACTGGTCCGGGCGGAGCACGGCGCGTCACCCTGGACCGCGCGGTCCACCCGTACGGCGGACGAGTGGACCTTCCCCTTACCCCCGACGGCCCCCGGAAGCCCGTCGCGACACGCCGCAGAGGGGCCGGACGGGCCCTTCGAACAACCGTCAGAAAAGGGACACGCCGCTGCTCAGCGCCGGTCCGGACGCCTCGTCGGGCTCCAGGGGGGCATACCGCACGCACCGGACACTCCGAGGGAGACCCCCCGACGTGAAGACGGAATAAGGGACCGACATAATGTCCGTCGTGGCGACAGCAACAGCAGTAGAAACCGGGCACGCGCACGGATCGGTCAACCGGCCGAACATGGTCAGCGTCGGAACGATCGTCTGGCTCAGTTCCGAGTTGATGTTCTTCGCGGCCCTCTTCGCGATGTACTTCACGCTCCGCTCCGTCAAGGGGCCGGAGTTCTGGACCGAGAAGGCGCACGCCCTCAACGTGCCCTTCTCCTCGGTCAACACCACGATCCTGGTGCTCTCCTCGCTGACCTGTCAGCTCGGCGTCTTCGCCGCCGAGCGCGGGGACGTGAAGAGGCTCCGCTCGTGGTTCGCCATCACCTTCGTGATGGGCGCGATCTTCATCGGCGGCCAGATCTTCGAGTACACCGAGCTGGTCAAGAAGGACGGCCTCTCGCTGTCCTCCGACCCGTACGGCACGGTGTTCTACCTGACCACCGGCTTCCACGGTCTGCACGTGACGGGTGGTCTGATCGCCTTCCTGCTGGTCCTGGGACGGACGTACGCAGCCAAGCGCTTCACGCACGAGCAGGCCACCGCCGCCATCGTGGTGTCGTACTACTGGCACTTCGTCGATGTCGTGTGGATCGGCCTGTTCGCGACCATCTACCTGATCAAGTAACCAGCTGATCAGGTCGCTGGCCACCGGCCCCGGGTCCCGCCCTCACCGGCGACGGCCCGATTTCGCCGGTGGCGACGCTCCCACCGACCGACCGCGCGCGCAGCCCTAGACAGGCAGCCTCGTGCCGGCCAGACCGGCCGCCGGGTGCACCCACCAGTCGACCAGATCCTGACACCGGGGTTATTCCGTGAAAAAGCTCTCCGCACGACGGCGCCACCCACTGGCGGCGCTGGTCGTCCTACTTCTCGCCCTGGCGGCAACCGGGGGGCTGTACGCCGCGTTCGCGCCCGCCGGCAAGGCGCAGGCCGACGTGGCGGCGCAGTCGCTCGCGATCGATGAGGGCAAGAAGCTCTTCGCCGTGGGCTGCTCCTCCTGCCACGGCCTGAACGGGCAGGGCAGCAGCGACGGCCCGAGCCTCGTCGGCGTCGGCTCCGCCGCGGTCGACTTCCAGGTGGGCACCGGCCGCATGCCGGCCCAGCAGCCCGGCGCCCAGGTGCCGCGCAAGCCGAACATCTACTCGCAGACGGAGATCGACCAGCTCGCCGCCTTCGTCGCCTCGCTCGGCCCCGGTCCGGTCACGCCGACCGAGGAGCAGTACACCTCGACCAACCCGGACGACCTGTCCAAGGGCGGCGAGCTGTTCCGCACCAACTGCGCCCAGTGCCACAACTTCGCCGGCCAGGGCGGTGCCCTGACCCAGGGCAAGTACGCCCCGTCGCTGGAGGGCGTGGACGCCAAGCACATCTACGAGGCCATGCAGACCGGCCCGCAGAACATGCCGTCGTTCCCGGACGGCACCATGCCCGAGGAGCAGAAGAAGCAGATCGTGGCCTTCGTCCGCCACACCACCAACGATGAGCCCAACCCCGGCGGTCTCACGCTCGGCAGCCTCGGTCCGGTGACCGAGGGCCTGTTCGGCTGGATCTTCGGTCTCGGAGCGCTCATCGCGGTCGCGATCTGGGTCGCCGCCCACACCACCAAGGCCAAGAAGTCATGAGCCACGACATGTCAGAAGAGAAGCTCCCGGAGTCCCACGGCTCCGCCGGGCACCACGAGGTGGCCGTCCACGGCGATCCCTTCGCCGACCCGGGCCTGCCGGCCCACGAGCCGCGCCGCACCGACATCGACGAGCGGGCCGCCAAGCGGGCCGAGCGTCAGGTGTCGCTGATGTTCGTCGCCTCGATGCTCGCCACGATCGGCTTCATCGCCTCGTACGTGGCCATCGACCCGGACAAGATCGTCTACATCTGGCCGCTGGGCCACGTCAGCGCGCTGAACTTCGCGCTCGGCATGACCCTCGGCCTGGCGCTGTTCCTCATCGGCGCGGGCGCGGTCCACTGGGCCCGCACCCTGATGTCGGACCACGAGATCCCGGCCGAGCGTCACCCGATCGAGGCCGACGACGAGGTCCGCGCGGACGTCATCGAGCAGTTCCGGACCGGTGCCGCCGAGTCCGGCTTCGGCCGCCGCAAGATGATCCGCAACACCCTCATCGGTTCGATGGCCCTGGTGCCGCTGTCCGGTGTGGTCCTCCTGCGCGACCTGGGCCCGCTGCCCGAGGACAAGCTGGAGCACACCGGCTGGGAGGAGGCGACCGACGCCAAGCCCCTGCAGCTCATCAACATGAACACCAACCAGCCGATGAAGGCCGAGGACATCATCGCGGGGTCGCTGACCTTCGCGATGCCCGAGGGCCTGACGACGCACGACGAGGACTTCCAGCAGCGCATCGCCAAGGACGCCCTCATGCTGGTGCGCATCGCGCCGGACGACATCAAGGACGACAGGTCCAAGGAGAAGGGCTTCGAGGGCATCCTCGCCTACTCCAAGATCTGCACCCACGTCGGCTGCCCGATCAGCCTGTACGAGCAGCAGACGCACCACGCGCTCTGCCCCTGCCACCAGTCGACCTTCGACCTGGCGGACGGCGCGCGCGTGATCTTCGGCCCGGCGGGCCACCCGCTGCCGCAGCTGAAGATCACCACTGACGAGAAGGGCTTCCTGGTCGCCCACGGCGACTTCGACGAGCCCGTCGGCCCGAGCTACTGGGAGCGTGCTCGATGAGCAGTACGAGCAGCACCACCTCCGGCGCCGCCAAGCCCGCCAGCACGCGCGCCAAGCCCGCCAACAAGTGGGAGCAGGCGGCGGACTGGACGGACGGTCGGCTGGGGATCTACTCCCTCGCCAAGACCAACCTGCGGAAGATCTTCCCGGACCACTGGTCCTTCATGCTGGGCGAGATCTGCCTCTACACCTTCATCATCATCATCCTGACCGGCGTCTACCTGACGCTGTTCTTCAAGCCCTCCATGGGCGAGGTCATCTACGACGGGTCGTACATCCCGCTCAAGGGCATCCCGATGTCCGAGGCGTACGCGTCGACGGTGGACATCAGCTTCGAGGTGCGCGGCGGCCTGCTGGTCCGCCAGATCCACCACTGGGCGGCCCTGGTCTTCGTCGCGGCGATGTTCGTGCACATGATGCGCGTCTTCTTCACCGGCGCGTTCCGCAAGCCCCGTGAGATCAACTGGGTCTTCGGCTTCCTGCTGCTCGTCCTGGGCATGTTCGACGGCTTCTTCGGCTACTCGCTCCCCGACGACCTGCTCTCCGGCACCGGTATCCGGTTCATGGAGGGCGCCGTCCTGGCGACCCCGCTGATCGGCACCTACGTCCAGATGTTCCTGTTCGGGGGCGAGTTCCCCGGCCACGACATCGTGCCGCGGTTCTTCACCATCCACGTGCTGCTGATCCCGGGCATCATGCTCGGCCTGCTGGTGGCGCACCTGATCCTGGTCTTCTACCACAAGCACACCCAGTGGGCGGGCCCGGGCAAGACCGAGAAGAACGTCGTCGGCATGCCGCTGATGCCGGTCTACATGGCCAAGGCCGGTGGCTTCTTCTTCCTGGTGTTCGGTCTGATCGCGGCCATCTCGGCGATCGCCTCGATCAACCCGATCTGGGCGTACGGCCCGTACCGTCCCGACCAGGTGTCCACGGACGCCCAGCCGGACTGGTACATGGGCTTCTCCGAGGGCCTGATCCGCATCATGCCGGGCTGGGAGGTCAGCCTCTGGGGCCACACCCTGAACCTCGGTGTGGCGATCCCGCTGATGGTCCTCTTCCCGATGGTGCTGGTCTCGATCGCCGCCTACCCCTTCATCGAGGGCTGGATCACCGGCGACAAGCGCGAGCACCACATCCTGGACCGTCCGCGCAACGCCCCGGTCCGCACCGCGCTGGGTGCCGCCTGGATCAGCCTCTACCTGGTCCTGCTGGCGGCCGGTGGCAACGACCTGTTCGCCACCCACCTGCACCTGTCGATCAACTCGGTCACCTACTTCGTCCGCGTGGGCATGTTCGTGGTCCCGGTGCTCGTCTTCGTCATCACCAAGCGCTGGTGCCTCGGCCTCCAGCGCCGTGACAAGGAGAAGGTGCTGCACGGCCGCGAGACCGGCGTCATCAAGCGCCTGCCGCACGGCGAGTTCGTCGAGGTGCACGCCCAGCTGCCGCAGAAGGACCTGCACAAGCTCACCGCGCACGAGCAGATCGAGCCGTTCGAGCTGCCGGCCGAGACGGACGAGAACGGCGTGGCCAGCAAGGCCAACGTCATCGACCGCACCCGGGCGAAGCTCTCCCGCGGCTTCTACGGCGAGGGCAGCCAGATCCCCAAGCCGACCTCCGAGGAGCACCACGAGATCACCAGCGGCCACGGCCACCACTGATCCCGTACGCCCCCCGCGTCGCACCCCCGAGGGCCGCCGACCAGAGTTCTTCTGGTCGGCGGCCCTCGGGCTTTCCCGTCCCCGGGGCCCTCGCGGGCCCCGCCGAACGTCAGGAGCCCCCTGTGCAGCTGTCCGTCGACCCCGCCGCCGGTACTCCCCCGTACGAGCAGATCCGGGCCCAGATCGCCGAACAGGCCCGGACCGGCGAGCTGGCGACCGGACTGCGGCTGCCCACCGTCCGCGCGCTGGCCGAGCAGCTCGGGCTGGCGGCCGGGACGGTCGCCCGCGCCTACCGGGAGCTGGAGGCGGACGGGGTGGTGGAGACGCACGGCCGGCGCGGCACCCTGATCGCCGCGGTCGGCGACTCCGCGCACCGGCTGGCCGCCGCGGCGGCCGCCGAGTACGCCGAGCGGGCCCGGCGGCTCGGGGTGTCGGCGGCGGACGCCCTGGCCGCCGTCGACACCGCGGTGCGGCTGGCCTACCGGGAGGACATCACGGCGGGTTAGCTCCGGCGGCCGGGTCCGGAGGGTCCGGGGAGAGCGGGAGAGCCGGGGAGGGCCGGAGGGAGCCCGGGAGAGTGCTCGCCGGGCGCTGGAAGGGCCGGGAGGGGTCCGGGAGGGCCCCGGAAGGCCCTCCGGGGCCGTCTCAGAGCTGCGGGGCGATCATCCCGCCGGCGGGGGCCCTGGTGGCCGGGGTCGTGGTGCTGACGGGCTGCCCGAGGGAGCTGTGCCCGACCCACTCGCCCCAGCCGATGTTCCAGTCCCCGAAGCCGTTGCCGAACGGCTCCATGGTGTGGCCGCGGCTGTTCACCACCGTCACCAGGTCCCCCACCCTGGTGTTCTGGTAGAACCAGCGGGCGTTCTCGGTGCTCATGCCGGTGCAGCCGTGGCTGACGTTCTCCACCCCCTGGGAGCCGACCGACCAGGGCGCCGCGTGCACGTACTCGCCGCTCCAGGTGACCCGGGTGGCCCACTCGACGTCGAGGTCGTAGGACTCCTCGCTGCCGGCCGCTATGCCGATCGTCTCGCCGCTCATCCGGACCTTGCGCTCCTGGCCGAGCACCACCTTGACGCCGTTGCGGGTGTCGAAGCCGGGCTTGCCGGTGGTGACCGGGATCGTCCGGACCACCTGGCCGTCGCGCTTGAGGGTCAGCTCGTGGGCGGCCGCGTCGACCACCGTCTCGACCCGCTCGCCGATCCGCATCGCCAGGGCCGCCCGGTCGCCGCCGTACAGGCCGTCGGAGATCCGGCCGCCGGTGGCCTCGAAGACCAGCGCGACCACGGTGCCGGTGGGCCAGTAGTCCTCGGGGCGGAAGTGCAGGTTCTTGTCGTCGACCCAGTACCAGGCGCCGGTCACGGCGGGCTGCGAGGTCACCGTCAGCGCCCGCTCCACCTCCTGGCGGGCCTGCGGGTCCTTGACCGCCTCGGAGAGCTGCACGGTGAGCGGCTGGCCGACCCCGTAGACCCCGCTGCCGGAGGAGTCGGGGCCGAGCTTGGCGGTCAGCAGCCGCTGGGCGGCCAGGGTGGCGAAGCCGGACGTGGTCTCGCCGCGCCCGCCGCCGTCCTCGGCGGCGGCGATCCGCACGGTGTAGGCGGTGGCGGCCTTCAGCCGGCCGGTGGTCTGCCAGCTGCGCTGGTCCTCGGAGAGCCGGCCGGCGACGATCCGGCCGTCCGGGCCGACCACGGTGACGTCGGTCAGCCGGCTGCCCGGGTCCGCCGTGACCGTGACCGGCTGCGAGGGATCGACCTTGTCCGTGGCCGAGAGGTGCACCAGCCGGGCCGCGTCGACCTTGCGGACGGTGTCCGCGACCTCCTCGCCGCCGGAGCTGCAGCCGGCCAGCGGGGCCAGCACAACGAGGGCCAGCGTGATGCCGCCCAGCCCCGCGATTCCGCGCCTGTCGGCCATGACCGCCTCCCAGGGTTTCGCACGATTGGTCAGATCGTAGGAACCCCCTCCGGCTGAGCGACATCCGAACGGCGCCCGGTTGGGCCGCCGGGGTGAGGCCGTCACTCCGGGGACGCAACAGGGCCGGGCTTCCCGTGCGGGAAGCCCGGCCCTGTGGGAGAGAACCGGTCCTACTGGTTCTGGTTCTCTCCCCGGTAGAACTCGAAGACCCAGCCGAAGAGGCCGATCAGGATCACCGGGACGGACCAGAACAGCAGCCACCAGCCGAAGATCACGCCGAGGAAGGCCAGCGCGCCACCGATCGCCAGCGAGAGCGGCTGCCAGCTGTGCGGGGCGAAGAAGCCCAGCTCGCCGGAGTCGTCCGCGACCTCGGCCTCGGGGTTGTCACCCGCGCCGCTGTCCACCCGGCGGGCGGTGAAGGCGAGGTAGTACCCGATGAAGGCGCACAGCGCGAAGGCGAGGAACAGCGCGGTGGTGCCCGCGGCCTCGATGCCGTGGTCGGAGCTGTTGGTCCACAGGCCGTAGGTGATCGCCATGGCCAGCACGAAGACCGCCAGGCCCAGGAAAATCTTGCCCTGTTCCCTCATCAGGCGTCGCCTTCCTTCTTGCCCTTGCCGAGCTTCGGGGCGTCGTACTTCGCCGGGGTCACACCCGCGAAGTGCTTGGCCGGCTCACCGTGGTACTCCAGGTAGTCCAGCGCGGCGATCTCCGGGTAGTGGAGGTCGAAGGCCGGGGATTCGGAGCGGATCCGGGGCAGGGTGAGGAAGTTGTGCCGCGGCGGCGGGCAGGAGGTCGCCCACTCCAGCGAACGGCCGTAACCCCACGGGTCGTCGACCTCGACCTTCTCGCCGTACTTCGCCGTCTTCCACACGTTGTAGAGGAACGGCAGGATCGACAGGCCGAGCAGGAACGAGCCGATGGTCGAGACGGTGTTCAGGGTGGTGAACCCGTCCGCGGCCAGGTAGTCGGCGTAGCGGCGGGGCATGCCCTCCGCGCCGAGCCAGTGCTGCACCAGGAAGGTGGTGTGGAAGCCGATGAACAGCGTCCAGAAGGTGACCTTGCCGAGGCGCTCGTCGAGCATCTTGCCGGTCATCTTCGGCCACCAGAAGTGGAAGCCGGCGAACATCGCGAAGACGACGGTGCCGAAGACCACGTAGTGGAAGTGGGCGACGACGAAGTACGAGTCCGAGACGTGGAAGTCGATCGGCGGGGAGGCCAGGAGGACACCGGTGAGGCCGCCGAAGAGGAAGGTGACCAGGAAGCCGACCGTCCAGAGCATCGGGGTCTCGAAGCTCAGCGAGCCCTTCCACATGGTGCCGACCCAGTTGAAGAACTTCACCCCGGTCGGGACCGCGATCAGGAAGGTCATGAAGGAGAAGAACGGCAGCAGCACCTGCCCGGTGACGTACATGTGGTGCGCCCACACCGTCACGGACAGACCGGCGATCGCGATGGTGGCCGCGATCAGGCCGGAGTAGCCGAACATCGGCTTGCGGCTGAAGACCGGGATGATCTCCGACACGATGCCGAAGAACGGCAGCGCGATGATGTAGACCTCGGGATGGCCGAAGAACCAGAACAAATGCTGCCAGAGCAGCGCCCCGCCGTTGGCCGGGTCGAAGACGTGCGCCCCGAACTTGCGGTCCGCCTCCAGGGCGAACAGCGCGGCGGCGAGCACCGGGAAGGCCAGCAGGACCAGCACGGCGGTCAGCAGGACGTTCCAGACGAAGATCGACATCCGGAACATCGTCATGCCGGGCGCGCGCATGCAGATGATCGTGGTGATGAAGTTGACCGCACCGAGGATCGTGCCGAAGCCGGAGAAGGCCAGACCCATGATCCACATGTCCGCGCCGATGCCCGGCGAGCGGACCGCGTCGGAGAGCGGCGCGTAGGCGAACCAGCCGAAGTCGGCGGCACCCTGCGGGGTGAGGAAGCCGGCCACCGCGATCAGCGAGCCGAACAGGTACAGCCAGTAGGCGAACATGTTCAGCCGCGGGAACGCGACGTCCGGCGCGCCGATCTGGAGCGGCATGATCCAGTTCGCGAAACCGGCGAAGAGCGGCGTCGCGAACATCAGCAGCATGACCGTGCCGTGCATCGTGAACGCCTGGTTGAACTGCTCGTTCGACAGGATCTGGGTCCCGGGACGAGCCAGCTCGGCACGCATGACCAGCGCGAGGATGCCGCCGATCAGGAAGAAGGCGAACGACGTGCCCAGGTACAGCGTGCCGATCGTCTTGTGGTCAGTGGTGGTGAGCCACTTGATGATGGTGGAACCCGGCTTCCGGGTCCGCCGCGCCCCGACCGTGACGGCCCCGGCGCCCCCGCCGGCCGCGGCGGGCTCGTTGAGGATGGTCACTTCTCTTCACTTCCCATGGTCGTGATGCCGGAGGGCACCGCGCCGGTCTGACCCTTGGCCCGGAGGTCCTTCAGGTGCTGGTCGTACTCGGCACGGTCGACGACCTTCACGTTGAACAGCATCCGCGAGTGGTCGACGCCGCAGAGCTCGGCGCACTTGCCCTTGTACTCACCCTTGACGGTCGGGGTGACCTCGAACTTGTTGACCACGCCCGGCACGACGTCCATCTTCATCATGAAGTTGATGGGCCAGAAGTCGTGGATCACGTCACGCGAGGTGAGCCGGAACTGCACCGTCTCGTCCACCGGCAGGTACAGGGTCGGCGGCTCGCCGGGGGTACCCACCTCGTACGCGGCCTGCTGGTTGGCCGGGTCCGGGTTCTCGGTGTTCTCGTAGTTGAACGCCCAGCTCCACTGGAAGCCCACCACGTTGACGGTGTGCTGCGGCTTCTCGGAGACGGCGATCAGCTTCGACTCGTCGCGGGCGACGAAGTAGAAGAGGACCGACACGATGATGATGGGGACCGCGGTGTAGAGCGCCTCGATGGGCACGTTGTACCGGGTCTGCGGGGGGACCTGCACACCGGTGCGGCTGCGCCGGTGGAAGATCACGCTCCAGATGATCAGACCCCACATCAGTACGCCGACCACCAGCGCCGCGATCCAGGAGCCCTGCCACATGTGGAGGACCATCGGCCCTTCCTTGGTGACAGGGCTCGGGAGGCCAAGCCTGGGGAGGTCGTTGGCCGAGCAGCCGGTGGCGGTCGCGATGACGAGGCCCAGTGCCAGCGCCTGAGGCAGCTTCCGCCGCATCGTGCGCCGCGGCGAGCGGTCGGAGCCGTTGGGACTCACGTAGCGCCTTCCCGAAGTCTCGCCCGCCTTCGCGTCGCCCCGGGGAGGCTTTCCCTCCCCGGCGACCCGACCACGGGCACGGTTTGAATGC
This sequence comes from Kitasatospora sp. NPDC094019, assembly GCF_044764505.1. Taxonomy (NCBI): domain Bacteria; kingdom Bacillati; phylum Actinomycetota; class Actinomycetes; order Kitasatosporales; family Streptomycetaceae; genus Kitasatospora; species Kitasatospora sp. NPDC094019. The sequence goes on from NZ_JBIWIF010000001.1 coordinate 501,448, forward strand.
TTATGCGGGCCAAACCCTACTCCAGCCTTATGCGCTGCTGACGGGCAGGTCCCAGTAACGCGCCGCCCGAACACCCGATCAGGCCCGGCAGGGGCTGCGCCGCAGGTCATCCTAGGCATTAGGGGTCCGTACGCCCGATCGAGGGATGACCTCGGACAACCTGGTGACGCTCCGTCGGACGCGGACGATCCGGACATTCCGGATGATCGACTGACGGAGGGTGAGCCGCCCGCGGAGCCCCGGTCCCACCCGGGAGTGTCGTTAAATGTCACCGTGTACTTCGATGTGGCCTCCACCGCACCGCTCCACCCCGTCGCGCGGCAGGCGCTGACCGCCGCCCTGGACGAGGGATGGGCCGACCCGGCCCGGCTCTACCGCTCCGGGCGCCGGGCCCGGATGCTGCTGGACGCCGCCCGGGAGACCGTGGCCGAGGTGTTCGACTGCCGGGCCGACGAGATCGCCTTCACCTCCGGCGGGACCCAGGCCGTCCAGCTCGGGGTGCTGGGCGCGCTGCGCGGCAACCGGCGGCGCGGCCCGCACCTGGCGCACTCCGCCGTCGAGCACTCCAGCGTGCTGCACAGCGCCGAGCGGCACCTCGCCGAGGGCGGCGAGGTCACCTCGGTACCGGTGGACCGGCACGGCCGGGTGGACCCGGAGGTCTTCGCAGCCGCGCTGCGGCCCGACACCGCGCTCGCCGTGCTGCAGTCCGCCAACCACGAGGTGGGCACGGTGCAGCCGGTCGCCGAGGTGGCCGCGCTCCTCGGCGGGGTGCCGCTGCTGGTGGACGCCGCGCAGAGCGCCGGGCGGGTGGACCCGCCGGCCGGCTGGTCGCTGCTCACCGCCAGCGCGCACAAGTGGGGCGGGCCGGCCGGGGTCGGGGTGCTCGCGGTGCGCAAGGGCGTCCGCTACAGCTCGCCGCTGCCCGCCGACGAGCGGGAGGCCGGCCGGGTGCCGGGCTTCGTCAACGTGCCGGCGATCGTCGCGGCGGCGGCCTCGCTGCGCGCGGTCCGGGCCGAGGCGGAGCGGGAGAACGCCCGGCTGCACGAGCTGGTCGAGCGGATCCGGGCCCGGGTGCCGCGGCTGGTGCCCGAGGTGGAGGTGGTCGGCGACCCGGTGCGGCGGCTGCCGCACATCGTCACCTTCTCCTGTCTGTACGTGGACGGCGAGGTCCTGCTGGGCGAGCTGGACCGGGCCGGGTTCGCCGTCTCCTCCGGCTCCTCGTGCACCTCGTCCACGCTGACCCCGAGCCATGTGCTGGCCGCGATGGGCGTGCTCACCGAGGGAAACGTCCGGATCTCGCTGCCGTTCGGCACCACCGGGGCGGACGTCGACCGTTTCCTGACCGTGCTGCCGGAGCTGGTGGCCGGCGTCCGCGCGCCGCTGGGCCTGGACCTGCCCGCACCCGCCGGGGCCCGGGAGCCCGACGGGGGCCCGCTGGTCCTGGACGCACTGGGCAAGCGGTGCCCGCTGCCGGTGATCGAACTGGCGAAGCGGTTCGGCGAGGTCCCGGTGGGCGGGACGGTCGTGGTGCTGGCCGACGACGAGGCGGCCCGGCTGGACGTGCCGGCCTGGTGCGGGATGCGCGGCCAGGAGTTCCTGGGCGAGACCCCGGCCGCCGAGTACGGCGGCGACCGGGGCTCGGCCTACCTGGTGCGGCGGGTCAGTTGACCAGGTGCGCGCGGACCTCGGCGCCGGCCTCGTCGCCGTAGGCCGCGACGAAGCGCTGCAGGAAGTCGTGCGGGCGCAGCTCGTACTCCTGGGTGCCGACGGTCTCGATCACCAGGGTGGCCAGCATGCAGCCGAGCTGGGCGGAGCGCTCCAGCTCCAGCCCCCAGGAGAGGCCGGCCAGGAAGCCGGCCCGGAAGGCGTCGCCGACACCGGTCGGGTCGGCCTTGGCGGTCTCGGGGGCGCAGCCGACCACGATCGGGGACTCGCCCTTGCGCTCGATCCGGACGCCCTTGCTGCCGAGGGTGGTGATCCGGGTGCCGACCCGGGTGAGGATCTCCTCCGTGTCCCAGCCGGTCTTCGACTCGATCAGCGCGGCCTCGTACTCGTTGGTGAAGAGGTACGCGGCGCCGTCGACGATCTGGCGGATGTCGTGGCCGTCGAGGCGGGCCAGCTGCTGGGACGGGTCCGCGGCGAAGGCGTAGCCGCGGGTGCGGCACTCCTGGGTGTGGCGGACCATCGCCTGCGGGTCGTCGGCTCCGATCAGCACCAGGTCGAGGCCGCCGACGCGGTCGGCGATCGGCTTGAGCTCGATGTTGCGGGCCTCGGCCATGGCACCGGTGTAGAACGAGGCGATCTGGTTGTGGTCCTCGTCCGTGGTGCACATGAAGCGCGCGGTGTGCCGGGTCTCGGAGATGTGGACCGACCGGCAGTCCACGTTGTTGCGCTCCAGCCAGCTGCGGTACTCCGCGAAGTCCGCGCCGGCCGCGCCGACCAGGACCGGGCGCAGGCCGAGCACGCCCATGCCGAAGGCGATGTTCGGCGCGACGCCGCCGCGGCGGATGTCGAGGGTGTCGACCAGGAAGGACAGCGACACGGTGTGCAGCTGCTCGGCGACCAGCTGGTCGGCGAACCGGCCGGGGAAGGTCATCAGGTGGTCGGTCGCGATCGAGCCGGCGACGGCGATACGCACGGGGTCTCCTCAGGATGGCAGCGGGGCCATGGGACAGCAGGGGGGTGGAACCCACCCACGGTACCCGGCGGGCCCCGGACCCCAGCAAGACGCCGGGTGCGTTCCCGGCCGCCCGCTGTCACCCGCCACCCCCGAAGGTGTACTACCCCGGGGTAGCTCTGGTGGCTGCCGGACGCCCGGCCTAGGGTCGGAGTCAGGGGCCCCTCCCGGCCCCGACCGGACCGCGGCGACGCCGCCGCGGCAGGTGGATCGGAGTTGATGGCCGATGTTGCCCAGTCACCACCCGTCGCGGGTCCCGCCCGCGCTGCTCGGCGACGCCGACGGCGAGTCGCTCGACGCGCTGGTGGACTCCTCGCGCCGGCTGCGACGGTTCTGGCCGCTGCTGGCGACCGGCCCGCAGGACAGCGCGCCGGCCGGCTCCGGCTTCAGCGTCCCCTCCCGGGCCCGGCGCGTGGTCGCGTCGATGCCCGAGTACGGGCCCTGAGCAGGGATCCCGAGGGTCCCGGGGGGCCGCGGGGGCGGACGGGGAACCGGAATCGTCCGGGCCACGTCACATCCCCGCGGTGCGGCCGCCAAGGCGCGCCGCCGAACCCTCGGGAGGAAGTTCAGATGGATCTGGAGACCATGCCCAGGCGGACCGGCCGGGCGCGCGCGACAGCGCTGGCGGGTCTGGCGCTGGCGGTGGCGGCCGTCCTGGCCGGGTGCGACGACGGGAACAAGGCGGCCTCGGACACGGCGGCCTCCGGTGCGGAGCGGGCCACGGCGAGTTCCTCCGCCTCCCCCGGCGCGGCCACCGGCGGCACCGATCCGAGTGCTCCGACCGCTTCGGCCCCGACCGCGTCGGCCGCGGTCACCCCGCCGCCGGCCGATCCGACGGCCACCGCCCCGGACCCGCGCCCGGCCAGCCCGGCCCCGACCGCTCCGGTGCCGGCCACCGAGCCGCCGGCACCGGCGACGACCCCGACCCCGGCGCCCACTCCCCCGGGCGGCAACGGGATCGCGGTGGGCGAGCCGCCGCCGAACGGTTCCGGGAGCGGCTCACCGGTGCACCCGGCGATCACCTACCGGGTGGACGGCAGCAAGCTGACGGTCTGGTTCTACGGCGGGATCTGCCAGCGGTACGCGCTCAAGGCGGACGAGTCCAAGCCGGGCCGGGTGGACGTCCGGGTGACCACGGCGGCGCCGGTCCCGGCCGGTCAGGCGTGCGCCGAACTGGCCAAGCGGCAGACGGTGACGGCCGACCTGAAGCAGCCGCTCCAGGGCCGCGCGGTGACCGATCTGGCGACCGGCCAGGAGGTGCCGCTGGAGGCGGACGCCAAGATCGGCCCGGACCCGGTGGTCCCGGACATCGCCGGCACTCCCTGACCCTCCGGCAGCCCCGACCCGGGGCGCGGACACGACGAAGGCGGCTCCCGGATTCCGGGAGCCGCCTTCGTGTCGGACCGGCGAACCGGCCGGACCGACTAGCTGAACGAGTCGCCGCAGGCGCAGGAGCCGGTGGCGTTCGGGTTGTCGATCGTGAAGCCCTGCTTCTCGATGGTGTCGACGAAGTCGACGGTGGCGCCGCCCAGGTACGGGGCGCTCATCCGGTCGGTGACGACCTTCACACCGTCGAAGTCCTTCAGCACGTCGCCGTCGAGCGAGCGCTCGTCGAAGAACAGCTGGTAGCGCAGGCCCGAGCAGCCACCGGGCTGGACGGCGACGCGCAGCGCCAGGTCGTCCCGGCCTTCCTGCTCCAGCAGGCCCTTGACCTTGGCCGCGGCGGCATCGGTGAGGAGGATGCCACTCTCGACGGTGGTCTCGTCCTGGACGGTCATCTGCGTTCTCCCGGTCTTGACGACGGTCTGCCTCCAGTGCCAACCGACAGCCGTCCGGATTCATTTCCCGGACGACGGAGTGTTTTCGGTGGATTCACGGCGGCGGTGTTCCGTGGGCCGGGCGTGCACCCGTTCCCCATACGCCTTCCATGCTCGCACACCGGCGGCCCGGGGCCGCATCCCGCTCGGACCGATCCGGGCGAACCGGCCCGCCGGCGCGGGTCCGGCCGTCAGGATGGTGGGCATGCTCCTGCGCCCGCTCCAGGACTCCGCCGCCGACGCGGAGGCCGTCCGGCACATCTCCGCCGCCGCCTTCGCCTCGCTCCCGGACGCGCCGCCGGTCACCGGGCCGCCCGCGCCGTCCGTGTTCCAGCTGGCCCGCACCAGACACCTCGCCCGCACCGATCCGCAGGGCTGCTGGCTGGCCGTCCTGGACGGCGAGCCGGTCGGCGCGGTGCTCGCGCTGCGCCGCGAGGGCGTCTGGGTGCTGGCGCTGCTCGTGGTGCTGCCGAAGGCCCAGGGCAAGGGGGTGGGGCGGCTGCTGCTGGAGCGCGCCCTCGCCCACGGGCGCGGCTGTCTGCGCGGGATGCTCTGCGCCTCGCCGTCGCCGGCGGCGGTGCGGCGGTACCGGCTGGCCGGGTTCACCCTGCACCCGGCGATGCAGCTGACCGGGCGGGTGGACCGGTCCCGGCTGGTCGACCCGGGGGACCTCCCGGTGCACCCGGGCAACGCCACCCACCGGCACCTGCTGGACTCGGTGGACCGGCGGCTGCGCGGCGCCGCGCACGGCCCGGACCACGAGCTGCTGCTCGCGCACTGCGAGGAGCTGTTGGTCGCGGACACCCTGGCCGGCAGCGGCTACTGCTACCGGGAGGGCGGCGAGGTGCGGCTGCTGGCGGCCACCTCGAAGCGGATCGCCACCCGGCTGCTGCGCGAGGCGCTGGCCCGGGTGCCGGAGGGCGTGGAGGCGAGGGTGGAGGCGCTGACCGCCGAGCAGGAGTGGGCGCTGGACGTGGGCCTCGAACTGGGACTGTCGGTGGAGGGCCGGGGGTACCTGGGGCTGCGCGGGATGCGCCCGCCGGCGCCGTACGTGCCCAACGGCGGGCTGCTGTAGCGCCGGCTCTCCCGGGCCGCGACGGCACCGGACGCGCGCGACCCCCGCCGGGCCGGGGCCGGGCGGGGGTCGGTGCGTCGCGGGGCGGGCGCCGGGGTGCGGGCGCCGGGGGTGCGCGGCGCGCGCCGGAGCGCCGCGGGCGTCACTCCATGGTGTCGAGGATCTCCTTGACCATCTCCATGGTGGTGCCCGGGTGGAGGAAGGCGAAGCGGGCGACCGTCTCGCCGTCCCAGCCGGTGGGGGTGACGAAGCCGATCTGGTCCGCGAGCAGCTGCTGCGACCAGCGGTAGTAGTCGTCGTTGGTCCAGCCCTTGCGCTTGAAGCAGACCGCGGAGAGCTGCGGGTCGAACAGCAGCTCCAGGTGCTCGCTGTCGCGGATCAGCTGCGCGGTGTCCCGGGCCAGCGTCAGGCCGGCCTCGATGGCGTCGGTGTACGCCTGGACGCCGTGCACGGCGAGCGAGAACCACAGCGGCAGGCCGCGGGCGCGCCGGGTCAGGTGGTAGGCGTAGTCGGTGGGGTTCCACTCGTCGCCCTCGGTGTGCAGCACGTCCAGGTAGGAGGCGTCCTGGGTGTGCACGGCGCGGGCGAGCTGGGGCTCGCGGTAGATCAGCGCGGCGCAGTCGAACGGCGCGAACAGCCACTTGTGCGGGTCGACGACGAAGGAGTCGGCGTGCTCGATGCCGTTGTAGCGCTCCCGGACGGAGGGGGCGAACAGGCCCGCGCCGCCGTAGGCGCCGTCCACGTGGAACCACAGCCCGCGTTCGCGGGCGACCTCGGACAGGCCCTGGAGGTCGTCGACGATGCCCTCGTTGGTGGTGCCGCCGGTGCCGACGACGGCGATCACCGTCTCCGGGTCCGGGTCGGCGGCCAGGGCGGCGCGCAGCGCCTCGCCGGTGAACCGGCGGTCGACGGTCGGGACCTTGAACGCCTCGACGCCGATGATGTTGAAGGTGTTCTTGACCGAGGAGTGCACCTGGTCGGCGACGGCGATCCGCAGCCGGACCTCCGGCCCACTGGGCCGGCCCTGCTCGGCGAGCCGGCGGCGGGCCGTGTCCCGGGCGACGACCAGGGCGGAGAGGTTCCCGGCCGAGCCGCCGGAGACGAAGGTGCCGCCGGCCGAGGCCGGCATGCCCGCGCGGTCCGCTATCAGGCGCAGCACCTGGTTCTCGGCCGCGATCGCGCCGGCCGCCTCCAGCCAGGAGATGCCCTGGAGCGAGGCGCAGGAGACCACCATGTCGAACAGCAGCGCGGCCTTGGTGGGGGCGCACGGGATGAAGGACAGGTAGCGCGGGCTGTCGGCGGAGATCACCGCGCGGGAGAGCTCGTGGTCGTAGAGCTTGAGCACGTCGGCCGGGTCGTTGCCGTCCTGGTTGAGCAGGCCGGACAGCTGGGTCCGCAGGTGCTCGCCGTCACCGGGGTGGTCGAGCGGGACGGGGTCGTACTGCAGCCGGTCGCGCATGTAGTCGAAAACCAGGTCGACCAGGTCGCTGTCGGGCCGGTGCATGCGGTCGGGGGCTGCGGACACGGGTGTCCCTCTCGGCTGTGGGGGTCGGGGAGGGCCCGGTGGCACGGGGGTTGGCACCGTACGGCCGGACATGATCAGCGTAGGCAGCCCCGGGGCGTTCCCGCGCGTCGGAACGCGGCCGGTCGGGCAGCTTTCGGGCGTCTTCGGCGGGCCGCGCGCAGGAATCCTGCGCGGGGAGGAATCGGGCCGGACGGGGCGGTTCCCCAGGGCCCGTCGGCGGGCTCCTCCCGCTAGCCGATCAGCTGGGAGAGGACCACGGAGGATCGGCTGCGCTGGACGCCGGGCTCGCGGCGGATCCGCTCGATGACCGCCTCCAGATGGCGCATGTCGGCGGCCCGCAGATGGACCAGGGCGTCCGGATCGCCGGTGACCGTCCAGGCGGCGACCACCTCGGGGAACTGCCGCAGGCTGGCGAGGATCTCCTCGGGGGCGGTCCGTTCGCGGCAGTAGACCTCGACGAACGCCTCGGTCTGCCAGCCGAGCACCGAGGGGTCGAGCACCACGGTGAAGCCGCGGACCACCCCGCGCGCCCGCAGCCGGTCGATCCGGCGGCGGACGGCGGTGGCGGAGAGGTTCACCTGGACCCCGATCTCGGCGTACGAGGCGCGGCCGTCCCCGGCCAGCCGGGCGAGCAGGAGGCGGTCGGTCTCGTCCAGGGAGGTCCCGACCGTCTCGTTCGCTCGGCTGCTGCTCATCGGTGCGGGGCTCCACGGGTCGTGCGGCGTCGGGATCGGGGCGGGGTTCCGCCCGCCGGGGGAAGGAGGCGGCCCGCCGAAACGGTTCCGCTCCATTCTGGCGGATGTCAGGAGCGAGTTCACCGCTGACGGATGACAACGGGAGGATGTCCGTGCGGCGGCCGGGGGCGGTGTTCAGCCCACGAGCAGGACGATCTTGCCCCGGGTGCGGCCCTCGGCGTTCAGCGCCTGGGCGGAGGCGGCCTGGGCGAGCGGGAAGGTGGAGGCGACGGTCACGGTCAGCCGGCCCTCGTCGGCGAGCGCGGCCAGCTCGGCCAGTCCGGCGGCGTCCGGGCGGGCCCAGACGTACCGGCCGCCGCGGGCCCTGACGCCGTAGTCGGCCACCGAGGCGATCCGCGCCGGGTCGGCGACCAGTCCGGCCGAGACCTCTACGGCGTCGCCGCCGACCAGGTCCAGGGCGGCGTCCACGCCTTCCGGGGCCAGCGCCCGGACCCGGTCGGCCAGCCCCTCGCCGTACCGGACCGGCTCGGCGCCGAGCTCCCGCAGATAGGCGTGGTCGCGCTCGTCGGCGGTGCCGATCACCCGGGCCCCGAGGGCGCGGGCGATCTGGACCGCCAGGTGGCCGACCCCGCCGGAGGCGGCGTGCACCAGGACGGTGTCGCCGGGACCCGCGCCCACCGCCCGCAGCGACTGGAGGGCGGTCAGCCCGGCCAGCGGCAGTCCGCCGGCCTGCGCCCAGTCCAGCGAGGCCGGCTTGCGGGCCAGGGTGCGGACCGGGGCGGCCACCAGTTCGGCGTAGGTGCCGTGCTCGACCGTGTCCTTGCGCACGCAGCCGTAGACCTCGTCGCCGGGGGCGAACTCGGTGACGCCGCCGCCGACGGCCCGGACCACGCCCGCCGCGTCCCAGCCCATCACCAGCGGGAAGTGGGCGTCGAACAGACCGTCCAGCCGCCCGTCCCGCACTTTCCCGTCGACCGGGTTCACCCCGGCCGCCCTGACCTGCACCAGCACCGAGTCCGGACCGACCTTGGGGTCGGGCAGGTCGGTGTACTCGACCACCTCGGGGCCGCCGTAGCGGTGGATCGCGATTGCCTTCATGCCACCAGCGAAACCCGGCCGGTCCCGGATCCGGTTCCGGCCACGCCGGTGGGGTCCGGGAAGGCTCCGAACCGGCGAGCGGTTCTCGTCACATCGACAGGATGGCCATCGTCACTCTGACGCTAACCGGTTATCATAGATTGCGTCAGTTAGACGAAAAGGCTGCACCGCTTGATCGGCCGCACAGAAGGGCACTCGCCCGTGACCACCACCATCACCGAGACCTACGGCGTCGACCCCACCCCGACGCCGCTCGCTCTGCTGCTGCTCGGCCGCCAGGCCGACCCGAACAGCGAGCGCGGCGTCGAGTGCCCCGGCGACCTTCCACCGGCCTCCGACCCGAACCTCGTCGAGCGCGCCCGCGCGGCCAAGGCCGCGCTCGGCGACCGCGTCTTCATCCTGGGCCACCACTACCAGCGGGACGAGGTGATCGAGTTCGCCGACGTCACCGGTGACTCCTTCAAGCTCGCCCGGGACGCGGCCGCCCGCCCGGAGGCCGAGTACATCGTCTTCTGCGGTGTGCACTTCATGGCCGAGTCGGCCGACATCCTCACCGGCGACGCCCAGCAGGTCGTCCTGCCGGACCTCGCCGCGGGCTGTTCGATGGCCGACATGGCCACCGCCGAGCAGGTCGCCGAGTGCTGGGACGTCCTGACCGACGCCGGGATAGCCGATGTGACCGTCCCGGTCTCGTACATGAACTCCTCCGCCGACATCAAGGCGTTCACCGGCCGCCACGGCGGCACCATCTGCACCTCCTCCAACGCCCGGCGGGCCCTGGAGTGGGCGTACGAGCAGGGCCAGAAGGTCCTGTTCCTGCCCGACCAGCACCTGGGCCGCAACACCGCGGTGCGGGACATGGGCTTCTCGCTGGACGACTGCGTGCTCTACAACCCGCACAAGCCGAACGGCGGCCTGACCGTCGAGCAGCTGCGGGACGCGAAGATCATCCTGTGGCGCGGCCACTGCTCGGTGCACGGCCGGTTCACCCTGGATTCCGTGAACGACGTGCGCGAGCGGGTCCCCGGCGTCAACGTCCTGGTGCACCCGGAGTGCCGGCACGAGGTCGTCGCCGCCGCCGACCAGGTCGGCTCGACCGAGTACATCATCAAGGCGCTGGACGCCGCCGAGCCCGGCTCGAAGTGGGCCATCGGCACCGAGCTCAACCTCGTCCGCCGCCTCGCCAAGGCGCACCCGGACAAGGAGGTCGTCTTCCTCGACCGCGCGGTCTGCTTCTGCTCGACCATGAACCGGATCGACCTCCCGCACCTGGTGTGGGCGCTGGAGTCGCTGGTCGAGGGCCGGGTGCCGAACGTGATCAAGGTCGACCCGGAGACCGAGAAGTACGCCAAGGCGGCGCTGGACCGGATGCTGGCCCTGCCGTAACGATTCGCCGTCGCCGGCCCGCCGCACCGGCGGCCGGCGCACGCGCGGGCACCGACAAGGGCGGGCCCCCTCCGCACGGAGGGGGCCCGCCCCGGTGTCTGGCGCGAGACGGCGGCTACTCGGGAATGCCCGGAATGAGGCCGTCGCCCTCCGTCCGCAGCATCTCGCGGACGTCCTCGATGGTGGCCTCCGGGTCCGGCAGGATCAGGTCGGACGGTTCCAGCGAATCGTCCGGAAGCGGAGTGCCGAACTCCCTCACGGCGCCGAGCAGCTCGACGAGCGCCCGGCGGAACTGTTCCTCGTCCCCCGACTCGAGTGCGGTGAGAAGCTCGTCGTCGAGCTCGTTGAGCCGGTTCAGATGGGTCTCGCCCACCTGGAACTGCCCCTCACCCATGACCCTCATGATCATGCCGTGCGTCTCCCTGTTCCTGGGGATGTTCCCGGAGGTGCTCCGGGGTGGAGCTCAGGTCGGTTGCGGCTCGCCTACTTGTTGTAGTTGATCCGCGGGTTGTCCTGCTGCTGCGGCGCGGCGTCCTGCTGGCGGCCCTGCTCGATCGCCTGCGGGGCGGCCGGGGAGCCCCCGGTCAGCTCGGCCTTCATCCGGGCCAGCTCCAGCTCGACGTCGGAACCGCCGGCCACCCGCTCCAGCTCGGCCTCGATGTCGTCCTTGCGGCCGAGACCGCTGGCGTCGTCGAGCGCGCCGGAGGCCAGCAGCTCGTCGATCGCACCGGCCCGGGCCTGCATCTGCGCGGTCTTGTCCTCGGCCCGCTGGATCGCCAGACCGACGTCGCCCATCTCCTCCGAGATGCCGGAGAAGGACTCGGCGATCCGGGTCTGCGCCTGGGCCGCGGTGTAGGTGGCCTTGATGGTCTCCTTCTTGGTGCGGAAGGCGTCGACCTTGGCCTGCAGCCGCTGGGAGGCGAGGGTGAGCTTCTCCTCCTCGGCCTGGAGCTGCTGGTACTGCACCTCCAGGTCGTTGATCTGGGTCTGCATGCTCGCCTTGCGGGTGAGGGCCTCGCGGGCGAGGTCCTCCCGGCCGAGCGAGAGCGCCTTGCGGCCCTGGTCCTCGTACTTCGCCGACTGCTGCTGCAGCTGGTTCAGCTGGAGCTCCAGACGCTTGCGCGAGGTGGCCACGTCCGCGACGCCACGACGCACCTTCTGCAGCAGTTCGAGCTGCTTCTGGTACGAATAATCGAGCGTCTCACGCGGATCCTCCGCCCGGTCCAAAGCCTTGTTCGCCTTGGAGCGGAAGATCAGCCCCATACGCTTCATGATTCCGTCGCTCATGGGCCTCGGGTGCCCCCTTCTCCGGCCTGCGGTCTCAGTCTCTTACCAGACACGACGAGTGTATGTGCAGCGAGCCCGTCGCCGCAGTGCACCTGCCTGCAACAAGCCTGCTACAGGTCGGTGCCGGGATTCCTCATCCGCGGGGTGGATACCGCCCTCATTCCACCCGCCGGTCAGCGGAGAGATCCCCTACGGGACTCCCAGGACTCCCGGTCCGGGGGCATCGCGGCCGGTCCGGGACGCGATCGATACCCGTTCGGTTCCCGGGTGGCCGGAAGAAGGCCCGCCGCACCCCGTAGGCTGGTGGTGTGTTCCGACGCCGTTCAGATGAAGCCGCCGCCTCCGCCACCGTGCTGGAGAAGCAGGACGGCAAGACGCAGACCCGCGACCCGCAGGCGAAGAAGGGGCGGCCCACGCCCAAGCGCAGCGAGGCCGAGACCAACCGCCGGACCAGGGTCACCGTGCCCAAGGACCGCAAGGAGGCATCCCGCCAGGCCCGCGAGCGGATGCGCTCCGAGCGCGAGAAGCAGCGCCAGGCGCTGATGGACGGCGACGAGCGGCACCTGCCGGCCCGCGACAAGGGCCCGGTGCGGAAGTTCACCCGCGACTACGTGGACGCCCGCTGGTCGATGGCCGAGTTCTTCCTGCCCGCCGCCGTGCTGATCCTGGTGCTCAGCATCGTCAAGGTGCCGGCCCTCCAGAAGCTCTCCACGCTGCTGTTCCTGCTCTTCTTCCTCCTGGTGATCCTGGACTTCGTCCGGCTCGGCTTCGGCCTGCGCAAGCAGCTCGCCGAACGCTTCGCCGGGCAGAACACCCGCGGCGCGGTCGCGTACGGCCTGATGCGCATCCTGCAGATGCGCCGGCTGCGACTGCCCAAGCCGCAGGTGCGGCGCGGGGAGAAGCCCTGACCGCCGAACCGGTGGACTCCGGCTGGGCCCCTCCCCTGTGGGACGGGCCCGGCCTGTACGCGCTCCCCGGCCAGGGGGGCGGCGGCCACGACCGGCTCGCCCAGGACCGCGACGGGTACGACCGGCACGGCCACGAGCGTCGGCTGCCCTCGCGCAGCGGCTCCTTCGCCGGCGGCACCGGCCCCGCGCCGGGGCGCTCCGGCACCCTGCGCAACCTCGTCCGGCAGGAGATGGTCGCCCGGCAGCTCGCCGAGCAGCTCACCGGGCGCGACGCCCAGCGCGTCCTCGACATCGGCTGCGGCCAGGGCACCCAGGCCCTGCGGCTGGCCCGGGCCGGCCACTACGTCACCGGCATCGACTCCGACCCGACCGCGCTCGGCACCGCCCAGGAGACGCTGGCCGGGGAACCCGACGCGGTCCGGGAGCGGATCCAGCTGCTGATCGGCGACGGGCACCAGTGCGGGCGCTGGTTCGGGGCCCGCAGCTTCGACGTGGTGCTCTGCCACGGCGTGCTGATGTACCTGCCGGACCCCGATCCGATGATCGCCTCGCTGGCCCGGCTGCTCGCCCCGGGCGGGCTGCTCTCGCTGGTGGTCCGCAACCGTGACGCGCTCGCCCTGCGGCCCGCCGCCGCCGGCGACTGGCGGGCGGCCCTGGAGTCCTTCGAGAGCGACCGGTACTACAACCGCCTCGGTCTGGCGGCCCGCGCCGACCGGATCGGCGACCTCGCCGTCACCCTCTCCGAGGTGTCCGTGCCGCTGCGGCACTGGTACGGCGTCCGGGTCCTCACCGAGACCACCCCCGACGACGCCCCGCCCGTCGACGGCCGACAGCTCGCCCAGCTGCTGGAGGCCGAGGAGCGGGCCGGCCGCACCGACCCGTACCGGCAGGTCGCGGCGCTGCTGCACGTCGTCGGGATGAAGTAGCCCCCCAGGGGGAACGGCCGCCCGCGCACCGCGAGCGGCCCCCCGGCCGGGCCGGATCAGCCCTCGTGCAGGCTCATCGTGTAGATCTCGCGGTCGTCGTCCAGCAGGACCGCGCGGTCCACGCCGTCCTCGGCCAGCTGCTTCCAGTTCTCCCCGATCCAGCTCTCCGCGTCCCCCTGGCCGGCGAACTCCTCCGCCTGCCCGCTGCCGGGGGCCACCACGCTGCCGTCCGCCTTCTCGTACCGCCACGTCCAGACCATGCCCGGCTCCTCCCGCCGACGACCAGCGATGCGCTGCGCACCCTGGACCCTCTCGTTCGGATCATGCCAGGCGCGACCCGGAACGAGAGGACCTGCCCTCAGGTTGCCCGGCCGGATCTTCGGTATGCGCCGTGCGCGAGGATGGCCGCATGACACTCGACGCCCCGCTCCCCCGCACCCTGCTCCTCGGCGGCGCGCGGTCAGGCAAGTCGACCCGGGCCGAACAGCTGCTGGCCCGGTACGACGACGTGCTGTACGTGGCCACCGGCGGCACCCGCGACGGCGACACGGAGTGGGCGCAGCGGGTCGCCCTGCACCGGGACCGGCGCCCGGCGAGCTGGCGCACCGCCGAGACCTGCGGGCTGGAGGCCGTCCTGGCCGACACCGCCGATCCGGCGCCGGTGCTGATCGACTGCCTGGCGCTCTGGCTCACCTCGGTGATGGACGAGTGCGGCGCCTGGGACGACGCGGTCTGGGCGGACGGCGGCGAGGCCGAGGTGCAGCGGCGCTGCGCGGCGCTGGCGGCCGCCTGGGCGGGGACCCGGCGGCGGGTGGTGGCGGTCAGCAACGAGGTCGGCATGGGCGTCGTCCCGGCCACCCCGGCCGGCCGCCGGTTCCGCGACACCCTGGGCCGGCTCAACATGGCGGTCGCCGACGCCTCCGAGCGTGTGCTGCTGGTGGTGGCGGGGCAGGTTCTCACCGTCAAGCCCGCCGTCGGCTGAAGACCCGCGGCGTGTAGCCTTCCGGACGATGGACACGACCGTGGATCTCGATACGTTCTCCTCGCTCGTCGAGCGCCCCGACGAGAGCGCCCGGCGCGCCGCCGAGGAGCGTTGGCAGGAGCTGGACCGGCCGCTCGGCGGCCTCGGCAAGCTGGAGGAGCTGGGCGCCTGGCTGTCCTCCGTGCAGGGGCGCTCCCCCCTGCGGCCGCTGGCGGCGCCCAAGGTGGTGCTGTTCGCCGCCGATCACGGGGTGGCCCGGGTCGGGGTCTCCCGGCTGCCCGCCGAGGGCGGCACCGCCGCCCGGGTGCGGGCCGTGCTCGACGGCACCGCGCCGGTCGCGCTGCTCGCCCGGCGCTTCGGCGCCCAGGTGCGGGTGGTGGACGTCGCGGTCGACGCCGAGGCCGCGGACTTCCCCGACGAGGTGACGACGCACCGGGTGCGGCGCGGCTCCGGGCGGATCGACGTCGAGGACGCGCTGAGCCCCGAGGAGACCGCGAAGGCGTTCCGGGCCGGGATGGCCGTCGCCGACGAGGAGGCGGACGCCGGGACCGACCTGGTGGTGCTGGGCGACCTCGGGGTCGGCTCGACCACGGTGGCGGCGGTGCTGGTCGGCGCGCTCTGCGGGACGGACGCGGCGGCGGTCACCGGGCGCGGCTCGGGCGTCGACGACCGGGTGTGGATGGTCAAGTGCGCGACCGTGCGCGACTCGCTGCGGCGGGCCCGGCCGGTGCTGGGCGACCAGCTGGCCCTGCTCGGGACCACCGGCGGCGCCGACTTCGCGGCGGTCACCGGCTTCCTGCTGCAGGCCGCGGTGCGGAAGCTGCCGGTGGTGCTGGACGGAGTCGTCTCGGCGGCCTGCGCGCTGGTCGCGCAGCGGATCGCGTTCCGGGCGCCGGAGTGGTGGCGGGCCGGGCAGACCAGCGGCGAGCCGGCCCAGGCGAAGGCGTACGACCGGCTGACCCTGACGCCGCTGCAGGAGCAGGGGATCACCATGGGCGAGGGGGTCGGCGCGCTGATGGCGCTGCCGCTGCTCCAGGCCGCGGCGGACGCGCTGGCCGACCAGCTGCCGACGGCGTACGTGCCGCCGGCGCCCAAGGAACCGGCGCGGCTGCCGACGGCGGCGGAGCTGCTGGGGAAGCTGTAACACGTACGTCAGGCAGGGCCGGGGCCCGGGATCCGTCACGACCGACGGGTTCCGGGCCCTCGGCACGCGCGGTGCCCGGCCGGGTACCGGAGGGATGGGTGGTCGACGGTGCGGGACGGGCTGCGGGACGGGATCCGGGACGGGCTGCGGTTCGCGTTCGGGACCCTGTCGGTACTGCCGGTGCGGGTCGACCGGTGGGACCGGGTGTCCGGGGGGCGGGCGATGGTGGCCGCGCCGCTGGTCGGCGTGGTGCTGGGGGTGCTCGCGGGCGCGACGGGGGCCCTGGTGGCCTGGCGCGCGGGCGGGCCGCTCGCGGCGGTGGCGGCGGTCGGCGTGCTCGCGGCGCTCACCCGGGGGCTCCATCTGGACGGCCTGGCGGACGTCGCGGACGGCCTGGGCAGCGGCAAGCCCGCCGAGGACGCGCTGCGGATCATGAAGCAGTCGGACATCGGCCCGTTCGGCGTGCTCACCCTCGTCCTGGTCCTGCTCGCGCAGGCGGCGGCACTGGCCGGACAGTTCGACCGGTCCCCGCTGCGGGGCGCGCTCGCGGTGCTCGCGGCCGCGGTGGCCGGGCGCTGCGCGCTCGCCTGGGGCTGTCTGCGCACGGTGCCGGCGGCCCGTCCCGGCGGGCTGGGCGCGATGGTGGCGAGCACCGTGACGCCGGGTGCGGCGCTCGCCTCGACGGGAGCCGCGGCGGCCCTGCTCGGACTCGTCGGCCTTCTTGACGGATGGTCAGCCCTCGTGCTTCCGCTGGCAGTTGTGATCGGCACCGGCGCCGCCGGGCCGCTGCTGCGGCGGTGCGTGCGGCGGTTCGGCGGGATCACCGGGGACGTGCTCGGCGCGACGGTGGAGACCGCCGCGACGGGTGCGCTGCTGGCCCTCGCGCTGCTGCACCGATGAGAACCCCAACACCCCGGTGCCGAAAGGCGGTACACCGGGCGGAGCGTGATCCCACCATGCGGACTACCATGCGGGGAGCACCGCAGCCCTGCGCCGTCGCAGGTCCTGCCCGTCCGGCGCCCGTCGCGGCGCCGGGGCCTCTGGTGTGCGCGACCGCCGCGGCGGTGGGCGCGCGCAGCCAGGGGTCCCGGGTCCGACAGCACCGGCCGGTCGGCCCAACCGGCGGTTCCGGGCTGCGCCGGTGCGGCAATCGCGCCGCGACCGGTCGTGGACCGCGAAAGAACAGGACGCATTACGTGACTGCATTGTCTGTGAGCACCTCCGCCGCCGCCTCGCTGCGCGCGGACGCCCTGGTGATCGGCGTGGCGAAGGGCTCCAAGGGCATCGTGCTGGCCCCGGGCGCCGAGGCCGTGGCCGAGGCGTTCGAGGGCAAGCTGGCCGAGGTTCTGGCCACCCTGGGCGCGACCGGCGCCGAGGGCGAGGCCGTGAAGGTGCCCGCCCCGGCCGGCCTGAAGGCCGCGCTCGTGCTCGCGGTCGGCCTCGGCGAGGCCGTCGAGGGCGGGTACGAGCTGGAGGCCCTGCGGCGCGCCGCCGGTGTCGCCGCCCGCACCCTGGCCGGTGGCAAGAAGGTCGCGCTGGCCCTGCCGGCCGAGTCGGCCGAGGAGGTCGAGGCGGTCGCGCTGGGCGCGCTGCTCGGCACCTACGCGTTCGGCGCCTACAAGCAGAACGGCAACGGCGGCAAGGAGCCGGTCGGCGAGCTGCTGGTGCTGTCGAGCCGCAAGGGCAGCAAGGACGCCAAGGCGGCCGTCGAGCGCGCCCTGGCCGTCGGCGAGGAGATGAACCGCGCCCGCGACCTGGTCAACACCGCCCCGAACGACCTGACCCCGAAGTCCTTCGCCGCGATCGCCCAGGCGGCCGGCAAGGAGCACGGCCTCAAGGTCGAGGTGCTGGACGAGAAGGCCCTGCTCAAGGGCGGCTTCGGCGGCCTGCTGGGCGTCGGCAACGGCTCGGCCAACCCGCCGCGGCTGGTGAAGGTGGCGTACACCCACCCGAAGGCGAAGGCCACCCTGGCGTTCGTCGGCAAGGGCATCACCTACGACTCGGGCGGCATCTCGCTGAAGCCGGCCGGCCACAACGAGACCATGAAGTGCGACATGGCCGGTGCCGCCGCGGTGTTCGCCGCCGTCGTCGCCGCCAAGCGCCTCGGCCTCCAGGTCAACGTGACCGCGTGGCTGGCGCTCGCCGAGAACATGCCGTCCGGCACCGCGACCCGCCCGGGCGACGTGCTGCGGATGTACGGCGGCAAGACGGTCGAGGTGCTCAACACCGACGCCGAGGGCCGTCTGGTGCTGGCCGACGCCATCGTGCGGGCCGGCGAGGAGAGCCCGGACGTCATCGTCGACGTGGCGACCCTGACCGGCGCGATGATCCTGGCCCTGGGCAGCCGCACCTTCGGTGTCATGGCCAACAACGACGACCTGCGCGCGGGCCTGCACGCGGCCGCCGGCGAGGTGGGCGAGCCGTCCTGGCCGATGCCGCTGCCCGCCGAGCTGCGCAAGGGCATGACCGAGTCGACCATCGCCGACCTGGCCAACATGGGCGACCGGATGGGCGGCGGCCTGGTGGCCGGCCTGTTCCTGAAGGAGTTCGTGGCCGAGGGCATCGACTGGGCGCACCTGGACATCGCCGGCCCGGCGTTCCACGAGGCCGCGCCGTTCGGCTACACCCCGCGGGGCGGCACCGCCTCGGCGGTGCGCACCCTGGTCCGCTTCGCCGAGCAGAAGGCCGCCGGCGGCAAGGGCTGACGGACGGTACGACCGAAGGACGGGGTCCGGCGCGCACGCGCCGGACCCCGTCCGGCTTCCACCCCGGGTTACCTGCGAGTAGGGGGCCCGGGCGCGCGCCGCACCCGTGTTCGCTGCGGGCGAAACTTTGTTCCACAGTGCGGAACCGTCGGCCGCGAGGGCCCCGAAAACCCCGCTCCAGCCCCCTGTCAACCCCGCCTTGAGCTGCGACGATGCCCCTCCGTCCGGGGTATTCCCACCCCTGCGACCGCCCCTCGGGACACCCCTGGGGCGGACCCGGACATCAGCCGCCGCGAACAAGTGCGAAGATGTATTTCCGGCACGACTGGGCGCCCCACAAGGGCTTCCGACCCACCGGACCGCGACCGGCCCGGCGATCCACATCCCATTGCATGGAGGACGTGACGTGGCGAACGACGCCAGCACCGTTTTCGACGTAGTCATTCTCGGAGGCGGAAGCGGCGGTTACGCCGCGGCGCTCCGCGGCGCCCAGCTGGGCCTGAGCGTCGCCCTGGTCGAGAAGGGTGAGCTCGGCGGCACCTGCCTGCACCGCGGCTGCATCCCGACCAAGGCGCTGCTGCACGCGGCCGAGATCGCCGACGAGACGAAGGAGGCCGCCGAGTTCGGCGTGCTGGCCACCTTCCAGGGCATCGACATCAACGGTGTCCACAAGTACAAGGACGACGTCGTCGCGGGCCTGTACAAGGGCCTCCAGGGCCTGGTGGCGTCCCGCAAGGTGACGTTCGTCCAGGGTGAGGGCAAGCTCTCCTCGCAGACCTCGGTGGACGTCAACGGCCAGCGCATCGAGGGCCGACACATCCTCCTCGCGACCGGTTCGGTGCCGCGCTCGATCCCGGGTCTGGAGATCGACGGCAACCGCGTCATCTCCTCGGACCACGCCCTCAAGCTCGACCGCATCCCGAAGTCGGCCGTCATCCTCGGCGGCGGCGTGATCGGCGTCGAGTTCGCCTCGGTCTGGAAGTCGTTCGGCGTCGACGTCACCATCGTCGAGGCCCTGCCGCACCTGGTCCCGCTGGAGGACGAGAACTCCTCCAAGCTGCTGGAGCGCGCCTTCCGCAAGCGTGGCATCAAGTTCGAGCTCAAGGCCCGCTTCTCCGGCGTCGAGTACACCGAGACCGGTGTGCGCGTCTCCACCGAGAACGGCAAGCAGATCGACGCCGACCTGCTGCTCGTCGCCATCGGCCGCGGCCCGGTCTCGGCCGGTCTCGGCTACGAGGAGAACGGCGTCGCGATGGACCGCGGCTACGTCCTCGTCGACGAGTACATGCGCACCAACGTGCCGACCGTCTCGGCCGTCGGCGACCTGGCCCCGACCCTGCAGCTGGCCCACGTCGGCTTCGCCGAGGGCATCCTCGTCGCCGAGCGCCTGGCCGGCCTCAAGCCGGTGCCGATCGACTACGACGGCGTCCCGCGCGTGACCTACTCCAACCCCGAGGTGGCCTCCGTCGGCATCTCCGAGGCCAAGGCCGTCGAGCTGTACGGCAAGGACAAGGTCGTCACCGTCAAGTACAACCTGGCCGGCAACGGCAAGAGCAAGATCCTGAAGACCGCCGGCGAGATCAAGCTCGTCCAGGTCAAGGACGGCGCCGTGGTCGGCGTCCACATGGTCGGCGCCCGCATGGGCGAGCAGGTCGGAGAGGCCCAGCTGATCTACAACTGGGAGGCTCTCCCGGCCGAGGTCGCGCAGCTCATCCACGCGCACCCGACCCAGTCCGAGGCCCTGGGCGAGGCGCACCTGGCGCTGGCCGGCAAGCCGCTGCACGCGCACGACTGATCGCGCCCCACACCCCCCATCTTCCAGTTCGCAAGACTTGATAGGAGTCGCTGAAACCATGGCGGTCTCAGTAACACTGCCCGCGCTGGGCGAGAGCGTTTCCGAGGGCACCGTCACCCGTTGGCTGAAGGCCGAGGGTGAGCGCGTGGAGGTCGACGAGCCGCTGCTCGAGGTCTCCACCGACAAGGTCGACACCGAGATTCCGGCCCCGGCCTCCGGCATTCTGGCCTCGATCAAGGTCGGCGAGGACGAGACCGTCGAGGTCGGCGCCGAGCTGGCGATCATCGACGACGGCTCGGGCGCGCCGGTCGCCGCCGCGGCTCCGGCCGCCGCGGCCGCCCCGGCCCCGGTCGCGGAGGCCCCGGCCGCCGCTCCGGCTCCGGTCGCCGAGGCTCCGGCCCCGGTCGCCGCCCCGGCTCCCGCCGCCGCTCCGGCCGCTCCGGCCGGCGACGCCACCCCGGTGCTGCTGCCCGCCCTGGGCGAGTCGGTCTCCGAGGGCACCGTCACCCGCTGGCTGAAGGCCGAGGGCGACACGGTCGAGGTCGACGAGCCGCTGCTCGAGGTCTCCACCGACAAGGTCGACACCGAGATTCCGTCGCCGGTCGCCGGCACCCTGGTGAAGATCCTGGTCGGCGAGGACGAGACCGCCGAGGTCGGCGCCCAGCTGGCGCTGATCGGTGCCGCGGGCGCCGTCGCCGCCGCTCCGGCCCCGGCTGCTCCGGCCCCGGTCGCTGCTCCGGCCCCGGTCGCTGCTCCGGCCCCGGTCGCTCCGGTCGCTGCTCCGGCTGCTCCGGTTGCCGCTCCGGCTGCTCCGGTTGCCGCTCCGGCTCCGGTCGCCGCCCCGGCCCCCGTTGCCGCTCCGGCTCCCGTTGCCGCCCCGGCCCCGGCTGCTCCGGTGGCCGACGCCGGTGACGCCTACGTCACCCCGCTGGTGCGCAAGCTCGCCGCCGAGCACGGCGTCGCGCTGACCGCCGTCTCCGGCACCGGTGTCGGCGGCCGCATCCGCAAGCAGGACGTCCTGGCCGCCGCCGAGGCCGCCAAGGCCGTGCCGGCCCCGGCCGCCGCCCCGGTCGCGGCCGCCGCGCCGAAGGCCGCTGCCGCCCCGTCGGCCCTGCGCGGCCAGACGGTCAAGATGACCCGCATGCGCAAGGTCATCGGCGACAACATGATGAAGGCCCTGCACGAGCAGGCGCAGCTCACCAGCGTGGTCGAGGTGGACGTCACCCGGATCATGTCGCTGCGCGCCAAGGCCAAGGACTCCTTCCTCGCCCGCGAGGGCGTGAAGCTGTCCCCGATGCCGTTCTTCGTCAAGGCCGCCGCCCAGGCGCTGAAGGCCCACGCGGTCGTCAACGCCCGGATCAACGACGCCGAGGGCACCATCACCTACTTCGACACCGAGAACATCGGTATCGCGGTGGACTCGGAGAAGGGTCTGATGACCCCGGTCATCAAGGGTGCGGGCGACCTCAACATTGCCGGCATCTCGAAGAAGACCGCCGAGCTGGCCGGCAAGGTGCGCGACAGCAAGATCACCCCGGACGAGCTGTCCGGCGCCACCTTCACCATCAGCAACACCGGTTCGCGCGGCGCGCTGTTCGACACCGTCATCGTGCCGCCGAACCAGGCCGCCATCCTGGGCATCGGCGCGACGGTCAAGCGCCCGGTCGTCATCGAGGCCGACGGCGGCACCGCCATCGGCATCCGTGACATGACGTACCTGTCGCTCTCCTACGACCACCGCCTGGTGGACGGCGCCGACGCCGCCCGCTACCTGGTGGCGGTCAAGGAGATCCTGGAGGCCGGCGAGTTCGAGGTCGAGCTCGGCCTCTGAGACTCCGCCCGAGGGTTCCCCTCCGGCAGCACCGGAACCCCGCGCCGTCCCCGGACGGCGCGGGGTTCCGCGCGTCCGGGGCCGGGTTCCGTCCCGCCGGGGCGGGCGCCGACGGCGGATGTCCGGGCCGGAGTGCGGAGACTTCGCGCCGTTCCGGGTTTTTCATGTGGTTCCGGGTGATTCACCCGCTCTTCGCATGCGCGCGTGCGGCCGAACAGGGATGCTGGAGCGGTGATGGACGAGACCGACTTCTGGCAGATCATCGACGACACCCGGGAGGACGCCGAGGGCGACCCGGACGAGCAGGCGGACCGTCTGGTGGAGCGGCTCGCCGAGCTGACACCGGACGATGTCATCGACTTCGCCCGGCTCTTCGAGGCCCGGTTCCAGCGTGCCTACCGCCACGACCTGTGGGGCGCGGCCTACCTGCTGCTGGGCGGGGCCTCCGAGGACTCCTTCGACTACTTCCGGTGCTGGCTGATCGGCCAGGGCCGGGACGTCTTCGAGGGCGGGCTGCACGAGCCGGACGATCTGGCCGACCTGCTGCCCGGCTTCGACGAGGAGGAGGACGGCGAGGCCGAGGACCTCGGCTACGCCGCCGACGAGGCGTACGAGCAGTTGACCGGGCTGCCGCTGCCGGAGGTCGGCGGGCGGCAGCCCGCGCAGCCCTCCGGGGCCGGCTTCGACTTCGACGACCCGGACACGATGGCGAAACGGTTCCCCAAGCTCTGGGAGCGGTACGGGGACTGACGCCGCCCGGACCGGGCGGGCCGGGGCCGGACGGCCGCCGGGCCCGCCCGGGCGGCGGCTCAGGTGGTGGAGCCCGCCGCCTGACTGGTGTCCTGCTTGATGCCCTTGAGGATCTGGTCCAGCACGGACGGGTCGGGCGCGCCCGCGGCGTCGTCCACTCCGCCCTCGAAGGCCACGAAGCCACCGCCCTTGGCGGGGACGGCCACCATCAGGATGTAGCCCTTGCTGCCGTCCGAGGTGGTGATGTGCCAGCGCACCGCGTACCCGGAGATGCCCGCGACCGTGGTGCTGGACGAACCGGCGTCGGTGTGCCCGGTGATGTTGTTGAAGATCGCCGCCGCGTAGGTCGGCATGGCCGCCTCGGCCGCCGCCCGGGCGGTGGTGCCGGCGATGGTGTCCTTCTCCACCGAGAACTGCCCCCGGATGCAGTTGCCGCCGCCGGGACAGGTGTACTGGCCGCTGCCGAGGAAGACCGTGGAGTGGGAGCCGCTGGTGTTCGCCTCCCAGCCCTCGAACACCGGCACCGTGATGGCGTGCTGCGGGTCCGCCACGGTGTCCTTGAGCACCGGGCTCGGCTTCGGCGGCGTGGTCGGCGGCGGCGGGGAGGACCTGGTCGGGCTCGGGGTGGTGGCGCTCGGGCTCGGCGTGTCGGTGACGGTGACCGTGGTCACCGGCGGGGTCGGCTTGGCGACCGGGCCGTCACCGCCGCTGTTGAGCGCGATGGCCGCCACCACGCCGACCACCGCCAGCACGCCGATCCCGATGCCGACGGCCGTCCCGGTCCTGATCCGGTTCGGCCGCTCCGGCGGCGGATAGGCGGCAGGCGGGTAGCCGTAGGCCGGCGGGTTCTGCGCCGGGTAGCCGTACCCGGGCTGCCCCTGCTGCGGGGCGCCGTAGCCGTAGGCCGGCGGCGCGGACGCGGAACCCCCCGAGGGGTTCTGCCAGGCGACCTGCGTCGGGGCGTCGGCGATCGGGGCGCCGCCCGCCTGGACGGGGCGCACATCACTGGTCCAGGCCGTGCCGTCCCACCAGCGCTCATGACCGGCCGTGCCGTCCGCACCCGGTACCGGGTACCACCCGGGAGGCGTCGAGTTGCTCACGGCCGTAACCTACCCGTCCGGGTGACGCTCCAGACAGGTCGGGTCTGTCACGACTCTGCACCACCCGCGCAGGCGATCTGAC
Organism: Kitasatospora sp. NPDC094019; assembly: GCF_044764505.1. NCBI lineage: Bacteria > Bacillati > Actinomycetota > Actinomycetes > Kitasatosporales > Streptomycetaceae > Kitasatospora > Kitasatospora sp. NPDC094019. The sequence continues at coordinate 525,231 of NZ_JBIWIF010000001.1, forward strand.
GGTGCGTCAACGCGGCGGAGTGGGTCGTGCGGGAACGGTCGTCCCGGCCGCCCGGCCGGGTCAGCCGTCGAGGGACCGGGCCATCCAGATGTCGTCGACGTAGGCGCCGTCGATCAGGAACTCCTCCTTGAGCGAACCCTCGACCACGAAGCCGCAGCGTCCGTAGAGGGCGCGGGCCGGGGCGTTGTGGCCGAGCACCCGCAGGGTGATCCGGCGGGCGCCCTGTTCCCGGGCGCTCCGGCAGGCCGCCTCGACCAGCGCGACGCCGACGCCCCGGCCCCGCACGGCGGCGTCGACCGCGAGGCCCTGGATCTGGCGCACGTGCCGGTTGCTGGCCAGCGGGGTCGGCGGGGCGACCCGGACGTAGCCGACCGCCCGGCCGTCGAGCAGGGCGAGCAGGAACTCGTCCGGGTGGTGGCGCTCGTCGAACACCTCCGCGTCCTCGTCCGGCCGGGGGGCGACCTCGGCCAGCGGGGTCCAGGTGGAGCGGTTGAGGGCGGCGAGTTCCCGCTCGTCCTCGGCCCGGGCGGGGCGGATGGTCAGCTGATCGTCTTCGCGCATGCGCCGCATGCTAATCACCCCCGCCCCGGACGCGCGCGGCAATTCCCGCGCCCCCGCCGGACCGCCGCTCCCCGGCGGGCCGCCGTTCGACTGCGAGGATGGGCCCATGAGAATCGCGGTCACAGGATCCACGGGACTGATCGGCGCGGCACTCGTCGGCTCGCTGCTGGCGGACGGGCACGAGGTGGTGCGGCTGGTCCGCCACCGCTCGCGGACCGGGCCCCGGCCGGACGGCACCACCGCCATCGGATGGAACCCGCTGCTGGGCCAGATCGACCGGGCCGGGCTGGCCGGGGTCGGGGCGGTCGTGCACCTGGCGGGCGCCGGCGTCGGCGACCGCCGGTGGACCGAGTCCTACAAGCGGGAGATCAGAGAGAGCCGGGTCCTCGGCACCGAGACCCTGGCCACCGCCCTGGCCGGGCTGGCCGAACCGCCGAAGGTCTTCCTGAGCGCCTCCGCCGTCGGCTACTACGGGCAGACCGGGGACCGGGTGATCGACGAGTCCTCGCCCGCCGGGGACGACTTCCTGGCGGAGGTCTGCGTGGAGTGGGAGGCCGCCGCCCGACCGGCCGAGCGGGCCGGGATCCGGGTGGTCCACCCGCGCACCGGACTCGTGCTCTCCGCCGCCGGCGGCGCGGGCGGACGGCTCTTCCCGCTGTTCCGGCTGGGCCTCGGCGGCCGGCTCGGCGACGGCCGCCAGTACTGGAGCTTCATCTCGCTCGCCGACGAGGTCGCGGCCCTGCGCTTCCTGATCGACCGGGAGGACATCGACGGGGCGGTGAACCTGACCGCCCCCGAACCGGTGACCAACGCCGAGCTGACGGCGGCGCTCGGGCGGGTGCTGCGCCGGCCGACGCCGTTCCCGGTGCCGAAGGCCGTGCTGGAGGGGGTGCTCGGCGAGCTGGCGGTCGAGGTGGTCGGCAGCCACCGGGTCGTGCCGCGCCGACTGCTGGACGCGGGCTTCCGCTTCGCACACCCGGACGTCGACTCGGCGGCGCGGGCGGCGCTCTGACGCGACGTGCCGGGGCGGGGCCGGGCGCGCGCGGTCGCGTCCCGCCCCGCCGCGTAGACGCGCTACGACGTCCGCCCTGGCCAGGGGCATATGCGGAGCGGAGTCCGGACACCTGCGGCGCAGGGCTCCGAGAGGGGGCGCACGGGAGCACATGGCAGGCGCGCTGCGCGCCCCTGGTGACCGTGCGCGCCCGTCGGGCGGGAACAGGGGCGGGGAGGAACACAGTCCGTGACCGGTCGGCCACCGGATGCGGCCACTCCCCTTCCCCACCGGGTTCGGGGCCGGTGGGCCGGTCTGACGCTCGCACTGACTGGGCATCACACCGGTCGGACCGTGTCCCAGCACCCGCTGCCTGCACCGGCCCGAAATCCCGGGACCAGGGAGGGAGCCACCCGTGCCCACGTACGACTTCACTCGCCGCACCCGCCGACAGTCCGACCCGGACGTCATCGTGGTGGGAGCCGGCCTCGCGGGCCTTGCCGCCGCTCGCGCACTCACCGCCCACGGCCTCGTCGTTCAGGTCCTGGAGGCCGCGGACCGGATCGGCGGTCGAGCGGCCTCCCACGAACTCGACGGCTTCCGACTCGACCACGGCAGCCATCTGCTGAACACCGCCTTCCCCGAGCCGCGCCGCGTGCTCGACCTCGACCGCCTCGATCCGCGCCCGCTCACGCCGGGCGTACTCGTGCACAACGGCGGGCGCCGGTACCGGGTCGGGGACCCGCAGCTGACCACCGCCCGGCAGGCCACCGCCCGGGCACCCCTGGGCAGTCCGCTGGACAAGGCGCGGCTCGGCAGTTGGCTCAACCGCCTCGCCAACACCCCGCCGGCCCGGCTGAAGGCCCGGCCGGAGACCACCACCGCCCGGGCCCTGGGCGACCGGGGCCTCGCTCCGCGCACCGTCGACGGCCTGCTGCGGCCCCTGCTCGGCGCCCTGCTCAGCGACCCCGCGCTCGGAACCAGCAGCCGGGTCGCCGACCTGGTGCTCCGCTGTTACGCGCGCGGCCGGCTCTGTCTGCCCGCCGGCGGGATCGCGGCCGTGCCGGCCCAGCTGGCCGCCACGCTGCCCGCCGGCACCGTCCGCACCGGCGTCCGGGTCACCTCGATCACCGCCGACGGTGTGGAGACCGCCACCCACGGGCGGATCGGCGCGCAGGCCGTCGTCGTCGCGACCGACCCCCGCTCCGCCGCCGACCTGCTGCCCGGCCTGCGGCTGCCGGACTTCCACCCCGTCACGACCTTCTACCACGCGGCCGACCGCACCCCCCTGGGGGAGCCCGCCCTGCTGCTGGACGGCGACCGGCCGGGCGGACAGCCGTCCCTGGTGTCGCACTCGCTGGTGCTCAGCGAACTGCACCCCTCGTTCGCCCCGACCGGACAGGCGCTGATCGCCACCACCGTGCTCGGCCGCCGCACCTTCGACGCCGGCGGACCCGCGGCGCTGGAGCCCGCCGTCCGGGCCCGGCTGGCGGAGCTGTACGGCACGCCCACCGGCGGCTGGCAGTTCCTGAGCGTGCGGCACCTGCCGGACGCGGTGCCCGCCATGCCGCCGCCGCACAACACCCGGCGGCCGGTCCGGCTGCTCGCCGGGCTCTACGTCTGCGGCGACCACCGGGACACCAGCAGCGTGCAGGGGGCGCTGGTGTCGGGGCGGCGCGCGGCCGAGGCCGTGGCACGCGATCTCGGGCTGCCGGTCGCCGTGCCGGAGGCGAGGGCGGCCTGACGGCGGGGAGAGCCGGCCCCCGGGGGGTGTCCTGTGCGGGACACCCCCCGGGGGCTGTTCGGCACGCGGGTGCGGGCGGGCGCACCGACGGGTGGGAGCGCGCGGCGCGCGGCACGCCGTCCGGCTGCCCGAGCGGCGCCGGTCCGCGTGCCAATATGCCGATATGACCGCTGATCGGACGACCTCCGCTCCCCGGCCGGCCGACCGGTGAGCGCCCGGTGAGCGCCGACTTCGAGGTCCAGCCGCTCTCGCTGATCCTGGTCCCCGCCGCCGCGGTGGCCGCCCCGCTGATCGCCGACCGGCTGCTGCGCTGGATCGCCGTCCCCGCCGTCGTGTTCGAACTCCTGCTCGGCGTGCTGATCGGCCCCGACGCCCTGAACTGGGTGCACGTGGACGACCTGATCGACGCGCTGTCCCAGTTCGGCCTGGCGATGCTGATGTTCCTGGCCGGCTACGAGATCGACTTCGCCAAACTGCGCGGCGGACCGCTCCGCCGGGCCGGCACCGCGTGGCTGGTCACCGTGGCGGTCGCCCTCGTCGTGGGCGCGATCGTCAATCCGAACCCGCTGGACGGCGCCTTCACCGGGCTCGTCCTGACGACCACCGCGCTCGGCACCATCCTGCCGATCCTGCGCGACGCCGGTGAACTCCCCACCCCGTTCGGCTCACTGGTCATGGCCACCGGAGCGGTCGGCGAGTTCGGGCCGATCATCGCCGTCGCCGTGCTGCTCAGCGGCAACAGCGCGGGCCGCACCGCCGTCATCCTGGCCGCCTTCGCGGTCATCACCGCCGTCGCCGTCGGCGGCGCCCGGCGACCGCGGCCGGCCTGGATGACCCGGCTGATCCGCCGCACCCTGCGCACCTCCGGCCAGTTCGCCGTCCGGACCGTGATCCTGGTGCTCGCCACCATGGTCGCCGCCGCCATCTGGCTGGAACTCGACATGCTGCTCGGCGCGTTCACCGCCGGCATCGTCTCCCGACTGCTGCTCTCCGACATCCCCGAGGAGGCCGAGGAGGTGATCGAGGCCAAGCTGGAGGGCATCGGCTTCGGCTTCCTCGTCCCGGTGTTCTTCGTGGTCAGCGGGATGAACTTCGATCTGGACGCGCTGCTCGGCGATCCGGGCACCCTGCTGCTCGTCCCGGTCTTCCTGCTCCTGCTGCTGGCCGTGCGCGGGCTGCCCGCGGCGCTGCTCGCACCCGCCGGCCTGGGGCGGCGCGACCGGGGAGCGCTCGGCCTCTACGCCTCGACGGCGCTGCCGCTGGTCGTGGTGATCACCACGATCGAGGTGGACGCCGGACATCTGCCGTCCTCCACCTCGGCGGCCCTGGTCGGGGCCGGCATGCTCTCCGTACTGCTGTTCCCGCTCGCCGCGCAGCGGCTGCGCGGGGACGTCCGGCCGCCGGCCGCCGTGGAGGGCGACCGGCCGCGGGTGAACGCCGAGAGCTGGTGACTCCGCCGGTCCGGTCGGAGTCCCGGGCTCAGATCACCCCCGCCTGACGGGCCGTCTCCTCGAACGCCCGGGCCACCGGACTGCCCCGGTAGGGCGTGAGGCGGCGGTGGAAGTCGCGCACGTACTCCAGCGACCGCGCCGAACGCATCTCCCCCGCCGCCCGCAGCGCGTCGGTGGCCATGCCGCACGCCTCGTCGAGGTCCCCCATTCCGAGCCGGGCGGTGGCGAGCACCAGCCGGCAGAAGATCCGGCTCCGGGCGTAGGCGGGCGAGCGCAGCCGCAGCGACTTCTCGGCGTGCTGGGCGGCCGTCCGCCACTGCTGGAGGTCCCGGTAGCAGTGCGCGAACTCGTCCGAGAGCTGCGCCTCGTCGAAGAACCGCGCCCAGGCCGGCAGCTCGTCGCCGGTGCGGGCCGCCGCCAGCGCCCGTTCGGCCCGGACCAGCGCCGTGGTGCAGGAGCGGACGTCACCGAGCAGGCCGTGCCCGCGCGCCTCGGCGGCGTGCAGCAGCGCCTGCACGGTCGGCGGCACCGCCGTGCCCACGCCCTGCTGGGCCACCCGGGCCAGTTGGACGGCCTCCCGGCCGTGGCCGAGGTGGACGGCCTGCTGGCTCATCGTCACCAGCACGTACCCGCCGAGCGCGCGGTCCCCGGCGGCCTGGGAGAGCCGCAGGGCCTGGACGAAGTAGCGCTGGGCCAGACCGTGCGCGGCGATGTCGAAGCTGGTCCAGCCGGCCAGCCGGGTGAGGTCGGCGACCGCCCCGAACAGGGCCCGGCCGATCTGCTCGCCGTAGCGGCCGCGCAGCATCGGCTCGGCCTCGCTCTCCAGGTAGCGGACCAGCGCCTGGCGGGCGTGGCCGCCGCCGTAGGCGTGGTCCAGCGCGCGGAACAGGTCGCCGACGGCGCGGATGGCGGCGATGTCGCCCCGGCCGACGCGCAGCGCCGGACGCGACTCGCGGGCCGGGTCCTGGAACGGCGGCTCGACCGCGATCGGCGGGCGGCGGCTCTGGGTGGGCACCCTGGCCCCGAACGCGGCCGACCCGGCGGCGGGGCCGGTCGTCGGGCCGCCCGCGGGCGCGGCGGCCGGGCCGCCGGCCGAGGCGGCGGTGCGGGCCGCCGGGGTGCCGTGGGTGCCCGGGAGCTGGCCGCGCGCCGCGGCGCCGGCGGGGCCGACCGGCCCGGTGGCCGCCCCGGGCCGGTCGGTCGGCGGCGCGCCCGTCCCCGGGTCGGGCCGGACCAGGGTGGAGCCGTCGCGGGCGACCCGTTCGTCGGTCCGGCCGATCAGCCAGTCCCGGCTCGGCACCACCAGGCCGGCCGGGGTGAAGGCGATCCGGCGCAGCTCGGACTGCGGGCCGTTGTCCTTGCGCCACATGCTCGCGACGATGTCCACCGCCTCCTGCGGCGTCTCGGCGAACTCCAGGCCCGCGTAGACCGGGGCGCAGGCGTCCAGGCCGAGGTCCTGCGCGGTGAGGCGGCGGCCGAGCCGGCGGGTGAACACCTCGGCGATCAGGGCCGGGGTGGCGCCGCGGGGCTGCTGGCCGCGGAGCCAGCGGGTGACCGAGGTCTTGTCGTAGCGCAGGTCGAGGCCGTGCTCCAGGCCGAGCTGGTCGACCCGGCGGGCCAGACCGGCGTGCGAGAAGCCGGCCTCCTCGATCAGGGCGGCCAGTTGGAGGTTCTGGGTGCCGGCCGTCTGGTGGCGCTCGGTGGGCGGCCGTTCGGGGGCGGAGCGCTCGGGGGCGGAACGGTCCGGGGCGGAGTGGTCCGGGGCGGAGCGCTCGGCGGAACGGTCCGGACCGGGCCGGTCGAGGGCGTGCCGGTCGGGCGTGGCCTGCTCGGGCAACCGCAGTTCGTCGGCGGTCGGGGCGTCGGGGGCGTCCGGAAGGGCCCGGCCGACCGGGCCTCGGTGCTGGTCGAGCGGGTCGAGCGGTCCGTACGCCGGGCTGTCGGTTGCAGGCCTTTGGGGCATAGTCAGTCAACACCTCTCGGACGCCGCACCGGCTCCACCAGCGGTTCGGCTGCCTGTGGCGACGCCCCCTGTCGGGAATCGGCGTGAATGTAGCGAGCATTCGGGCGCTATGGGTGGTTCTGACCGAGCAATCCTCCGAACGGGTGAAGCATCCGCGCCCATTGTGGGGAAGACCCCTCGGGGCGGGTTTGGCTTTCGGGGCTTCCGCCGACCGCCGGCCCTCATGGCGGAGAACGCCACAGTTCTCCGAGGTGCTGTGGAGGACCGTCACATAGGAGCCCGGGCTTCGGATTCCTACCGTTCTCGGCCATGGACACCTCTTCAGCCCGCCCCCTCGACGGCCGCACCGCCCTGGTCACCGGAGCCGCCTCCGGCATCGGCCGGGCCTGTGCCGAGGTCCTCGCCGAGGCCGGCGCCCGGGTCCACGTCGTCGACCTCGCCGCCGACCCCGCCCGTCGCCTGGCCGAGCTGATCGGCGGCGTCGCGCACGTCACCGACCTGGCCGACCCGGAGGCCGTGGAGGCCCTGCCGGCCGATGCCGACATCGTCGTCAACAACGCCGGCCTCCAGTACGTCGCCCCCGTGCACGAGTTCCCGCTCGAACACTTCCTCCGGATCCAGCGGGTGATGGTCGAGGCCCCGTTCCGCATCCTGCGCCGCACCCTGCCGCACATGTACGCGCGGCGGTGGGGCCGGGTCGTCAACATCTCCTCCGTCCACGGGCTGCGGGCGAGCCCCTTCAAATCGGCCTACGTGACCGCCAAGCACGGCCTGGAGGGTCTCAGCAAGACCGTTGCCCTGGAGGGCGCGCCGTACGGCGTCACCAGCAACTGCGTCAACCCCGGCTATGTCCGCACCCCCCTGGTGGAGCACCAGATCGCCGCCCAGGCGCGGGCCCACGGCATCCCCGAGGAGGAGGTCGTGGAGCGCGTACTGCTCGAACGCACGGCCGTCAAGCGTCTGATCGAGCCCGCCGAGGTGGCCCGGCTCGCCCTCTACCTCTGCCTTCCGCACGCCGCCTGCCTCACCGGCGCCTCGCTCCCGCTCGACGGCGCCTGGACGGCGCACTGAGCGGTCGGGGATGGCTCCGGCCGCCAGGGTCGACGGCCCGGATGTGTGGGTCGGTCACATAGTCCCGGGCACCGCGGCTCCCTACCTTGTGGCGACGTCCCCGTCCTGCCGCTCCTGTCCCGCCCCTCCCCCGTCCCGCCCAACCCCTCCCCCCGTCCTGTCCCTCCCCCGGCCCGGAAGTGGTGCCCCCATGACAACCGCCGTATCGGACCAAGCACGGAGCCGCTCACTGTCCAGAGTCGTGGCGGCGAGCCTGATCGGTACCACGATCGAGTGGTACGACTACTTCCTCTACGGAACGGCCGCGGCGCTGGTCTTCGGGAAGGTGTTCTTCCCGAACAGCGACCCGCTGACCGGCACCCTGCTGTCGTTCCTCACCTACGCGATCGGGTTCGCGGCGCGCCCGCTCGGCGCGCTGGTCTTCGGGCACTTCGGGGACCGGATCGGCCGCAAGCGCCTGCTGGTGGTCAGCCTGCTGCTGATGGGCGGCTCGACCACGCTGATCGGGTGCCTGCCGACCTACGCGTCGGTCGGGGTGACGGCGCCGGTGCTGCTGACGCTGCTGCGGCTGGTGCAGGGCTTCGCCCTGGGCGGCGAGTGGGGCGGCGCGGTGCTGCTGGTGTCGGAGCACGGCGACGCGAAGCGGCGCGGGTTCTGGGCGTCCTGGCCGCAGGGCGGCGCACCGGCCGGGAACCTGCTGGCGGCCGGTGCGCTCTCGCTGCTGACGGGCCTCCAGTCCGAGGCGACGTTCCTGGCCTGGGGCTGGCGGGTGCCTTTCCTGCTCTCGGCGGTACTGGTCGGGGTCGGCCTGTGGATCCGGCTGGCCGTGGACGAGTCGCCGTTGTTCAAGGAGGCGCTGGCCCGGGCGGCCGCGCGCGGGAAGCCCGAACAGCCGCCGCTGGTCGCGGTCCTGCGGCACCACTGGCGCGAGGTGCTGGTCGCGATGGGCGCGCGGATGGCGGAGAACATCTCGTACTACGTGATGACCACCTTTGTGCTCGTGTACGCCGTCTCGCACGCGCACTTCCCCAAGCAGACCGCCCTGAACGCCGTTCTGATCGCCTCGGCGGTCCAGTTCGCGCTGATCCCGCTGTTCGGGGCGCTCTCCGACCGGGTCGGGCGCAAACCGGTGTACCTGGTGGGCGCGGTCGGCGTCGGGGTGTGGGCGTTCGTCTTCTTCGGGATGGTGGACACCGGGTCCTTCGGGTCGCTGGTGCTCGCGGTGACCGTCGGGCTGGTCTTCCACAGCGCCATGTACGCGCCCCAGGCGGCCTTCTTCTCCGAGCTGTTCGCCACCCGGATGCGCTACTCGGGCGCGTCGATCGGCGCGCAGTTCGCCTCGGTGGCCGCCGGCGCGCCCGCGCCGCTGATCGCCACCGCGCTGCTGAAGGACCACGGCAGCTCGACCCCGATCTCGGTGTACGTGGCGATCGCCGCCGTGATCACCGTCCTGGCGGTGCTGTGCGGGCGGGAGACGCGCGGGCGCGACCTGGCCGAGCTGCCGGGCGCGCGGACGGCCGAGGAGGGCGCGGCGGCGGGCACCGGGGCGGGGGCGGCGGCCGACGCGGAGCCCGGAGCGGCGGCGGTGGGGAAGGCGGCGACCGCCTGACGTGCCGTCCGGCCCGCCGGCGCCCGTCACCGAACGGGCGCCGGCGGGCTACGGCCACCCGGGCCGAGCGGCTAGCATCGCGCTTCCCTCCCCGGGACACGAACACCCACTGCCGATTGGCGGCCGTACCATGAACGACCTCCACGCCGGCTCGGCCCCCGCGCTGCGGCGACTGCTGGACCTGCTCGCCTCCGGCGCCGCCACCGAGGACTTCGCCGACGTACTGGCCGACGCGCGCCGGCGGGGCGCGCCCGCCGCCGTGCTGAGCGAGATCGACGAAGCGACCTGGCAGGCGCTGCGGGTCCACCGGACCCTGCGCCAGCACCGCCGCCGCGAGGCCGAGTTGACCGCCCTCTTCGACACCGCCGGCGACCTCGCCGCCTCCCGCGACCTCGACTCCGTCCTCCAGGCGATCGTCCGCCGGGCCCGGATGCTGCTGGGCACGGACACCGCCTACCTCACCCTCCCGGACGAAGCCGCCGGTGACACCTACATGCGGGTCACCGACGGCTCCGTCTCCGACCTCTTCCAGACCCTGCGGCTCAGCCTCGGCGACGGCCTCGGCGGCCTGGTCGCGCAGAGCGCCCGCCCGTACGCCACCCCCGACTACCGCGCCGACGGCCGCTTCCACCACACCGACGTCATCGACGCGGGGGTCCTCGACGAGGGCCTGGTGGCGATCATCGGCGTCCCGCTGCTGCTCGGCGGGAGGGTGATCGGGGTGCTGTTCGCCGCCGACCGCTCGCCCCGCGCGTTCTCCCCCGACGAGGTCGCGCTGCTCTGCACCCTCGCCGCCCACGCCGCGATCGCGCTGGACACCGCCAAGGCACTCGCCGACACCCGGGCCGCGCTCACGGAGCTGAACAGCGCCAACGAGCTCATCAGCGCCCACTCCGCCGCCGTCCAGCGCGCCGAGCGGGGCCACGACCGGCTCACCGACCTGGTCCTGCGCGGGGCCGAGGTACCGGACGTCGCCGCGGCCGTGGCCGCCCTGCTCGGTGGGGGAATAGCCGTACTGGACACCGGGGGCGAGCCGCTCGCCGGGCGAGCCGCCGCCCCCGGTGCCGGGCCGGCCGAGGCGGCGGCGGCGTCCCGGGCCGAGGGCCGAGCGGTGCGCCACGGCGACGCCTGGGTGTGCGCGGTGCTGGCCGGGCAGGAGCAGCTCGGCACGCTGGTACTGCGCGGCCGGCCGGACCTCGACGACGCCGACCGCCGGCTGTTCGAACGGGCCGGCGTGGTGACCGCGCTGCTCCTGCTGCTGCGGCGGTCGGTGGCCGAGGCGGAGAACCGGGTCCGCGGCGAGCTGCTGGCCGACCTGCTCTCCGCTCCCGACCGGGATCCGGCCGGGCTGACCGCGCGCGGACGCCGGCTGGGCGTCGACCTCGGCCGGCCGCACCTGGTCCTGGTCGCCGAGCCGGGGCCGGGCGGGGGTGGCGGCGATGGTGGCGGTGGCGGTGCGAGTGCGGTGCGCTCCCGGCTGGCCGGGGCCGCCGGGCGGTACCTGTTCGGGGCGCGCGGCATCAGTGCCGAGTACGGCGAGACAGTGGTGCTGCTGGTCCCGGACGGCGGCGGGGGCGGGGTTCCGGGGCAGGCCGGGGCCGCGCCGGAAACGGCCGGCGGACATCCGGCGGGCGGATCCCCGGCCGGCGCGTGCGCGGCGGGCCGACGGTCCGGCGGGGACGCCGCCCGCCGCGCGGCGGAACAGGCCGCCGAGCGGCTCGCCCGGCTGGCGGGCTTCCCGGTCACCGTGGGCGCCGGCCGCCCCGCCGCCGGACCGGTCGCGCTGGCCGCCGCGTACGCCGAGGGGCTGCGCTGCGTCCGGGCGCTGCGCGTGCTCGGACGGGACGGGGAGGGCGCCTCGGCGGGGTCGCTCGGCTTCCTCGGGGTGCTGCTCGGTGACGGCCACGACGTCTCGGGCTTCGTCGGCGCGACGCTGGGACCGCTGCTGGACTACGACGCCAGGCGCGGCACCGAGCTGGTCCGCACCCTGCGCGCGTACTTCGACTGCGGCGGCAGCCTGACCCGGGCCAAGGAGGAGCTGCACGTCCACGTGAACACCGTCGTCCAGCGGCTGGACCGGGTCGAGGTGCTGCTGGGCCCGGACTGGAACGGCCCCGAGCGCTCGCTGGAACTCCACCTCGCCCTGCGGCTCCAGCTGCTGTCGGGGGCCTGAGCGGGCGCCTGGACGGTCCGTACGGGCCGGGGCGTACAGTGGCGAGGTTGGTCTCGAACGCCTGGCAAGGAGCAGCAGCGGTGAGCGAGAACGTTCGGTTCGTCCGGATGGGCATCGGCGAGGGCGCCGTCCCGTACCAGGTGGCCTGGGAGGAGCAGCAGCGGCTGCACGCGCTCCGGGTCGCCGACGAGATCCCCGACACGGTGCTGCTGCTGGAGCACCAGCCCGTGTACACGATGGGCAAGCGCACCAACCCGGCGGACCTGCCGCTGGACGGCACCCCGGTGGTCGAGGTCAACCGGGGCGGCGAGATCACCTGGCACGGTCCCGGCCAGCTGGTCGGCTACCCGATCGTCAAGCTGCCCGACCCGATCGACGTGATCGCGTACGTGCGGCGGCTGGAGGAGGCGCTGATCCGGTCCTGCGCCGCGTCCGGCGTGGAGACCACCCGGGTCGAGGGCCGCAGCGGCGTCTGGGTACTGGGCGGGGACATCCCGGACGCGGTGGTGGATCCCGCCCAGGTGGTGGACATCGGCAGGCTCACCCTGCGGATGGGCCTGCCGCTGGGCATCGACCCGCGGCTGGCCGGTCCGGAGTACGCGCCGTCCAACGCGGGGCAGCGCGGCGACGACCGCAAGCTGGCCGCGATCGGCGTCCGGGTCGCGCGCGGGGTGACCATGCACGGCTTCGCCCTGAACTGCGACCCCGACATGACCTGGTTCGACCGGATCGTGCCCTGCGGCATCCGGGACGCCGGGGTCGCCTCGCTGGCCGGCGAGCTCGGGCGGGCCTTCCCCGTCGCCGAGGCGCTGCCGCTGGTCGAGAAGCACCTGGCCGAGGTGCTCGCCGAGCTGCCGGAGCCGGTGACCGGGCGCTGAGCCCGGGGAACCGGTTCCCGGACCCCGGGCCCGGACGCCGAACCCGGTGACCGGTTCCGGACCCCCGCCCCGGAGCCGGGCCCGAGCCCGGGAATCTACTTGCCGGTAGCCCTGTTGCCCTGCGATTGCGGGGTCCCGGCCCCGGCGAAGGCCGTACAAGCACAGGCGTACCCTGGGGGTACCCCGTCTAGTTCTAGGAGTCGCACGTGTCCGCTGTCGCGCCCGACGGCAGGAAGCTGCTCCGCCTGGAGGTCCGCAACAGCGAGACCCCCATCGAGCGGAAGCCCGAGTGGATCAAGACCCGCGCGAAGATGGGGCCGGAGTACAACGCCCTCCAGTCGCTGGTGAAGAAGGAGGGGCTGCACACGGTCTGCCAGGAGGCCGGCTGCCCCAACATCTTCGAGTGCTGGGAGGACCGCGAGGCGACCTTCCTCATCGGCGGTGACCAGTGCACCCGCCGCTGCGACTTCTGCCAGATCGACACCGGCAAGCCCGCCGACTTCGACCGGGACGAGCCCCGCCGCGTCGCCGAGTCCATCGTCACCATGGACCTCAACTACGCCACCATCACCGGCGTCGCCCGCGACGACCTGCCGGACGGCGGCGCCTGGCTGTACGCGGAGACCGTGCGCCAGGTGCACGCGCTGACCGCCGCCCGCGAGGCCGGGCGCACCGGCGTCGAGCTGCTGATCCCGGACTTCAACGCGGTGCCGGAGCAGCTGGCCGAGGTCTTCTCCTCGCGCCCCGAGGTGCTGGCGCACAACGTCGAGACCGTGCCGCGGATCTTCAAGCGGATCCGCCCGGCGTTCCGCTACGAGCGCTCGCTGAACGTCATCACCCAGGCGCGCGAGGCCGGGCTGGTCACCAAGTCCAACCTGATCCTGGGCATGGGCGAGACCCGTGAGGAGGTCAGCCAGGCGCTGGCCGACCTGGTCGGGGCCGGCTGCGAGCTGATCACCATCACCCAGTACCTGCGGCCGTCGCTGCGCCACCACCCGGTGGAGCGGTGGGTCAAGCCGCACGAGTTCGTCGAGCTGCAGCAGGAGGCCGAGGAGCTCGGCTTCGCCGGGGTCATGTCCGGCCCGCTGGTCCGCTCCTCGTACCGCGCCGGGCGGCTGTACCGGCAGGCGCTGGAGCACCGCGAGCGGCAGAGCGGGACGGCCGCGCCGGCCCCGGTCGCTTCGGTCTGACGGGCGGCAGCGGCGGTTTCACGCCATCGGAGGGGCGGGGCCACGGCTCCGCCCCTTTCGCTTCACCGGACTTTGACCGGCAGGTCACGGACTGGTAACACGGAGTGGGGACGATGGCGTCTCCACGAATGTTCGATTGATCTCAGCCACACCTCCGAGCGCGTCCGCACCTCCGCGCGGACCCGGTCACGGGTCCGCCCGCGCGGCCGCTCGGTCCGAGGGGAGCTGTTACGGCATGCGGGTCGATTTCCGGATGGAACTCCGGTCGGTGGGAACCGCGCTCCGGCTGGCCGAGAGCGTGCTGCTGGCGGGCGGCCAGCGCCAGGCGCGGCGGAACGCCTGGGCCGCCGTCTGCGAGAACCGCAGGTACGCGGCGGCGCGGGAGTTCGGCGGCGGGCCGACCGACGTCCCGGCCGGCGCCCCCGGGGGCGTCTCCGCGGGCGGACCGGCGAAGGCCGCGCACCGCTGACGGCACCGACGCCTCGGCCCGCCGGGGGGCCGTCGGGAGGGCGCGTCGGGGGCCGGCACACCGGGCGGAAGCGGGGCACTCGGGTCACGGTTCGGGGCGAACGGGTACCCGGGCTTGGATATCCCGTACCCGCGCCACGTACCATGAGCGTTATGGCGAGGGAAACATCCGAGAACCCCGGGCGACTGAAGCAGATCCGCCTGGCATACACCATGACCAAGAAGGTCGACACCAAGATCGGCCTGATCATCGCCGGCGTCGGCCTGCTGACCTTCGGCGTGTTCCTGGCCATTGGTTTCGCGATCGAGCACCCCGTCTACCTGGGCATCCTGGGCTTCATCGTGGCCTTCCTGGCCATGGCGATCGTCTTCGGGCGCCGGGCCGAGCGCGCGGCGTTCGGGCAGATGGAGGGGCAGCCCGGCGCGGTCGCCGCCGTGCTGAACAACATCCGGCGCGGCTGGAGCGCGAGCTCCACCCCGGTGGCCGTCACCCGCAGCCAGGACGCGGTCTACCGCGCCGTGGGCCGGGCCGGCATCGCGCTGATCGGTGAGGGCAACCCGAACCGGGTCCGCCAGCTGCTCGCGTCCGAGAAGAAGAAGATGGCCCGGGTCGTCGGCGACGGCGTGCCGGTGCACGACATCGTGGTGGGCGACGGCAAGGACGAGGTCCCGCTCAAGAAGCTGCAGATCCACCTGATGCGACTGCCGCGCGCCATCACGCCCGCCCAGGTCACCGAGACCAACGACCGGCTGCGCGCGCTGGGCGACCTGCTCTCCAAGGCGCCCATCCCCAAGGGCCCGATGCCCAAGGGCGCCCGGATGCCCAAGGGTGGCCAGGTTCGCTGAGCCCCTCCCCCGTCGACACCAGAACGGCCCCGCCGCGGAGCTTCCGCGGCGGGGCCGTTCGGCGTTACGGCGTTCCGGTGTGCGCGCCGGACCGGGATCGGTTCGGGCGGCCCGGGGGCCGGGGGCCCGGACTCAGATCCGGACCTCGACGGTGCCGACGGCCTTGTCGTGCAGCCCCCGGGTGTCACGGTCCCAGACCAGCGCCGGCACCACCAGGAAGAGCAGCACCGTCCGCAGCAGCACCTGCGGGATGGTCGCGCGGCCACCGTCGAGCCGGACCACCCGCAGGCCGAACAGTCGCTTGCCCATGGTCGTCCCGGTGGTCGCGAGCAGCACCACGATGACCGCGAAGAGCAGCGGGGTGGTCCACATGTTCGCCGAGGCCGCGGAGGACCCCTTGACGATCAGCCCGTAGGAGACCATGGCCACCAGCCAGCTGTCGACGACCAGTGCGCACAGCCGCCGGCCCGGACCGGCGATCGAGCCGGAACCCTCCCGGGGCAGTCCGAGGCGCTCACCGCGGTAGCCGAACTCGGCACCCATCTTCTCGGCGGCCGCCTTCGGGCCGTCGATCCACGATCCCAACGCTTCTCTGGTGTCCACGAATCCACATTAACCGGGCGAACGCCGGGGGCGGCCACCGCCTCCCCCGAGCCGCGCCGATCCGGCCTCCGAGCCGCACCGGTACGGCCTTCGGTCCCCCCTCGGCCCGGCCGCCACCGGAGAGTGAATCGGCCGCCGCGGGCTTTCCCCCGACCCTCTCCAGTGGTCCAGACCACCTCACCGCCTCCACCTGGCCCGGTGAGGCGTTTTGTCCGTGACCGTACGTCTTTGCCGCCCGCGCGACGGCGGCGGTTAACATTCAGGAAACGACTGGGTCACCGCTCGGAAACGGCCCGTTCCTAGGGTGAGCCCCATTCGCAACGCCGAGGAGGATGTGGATGTTCAACAACGCCGCCGAAGTGAAGCAGTTCATCCAGGACAACGACGTGAAGTTCGTCGATGTCCGCTTCTGCGACCTGCCAGGCGTCCTGCAGCACTTCTCCGTACCCGCGGCGACGTTCGACCCGTCCGAGATCCTGATGTTCGACGGCTCGTCGATCCGCGGCTTCCAGGCCATCCACGAGTCCGACATGGCCCTGGTCCCCGACCTCGCCACCGCCCGGCTCGACCCGTTCCGCCAGGAGAAGCACCTCAACATCAACTTCTTCATCCAGGACCCGGTGACCGGCGAGGCGTACAGCCGCGACCCGCGCAACGTCGCCAAGAAGGCCGAGGCGTACCTCGCCTCCTCCGGTATCGCGGACACCGCGTTCTTCGGTCCCGAGGCCGAGTTCTACGTCTTCGACTCGGTCCGGTTCGACACCAGCGCCAACGCCTCGTACTACCACATCGACTCCGAGGCCGGCGCCTGGAACTCCGGCTCCACCCAGGGCGACGTCCGCGGCTACAAGGTCAAGTACAAGGGCGGCTACTTCCCCGTCCCGCCCGTCGACCACTTCGCCGACCTGCGCGCCGAGATGTCCCTGGAGCTCGCCAAGGCGGGCCTGGAGGTCGAGCGCCAGCACCACGAGGTCGGCACGGCCGGCCAGGCCGAGATCAACTACAGGTTCAACACCCTGCTGCACGCCGCCGACGACCTGATGCTGTTCAAGTACATCATCAAGAACGTCGCCTGGCGGGCCGGCAAGACGGCCACCTTCATGCCCAAGCCGATCTTCGGCGACAACGGCTCGGGCATGCACGTCCACCAGTCGCTGTGGACCGAGGGCGTGCCGCTCTTCTACGACGAGCAGGGCTACGCCGGACTCTCCGACACCGCCCGCTACTACATCGGCGGCCTGCTCAAGCACGCGCCGTCGCTGCTCGCCTTCACCAACCCGTCGGTGAACTCCTACCACCGGCTGGTCCCCGGCTTCGAGGCCCCGGTCAACCTGGTCTACTCCCAGCGCAACCGCTCCGCCGCGATCCGGATCCCGATCACCGGCTCCAACGCCAAGGCCAAGCGCATCGAGTTCCGCGCCCCCGACCCGTCCTCCAACCCGTACCTCGCCTTCGCCGCCATGCTGATGGCCGGCCTGGACGGCATCAAGAACAAGATCGAACCCCTCCAGCCGGTCGACAAGGACCTCTACGAACTGGCGCCCGAGGAACACGCCAACGTCCCCCAGGTCCCGTCCTCCCTCCCCGCCGTCCTGGAAGCCCTCGAAGCCGACCACGAGTACCTCCTCGCGGGCAACGTCTTCACCCCGGACCTCATCGAGACCTGGATCGACTTCAAGCGCACCAACGAGATCGCCCCCATCGCCCTCCGCCCCCACCCGCACGAGTTCGAGCTCTACTACGACCTGTAGCAGGGCCGCCCGAGCCGGGGGAACGCGGTTCGGTCTCTCAGTGTTTCCGCAGGTCAGGACTTTTCCTGGCCTGCGGAAACACTGACCGGGGGGCCTCGCCGCCAGCGGTGGCCGTCGCCGTGGGGCGCCGGCCCGGCAGGCGGTGCGGGCCGGATCCGCTCCGATCACGGGGATCGGAGCGGTCCGGCCGCGGCGCTACCGGGGCGTGGCCCATTCCTCCCTCGCGGCGAAGGCGAGGGAGCGGTGACTCACGGAGTACGACCGCACCAGGTCCATTCCGTGCTCGGCGAGGCAGGCGTTCTCGAAGCGCACGTCGCCGGTGACCTCCTGGCCGAACCACGACGGGGCGACGAAGGCCCGCGCGTCGGCCTCGCCGGAAAATCCCACCTCGGCCAGCCTGAGCCCCGCGTGGACTCCTTCGAACTCGTCCACCTCGATGAGGACTCCGTCCTGGGCGATGGACGACCTCTTCTTCCGCACCCGCCGGCCGTCGGTCGTCCTCCACAGAGCCTGGAAGACGTCCTCGGTTATGCCGATCTCCAGTTCCTCCCGGACGGGACCCCGCCCGCTTCCGAGCGCGAGAAAATAGCTGTCGCCGGAAGCCCGGACACGCATCTCCCCGTCCGCGCTCCCGACAGGGGAATACCCTTGCACCGATTCGAGTGTCTGCTGCGCCGCGGCGGCCGGCCAGCCGGCGGGGACCAGGAACCTGCGTGCGATCTTCGGCTGCGTTCTCAAGCTCTTTCTCCACTCGCGCGGCGGACGCGGATCATCAGGCGGTCCGTTCCAGGGTGTAGTGACGACGGAGTTCCTCGACGTGCCCGAGAACGGCCGGATCCCCGGCGGCGCGCGCGATGTCGATCATGGTGTTCCAGACGAAGTCCGCCCCCCCGTCGTTCCGGAAGTGCTTCTTGATGACGATGCTGAAGACCTCGTTCGCCGTCTCCGGCGTCAGCACGTCCGCGAGCCGCAACAGGCGGGCGCGGTCGGCGTCGGTGAGCGGCGGCCGTTCCACCGTCCGGTCGGCCGGGATGCCGGCTTCCGGACTCACGGTCCCGACCGTGGTCAACGGCTTCTCGGACGGGGCGTCCACGAAGTCGAACATCAGGTGCACCCGCTCCTCCGCGGAGAGCACCGCCACCGAGTGGATCTCCGAGGCGTCGAGGAACCACACCTCGCCCTTGCGCATCCGGTAGACGGTGTCGCCCTCGTTGAAGAAGCAGTCCTCGTTGGTGACCAGGGGGATGTGCATCCGGTGGGCGTTGCGGGTCTCGTCCGCGATCCCGCCGAGCTCCAGCAGGTCGCGGTGCGGGATGATCACGCTGTTCTGAACCTTCGCCAGCCGCACGAAGTTCAGCCGGTCCGGGTCGGCGACGTTCTCGATCAGTTCCCGCAGATAGGGCAGCCGATCGGCGATCTCGGAGAAGGTGGCGGGCTGGTCGTGGTCGTAGTTGGTGACGACGCCGTCACCGGACGTCCCGCCCCGTGCCCAGAGCATGCAGCTCTTCCACGCGCCACCGAAAACGTAATCGCTGTACGCCTCGGACCAGGGAATCGAATCGATCCGGTCGAGATCCTCCGCCAGGCGGGATTCGTCGAGACGGACGTCTCCTACGTAATGGGTTCGCATCGAATCAAGCAGCCCTTCTCAGTCGAAAGCGTCGATGTCCTGGACCGGTGGACGGGGACCGACGGACGGTGTCTTCTCCTGGGCGGAGTCAGCGGGATCGGTGGCGATCCAGATCCTCGGCGATCTTCTCCAGGACATCCACCCGGCCCCGGAAAGGCTCGTCCGGCCGCGGCCACTGCACGACGAGGTCCGTTATCCCGGCCTCGGCGAACCTGCCCGCCGCGTCGAAGAACGCGGCGGGAGAATCGAGGACGCCGCCGACGGTGGGCCCGGTGACCAGCAGCCGGGACAGGGTGGACGGGTCACGGCCGATCTCCACGCACGCCTTCTCCAGCGCCTCCACCTGCTGACGGAGGACGGGGAGGGCCTCCTCGTACGGAGCGCTCGCGAACAGGTTGGGTTCACCCGTGGTGACCCAGGTCGACGCGTGCCGGGCCACGACGCGCATGCCGCGGGGGCCGGACGCGGCGATCGCGAACGGGACGCGGGGCTCCTGCCGGCACAGCGGTTGGGAGTGCACCTCGTCCGCGAGGTAGTAGCTGCCGTCGAACGTGGTCACCGGCTGGGTCAGGAGCCGGTCGGTGAGCTCGACGTACTCGGCGAACCGCTCGGTCCGCTCCCGCCGGCTCCAGGGGTTCCGGCGGGTCATGGTGGAATCGAAGCCCGCCGCGCCGGCGCCCAGACCGAGTACGAGACGGCCGCCCGAGATGTCGTCGATGGTGGTGACGTCCTTGGCCAGGTTCACCGGGTGACGCAGGTTGGGCGAGGAGACCAGCGCGCCGATGGCGATCCGCTCGGTCTCCACCGCCGCGGCGGTCAGCGTCGGAACCATGGTGAACCACTCCTTGGCGCGGAACGCGCGCCAGTTGAGGTGGTCGTAGGTCCAGGCGTGATCGAATCCCATCTGCTCGGCCCGGCGCCATTTCAGCCGCGCCGTCTGCCAGCGGTCCTCCGGGACGATCATGATGCCGAATTTCATGCGTCTCCCTCGCCCGGGCGGCCGGGGTCGATGTTGAAGTTGTAGCGGAAGAGGTTCTGCGGGTCGACCCGCCGCTTGAGCGCCACCAGGCGCCGCCACCGCTCCCCGTAGGCCGCGCGAACGCCGTCGCCCCCCTCGTCGTTGAGGAAGTTGACGTACTGTCCGACCGCGTACGGCGACATCGCCTCGCTGAAGTCCCGGACCCACTGGACGTGGCGCTCCCGGTCGTCCTGGTCGGGCTCCCAGGCGCCGAACATGTTGATGTTGTGACCGGCGTGCCGGGAACCGAACGCGGTCTCCGTGGCCGGCACCCGACCGACCGCGCCGCCGAGGTGGTAGATCGGCACGGCCGCCAGCGGCGAGGTGATCCGCGACGCGTGCTCGACGACGGTCGCGATGACCTGGTCGCTGAGCTCCCCGAAGTCCACCGACCGCCAGTAGTAGTGCTTGCCGGGCGGGGAGGTGCTGTCGACCGTCCGCTGCAGGTCGAGGTAGGGCATCGGACCGACCGTGTCGAGCAGCGGACGCCCGAACTCGCGCAGCGGACGCAGGAACGCCAGCCCCTCGTCGGGGTCACCGGACCAGCACACGTTGAGGGCCACGACCGGAGAGCCGTGCAGCCGTTCGGGAACGGTCTCCAACGCCGGGCACAACCGGAGGTTGAGGATCGTCCCGAGCTCGTCCGGAGCGTCCGCGACCAGGTCGCGGTAGAGGGTCAGGAACTCCGTCGCGACGTCCAGCGGATGGATGACCATCCCGGCCAGGACGGTCGGCCCGATCTCGTGCAGCCGGAAGCCGAACCGCACCACGGTCCCGAAGTTGCCGCCCCCGCCGCGCAGGCCCCACAGCAGCTCCGGGTCCGTGGTGGCGTCCACCTGGAGGAGACTGCCGTCCGCCGTGACCAGGTCGGCCTCCACCAGGTTGTCCACGGTGAGTCCGCAGCGGCGCATGAGGTGGCCGATCCCGCCGCCCAGGGCGAGCCCGCCGACACCGGTCTCGCTGACGATGCCACCGGTCGTGGCCAGTCCGTGCGCCTGGCTGGCCCTGTCGACGTCCTGCCAGAGGGCTCCGCCCTGCACATGGGCCAGTCGGCGTCCCGGGTCGATCTCGACCGCGCGCATCCGGGACAGGTCGATGACCACGCCGCCGTCGCAGACCCCTTGGCCGGCCACGCTGTGCCCGCCGCCGCGCACCGCGATCGGCAGTCCCCGTTCGGCGGCGAAGGTGACGACGGTGGTCACGTCCGCCACGTCCGCGCACCGCGCGATCAGCAGGGGACGCCGGTCGATGTCTCCGTTCCAGACCCTGCGGGCCTCGTCGTACCGCGGATCCGCGGCGGTGATGAGATCGCCGCTCAGCGCGTCGGCGATCTTCTCCGAGTCGCCGGTCGTGAGACTGTCCAAAGCCTTCGTTCTCCGTCCTAGTCCCGAGGTGACGGGATTGTCGTCCTGCGGATCGTCGCGGCGACGTCGCGCAGCGTTCCGTGCAGCAGCTGGGTCATGTCCGGTTCGGCCCGCAAGGTCGCCCTGCACTCGTCGAGCAGCCGGAAGGTGAGCAGCGAGTGGCCCCCGACCTGGAGGAAGGTGTCCGACACGCTGATCGGGGAACGGCCGAGGACCCGTTGGTAGATCTGGACCAGGGTCGCTTCCAGCTCGTCCGCGGGCGGCTCGACCGGACGTTCCCGCTCGGCCAGCTCCTGCCAGATCCTGATCAGCTCGCCCTGGTCGATCTTGCCGTTCACCGTCGCCGGGAGGTAGTCGACCGGCACCACCCGGTCCGGCCGCATCTGGGCGGGCAGGAGCCCGGCCACGTGTTCGAGGACCGCCGCCGGGTCCAGGCCGGTGGCGGAGTCCTGACCGGCCGGCACGACGAAGGCGAGCAGGCGGAGCGGCTCCCCGTGGGCGATCACCGCGCAGTCGCCGACCGCGGGGTGCGCGGCCAGCACCGACTCGACCTCCCCCGGCTCGATCCGCAGCCCGCGGATCTTCACCTGCCGGTCGATCCGGCCGAGGTGCTCCAGCGTGCCGTCCGCGCGGTAGCGGCAGAGGTCACCGGTGCGGTACATCCGCGCTCCCGGCGGCCCGTAGGGGTCCGCGACGAAGCGTTCGGCGCTCTGGGCGGGCTGGCGCCAGTACCCGTCCGACAGGCCGACCCGGCCGCTGATGTACGCCTCGCCGGGCGTGCCGATCGGCACGAGGTCGAGGTTGCCGTCCAGCACGGTCAGCCGGAAGTTGTCGGCGGGCCGGCCCACCGGAACGGACCCGCCGACCGAGCCCGGATCGACGATGTTGTCGGTGACCGGCCCGGCCTCGGTCGGGCCGAAGGCGTTGACCAGGCTGCTTCCGGGCAGCACGGCGGCGAACGCCTCGGGGATCCGCGGGCTCATCGGCTCACCGCCGCACACCACCCACCGCAGCGCCTCGGAACCGGCCCGGGCCATCTCCTCCAGGAAGGCCGTCATCATCGTCGGCACCAGGAAGATCTGCGACACGCCGTACTCCCGGGCGAGCCGGGCCAGGTGCCGGGGGTCCCGCTCGCCGCCGGGCCGGCAGATCACGAGACGGGCGCCGTGGTACAGCGGCCAGAAGAGCTCCCAGATCGAGATGTCGAATCCCGGGGACGCCTTGAACAGCGCCGTCCCGGCGGCGTGGAACGGGTACTGACGCTGCATCCAGAGGACGTTGGCCAGGGTGCCCGCCGTCCGGGAGACCACGCCCTTGGGGCGGCCCGTGGTCCCCGAGGTGTAGAGGATGTGCACCGGCCCCGGGGCGTCGTCGAGGACGGGATTCGTCGTCGGCTGCCCCAACCAGGACCGCCCGGGGCCCACGTTGTGGATCTCCCACGGGCCTTCGGGCAGGTGGTCCCGGCAGAGCGGATCGGTCAGCACCAGTCCGGGCTCCGAGTCCGCCAGGATCAGGGCGATGCGCCGGTCCGGCAGGTCGGCGTCGAGGGGAACGTAGGTGGCGCCGGTCTTGACCGCGGCGTAGATCGCGACGACCTGGTGGATGCCGCGCCGCAGGCAGATCCCGATCCGGGTGCCGGGGCGGGCGCCGAGCCCCCGCAGGTGATGGGCCAGCCGGTTCGCGCGCTCGTTCAGCTCGCGGTAGGTGACGGTGGTGCCGTCCTCCTCCTGCAGGGCGACCAGGTCCGGCGTGCACTCGGCCTGCGCCTCGAACGGCTCCGCCATCGTGCGGTACCGGATCCGCGGATCCCGCTGCGGGTTGAGGCCGTGCCGGATCCGCTCGCGCTCCTCCGGACCGACCAGCGGATGACTGAGCATCGGTGCGTCCGGATCGTCCGTCATGCCGATGAGCAGTTGCAGGAACGCCTGCGCCCACGCCTCCGGGGAGGGGACGTCGGACGAATCGGTCATGGATTCGACGTACAGGTTCCGGCCGTCCCGGGAGACCAGGATCGTCACGGCGACCGGGGTGTCGCCGGCTTCCACCGCGGCGGCGGTCCCGGACCGGGCGGCCTGCCGCAGCGCGTCACGGAAGCTGGTCGCCGGGTGCGGGGCGTCTGGCCGCGGCAGGACCGCGTCGAACTCCTGCCGGGTGACCCGCACCCGCAGGTCCGAGCCGGGGCGCGGCAGCCGTCCGGCCAGCACACCGGCGCAGATCGACAGGGCGGCGAACTCGTCGGCCCCTGCCGCCGCGGCGAGCTCGCGCAGAGTGCGCGTCATGTCGGCCGGTACGGGGATCGGCCCGATGCAGTCCGTCCTGGACAGCAGCCCGGTCACGGCGCGGTCCCTTCCAGGAGCCCGAAGGCGTAGAACCCCGGGGCCATGGACTGCGCCAGATACGTCTGCCCGCCGCGGATGCCGACCCGCTCGTGGTAGTCGACCAGGTTGATCATCCAGTCGGCGTTGCCGCAGTGCCCGTAGGCGGAGAGCGTCTCGGCGAAGTGCAGCCGGTCCGGCGACAGTCCGACCGCGCTCGCGTTGAACATGGTCAGCGGCTTGTGCAGGTTGGCCGCGAACACCTTGGTCACCTGCCCGAGCCGCCGCCCGCCCTCGCCCAGGACGACGGCCAGCGCGCGGTCGGCGACGGCCTTGCGGGAGGCGAACGTGTCCCGGCCGCGCAGCCCTTCCGGATCCACCTTGACGGCGGAGCCGGACAGCCGCACCAGCCCGGGTTCGTTCCGAGTCAGCAGGCAGCTGACCGCCGCGTCACCGAACACGGCGTAGGGCAGGATCCGGTCGCGGTCGACCGGGACGAAGTCCAGGGCGACCATGACCACGTGCGTCACGTCCGGATCGGCGAACAGGTCCCGGCCGTGCCGCAGCGCGGACAGCGAACTGCAGCACCGTTGGTAGGAGACGAGGTGCGGGACGCAGTCGTCCAGCCCCAGTGCGAGCAGCACCCGCTCCGCGAAGTCGGACGGCAGCAGGGCGAGGGCCGTGTCGCTGGTCGCGACGACGAGATGGCCGATGTCCGCGACGCCGGCGCCGGAGTCCCGCAGGGTCCGGCGCACGGCGTCGACGACGTAGTCCTGCACCGGCCCGGACATCTTCCGGTAGGTGGTGCAGCCCATGTCGTTGAAATCCGTGCCGAACGACACGGTCTGCCACAGGTCGTCGAAATCGGGTATGTCCTGCGGCTTGTTCTCCAGGTCGCCGAAGGCGCACGCGAACGAGCCGATGCCGACATTTTCGAGATCCGAGATCATGGTTCCTTCGATCTACCGAGCGGATGGTGGAATGCCGGCGCCGGCCTCTGCTTCCCGGGCGTCAGGCCCGGTTCGGTACCGCCGCGCTCGCGTCGATCTGTTCGAGCACGGAGACGATTCCGTCGACCTCGCCCAGCAGGGAAACCCATTCGGGGCGCATGGTCACGGTGTTGTTCGTGAACTTCTCGATGTAGTTCACCAGGACCAGGACCATGTTGAGCGAGCTGATTCCCAGTTCGTCGCGCGTCCTCGCCCGAGCCACCTGCTCGTACGTGATGCCGCTGGTCATCGGCTGCGTGGCGAGGAAGTCGGCGAACTTGCGGCGGTACTCGTCGTTGCTCATCAGTCGACCTTCGGGAACGGGAAGCCGTTCAGGTTCTCGGCGTGGATGCGGTTGTGGCCCCACCGGTCCTCGCCGGAGACCAGGACACTGCCGTGGTAGTCGAGGCTGATCTCGTCGCCGAACCCGCTGAGGCCGTCGATGTGCTCGTAGACCCGGACGGACGGCGACACGTAGCGGGTGGCGAGCCCGAGCCGCTTGGAGTCGCTGACGTTCGGGAGCGAGCCGTGGATGCACTTGGCCAGGAAGATGACGAACTGCCCCGGCTTCATCGGCACGGTGACGATCTCACCGGCGTCCGGGTCCCAGTCCTTGTCGAGCTGCAGCTCCGAGTAGTCGTACCCGAAGAAGTCGTGGGACTTGCTCTCCACGTTGCGCGACATCGGCTTGGTCTCGTCGTAGTACCACCGCTTGTGGCTGCCCGGGATGAACCGGAGGCAGCCGTGCTCCTCGTCCGCCTCGGAGAACGCGGTCCACACGGTCAGTTCCTGCGTGGTCGCGGTGCTCTCCTCGGTGTAGCGCAGCGAGGGGTAGGCGACCGTCTCCGACTCGAAGACGGTGAACGCCTCGACCTGGTGCCACCCGGTTCCCTGCTCGCCCGGCTGCTTCTCGAAGATGTTCGTCTTCCAGCAGATGATGTCCTGGTCCATCAGGCTGCGCAGCTTGTGCACGACCGTGGGATGGGCGATGTGCCGGGACAGGGTGTCGCAGTCCAGATGGCGGTCGTAATTGATGATGTTCGAGTCGTGCGGCTTGTTCTGGGAGGTGACCATCTCGATCATGGCCTGATTCCAGAGGAGCTTGGCCTCGTCCTCCTCGTAGAGGTCGAACGGTCCGATGAAGCCGTTCTCCTGGAAGAACTTCACCTGCTCGGCCGTCAAGCCTTGGAATGGCGTTCCGCTGGTGCTTTCAGCCACCTTCTCGTCCTTTCGCCAACGATTCCTGCCGGTGTGGGCCACCTGGAAGCAGGAGGAATGCGGGGCCGATCGGACCCACCGTATGCGGGCCCGAGCGGCGAGTCTTGTCACCAGAACGGGGGTCCGAGCGGTCAGGCGGGGGCACTGTCGACGGTGGCCTGCTGCCAGTCGCGGTAGAGCCCGGCGTACACGCCACCCGCGTCGAGCAGGTCCCCGTGCGGCCCGCGCTCCACCAGCCGACCGCCCTGGAGCACCATCACCTCGTCGGCCAGCTCGGCGACGGCCAGCCGGTGCGCGACGGTCACCGAGGTGCGCCCAGCGGTCAGCCGGCGCAGCGCCTCGATGAGCGTCAGCTCGATCTCCGGGTCCACCGCCGAGGTGGCCTCGTCGAGGATCAGGCAGGCCGGGTCGGCCACGTGCGCGCGGGCCAGGGCGACCAACTGCCGCTCCCCCGCGGACAGGCTCTCCCCGCGTTGCCCCGCCGGGGTGTCGAGGCCGTCCGCCAGTCCGTCGAGGAACGCCTCCGCGCCCAGGTCGCGGAAGGCGCGCTCGATCTCGGCCCGGGTGGCGGACGGGCGGCCGAACCGGACGTTCTCCTCCACCGTGGTGTCGAAGAGGAACGGCTCCTGCGGCACGACCACCACGCGGGAGCGCAGCGATTCGGTCGCTATCTCGCGGACGTCCACGCCGCCGATCAGGATGCGGCCCCGGTCCGGGTCGGCCAGCCGCGCGATCAGCTTCGTCAGCGTCGTCTTGCCGGATCCGGTGGCACCGACCAGCACGACCTGGCGGCCCGCCGGCACCTCGAACGACACGTCGTCCAGCGTCCGGCCGGCGCCCGGGTAGCCGAAGACCACGTTCTCCACGACCACGCCGGGCGGTTCGGGCGGCAGTTGCCGCCCCTCGGCCGGCTCGGCGAGGTCGTCGGCGATGTCGAGCAGGGCCAGCACCCGGCGCCACCCGGCGACCGCGCTCTGGGTGAAGTCGATGACCTGGGTGAACTCCGTGATCGGCGCCATGAACAGGGTCACCAGCAGGATGAACGCGACCAGTTCGCCGGCGCTGTGCCCGGTCGACGGGCCGATCGCCAGTCCCACCGCGACGACGCCGACCACGACGACCACGGAGAACAGGTCGGCGAGGGAGATCAGCACGCTGCCCAGGTACCCGGCCCGGATCTTCGAGTCCCGCCACCGGTGGATGCCGGCCGCGGTCCGCCGCAGGCTCGGCTCCTCGACGCCGTACGCGCGGATGACGGCGGCGCCCTGGACCGTCTCCGAGACCACCGTGAGCAGCTCGGCGACCCGGACCCGGACCGCGGTGTGCGCGGGGCCGAGGCGGCCGACCACCGTCCGGACCAGCATCAGCAGCGGCACGGTCAGCACCACCGTGATCACCGTCAGCACGATGTCGTAGTAGGCCATGCCGGCGAGGGCGGCCAGCATGATGGCGCCGTTCACCAGCCAGGCGATGCCGCCCCACTGCAGGAACATGCTGAGGGTCTCGACGTCGGAGGTCACCCGGGAGACCAGCTTTCCCCGGGCCTCGGCCGAGTGGTACGCAACGCTCAGCCGGTGCACCCGGGTGAAGACGCGGACCCGCAGGTCGTAGAGCGCGCGTTCGCTGGCGATCGCCAGCCGCACCAGGCTCGCCCAGTTGACCACCGCAGTGAGCACCACCACCAGCGCGGCCACCGTGCCGAGCCCCAGCAGCCGGCCGCCGTCGATGTGGCCGGTGCTGAGCCCGCGGTCGATGACCTGCTGGATCAGCACCGGCACGGCGAGCCGGCCGATCCCGCCGAGCAGGGCGAGGACGACCGTCAGCCCCAGGCCCTGCCGGATCGAGGGGATGGCCGCCAGGCCGCGGCGGATCACGGCGGTCGTCGACCCCGTGACGCTCTCGGGGTCGGCCGGGTCGATCGTGGTCATGCCTGCACCCGCTCTCGCTCGTAGGCCCGGATCAACCGGTCGTAACCGCCGATCCGCAGCAGGTCGGCGTGCGGGCCGACACCGGCCACCCGGCCCTGCTCCAGGTAGACGACGGAGTCGGCGAGGGCCAGCGTCACGGCGCTGGTGGTGACGACGATCGTCGTGGTGGAGGTCAGGCCGGTCGCGAGACCGCTCATGATCTCCTGTCGGGTGGTGGCGTCGACGGCGGAGGTCGCCTCGTCCAGCAGCAGCAGCCGCGGGCGGTGGGCCAACGCCCGTGCCAGCGCGATGCGTTGCCGTTCGCCCCCGGAGAGCGTGACTCCGCGCTCGCCGACCGGTGTGTCCGCCCCGTTCGGCTGGCCGTCCACCAGCGCGGTCGCCCGGGCCAGGCGCAGCGCCTCGTCCAGCCGCGGATCGGCCGCGGTGGAGGCGGAGTCGTCGAAGTCGAGCAGCACGTTCCCGGCGAGCGAGCCGGCGAACAGGAACGGTTCCTGGAAGGCGGCGGCGATGGCCGCCACCCGGTCGGTCTGGCCGATCCGGCTCAGGTCGGCCCCGTTCAGCAGCACGGTGCCACCGGTCGGCGCCACCAGGCCCGTGAGCGCCAGCAGCAGCGTGGACTTGCCCGATCCGGTACCGCCGGTGATCGCGACGGTGGTGCCGGGCGGCACGTGGAAGCTCACTCCGGACAGCGCCGCCGCGCCGCCCGGGTAGGTGAAGGAGAGGTCCTGGACGCGTACGTCGAGCGGGCCGTCCGGCAGCGGCTGCGGATCCGCCGCGGCCGGCGGCAGCGGCTCGTCGAGCACCGCCCGGACCCGGGCGTACCCGGCCAGCATGCGCGGCACGTCGCCGAGCACGTTGCCGATGGTGCGCACCGGGACCACCAGCATGGCGAACACGTTGACGAAGCTGACCAGGGCGCCGACCGTGATCGCCCCGCTGTTCACCCGGAACGCCCCGACGACGACGATGACCAGCGAGGTGGCCGTCGGGATCGACTCGACCAGCGAGTCCAGCATCCACTCGCGGACGGCCAGTTTGATCTTCGCGTCGCGCAGACCGGCCGCCTCGGCGGCGAAGCGGTCGCGCTCGGCCCGGCCCCGGCCGAGCATCTTCACCAGGGCCGCGCCGTCGAAGCTCTCGTGGGCGACCTCGGTCACCCGGCCCAGCCGCTCCTGGACCGCCTCGGCGGGCGCCTCGACCTGTTTCTGGTAGACCGAGTTGACCAGCAGCAGCGCCGGGATCATCATGCCGCCGACCAGGGCCAGCACCGGGTCGACCACCAGCACCCACCCGACGGCGACCACGAACAGCACCAACATGCCGAGCACGTCCGGCAGTCGGGCGGGCAGCTCCGCCGCCGCTTCCGCGTCGGTCGTGACGTGCGCCAGCTTCTGGCCGGTCGAATGGGCCTGGTGGTACGTCATCGGCAGCCGGTGGTAGCGCCGGACGACGGCGTTCCGCAGGGTGGCGTCGAAGCGCGCCCTGGTCACGACGAGGGTCCAGCGCCGGATCAGTCCCGCGGCGCCCTGCACCACGCCGACGGCGGCCACCGCCACCAGCACGGCGAGGATCGTGCCCGTGGCGACGTGGCCGTTGTCGAACCGCGGGATCACCACGTCGTTGCACAGCGCGCCGAGCGCCACCGACCAGGCGACCAGGCTCGTGCCGTACAGCAACGAGCCGACGAGTCCCCAGGCGATCGGGCCCGGGTGGGCGCGGAAGCCCGCGAGCAGCAACGCCCGTGATCGCCGGAGCTGTTTGAACCGCCCGGCCGTCCTCTGATCTGTCATCTCGCCTTCCCGGTCCTTCGCCCTCGGTGCTCGAACCGGTCGGCGACCCACGGAGGCGCCGACCGGCATCGCGACGATGTCCCGGACTCAGAAGTAGGACCGCAGCTCACCGCGCCGGCGCACGTCCGTGGTGGCGCAGTGGAACGAGCCGCCGAAGGTGTTGAAGTTCCGGAACGGGCAGGGGACCGGCGTGATGCCCCAGCTCTCGGCGAGCTCCTGCATGGGCCGGTCCTCGGCCTCGACCACCATGTGGGTCTCGTCCAGCATCAGGATGTTCATGTTGATCCACTTGCTGGTCATGTACAGCGGGTGGCCGTCCGGGATGACCGGCGCCGGCGCCCGGCGGACCTCCCAGTCCTTGAACTGGCGCGGCACCTCGACCACCCGGTCGGGGTGGACGAGCAGCTTGCCGGGTGCGATCGGCATCAGGCTCGCGTCGATGTGCATCGGGTGGTCGTCCGCCAGCTCGACGACGTGCACCTGGTACTCGTCGCCGATCTCCCGGCGCACCCACTCGATGCCCATCATGTTGGTGACGTGGCTGCGCTGGACGAAGATGTCCCGGCCGCACCGGATGAAGTCGGCCGCGTCGAAGGTCGGTTCGAACTCGGTGATCACCGACCGGAACGGCTCGCCCTCCGGCTGGTCGGTCCAGCCCTCGACGTACAGCTCCTCGCTGAGCTCCGGGCGCGGGCCGGCGGACCACCGGGCGCCCCCGCGGAAGTACTCCTTGAGCAGCGGGCGGTAGGCGGAGCTCGCGAAGTAGCGCGACCGCCAGGCCATCGGCGCCTCGATGATCTGCTCGCCGATCACCAGCAGCAGGTCGCGCGGCATCGCGTCGTAGAGACCGGTGCTGGTCCAGCCCGGCGCGCCGTACGACCGGCCGTGGTCGCGCGGGTCCGGTCGGCGCACCCGCACGTCGTGGTTCTTGAGGATGTCGACGAGCTGGTCCAGTTCGTCGCGGGCCGCGGCGATCCGATCGGCCGGGAACGGCTTGCCGGCGTTCTCCCGGAACACCGCGCGCTGCTCCGGCGAGAGCGGCGCGGCCGTCGCGGTGTCGTACGGCGGGAAGTGCGCGCCGTCGACGGTGCCGACGATCACCTCCTCCAGCGGGTCCCACTCGTTGTAGGCGCGGACCGGCGACCCGGTCGTCTGCTCTGACTCAGACACTGTTCGTCCTTCGTTCGTCGGTGTACAAGATCCCGCCGGACCACACGTACGGTGTGCCGCGCCAGGCGGTGGCGGTGGCCACGTCGGGGAAGAAGCCGTGTCCCGACAGGTTGGCGCTCGTGTTGCACAGCAGGGGGATCCCGCTGATCCGGTGGTACTCCTCCAGCACCCGGCCGACCCTGGTGTGCGGTGTGTCCGGCCGGACGGTCTGCAGCCGGGCCGTCCCGTCGAGGTGCAGCACGGCCGGCACCCGCTCCGCCCAGCCGGGCCGCAGCCGGTGGTCGAAGAGCATGTACGGGTCGGCGCCGCCGGGGTCGAAGACCGCCGACGCCTCCGACTCCAGGCAGATCGGCGCGACCGGCCGGTACGGCTCCCGGTGCTTGATCCGGTTCATCTCGTCCTTCATGGCCGGAGACACCGGAGCGGCGAGGATGCTGCGGTTGCCGAGCGACCGCGGGCCGAGTTCGGCCCGCCCGTCGACCACCGTCACCGGCGCGCCCGTGGTGTGCAGCAACGCGGCCAACTGCCGCTCGTCGCACGGCCGGGCCGACCAGCCGGGCGCCGGGCTGCTGGGCCGGACGGCCGGTCCCGAGTAGACGTTCCACTCCAGCTCCGGCCCGCCCCCTCGGCTCAGCACCTCGCAGAGGGCGGTGCCGAGGGCGGCACCCGAGTCGTTGGTGAACGGCGGCACCCAGACGTCGGTGAACAGCCCGCTGGAGCGGATCATGCTGTTCCACTTGATGTTGAGCGCACAGCCGCCGGCCAGGCAGATCGGCAGCGGTTCGGGCAGTTCGAGCCGGGCCACCGCGTCCGTGAGCGCGCCGACCAGCGTTCGGCCGATGAACTCCTGGCAGGAGGCGATGAGGTCGGCGGCCGAACGCGACGGGAAGAGCTCGGTGCAGCGGGCGGCCAGCATCGTGCCGACCTCCGGTCCGATCAGGTCGGCGCCCAGCTCGGCGACGAGCTTGTCGAGCGCCGCCAGCACGTCCTCGTCCGCGGCGCCCAGGCCGGCGTAGGCCATCGCCTTGCCCGCCGTGCCGAGGTGGTGCTCGACGACCTGGACCTCGGTGAGCCCGTCCAGCGACCGGTGGAACGGCTCCAGCGCCAGGCAGAAGTACGTGAACATGTCGCCGACCAGGCCGAACAGCGGGCCCAGGTACTCGCCGGTCACGGTTCGGCCGGGGCGCACGAGGTACAGCCGGGGCAGCGTGCCGCCGTCCCAGACCAGGCCCAGCGAGGTCCGGCCGGCGAACGGACCGCTGCCGTAGCTGGCGTACAGGTGGTGGCTCACGTGCGGGTAGCTGCTGTAGCCCCCGGCCAGTGGGCTGCCGGGGATGCCGTCGAACGTGTACCGCTCCGGCAGGGCCGGGACGAACGGGTCGGCGGCGTACGGCGCGGTGGCGACGCTGACCGGCCTGCCGCCGGACAGGGTGTCGATCAGCGTCGGTCCGTCGCCCTCCGACCACCAGCCGTCGACCACGAAGCGGTCCACGTCGGCGACGGTGAGCCCGTGCTCGGCCAGGACGGCGGAGATCCGGTCGAGGTCGCCGAGCGCGCTGTAGCGCCGGCCGTTGCCGAGCTTCTCCATCTCGGCGCTGAAGAGCAGGCGCTGCCCGTCGAGCACGGCCACCGCGCCGTCGTGGGAGACCTTGATGCCGCAGACGATCACCGCTGGGACCCGTCCATCGCCGCCCGCAGGCTGGCCGGCCGCATGTCGGTCCACAGCTCGCCGATCCGGGCCAGGCAGTCCTCCCGGGACGCCGGCTCGCCGACCGCGGTCCACCCGGCGGGCACCGGTCGGTCCGACCGCCAGATCGAGTACTGCTCCTCGGCGTTGTGCACGACCACGTACGTCTCGTCGGTGTCGGTCATGACTGCCCCTCCTTGTCGGTTCCTACGGCGCGCTGTTCCCGGGACGGGCCGACGCGGCCGGACAGCGTCTCGATCTCGATCTCGATTCCGACCGTGACGTCCGGCGGGCCGGCCGGCTCCGCCGGGTCCGCCCCGGCCAGGTGGCCGGCGATCCGCTCCCGGTCGCTCACCAGTCGGACGTGCCCGCGCACGGTGACCGACACCGCTTCACCGGCCGGCGCCGGGTCGAACACCGCCAGCACCTTGCCGCCGTCGGTCAGCGGCACCGCGTCCGTCCGGTCCAGCACTCCGAACAGCACGCCCCGCCGGCCCCGGTTCCGGTCCAGGGTCAGCGGCAGCCGGATCGCGACGGGGAACTCCGAAGGCCCGGCGCTGATCACGGTGCCGGAGTCGCACCGCCCGATCCGCGCGGCCAGGGCCTCGAAGTCGTCCCGCGCGGGAGGGAACGCCCGCGCCATCGAGCCGCCGTCCTTCGCGATGGCCGTGATGATCTGCTTGGACCGGAACGGCAGCAGCGAGAGCAGCGTCTCGCCGAGCCCGTGCGTGGTCTCGGAGAGGCCCTGCAGGTACAGCCCGCAGGTCAACTCCTCGGTGGCGCACGCCCGGTGGTCCTGGGAGACCACGGGGCGGCCGTGGTCGTCGGTCCGGAGGTGGGGCAGGACGTCCCGGTACATCCCCGGGTCGAGGTCCCGCCGGTATCCGGTGGCCAGCACCAGTCCGTCCGTGCGCAGCTCGTGGGCCCCGGCGCCGAAGCGGCTGTGCACACCGACCCGGACCCCGGTGCCGTCGGATTCGGCCGAGGTCAGCCGGGAGCCGTCGTGCACCACGAGCCGGGTGCGGCCGCGCACCTCGTCCGCGTAGACCAGGCGGTACAGGTCGTCGAGGAAACCCGCTTCGACCACCGCGTAGTTGGTGTCGCGCAGGCGGGCGGCGTAGTCGCGCCGGTTCTCCTCGCTGCGGGAGTAGAAGGCGTCGGCGTTGGCCTCGAAGAACTGCTCGTTGGCGAACGGATTGTTGTCGGTGGCGCTCAGCGAGTACCCGGGCAGGACCAGGTGGACCCGCGAGTTGCGATAGCGGTCCAGCAGGTAGTGGGTGATCTCGCCGGCGCTCTGGCCGTCCCCGGCGACCGCGAACTCCCAGCCCCGGTCGTGGTCGGTGAAGGCGCCCGGGAACTTGGACAGGAACGCGCTGGAGTGCACCACGGACGGACCGGTCGTCACCCCGGCGGGCACCTTCGGCAGGCCACCGAGCCCGTGCACCACGTTGCGGGCGTGGTACTCGACCACCTCACCGGTGGCGGTGTCGGTGGCCGTGACCCGCAGCAACGACAGCGTGCCGTCGTCGCCGCGGACCGGGGACACCGAGGTGACCGCGGAGCGGTACCGCACCAGACCGGAGAACTGACCGCCGACCCAGCGCAGGTAGTCCTGGAACTCCAGCCGGGTCGGCCGGAACTCGGCGAGGTTGACGAACTTCTCCAGCCGCCCCTTGGCCTTCTGGTACGCCAGGAACGTGAACGGGCTGGCGAGGTTGCGCAGGGACACCAGATCCTTGAGGAACGAGATCTGCATGCGTGCCCCGTCGATGAGCATGCCCTCGTGCCAACTGACGTCCGGCGAGCGCTCCAGGAAGAGGCAGCTGCGATCGGGGGCGATCTCCTGCGCGGCGATCGCCAGCGCGATGTTCGACGGTCCGAAACCCAGACCGATCACGTCGTACGGGTCGTCCCGCGTCCCGGGATCCTTCACGTGGCTGTTCCTTCCTCGACGGCTTGGCGGTCTCATCCGACGGACGGCTTCGCCGGCGGGCGCTGACCGACGCGGCCCGTGTCCAGGAAGCCGACCAGGGCCGGCACCGGGGAGACCACGCGGCCCGCTTCCTCGAACTGCTCCTGGTACTCCTCGGCGACCACCGGCAACCGGCTCCAGTGCGTCGCGGGGCGCAGGTGGTGCTCCTGGTGGTAGCCGTCGTTGAAGGTCAGCAGGTTGTACAGCCGGCCGTAGTGACTCACCGAGTTCGCGTAGCGGCTCTCCGGCTCCGCGCCGAAGTGCCGGTAGTAGTTCTGGATGTTGACCAGGGTGAACGCGAGCGCCACGGCGGGCAGGTAGCACAGCAGGGTCCACTGCCAGGACAGAACCGCCAGCAGCACCGTGAACGCGAGGTACGCGAGCCGGTCGAACCTGATCTGGCGGAGCTCGGCCGCCCGCCGGCCCGGGTTCCGCGAGGCCAGCCCCTGCAGCGTGACCTCCCGCGGGCCGACCGCGCACCCCCGGCGCAGCATCGCCCAGGTGGCCGCCCACTCCAGGGCGGAGGAGGCCAGGCCGCCGACCAGGTACCGCCACAGCGGGGCGTGGTCGTCGTCGCGGCCGTGCCGGTAGGTGGAGGTGATGTCGGCGGTGGTCCCGTCGCGCTTGCGGTCGTTGTTGTACCGGTGGTGGTTGCGCACGTGGGTCAGGTAGTAGCCCTGGACCGACTGCGCGATGTTCGCCGAACTCACCATCGACAGGACGGCGTTCAGGCGGCCGTCACTGAACCAGGGCTGATGGACGAACAGATGGGTGACCACGATGATCGAGTAGGTCATCATGGCCGCGACCAGGGCGGCGGAGCCGAGCCTGGACCACGGTCCGTCCGGTGTCAGAGCCGCGAGCGCGATGGTCCCGGCGAACTGGGTCAGAGTGATGGCGAGCAGGATGGCGTCGGCCGGACTGTTCCGCCAGAACTGCTGTGGTTTGGCGTCGACCATTGCACCAGTACCTTTCCGTACGCGTGGTGGACCTGCCCGGCGATTCACCGAAGTGGCCGTTCCCCGCGCGAATTCGCGAGCTCCGGGAATCGGGCCACGGGTCACAGAGCCCGGGATACGGTGACGACGCTAACCACGGCCGGAACTGTCAACGATGCCGTCGGCCGGGCGTTCACCACCCGCGTCGCCGCGGTCGCCCCGAACGCGCGGAACACCGAAGGGACATCCGGACGCACCGGGCGTCCAACTGTTCACAATCGGCACTTGGAAGCGGAGGACCGCGCACGAAAAACCGTGCGCCGCACGGTCCGAGGACCGTGCGGCGCACGGGTGTTGTCGTTCTGACCCGGTCCGCGCGGAGGCGCGCCGGGTCCGTCGTCAGTCGCCCAGTTCGAAGATCAGCTCGGTGACGGTGGCCTGGCGGCCGGGGGCGAACGAGTCCTCACTGCCGACGCGCACGAAGCCGTTGCGCTCCAGCACCCGGACGGAGCCGGCGTTGTCCTCCACGACCCGGGCCTGGATCGGACGCTCCGTCACCTCGTCGAGCAGCGCCGCGACGGCCGCCGTGGCCAAGCCCCGGCCCCACCAGTCCTTGCGGATCCAGTAGGTGAGTTCGGTGTCGCCCTCGATCGGGAAGGTGGCCACGCTGCCGACGACCTCGCCGCGGACCTCGACGACCCGGTTGACGATCGCGTCGTCGGCCAGGATCCTCCGGTACTTCTGCCGGAAGGCGTCGGCGTCGCGGGCGGTGGCGGCGTCGGTGAAGGCAGCCAAATGCTGCGCTTCCTCGTCGAGTTGGATGTCGAAGAGGACCGGAACGTCATCCTCGGTCAGGGGTCGCAGCGAGATGTCCCCGGCCACGTCGTCAGTCATCGGATCTCCGTCTCGGACGGAACGACGGGTCGTTCCACGTCAGGGCCGAGCCGAGGCTAGCACGCCGGACGGACCGCCCCGGGAGTTCCGGGGGATCCGCCGGATCCAGGGTTCCGGAGACCGGCCGGCGGCCGCCCGCAGCCCTTTTACGGGACACGCCGACCGGCCGCAGCGGCATTAGGTTGCCATGAAGGGATTCCGGCCGGACGGTCGCCCGAAGGCAATGTGGAGGTCGTCTTAATGGTGCGGCAAACCGAGCTGTTGACACCTCAGCTCTCGGACTATCTCGATTTCCTCGATCGCGGGGAGATGAGGTACCTCCCCTATCTGATGTACTTCAACAGACCGAACTACCGATCGGCGGCAATCAACACCGACCGGATCGGATTCCGGATCTCGCACGGTCCGGACGGACCGGGGTCCGTCGGCGGTGAGCGGCCCGACGGGCCGGTCCGGCTGCTCGTGGGTGGTTCGGTGTCGCTGGGCTACGGCGCCACGAGCGACGCGACCACGATCGCCTCCCGGCTCTGGACGAAGCACGCGCCGAGCCGGCCGTGGTACACCTTCGGCGCCCCGTACCTCAACTCCACCCAGGAGTTGATGCTCTTCGTGCTCCACCGGCACCTGCTGCCGCCGATCGACGAGATCGTCGTCCTCAGCGGCTTCAACACGCTGGTCATGGGACAGCTGACCGGGGTGGACGCCGGCGGCCAGGAGCCGTTCTTCTTCTGCAACGAGTACTTCGAGAAGATGCAGGAGTTGCGCGCGCGGTACGCCGAGCCGGCCAGGACCAAGCGGTGGCGGACCGGCCCGCGTCCGCCGGCACAGTCCGCGGCGCCGTCCGCGGCCCTCCCGACGACGGACAGCATGATCCGGTCCGCGGTCGACGTCACGCTGCGGAACCTCGACAGCTGGCTGGTGATGGCCGCCGCGACCGGCGCCCGGGTGAGCTTCGCCCTCCAGCCGCTCGCGACCTGGCTGCGGGAGACACCGGCGCCGCAGGAGAAGCTGCTCTTCGACGAGTTCGACCAGGCATCCGACTACGGGACCTGGGAGGAGCGCTACGGCGACGTCGGCAGCATCGCGACGGGCGCCGCCTATGTTGAGGCGCTCGGCGACGCCTGCGCGCGCAAGGGCATCCCGTTCGTCGACACGCTCTCCCGGCTCAACGCGTCCGTGAAGCCGTCCGACTGGCTCTTCGTCGACCGCGGCCACTACACCGACCAGGGCAATGACGCGGTCGCGCAGGTGCTCGCCGAGAGCCTCGAACTGACGTGACCCGACGTGACCCGACCTGACCTGACCTGACATCCGGACGCCGACCCGAAGTGAACCGAGGAGACCTCCCCGTGTCGTTCCTGCGTACGCTGCTGGCCAGGTTGCGCGGCCGCCGCAAGAAGAAGCAGAAGAAGAAGGCCGATGCCTCCATCTACCCGATGTTCTGATCAGGTGACGGGCAACGACGGGCCGACGCTGTCGGTCCGAACGGTGTTCGCGCGCGCGTGCGAGCCGGAGGACACACCGCTGCCCGACACTCTGCGGCCGGCGATCACCGACGAGTTGGACCGGGCCGGCCAGGACGGCGGTCCGCGGTGCGAACCCTCCGCTGCCGCTGCCTGGGCCGCGGCCGAACGGGCCCGCTTCACCGCGCTGTTCGCCACGGCGGAGCGCGAGGGCTGCGCGGAGGTGCTCGTCCGCCGGGCGGTGCTCGCCTGCGCGCCGCTGGCCTCGGTCTCCGGTGCCTGGCTGCAGTGGATGAGCGAGCCGGGCAACGCCGAGGAGCCGGTCGCCCTGCGGGCGCTCGCGCTGTTCGCGGCCGATGTCGGCACCGGACATCCGGGCGAGTCCCGCGGCGACGCGTACCTCGCCCTGATGCGGCACGTCCGGGTGGCCGTGCACGCGTGCCCGGCCGCCCGGCTGGCGCACGACCGCCGGATCGCCGACCCGTCCTTCCACCTGCCGGCTCTCGCCCTGGCGATGGGCCGGCGCCCGGACGCGTACCGGGGCGAGATCATCGGTCTCGACCTCTGCTTGCGGGCCGTCGGGCTGCTGCCCCCGCTCGCCGGTGTCCGGGCCCGGGGCCCGGGCACCGCGGACTGGGCCGCGCTGGACCCGGGCGGCGCGCGCGGCACGGACCGGGCGCCGGCGAGCGAGGACGCGGCAGCCCTCGCGGCCGGGTTCACCGCGGCGGCCGGAGCGGCCGGGGCGGCGGCGGTCGACCGCGGCTTCGCCTGGGCCTTCGCCGCCCTGCGGTGCTGGAGCGACGAGGTGTACCGGGAGCTCGACGCCGCTCGCGACCCGTCCTTCGAAATGGCCGAGCTGATGCGCTCCCGGGCCCGTGAGGCGTCGGCCTACCACGACCGGTTCGTCATGCGCGGGCGGCCGCTGAAGCAGTGGCTCACCGAGGCGCGCACCGACCCGGCTCCGTTCCTGGCCGCGCTCGCCGACAGCCGCCTCGTGCGGCCGGGCCGGTCCGGGGAGAGCCGGCTCACCGGCGAACTGGTGTCGGAGAACGGCCGGATGTTCCGGGTGTTCCCCGACGAGGACCTGGACGTCATCAACCGGTGGATCGACGCGCTGCCGGCCGATCCGGCCGAACGCGGGCGGCTCCGGCCGCCCGCGCACCGGCCCAGGAGCATCGGGTTCCGCACGGCCCCGGACACCGCGGGCGAGGACGACGCCGCTCCCGCCGACCTGCGGGAGGCGTACACCCGGCTGCTGCGGCGGTCGGTCACGCCGGCCACCCGGCAGTACGCGCTGCGCTACGTCGAGAAGTGGCTGGCCCGGTCCCGTCACGGCATGAGGCGGGCGGCCCAGTCGCTGCCGGCCGAGCCGCCGACGGACGGCCTGCGGCCGTGGCTGCTCGACCAGCACGACCTCCACAACAGCGAGTTCCAGGACGGCTCGAACGATCCCCTGCCGAGCCGCGCCGAACTCATCGACTCGACGCTGCAGTTGGCGCCGCTCACACTGATCGACGGCGCCTGGCTGGCCGGTCACACCGACTACCGGCTCGCCTCCGCCGAGCGCGGCCACTTCCTGTTCAACACCTACTGGGACGAACTGGGCAACGGCGAGCCGGAACTGAACCACCCGCTGATCTACCGCACCCTGTTGCGGGAGATGGGCATCGACCTGCCACCGACCCGGTCGCCGGAGTTCGCGGCCTGGCCGGCCCTCCGCGACCCGTCGTTCGAACTGCCCGTCTACTGGCTGGCGATCGGGCGGTTCCCGCGGACGTTCGAACCGGAGATCCTCGGCCTGAACCTGGCCATGGAGCTGTCCGGTGTCGGCGGCAGCTACCGCCGCGCCCGGCACGCGCTCAAGCAGTACCGCTTCAGCACCACGTTCGTCGACGTCCACAACACCATCGACAATGTCGCGACCGGACACTCCGCGTGGGCGGCGGACGCCGTCGACGGGTATCTGGCGCAGCAGGCGCCGGCAGCCCGCACGGACGCGTGGGACCGGGTCCGGACCGGGTACCGCTCGCTGAACCCGCCCTCCGGATTCTGGGCCCGCAAGGCTGCCCGTCGCGCCCGAGTGGAGGCATCCGCACATGTCTGACCTGGTTCTCGGCATCTCCGCCTACTACCACGACAGTGCCGCGGCACTGGTGTCCGACGGCCGCCCCGTGGCGGCCGCGCAGGAGGAGCGCTTCACCCGGCGCCGCCACGACCCCGCGTTCCCGGCGAACGCCGTCGGCTACTGCCTGGACGAGGTCGGCGCCACCCTCGCGGACGTGTCGGCGATCGCCTACTACGAGGACCCGGCGCTCAAGTTCCGCCGTGTCCTGGCGACCTACCTCGGCGCCGCCCCGTTCGGGCTCGCCTCGTTCCGCGACACCCTTCCCGGCTGGTGGTCGTCGAAGCGACGGGCCGCCGAGGTGGTCCGCCGCGAGCTGGAGGGGCTGGACCGCGGACGCGTGCCGGAGATCGTCTGCCGGCGGCACCACGAGTCGCACGCCGCCTCGGCGTTCTTCGCCGGCCCGTACGAATCGGCCGCCGTGCTGTGCGTCGACGGCGTCGGCGAGTGGGCGACCACCTCGATCTGGCACGGGCGGGGCACCCGGCTGGAGCCGACGGCCGAGATCCGCTTCCCGCACTCGCTCGGCCTGCTCTACTCGGCCTTCACCTACTTCTGCGGCTTCAAGGTGGACTCCGGCGAGTACAAGCTGATGGGCCTGGCGCCCTACGGCGAGCCGCGGTACGCGGCCCTGATCCGCGAGCGGTTGATCGACGTCAGGCCGGACGGGTCGTTCCGCCTGAACATGCGCTACTTCGAGTTCCTGCGCGGCCGGGTGATGACCGGTCGCGGGTTCGAGGAGCTGTTCGGCGGTCCGCGCCGGGAGCCCGAGGGCGAGCTGACCCGGCGGGAGTTCGACCTCGCCGCGTCCGTCCAACTGGTCACCGAGGAAGTCGTCCTCGAGCTCGCGCGCAGGGCCCGCGAGCTGACCGGCGAGTCCCGGCTCTGCCTGGCCGGGGGCGTGGCCCTGAACTGCGTGGCGAACGGGAGGATCATCGCCGACGGGCTGTTCGACGAGGTGTGGATCCAGCCGGCGGCCGGTGACGCCGGCGGCGCGCTGGGCGCGGCGCTCGCGGTCGCGATGGACCGGGGAGCCGGGCGGGCCCACGCGGGGACCGGGCGCGACGCGATGTCCGGGTCGCTGCTCGGACCGGCGTACGACGACGACGGGATCGCGGCCTACCTGGCCGACGCCGGTGTCCCGCACCGCCGCCTCGGACCGGAGGAACTGGCCACCGAGGTCGCGAGGTCGATCGCCGCGGGGATGGTCGTGGGCTGGTTCCAGGGCCGGATGGAGTTCGGCCCGCGGGCGCTCGGAGCACGGTCGATCCTGGGCGACGCCCGTGATCCGCGGACCCAGTCGGTCATGAACCTGAAGATCAAGTTCCGGGAGTCGTTCCGGCCGTTCGCGCCGTCCGTACTGGCCGAGGACGCCGAGGAGTTCTTCGACCTCTCCCAGGAGAGTCCGTACATGCTCGTGGTCGCGCCGGTCGCCGAGGCGGCCCGGCTGCCCGCCGGGACGGACGCCGGCCTGACCGGCATCGACCGGCTCAAGGTCGCCCGGTCGGTGATCCCCGCGGTGACGCACGTGGACCACTCGGCGCGGGTGCAGACCGTCGGGCCGCGGGACAACCCCGCCTACCACCGCCTGCTCACGGCTCTCAAGCGGGAGACCGGGAGCAGCGTCGTGGTGAACACCTCGTTCAACGTGCGCGGCGAGCCGATCGTGAACACGCCGCACGAGGCGTACACCTGCTTCATGCGGACCGACATGGACCTGCTCGTGCTCGGCGGGTTCGTGCTGCACAAGTCCGACCAGCCGGACTGGAACGAGGACGTGGACTGGCGCACCGAGGTCCCCCTCGACTGACCAGCGGCCGTCCGTCCGTCCCACACCGAAAGGGGTTCCCGATGCGCAAGGCCCTGCTCACCGTCCTGTACGTCCTGCTCGTGGTCCCGGCGGGCCTGGTCCTCCGGGTCCTGCGCGATCCGATGCGCCGGTCGATGTCCCGGCGCCGGACGAGCTACTGGGAGCGGCCGCTCACGCGGGGGTGAAGACCACCTGGTCGGCGATGGCCCGTTCGATCGCGTTCATCACGGGGAGAACCTCCTCCGGCCGCGCCACCAGGCCCTCCACCACTCCGATCGTGCCCTGGCCGCCCAGCCGCCAGTCGACCCGGTCACCGGGCTCCGCGGTCAGGACGACCGAGAGGATGTCGGGCCGGTCGGCGAGGGCGGCCAGGTCGCCCCAGGAGGCCAACCGCCAGTCGCCGACCGGCGGCATGATCTGGTAACCGAAGGCGACCGCGGTGGGCTCCCCGAGCGACACCACCGGCTGCCGGCCGACGGCGACCTCGAACGCGAGCCGGACCGCCTCCTCCCCGAACGACCGGTGCAACAGCGCGGCCGTGTACCCGCCGAGGCGGGCGTTCACCTCGATCACCACGGGCCCGTCGGCGGTGAGCTTCAGCTCGACGTCCGCCCACCCGTCCCGCACGCCGAGAGCCCGGCAGGCCGCCGCGGAGAGCGCGTGGACCTCCTCCTCGACCGGCGCGGGCAGCAGTCCGGGCAGGAAGAAGCCCCGCTCCCGGAACGGCTCCAGCAACGGCAGTCGCGAGTTGAGCACCTGGCACACCACCGTGCCGCGCCACCACAGCACCTCGACCGACACGTAGTCGCCGAGGCCGGGTCCGGCCACCGTCGGGCAGCCGACCAGCATCTCCTCGATCACGAACTCGTCGGCGTCGCCCGAGGCGAACGCGTCCGCGGTGTAGCGCACCGCGTCCTCCGGGCTGTCCAGCCGGTAGGTCTGACGGCTGGACGCCCCCCTCACCGGCTTCAGCACGGCCGGCGTGCCCACCTCGGCGAGCGCCTCCAACGCCTCCTCCGGCCCCGTCAGCAACCGGAACCGCGGCACCCGGAGCCCGGCCTCGGCGAAGCGCCGCCGCTGGGCGTGCTTGTCCGTGGCGGCGCGCACCGTTTCCTCGGAGTGGAAGCGCAGGCCGAGCCGGGAGGCCAGCCGCTGCGCGAGCGGCAGGTCGCGGTCGGAGAAGGCCACGATCCCGGCCGGCCGACGGGCGGCCAGCACCGCGGTGCCGGCCGCCTCGTCGGTCATGTCGACGACCTCGCCGACGGCCGCCAGCAGGTCGGTCAGCCCGTCCGGCGCCTCCTCGACGGGCACCGCGAACAGGAGTTCGTAGCCCTCCGCGTCGGCGGCCAGTTCGAGCGGGCTGGCGGCTCCGGCCGTGTAGACCACGATCACCGTCTCGGTCATGAGTCCACCTTCACTGGGTCGTCGTGCTCGCGGTGCGCGGGCAGCGAGCGGTAGATCTGCTCAAGGCCGCCCAGGGGGCCGCCGAGCCGTGGCAGTGCCGCGTACACCGGGTCGCGGCCGAGGATCGCGTCGATCTCGCGCAGACGCCACATCGGCGTCCGCGGGAACAGGTGGTGGACCAGGTGGAAGCCCTCGCCGTCGATCTCCCCCAGCAGGAACCGGGTGCCCCATCCGTAGACCCGGTTCCAGGACATGTGGATGTCCACCCGGGGGGCGGTCTCGATCAGCGGGAAGTGCTCCATCAGCTCGGACACCGCGCCGATCCACACCTGCGTGGTGACCAGCGGGACGAACCAGAGCAGCAGCAGCCACAGCCACCAGCCGCCCAGGACGGCCCAGGTGAGCACCCCCGCCAGCAGGACCACCCGCAACGCCCGCTCGGCGGGGTGCTCCCCCGCCGCCACGATGCGGTGGCGCAGCAGGTAGAACACGTACGAGGCGGTCGCCCTCGGCGTCACCACCGTGCGCAGGTACCGGCGCAGCGCCTTGCGGCTCAGGTCGTCCCCGCACAGCGCGTTGTCCCGGTACTGGCGGTAGTCCGGGTCGCGGTCCGGATCGCCCAGCCGGCCGTGGTGCTCGCCGAGGTGCGAGGCCCGGTAGCCGGTGTAGCTCTGCAGCACGGGGTACCCGCCGAGGACCGCCCCGATCACGCTGCCGGCCCGGCGGTCGGCCATGAACACCCGGTGCGTCGCCATGTGGAGCATGCCGGCGATGCCGCGCTGCCGACCGCCGATGAAGAACACCGCCACGAGGTACACCGGCAGCGCCAGCCACCAGGGTGCGTGCTGCCACGACAGCACCGAGACCGCGCACCAGAACGCCATCCAGGCCCAGTGCGTGACGGCCTCCAGCGGGCCGTG
Source organism: Kitasatospora sp. NPDC094019 (assembly GCF_044764505.1). Lineage (NCBI taxonomy): Bacteria > Bacillati > Actinomycetota > Actinomycetes > Kitasatosporales > Streptomycetaceae > Kitasatospora > Kitasatospora sp. NPDC094019. The sequence continues at coordinate 569,162 of NZ_JBIWIF010000001.1, forward strand.
CCAGTTGTCGGGCCTCGACACGGCCCGAACCTCGGCCATGATGTCCGGCGCGAAGCGGTACCGCTCGGCCAGATCAGAATCAGCCACGGTCCTTCTCCTCACTCAGTCCAACTGACGCCACTCCCCAGTCAGACATCCGGGTCACCATGTCGGCAACCAGCTGAGCCTCCTGGGGCCTCAGGTAGAAGTGGTCGCCGTCGAACGCCCGCCACACCGCGGCGCCCGAGGTCGCCTCGCCCCAGGCGGCCAACTCGCCGGGCACGTCACCGCCGTCGCCCAGCCCCCCGTAGGCGGCGATCGGGGCCCTCAGCCGCACCGGTTCCTCCCGGTGGTACGTGAGGGACGCCCGGACGTCCGCCAGCAGCGCCGGCAGCACCAGCTCGCGCAGTTCCGGGTGGTCGAACACGACCGGATCCGACCAGCCGGCCTCCCGGGCCTCGGCCTCGACGGTGGCGTCGTCGAGCGCCTCCTCCGGTGGCGCGGACCGGTGCGGGGCGAGCTGGCCGGAGACGAACAGGCCGGCCGGGTCCGCGCCCGGCCCGGCCTCCAGGCGGATCGCGACCTCGTAGGCGACGAGGCCGCCCATGCTGTGCCCGAACAGGAACAGGGGCCGGTCGGTGTACGGCGCCAGCGCCTCGGCCACGGCGTCGGCGATCCGCGGGACGGACGACACCGGCGGCTCCGCCAACCGGTCCTGGCGGCCCGGGTACTGCACGGCGATCAGCTCGATCGCGGCCGGCAGCCGGTCGGACCACGGGCTGTAGACGCTGGCCGTGCCGCCGGCGTGCGGCAGGCACACGAGGCGCGCGGCCGGATCCCGGCGCGGCCGGGGCCGGCGCAGCCAGCGCGCGGTCGCGCCGGCGCTGCCCGGTGTCGAGGGTGCGGTCATCGGGGGACTCCCGTCGGTTGCGGGTCTGAGGACAGAATCCGGATGTGATTTCTTGCGAAGGGTGCGTCTGGGACGGATTCGCGATGGATAGTGCCCCGGCCGATGTGCCGATCGCGATCGGTGGGCGGCTCGACCCGGCCACCGTTCTCGGCGGCTACCGGCACGGCGCCTTCCCCATGCCGGCCGCGACGGGGGCCGACATCGAGGTGAATCACGCCCTGTACGAGGAGTCGGTGGAGTCCGGGAGAACCGTGGTGCTCGACTCGCCGCTGCCCGACCCGTACGCGCTGGCCTGGTGGTCCCCGGGGCCCCGGCCGGTCGTACCGTACGGCGGGTTGACCAAGGCTCGCAGCCTGATGAAGCTGCTGCGCAACCGGCTGCCCTGGACCACCACCGCGAACCAGGACTTCGCCCGGGTGCTCGCCGAGTGCCGCCGGGACCGCCTCCCCGAGTGGCTGACCCCCGAGCTGTGCGAGTGCATGGTCGAGCTCAACCGGCAGGGCTGGGCGCACAGCGTCGAAGTGTGGGAGGGCGACGAGCTGGTGGGTGGTGCCATCGGCATCGGCACCGGGGAGGTGTTCGTCCTGGACACCTGCTTCCACCGGCGCAGCAACGCGTCGAAGGTGGCGCTGCTCGACATGGAGCACCGGTTGGCCGGCGCCGGCGTGACGCTGCTGGACGTCGAGTGGGACAGCGAGCGGAGCCGGCGCCTCGGCGCGGAGCCGATGCCGCGCCACGCGTTCCTGGCGGCGCTGGCCCGCGGCAGCGGTCCGGTCCGGCTGGCCGACGGCGCGGAGCCGGTACGGCGCCTGGGGTACCTCCGTACGCCCGGCTAGCAGGCGTTGCCCCCAAAACAGGTGAGTGCCGTGGGTCCGGTCACGTGGTCAGGATGAACAAGGACGGTGCGTCCTCGTTCGACCATCGGGGCCGTGACAGAAACGGAGCTGAACCAGTGCCGGTCAACACCTCTGGATCCACACTCGAAACCGCGACCTCCACCGGTGTGCAGCCGTGCACACAGCCGCTCCCCGACGGGGGCGACGCGGTCGTGCAGTTGCCCCTCTCCGCCATCCGCGACGCCGACTCCCCGCGGTCCGCGGGCGTGGACCTGGAGTACGCGAGCTCCCTGGCGGAGATGGAGGCGGACCTGCCGCCGATCGTGGTGCACCGCGCGACCATGCGCGTCATCGACGGCATGCACCGGCTCACCGCCGCGCGTCTGCGCGGCGAGCGGGAGATCCGCGCGCAGCTGTTCGACGGCGACAGTCACGAGGCGTTCCTGGTCGCCGTCCGGCTCAACGTGTCGCACGGCAGGCCGTTGACGCTCGCCGATCGGCGCACCGCCGCGGTCCGGATCATCCGGAGCCATCCGCAGCTGTCGGACCGGTCGATCGCCTTCACCGCCGGGCTCGCCGCGAAGACCGTGGGCTCGCTGCGCCGCGGGATCGACGGCCCGCCGGTCGAGGCGCGCATCGGCCGTGACGGCCGGGTACGGCCGATCAACGGGGCGGCCGGCCGGCAGGCCGCGGCCGAGCTGATCGCGGTGCATCCGGAGGCGACGCTGCGCCGGATCGCCAAGGAGGCCGGTATCTCGGTGGAGACCGCGCGCAGTGTCCGGGCACGGCTGCGGGCCGGCGAGGACCCGGTGCTGGACCGGCGGACCCGTCCTGAGCTCGTCGACCGCAACGAGGACCGGCAGATGACGGTGAAGCTGCCGGAGGCCGACCCCTCCCAGGAACTGCGGGCGCTGCTGGACAGCATCCAACGGGATCCGTCGCTGCGCTACACCGAGTCCGGACGGGTGCTCCTGCGCTGGCTGGGGCCGCGCGTGCTGGTTCCCGACGAGATCCCGATGACGCTCTGCCACATCCCGCCGCACTCGCGGCTCAACCTGGGCTCCCTGGCCAGGTCCTGCGCGGCCGCCTGGATCCAGCTCGCGATGGGGCTGGAGGACGAGTACGGCAGCACCGCGGCCGGCGGGGCGTCCGGCTGAGACCGCGGCGGGAACGCGACGGGCCGGTGTCCTGGTGGACACCGGCCCGTTCTCGTGTGCTCCGGCAGTTCGAACTCGGGTCCGGCCCGCTCCGTCCGCTCAGCTCGGGTCCGGCCCGCTCGGGTCCGGCCCGCTCAGGCGGGCCGCGAGGCCGGCCACGGTCGGCGCCTCGAACAGCGTACGCAGGGCGACCGTGCGCCCGACGAGGTCCCCGACCTTGTTGACGACCGCGACCGCCAGCAGCGAGTGGCCCCCCAGCTCGAAGAAGTTGTCCCGCACTCCGACCCTCGGCACGGCCAGCACCTCCGCCAGGATCGCGGCGATGCTCTCCTCCAGCGGTGTGCCCGGCGGCTCGTACGCGGCCGCCCCCGCCCACTCCGTCTCGTCGTCCGGCCGGGGCAGCAGCGCGCGGCTGAGCTTCCCGCTCGGCGTGCACGGCAGTTCCGCCACCGTCAGATAGGCCGCCGGCACCATGTAGTCCGGCAGCCTGTCGGCGAGGAAGGCCCGCAGCTCGGCCGAGGACGGCGGGGACTGCGGGTCCGGCACGACGTACGCGACCAGGCGCCGGTCGCCGACGCCGTACCGGTGGGCGGCGACGGCGCACTCCAGCACCCGCGGGTGCCCGCTGAGGACCGCCTCGATCTCGGCGACCTCCACCCGGAACCCGCGGATCTTCACCTGGTCGTCGAACCGGCCGAGGAACTCCAGCTGCCCGCCGGCGCTCCAGCGGACCTTGTCACCGGTGCGGTACATCCGGGCTCCGACGCGGAACGGGTCGGGCAGGAACCGCTCCGCCGTCAAGTCCGGGCGGCCCAGGTATCCGCGGGCCAACGGGGTGCCGCCGACGAACAGTTCGCCGGCCACCCCCGGCGGCACCGGCCGCAGCTCGGCGTCGAGAACGTACGTCCTGGCGTTGTCGAAGGGCCGGCCGATCGGCGGCAGCGCCTGCCACCGCGCCGGATCCCCGCCGAGCCGGTGCGACGTGGCCAGGTGGACCTCGATCGGCCCGTACTGGTTGAACAGCGCGCACCCGGGCAGCCGGGTGAAGAACTCCCGGATCGCCGGGGTGGCCTGCAGCTGCTCGCCGGCCGTGAGGACCGCGCGCAGCGACGGCGGGAACCGGTCGAGGCGCACGGCCAGCTCGGCCATGCCCTGCAGGGCCACGAACGGCATGAAGACCCGCTCGACGCGCTGCGTCTCGATGACGTCGAGCAGACGCTCGAAGTCGTGCCGGACCTCTTCCTCGACCATGACCAGCGTCTCGCCCGCGGCCAGCGTGGTCATCATCTCCTGGTAGAAGATGTCGAAGCTGAGCGCCGCCCACTGCAGGGTCCGCCCGCGGCCGCCGGGGCCCTGGCGCCGCTGCCACCGCACCTGGTTGAGCAGTGCCCGGTGCGACATGGCCACGCCCTTGGGCCGGCCGGTGGACCCGGACGTGTAGAGCACCCAGGCGATGTTGGCCGGGTCGGTCAGGTCCTCCGGGCCGGTGGCGGCGGCCGAGGAGCTGAACGCCAGTACCGGGGCGGAGCCTTCCGGGCCGGCCGCACCGTCCGCCGGGCCGATCACCAGGCGCAGCGCCGCGTCCTGCGCGATCAGCTGCCGGCGCGCCTCCGGATAGGACGGGTCGATCGGGACGCAGGCACCGCCCGCCTTGAGCACCGCCAGGTTGGCGACCAGCAGGTCGAGCGAGCGGCGCAGGGCGATGCCGACCCGCTCGTCGGGACCGACGCCCAGCTCCCGCAGCTTCCGGGCCAGGGCGTTCGCCTGCTCGTCCAGTCCGCGGTAGGTCAGTTCCCGGCCCTCGAACACGGCCGCGACGGCGGTCGGGGTGGCGGCCGCCTGCCGCTCGACCACCTGGTGCAGGCAGCTGTCCTCGTCGTACCGGGCGACCGTGCCGTTCCAGAGTTCGAGCACCTCGTGCTCCTCCGCGGCCGACATCAGGGGCAGATCGTCGATCGGCAGGTCCGGCGCGGCGGCCACCCCGGCCAGCAGGGTGACCAGGTAGCCGGCCAGGCGCCGCACGGTCGAGCGCTCGAACAGCGCGGTCCGGTACTCCAGCCCGACGCTCAGCTCCCCCGTACCGCTCTCCTGCGCGAAGAGCGTGAGGTCGAACATCGCCTTGCGCTCGTCCGGCTCGATCGGGGTGACCGTCAGCCCGTCGAGCAGGTCGAACGGCTCGGCCCTCAGATAGGTGAACAGCACCTGGAACAGCGGCTGCACCGCCGTGTCCCGCTGCGGACGGAGTTCCGCGACCAGGCGGTCGAACGGCGCGTGCCGGTGCTCGTACGCCTCCAGCATCAGCGGTTGGAGCTTGCCGAGCAGTTCGACGAAGGTCGGCCGTCCGGCCAGGTCGGCCCGCAGGACGACCGGGTTGACGAAGTGGCCGATGTTGGCCTCGACGTCCGGGTGCGCCCGCCCGTCGACGATCATCCCGACGCTCACGTCGGTCTGACCGCTCCAGCGGTACAACAGCGTGTGGAAGGCCGCCAGCAGCACCATGAACGGCGTGGCGCCCCGCTGCCGGGCCAGCGCGCGCAGCCCTTCGGCCACCTCGGCCGGCACCGGCACCTCGACCGTGTCGCCGTCGAGTCCGGCGGTGGCCGCGCGGAGCCGGTCGGTCGGCAGGTCGAAGACGTGCGGCGCGTCGGCCAGTCGCCGGGTCCAGTAGTCCATGTGCCGCTTCGCCTCGGCGGCGGGCCGACCGTTCTGCCACACCGCGTAGTCGGCGTACTGCATGCTCAGTTCGGGCACGTCGGCCGGAGTGCCGGTCCGGAACGCCCGGTAGAACGTGCGCAGTTCCTCGTAGAGGTTGGCGTGCGAGGGACCGTCGAGCACCAGGTGGTACGAACGGAGGACCAGCACGTGCTCGGTCGGCGAGAAGCGGATCAGCTCGGTCCGGAAGTTCTGCGCCACGGAGATGTCGAACCGGTACTCGGCGTACATCCGCTTGCGCTCGTCCAGCCACCGCTGCTGCTCGGCCGTGGACAGCCCGGACATGTCGAGCAGGGTGAAGCGGGGGTCGCCGGGCGGCTCCACGACCTGTACGCCGACGCCGTCGCGCGCCGGGAACGCCGTGCGCAGGATCTCGTGCCGTCGCACGATCTCGGCGATCGCCGACCGCAGCGCCGCCACGTCGAGGTCGCCGGTGACGCGGTGCAGCGCCGTCTGGTTGTACGCCGCGCCCAGCACGCCCATCTGCTCCAGGAACCACATGCCCTGCTGGTGGTCGGAGAGCGGGACGGCGTCCGGCCGGGCGGCCGGGGCCGGGTCGGCGAGCATGGTGGCGATCACCTCGTCACGCCGCTCGCGGAGCGCCGCCAGCCGTTCGGCGTCGAGCGCACCGGTCGGCCGATAACGCAACTTGCCCTCCTGAAGCCAGAGTTGTACGCCGGCCACGCGCAGTTCTTCCAGGAAGTCGGAGATCGGGATCACGGGCTGCCTCTTCTCGGCGGACCGCTCAGCGGGTGCTGAGCGGGCGCAGGTCGGTCCAGTGCTGCGTGACGTAGTCGAGGCACGCCTGCCGACTGTCCTCGCCGTGGACGATCCGCCAGCCGGCGGGCACCGCCCGGCGGCTCGGCCACAGCGAGTGCTGTTCCTCCTCGTTGACGAGCACCAGGAAGCGACCTTGCGGGTCGTCGAACGGGTTCATCTCGACTCCTCTTTCACCAGGGGTGCGAACTCGGGGGCCGGGCCGCCCTCGCGGTGCGGCTCGGCCTGCCGCCGGGGGTAGACGAAGGGCAGCAGCAGACCCGCCATCGATGTGGTGACCAGCGCCATCAGCACCAGGAGCGAGTACAGGCGCTGATCGAGCAGGCCGATCTGGAGGCCGATCGCCAGGACGATCAGCTCGGTGAGTCCTCGGGTGTTGACCAGCAGGCCCAGCGCGACGCTGTGCCGGGGCGACACCCGGACCAGCCGCGCGGCCAGGAAGGCGCCCACCACCTTGCCGCCGACCGCGACCAGCAGGATCAGCAGCAGCAGGCCGAACTCCCGGGCGTCCATCCCGGACAGGTTCACCGCGAAGCCGGCGACCACGAAGAAGGCCGGCAGCAGCAGGATCCGGTTGACCTGCTCGACCCGGGGCAGTACCCGCTCGCGCAGGTCGGCGGCGCCCGAGCGGGGCATCGCCGCCCCCAGCAGGAACGCGCCGAAGATCTGGTGCAGCCCCATCCACTCGGTCGCCGCGGACGACAGCCACAGCGCTCCGGCGATCGCGGCCACCGTGCCGGCGCCCCCGGCGATCCGGGCGACGGACCCGCGCGGGCGCCCGGACCGGCGCTCCGCCAGTCCGGCCAGCACCGGTCGCACCACCCCGACGAGGAAGGCCACGAAGGGCACCACCAGCAGGATCCGCCAGGGGGGCTGGTCCCCGTGCGAGAGGGCGACCAGCACCGAGAGCATCGCCCAGGCGAAGAAGTCCCCGACCGCGGCCACGGCCAGCGCCAGACCGCCGATGGGCGTGTCGATCAACTGCCGGTCGGTCAGGATCCGTGCCAGCACGGGAAAGGCCGTGATCGACATCGCGGTCCCGACGAACAGGCAGAACAGGACCGCGTTCCGCCCGGACCGGTCGCCGACGACGCCGATCGCGAAGAGGCCGCCGAGGACGAACGGCACGACCATGGAACCGATCGACAACGACAGGACGATCCGGCCCTGCCCGCGCAGACGGCTCTCGGCCAGGTGCAGCCCCACGAGGAACATGAAGACGCAGACCCCGACACTGGAGATCGTCCTGAGCTCCGGACGGATCTCGGCCGGGAACACCGTGCGCGCGATCTCCCCGTGGAAGAGGGACGGACCGAGCAGGATGCCACCGGCGATCTCGCCGATCACCTCCGGTTGACCGAACCGCTTGCAGATGGCTCCCAGCACCCGGGCGACCACGGTGATCACCAGCAGTGCGAGGAGCAGTGTCGCAGTCTCGCCGATAGCCACCGACCCCATCCCTTCACCTGACCCTGGCCCACTGTGCGTTGACAGTAGGTGGGTCGGGTGTGACCGGCGCAGTCACGTGAACCGGCGACAATCGCCCTCCGCTTCGGGGAACCACACCCGGCCACTGGTGCGTTTGCACAGGTCAGAGGCCAGTGAGCGCGATTGATGGGGAACGATCCTACCCACTGCCGTCAAGGACGGTCCATGTCCCCGGTTGGCGCGACAAGCGGGTCGCTTCGATGGGACCAATAATCGGTGGCGGTAGTGGATCACGGTCGGTTGCCCGGGGTGCGACTCACTGCTTTCCGGAGGCGGGCCCGAGGCGCCAACATGTCATGATCCCGCTGAAAGGCTTCGTGGCAGCGGGCGACCACGTTCCCGCTGCTCGCCCGACGATGGATGAACCCATCCGGCTACATAGAGGGAGAAGCATGCTTCGAGTTGATGTACTGGTCAACAACCCAGTCTATCTCGTCGGTCTCGTGCAGGTTCTCTCGGACGAGGGGATCGCCGTCGTCTCGACCCGCCGGTCCCCGGCCGAGCGAGTGTCCTGGCTCGCCGACGCGGCCCTGATCGACGAGGAAGCCCTCGGGGAAGCGGACGCCCTGGACAACATAGCCGAGGCGACCCGCACCACCTCGGTCCTGGTCCTGCTCAACAGCTGGTCGCCGCTGGCCGAGGAGTACCTGCAGGCGGGTGCCGTCGGTGTGATCCGCAAGCACCAGCCGCGAGAGAGCCTGATCACGGCGCTGCGGAGCGTGACGGTCGGCACCCCGGTGCTGCCCGAGGAACATACCGCGAAGCCTCCGGCGGAACGACACGAGCTGCTCACCCTGAACCTCTCCGCGCGCGAGGAGCAGGTGCTCAGCCAGATCTCCCAGGGACTGACCCACGGACAGATCGCCACCCGACTCGGCATCAGCCCGCACACCGTGGACACCTACGTCAAACGCATCCGCGCCAAGCTCGGCGTCGGCAACAAGGCCGAGCTCACCCGGGTCGCCCTGCTCAACCGGCTGGTGAAGTCAGCCGCCTGACCGAAGTCCTTCACCGGAGCACCGCGGAGACCGCATGCACGTCACCGTTCGACCACCCGATCAGCAGGTCGCCAGCGAGCTGCGTGCCGTCGAACTCCGTCGACAACGGGCGCTCGTCGACGCCGATCCGGACGCCCTGGACGAGATCTTCGACGACACCCTCGTGCACACCCACGCGCACGGCATCACCCACACCAAGACACAACTCATCGAGCACACCGTCAGTCGCCGCCCCTATCTCCGCATCGTCCGGGACGAGCTGCTCGTCCGGCTCGTCGGCGACGTCGCGGTCGTCACCGGCGGGCTGACCAACTTTCTGCGGACGCCGGACGGCGGCGAACGCACGCTCGCGGGCGTGGCGACGCAGGTCCTGCGCCGCCACGAACGTGACGGCTGGCGGTTCATCAGCTTCCAGATGACCCCGTTCCCCGAGCAGAAATGACGTCCTCCTTCGCGTCGTCGAAGGCGGGCACAGCCAGGAGGTATGCATGACCGGCACCGGTACGGCCCACGACGGCCAGGACGCGCCCGAGGGAGCCCAGCTGCCGACCGTCTCGTACGGGGTGCGGTGCGTGGGCAGGGCGCAGGTCAACAACCCTTCGGGGGCCGGCCTCGAACGGCACATCTGCGACCTGGCCGCGCACGGGAACCACGCGTTCCTCACGGCCTACCGCGAGCCGACCTGCGAGCGGACCGGCGCCTACGTCATCGACATCAGCGACCCGCGGGCGCCGTTCGAGGTCGAGAGCGCGTTCATGGAGACGACGACGGGCAACTACGTCGGCGAGGGTCCGGGCGTCATCGAGGTCGACAACGAGTACTTCAGCGGCGTGCTGTTCGTCCACGGGAACGAGATCTACGCCCAGGCCCACGCGCCCGACCCGACCGGGCCGCGCCAGCGGGGCGGCGTCAACATCTGGGACATCACCGACCCGGAGCACGCCCGGCTCCTGACCGCCCACGCCGGCGACTACACGGACGTGGACGGCTCACCGCTGGACCAGGCCGTCGAGGTCTACTACGTGTTCCCGTGGACCAACGGCGCCACGGGCCGCACCTATGTGGCCATGGTCACGGTGAAGATCACGACCGACATCTGCATCATGGACATCACCGACCCGCGCAACCCGGTGCTGGTCAACTCCCTGGACCTGCGGCTGCCGCCGTTCGGCGTCGCCCAGAAGTCCCCCGCGGGCCTCGACTCGCTGTTCGGGCACGCCGTCGACGTGAAGCGGTCCGGCGACCGCTACGTCATGAGCGCGACCTACTGGGACGGCGGATACGTGCTGCTCGACGTGACCGACCCGACGCCGGGCAACGTCTCGATGATCGCCCAGTCCTTCTACGCCGAACTGGACGAGGAACGCGCGAAGCACGGGCACCGGGTCCCGCCGGAGGGCAACGCCGAGCACTGCGCGCTCTCGCCCGACGCCCGGTTCCTGGTGGGCGCCGACGAGAACTACGAAGCGGTGCGCCTGATCGGCACCATCACCTCGGGGCCGGAGGCCGGTCTGGAGTTCACCGCGGCCTGGAGCCCGGACACCGCGCCGATCGACGAGGACGGCCTCTCCGGCACCCCGACCTTCGTCGGCAACGGATGCCCGGGCACGGTGCGGCCCGGCCGCGGGATCGCGCTGATGGAACGCGACGCCTCGCTGCTGACCGCCGGCTCGAACCCGGGGTGCTCGTTCCAGGAGAAGCTCGACGCCGTCGCCGCGGCCGGCTACTCGGCCGGCATCGTCTTCAACCGGCAGGGGCCGGACGCGCTCCACCAGTACCCCACCTCGGCCAAGGGACCGATCCCGCTGATCTTCGTCAACCGCCTGACCGGTCTGCGGCTGCTCGGGGTGACCGGGGTGACCGAGGAGACGGCCGGCTCGACCCCGACGCCGGCCGCGCCGGACATCCCCGCGATCGCCCTCCGGTCGGTGTTCAACGGATGGGGCTACCTGCGGCTGTTCAGGACCCACGTCCCGGCCGTCGGCAGCGGTTCCCTCGAACAGGTCGACACCTACGCCATCCCCGAGTCCCAGGACCCGAAGTACGCGATCGGCTTCGGCGACCTCTCGGCGTCCCACGTGGCGATCGACCCGGACCGCCGCCTGGTGTACGCCACCTTCTACTCGGGCGGGCTCCGCGTCCTGAGCTACGGCCCGGACGGCCTGCGGGAGGTCGGCGCCCACTGCGAGCCCGGCAACGACTTCGTGGGTGTCGTGGTCCACAGGATCGGCGGGAGGAACTACGCCCTGGTCACCGACCGGAACTACGGACTCTACGTCTTCGACGTCTGACCGGGCGGAACACGACGCCGGTGGCGGGTCTCCTCGGAGACCCGCCACCGGCGTCGTGTTCCGCCCGGAGATCGTGCGGTCCTACGGCCAGGCGACGCAGAAGGGGTGACCCGCCGGGTCGGTGTAGACCCGGAACCCGGTGCGCGCGGCGGGATCGTCGGACGCCTTCACCAGCCGCCCGCCGAGCTCGACCACCTTGTCGTGCGCGGCCTCCAGGTCATCGACGTAGAAGTCGAGGTGGACCTGCTGCGAAGCCCCGTCCGGCCACACGGGCGGGACGTGGTCGGGCGCGAGCTGGACGGCCAGGTGCCAGTCCCCCTCGACCCAGACGTTGTGCCAGGTGTCCTTGGCCTCGACCGTGCCGTCCAGCAGCCCCGCCCAGAACGCGCTCTCCACGCCGATGTCCGCAGCCTCGAAGACAATCGTCCGACGCCTGAATTCCACGATCAACACCCTCTTCGTCCGAAGTCTCATCATGTCGCGCCAAGCAGAACCATTCTGGCTTCTCCACCCGGCGAACAACGGGTTCCGCGGTGCCCCCTGTTTTGGGGAATCGCGTGCGCACCCGGCCCGCCCGTATCCGGCGCGGAATTCGCCGGCGGCCGCTAGAGTCGGCCCATGTCCAGCACCGGAGACGTACCACCGGAGATCCTGAAGCGGCTGCGGCCGATCTGCCGGCAGCTGCCCGAGTCGTACGAGGAACCGGCCTGGATCGGCGTGCGCTGGCGGATCCGCGCGCGGACCTTCGCCCATGTCTACGCGCCGAACGCGGACCGCGTCCCGTTCTACGCGCCGTACGCGACCGGGGACCGGGAACTGGTCGTCATGACGTTCCGGGTACCCGTCGACGACCTGCTCGGCCTGACCTCCGGCGGCTTCCCGTTCCTCCGGGCCGACTGGGGCCACGACGTCGTCGCCGCCGTTCTCGGCGACCACACCGACTGGACCGAGATTTCCGAACTCGTCACCGACAGCTATTGCCGACTGGCCCCGAAGTTTCTCGCCGCCCGGGTCGGCCTCCCACCGGCGGTCGATTGAACAGTGGGAGTTCCGTCAAAGTCCCCGAATTATGCGGCACCGCGACGCTTCGTCTCCGGCGGTGACTCCAGCAAGATCTGACCATGCGTCGTTTCCTCGTGTATTGCACAGTTCTGGTCGCGGTGCTGGGTGCCGCCGCCGTACCGGCCAGTGCCTCGGCCACCGCACCCCACGTCCGCGGAACCGGCACGGTGCCCGTGTACTCGTACGCCGACGCGGTCCGTGAGAGCGTCTGGGTCCGGACCCCGCTGGACAACGACCACGACGGGGTGCCCGACAAGGTCGCGGTGGACATCGTGCGGCCCCGGGCCGGCAACGTCCGGGTGCCGGTCATCATGACGGCGTCGCCCTACAACGCCCGTGTGGGCCGCGGTCCCGACCGGGAACTCAAGGCGTACGACGCGGCGGGCACGATCTCCGGGATGCCGCTCTTCTACGACAACTACTTCGTCCCGCGCGGGTACGCCGTCGTCTCCGTGGACCTGGCCGGCACCGGCCGCTCCACCGGTTGCACCGACACCGACGGGCCCGAGGACACGCTGGGCACGAAGGCCGCCATCGACTGGCTCAACGGCCGGGGGAAGGCCACGTACGCCGACGGGTCACCGGCCGTCGCGACCGGCTGGACCAACGGCATGGTCGGCATGGTCGGCAAGTCGGCGGACGGGACGGTCGCCAACGAGGTGGCGGCCACCGGCGTGGAGGGGCTGAAGACCGTCGTGGCGATCGCGGCCACCTCCAGCGGATACGACTACGCCCGCCACAACGGCGTGCTGGTCGGCCCGAAGACCAGTGAGTACCTGTTCAACCTGGTCACCAGCCGACCGGCGGAAGCCTGCGCCCGGATGCTGAAGGAGATCGAGGCCGGCAGCGACGACGCGACCGGCGACTACAACGCCTACTGGGCGGAGCGCGACGTCCGGCTGAACGCGTCCAAGGTACGGGCCTCGGTCTTCCTGGTGCACGGCCTCAACGACGGCAACGTGATGACGGACCACGCCACCAAGTGGTGGGAGACGCTGAAGGTCCCCCGCAAGATGTGGCTCTCCCAGACGGGCCACGTCGACCCGTTCGACTACCGGCGCGCCGAGTGGGTCGACACGCTGCACCGCTGGTTCGACTTCTACCTGCAGGGCCTGCGCAACGGCATCGACCGGGAGGCGCCGGTGACCCTGGAGACCGCTCCCGGGACGTGGACCGACCAGCCGGCCTGGCCGGCTCCGGGCACGCGGCAGGTGCAGGTCCGCCTGGGCGAGGGCAACGGCACCACCGGCACCCTGGGCGGCCGCCCCGGCACCGGTGAGCGGATCTGGGCGGACAACCCCGAGCTGACCGAGGACGCCGCCACGGCCGACCCGAAGGACGCCGTCGCCGGACGGGTCGCCTTCCTCTCCGGGCCGCTGACCCGCGACATGCGGATCTCCGGAAATCCGGCCGTACAGCTGCGCGTCCAGGTGGACCGGCCGACCACCGAACTCAGCGCCAGGCTCGTCGACTACGGCACCGCCGCACGGGTCAACACCGTCTATCCCGACGAGGGCGTCCGCACGCTGGACACCACGTCCTGCTGGGGCGGGTCGACCGCGGCCGACAGCGGGTGCTACCGCGACTCCGTCGAGGACGTGGTGACCAGCGACCGCGGCATCCTGACCCGGGGCTGGCAGGACGCCGCCCATCGGATCTCGCTGCGCTTCCGGGTCCCGCTGCAGCCCGGCCGGTGGTACTCGATCACGGTGCCGATGCAGGCCATGGACCAGACCGTCCCGGCCGGACACGTGCTGGGGCTGGTCCTGCAGCAGAGCGACCCCGACTACACGACCCCGACCACGACCGGCGCCACCGTGCGGCTGGACCTGCGCGGCAGCCGTCTGACCCTGCCCCTGGTGGGAGGCGCCGGACTGCCGTAGCCGAGGACCGCGGCGCCGCAGGTCGAGGCCGCGGCGGCCGCTCGTCGCCGGAGCCCTGGCGTGGTCCACTCCGCCAGGGCTCCGGCCGTGCTTCACCCCTCGTGAACGCGCATCGGGATCACCGACCGCGCACCGACGACGGAGCGTTTCCTCGCTCCCGAAGTCCCGGTCCGGCCCGCTCGGGTGCTGCTCCAGGCATTGTCCGACCGCGCATCCCACACAGTTGGACACGGTGGCGGATCCCCCTTCCCCGTGCGCGATTCACGCCCTTTCGGATCCGGAGGCAGGCTGTTTCATGTCCACTCTCTGCGTGCACCATCTGATCGAGGCGCAGGCGGCGCGAACGCCGACCGCGCCCGCGGTCGTCTCCCGCGACGGAGTCCTGAGCTACGCCCGACTCGACGAACAGGCCGCGCGGTTGGCCGGCCTGCTGACCGAGCGGGGGGTGCGCCCCGAGGTCCGGGTCGGGCTGGCCGTCGAACAGTCGGCGCGCTGGCTGGTGACGCTGCTCGCCATCTGGAAGGCCGGTGGCGTCTACGTCCCGCTCGACTCCGCGCTCCCCGCCGACCTGGCCGCCTCGATGCTGGCCGACGCCGGGGTGGAGCTGCTGCTGCACTCCGGCTCCGGTCCGGTGCCGACCGGCACCGGCTTCTCGGCCGTGCGGCTGTCCGACCTGGCCGCCCCGGCCGGCCCGGACCCGGCCGGTACCGCCCCGACCGCCACGGCCCCGGTGATGTCGCCGGACAACCTGGCCTACTGCATGTTCACCTCCGGCTCCACGGGCCGGCCGAAGCCCGTCGGCATCTCCCACGCCTCGCTGGCCGCCCACGCCGCCGCGATCCGGGCCGAGTTGGACCTGAAGCCGACCGACCGGTTCCTCCAGTTCACCTCGATGGCCATCGACGCCTCGCTGGAGGAGACGCTGCCGGTCTGGCTCGCCGGCGGAACGGTCGTGCTGCCGGACGCTCCGCGCCCGACGAGCGTCGAGCTGACCGAGCTGATCACCGCGCGCGGCGTGACCGCGGTGAGCCTGCCGAGCGCGTACTGGCACCAGTGGACGGACGACCTCCGGGCCGGGGTGGTGGACCTCCCCGGGACCTTGCGCACGGTCTTCATCGGCGGCGACAAGATCCGCATGGACAAGCTCGCCGCCTGGACCGAGGTCGTCGGCTCGCGACCGGTGGACTTCGTCGCCGACTACGGGCCCACCGAGACCACGATCAGCTGCACCACGTACCGTCCGGACCCGGCGAACCTGCCCGACACCGGACTCGTGCCGATCGGCCGGCCGCTGCCCGGGGTGACCGTGCACCTGCTCGACGAGGACCTGACGCCGGTGGCCGACGGTGGACCGGGAGACGTGTGGATCGCCGGCTTCGGGCTGGCCCGCGGCTACCTGGGCGCGCCCGCGGCCACCGCCGACCGCTACTGCCCGGACCCGTTCGGGCCGCCCGGCACCCGGATGTACAAGACCGGTGACCGTGCCTCGCGGCTGCCCGACGGGAACCTGCAGTTCCTCGGCCGCTCGGACCGCCAGGTGAAGATCCGCGGCTTCCGGATCGAGCCCGGCCAGGTGGAGAACGCCGTACGGGCCTGCGCCGGCGTCCGTGACGCCTTCGTGGTCACGACCGAGGACCCGGTCTCCGGCGCGCGCCTGGTCGCGTACGTCGAGGCGGACGAGGCACCGGAGGGGGAGGCCGCTCTCCGGGCCGAGCTGGCCGGCCGGCTTCCCGCCGTCATGGTCCCGGGGACCATCGTGCGGCTGGACCGGATCCCGCGCTCCCCGCTGAGCGGCAAGGTCGTCCCGTCCCGGCTGCCGCCCCCGCCGGCCGTCGCCGACCGGCCCGGCCCGGTCGCCCCGTCCACCCCGGAGCAGACCGTCGCGGGCCTCTTCGCGGACGTGCTGGGCCGGGTGCCGGACGCCGGCGAGGACTTCTTCGCGGCGGGCGGCGACTCCTTGCGCGGGCTGCAACTGCTCAGCCGCGTCGCCCAGGTCACCGGAGCGGCGCTGACCTTCGAGCAGCTGCGCTCGGACCCGACCGTGGCCGGCGTCACCGCGCTGGTGGACCGGGCGCCGAGGTACGAACCCGGTCTGGGGGCCGTCACGCCGACCGGCGAGCGCGAGGAGTGGCGGCCGGTCTCCCGCGGCCAGGCCGCCCTCTGGTACCTGGACCGGCTGCACGGCGGCGCCGCGACGTACGCCGTGCCCTTCGGGTACTGGATCTCCGGTCCGCTCGACATCGACCGGATGGACGCCGCGCTCACCGAGCTGACGGCCCGGCACGAGGCGCTGCGCACCACCCTCGCGGAGGTCGACGGCCGGGTCCGGGCCCGCCTCCGGCCGCCGGCGCCGGTCCGCACCCGGGTGACGGAGGTGGCCGACCGCGCCGCCGCGACACGTCGGGCCGAGGCGGACGCGGCCCGGCCGTTCGACCTGTCCGCCGGCCCGCTGCTGCGCTCCTTCTGCTACCGCGTCGACGACAGGAACCACCTCTGGCTGCTCGACGTGCACCACAGCGCCTTCGACGCCTGGTCGCTCGGGGTGTTCCGGCGCGAGTTCGCCGCGCTGTACCAGGGCCGCCCGCTGCCCGGGCCCGCCGTGCGGTACGCCGACTACGTGGCCTGGCAGGAGCGCTGGCTGGCCTCGGAGGAGGCGGCCGGGCAGCGGCGCTACTGGACGGACCGGCTCTCCGGCGACGCGCCGGTGGTCGAGCCGGGCCGGCCGACCGGGGCACCGGGGCAGTCCGGGTTCTCGATACCGCTCGGGTTCGACGGGCTCGGCCCGGCCCAGGTCGAGGACGTGGCCCGCGCCTGCGGGTCCACCCCGTTCGGCGTGCTGCTCGCCGGCTTCTTCGCCACGCTGCACCGGATGACCGAAGGCGCCGACGACCTCGTGGTCGGTGTGCCGATGGCCGGCCGGGGACGGTCGGGCACCGAGGAGCTGGTCGGGTACCTGGTCAACACCGTGCCGCTGCGCGTGCGGTTCACCCCCCGGATGACCTTCCGGGAGCTGGTGGCGCGCACCGACGCGGCGCTGGCCGAGGCGCTGTCCCGGCAGGACCTGCCGTTCTCGGAGATGGCGGGCGGCGTCTCCCAGGGCGCGGACGCCACCGAGAACCCGCTCTTCCAGACCATGTTCGTCCTGCAGTCCACCCCGGTGGACGAGGACGGTGCGATCGACGGCCTCGAAATCACCGAGCAGCTGATCCACTCGGGCACCGCCAAGATGGCGCTG
The DNA here is from genome assembly GCF_044764505.1 of Kitasatospora sp. NPDC094019. Taxonomy (NCBI): domain Bacteria; kingdom Bacillati; phylum Actinomycetota; class Actinomycetes; order Kitasatosporales; family Streptomycetaceae; genus Kitasatospora; species Kitasatospora sp. NPDC094019. The sequence continues at coordinate 586,490 of NZ_JBIWIF010000001.1, forward strand.
ACCTGCACGCTGCGGCTGGACGGCGGCGGGGTCACCGGCGAGGTGGAGTACTCCGGCCGCCGCTTCGACCGCCCGTCCGCCGATCGCTGGCAGGACGCCCTGGTGGCGCTCCTCGAATCGGCGCTGGCGGACCCGTCGGCGCGGCTGGCCGAGTTGCCGCTGCTGTCGCCCGCCGCGGCCACCGCCCAGCTGGCCGCGATCAACGCCGACCACCGGGACCGGGTCGCCGCCGACGCGCTGCTGCACGACGGCTTCCGCGCGGCGCTGGCCCGGGACCCGTCCGTGATCGCCGTACAGGCCGGGACGACCACCGTCAGCTACGCCGAACTCGACGCCCGGGCCGGGGCGGTCGCCGCCGCGCTGACCGCCGTCGGCGTCGGTCCGGAGGCGCTGGTCGGGATCTGCGTCGAACGCTCGGTCGCCTCGATCGCCGCGGTGCTCGGGGTGCTTCGCGCCGGCGCCGGATTCGTACCGCTGGACGCCGGATACCCGGCCGAGCGGCTGCGCTGGATCGCCGCCGACTCCGCGATGGCGGCGGTGGTCGCCTCCGCGGTGCCGGCCGGGCTGGAGCACGTGCCGGTCGTCGATCCGGCCGCGGACACCCCGGCGGACGCCCCGGCAGGCGGGCCGGAGGCCGGGATCCACCCCCGCAACACGGCGTTCGTCCACTACACCTCCGGGTCGACCGGCCGGCCCAAGGGCGTGATCATCGACCACGGCTGCGCGGCCTCGCGGGTGGAGTGGATCGCCCGGCGCTACGAGCTGCGCCCCGGTCTGAGGGTGGTGCACAAGACCCCGCTGATCTTCGACGTCGCGATCTGGGAGGTCTTCGCGACGCTCGGGGCCGGCGCGACGGTCCTGCTGGCCGAGGCCGGCAGCGAGACGGACGTGCCGTACCTGGCCGAGGCGCTCGCCACGCCGGACACCGCGGTCGCCCACTTCGTCCCGTCGATGCTGGACATGTACCTGGCCACGGTCGACGCCACCCGGTACCCGGGCCTCGACCGCGTGCAGACCTCGGGCGAGGCGGTCCCGGCCGCGCTGCTGCGGCGGTTCGCCACCCACTTCGAGGTCCGGCTGGACAACGCGTACGGCCAGACCGAGACCTCCGAGGTCGCAGTGTGGAGCGGGCGCGACTGGCCGGGCAACGGCAGCGTCCCGATGGGCCGGGCGGTGAACGGCTACCGGCTGTTCGTGCTCGACGAGGCCCTGCGGCCCGTGGCCCCGGGCGTGCCGGGCGAGCTCTACGTCGCGGGCGTGGACGGCCTGGCCCGGGGCTACCTCGGCCGGCCGGACCTCACCGCGGAGCGGTTCCTGCCGCACCCCTGGGCCGTGACGCCGGGAGAGCGGCTGTACCGCACCGGCGACCTGGCCGTCCGGGACGAGGACGGCCTGCTGCACTACGCCGGGCGGTCCGACGGCCAGGCCAAGGTCCGGGGCGTACGGGTGGAGCCCGGCGAGATCGAGGAGGTGCTGCGCCGCCACCCGTCGGTCGAACAGGTGGCCGTGCGGATCCGCGAGGACGAGCCCGGCACCAAGGAGATCGTCGCCTACCTTGTGGGCCCCGGGGCCGCCGTCCCCGAGGTGGCGGAGCACGCGGCCGGCTACCTCTCCCGGTACCTCCTGCCGGCGGCGTACGTGAAGCTGGCCGCGCTGCCGCTCACCCCGTCCGGCAAGGTCGACCGGCAGGCCCTGCCGGCACCGACCGCACAGGACCGCGGGGCACGCGCCGGGGTCTCCGAGGCCGCCTCGCTGATCGAGTCGCAGCTCGCCGAGGTCTGGTGCGAGCTGCTGAACATCGAGAAGGTCGGCCGGCTGCAGCACTTCTTCGAGGCGGGCGGCAGCTCGCTGTCGGCCCTGCAGATGCTGCACCGGGTCAAGACCCGGTTCGGAGTGGCGGTCACCGTACGGCAGTTCTTCAGCGCGCCGACGATCGCGGGCGTGGCCGAGCACCTGGAGAAGGCGCTGATCGCCGAGTTGGCCGCACTCTCCGACCACGCCGCGCACCCCGACAGCCAGGAGGGCTGATCCGATGACCTCACCGAACGTGGACAAGCAGCAGCAGCAGCTCATGAAGCTGCTGCTCGAACGGAGCACCGCGACGCGGGGCCCGCGCATCACCCCGGTGCCGCGGGGCACCCCGGTACCGCTCAACCCGCCGCAGGCGAGGATCTGGTTCTCCTGCCGCCAGTACCCGGACACCAGCGAGTACAGCCTGCCGGAGCTGCGGACCCTGGACCGGGCGCTCGACCTCCCGACGGTGCGCGCCGTGACGGCGGAGCTGATGGCCCGCCACGACGTCCTGCGGGTCCGGATGTTCGAACTCGACGGCGTGCCGGTGCAGCAGGACGACGGCCCGATCGAGCCGCCGGTGACCTGGCACGACCTGCGCCACCTGTCGGCCGAGGAAGCGCAGGCGCTGGCGACCGAGGGCGGCAACGAGGCCGCCCGGCGCCCGTTCCCGCTCGACGGGCCGTGCTTCTTCCAGATCATCGGGTTCGCCCTGCCCGGCGACCGGACCATGCTGGCGGTCATCTTCCACCACATCGTCATCGACGGGCTGTCCCGGATGATGGTCGTCGCCGAGCTCGACGCCCTGCTGGCCGGCCGCCCGCTCGATCCGGCCCCGCCGGTCGGCTTCCTCGACTACGTGGCCTGGGAGCAGGCGAACGCCGACGAGGCGGCGGTCCGGCGCGACCTGTCCTACTGGACCGGAAAGCTGGCCGGCGAACTGCCGGTGCTGGACCTGCCGAGGGACCGTCCGCGGCCGGCCCGGTCGAAGCGGTCCGGGGGCACCGTTCCCCTCACGGTCCCCGGCCCGGTGCTGGCCCGCCTGCAGCGGTTGGCGACGGACGAGGGCGTCACCCTGTTCGTCGTCCTCATGGCCGCGTACAAGCTGTTCCTGGCCCGGACCACCGGGCAGCGGGACGTCATCGTCGGCGCCCCGCTGGCCGGCCGGGACCACGAGGTCGCCGAGACGATCATCGGCTGTTTCGTGAAGTCGGCGCCCCTGCGCACCGACCTGAGCGGCCACCCCACGCTCCGCGAGGTCGTCCGCCGGGTGCACCAGACCGTCCTGGAGGCCCACGACCACCAGGCGGTGCCCTTCGACCAGGTGGTGGCGGAACTGGCCCTGCCCCGGCTGGACGGGGTGCAGGCGGTGTTCCAGACCATGGTCAACGTGCAGTCGACCGGCGCGGGCGGCACCGCCGACCTGGGCTCCGAGCTGGACACCAGCGCCGCGATGTGGGACCTGGCCGTGAGCCTGTTCGGCGACCGGGACGGGATGAGCGGCGTCCTGATCTACGACGCCGGCCTGTTCGAGAGGTCGACCGCCCTGCGCTTCGCCGGGGTCCTGGAGACGCTGCTCGCCGAGGGCGCCGGACAACCCGACGCACCGGCGTTCGAGCTGCCGCTGCTCGCACCGGCCGAACGGGAGCGCGGCCTGCCCCGGCCGGCCGGACCCGAACGGCCGGACGTCCGGTACCGGACGATGGCACAGCCCTTCGAGGAGCAGGCCCGCCGCAGCCCGGCCGCGGTGGCGGTCCGCACCGACGAGGGGGCGGTGAGCTACGCCGAGCTCAACAGCCGGGCCAACCGGCTGGCGTGGGCCCTGTGCGACGCCGGAGTCCGGCCCGGCACGGTCCTGGCACTCTGCCTCGGCGACGGCGCCGACCAGCTCGTCGCCCGGTACGCCGCGGCCAAGCTCGGCGCCCCGTACACGGCGGTCGCGCCGGAGCAACTGGCCGACGCCGCTCCGGAGGTGGTGGTCACCGATCGGGCGACCGCGGCCCGGGTGCCGGCCGGATCCTGGCGGGTGGTCTCGTTCGCCGACGCCGAGCGGTGGGCCGACGCGCCCACCGAGAACCCGTCGGCCCCGGAAGCCGGGTACGACCTGCTCCGCCTGGTCCGCTCCCCCGGCCGGCCGGGGGCCGTCGTCCGTTCCGTCGCCGGGGAGCTGGCCGAGGTGGCGGAACTGCAGCGCAGCCACCCCCTGGCCGTCGGCGAGGTGGTGCTCCCGGAGACCCCCGACGGCGCGTTCTGGCCGCTGTCGTACGGTGGCACCGTCACCCTCTGCCGGCCCGGGACGCACCAGGACCCGCGGGCCCTGCTGGAGCACATCGAGACGTACCGCGTCACCACCCTGTGGACCAGGCCGTCGGTGCCGCTGGACGGCGCCGGCGGCGGGTCGCTGCGCCGGATCTTCTGCGGCGGCGAACCGGTGACCGTCGCCGGCTTCCCGGGCGAGGTCATCACCTGGCAGGGCCTGCCGGAGACCGGCCGGGTCACCGAGAAGGGCCGTCGAGCGGCCCACCACGCCCTGTACGTGCTGGACGGGACGCTCGAACCGGCGCCGGTCGGCGTGGTCGGCGAGCTGTACGTCGGCGGGGCCGGAGCGGGCCACGGCTACCACGGGCTGTCCGCGCCGACCGCGGAGCAGTTCGTCGCCGACCCCTTCGGCGCGCCCGGCGCGCGCATGGTGCGTACCGGCGAACTCTGCCGACGCCGCGAGGACGGTGCGCTGGAACACCTGGGCCCGGTCGACCGGCAGCTCACGCTCCACGGCATGCGCGTGGACCGGGCCGCCGTCGAGGCGGCCTTCACCGGCCAGGGCGGGGTGGCCCTGTGCGCGGTCACCGCGGCGCCGGAGGGCGGCCTCGCCGCCTTCGTGGTGCCGGCCGACGGCCGGACCCCGTCGGCGACGGAACTCGCCGACGGCGCCGCCCGGCAGCTGCCCGGCTATCTCGTACCGGGCAGCGTCACCGTGGTGGACCGGATCCTCCGCACCGACGACGGCCTGATCGACGCCGCCGCGCTGCTCGACCTGCGCGGCGGCGAGGCACTCGCCGAGGACGAGGGGTTCGTCGCCCCGAGGACCGAGCTCGAAGCCCGACTGGCCGAGATCTACGCCCGGCTGCTGCGCCGGGACTCGGTCAGTGTCACCGACAGCTTCTTCGAGCTGGGCGGCCATTCGCTGCTGGTGTTCAAACTGATCGAGGAATGCGCGGGCCGGCTCGGCCTGCGACCTTCCGTCCAGGACGTCTTCACCGCCCCGAAGGTGCGCGAACTGGCGGCCACGCTGGGGGCGGCGCAAGCCGCTCCGGCGCCCGAGGGCCACCTGGTCGCTCTGGTCGAGAACCCCGGCGCGCCGCTGTTGGTGCTCGTGCACGCGGCGAGCGGTTCGGCGCTGCCCTTCCACGAGGTGGCCCAGCGGCTCGGCGGGGAGTTCGCGGTGTACGCCCTGCAGTCGCTGCCGGACGACGCTCCGGCGACGATCGAGGAGATCGCCGCCCGGTACGCGGCCGCCGTCGACACGGTGCGCGGCATCGCCCCCGTCGTGCTCGCCGGCTGGTCGATGGGCGGCTGTGTGGCGGTCGAGATGGCCCGGACCTGGCTGCTGCGCGGCGAGCGGGTCGCCGCGACGCTGCTGCTCGACACCTGGGCGCCGCCCTCGTTCATGTCCTCGGCGGAGGAGGCCGCCGAGGTGCGGGACGCGTGCCTGGCGCTCGACGTACTGCGGCTGGAGGGCGCCGACCCCGGCGCCACGGCGCCGGCCGAGCTGACCAGGACGGTCGAGCGCAACCGCGCCGCGTTCCTCGACTACTGGCCGGAGTTCTACCCGGCCGAGGTGGAGCTGCTGCGCGCCGGAGACCCGCTGCCGGCCGACGCGCCGGCGTTCCCCCCGGGCTACCTGGACGGCGACCGCGGGTGGGGCGCCTTCGTCGCCGAGCTGGAGAGCACCGAGGTCAAGGGCAGCCACCTGAGCCTGTTCGACCGCGAGAACGTGGACCAGCTGGCCACGGCGATGAAGGACGCCATCACCCGGCGGATGGGCTACGGGGAGATCTGAGAGCCGGTGTCCGCCGCCCGCAACTCGGGGTACATCGACCCGTCGTACGGTGCGGCGACCTGCTTCATCGGCTCGGCGGCGATGTCGCCCGGCTGGTAGGGCCACCAGTTCACCAGAACCGTCAGCCGTTCCCGGTGCTCGGGAACGGCTGACGGTTCGTGGTGCACGTCGCGCCGGTTGCCGACGGAGTGCCACAGGTGGCCCGGGAAGGTGACGTAGAGGTTCTCGGCCGGGAAGACGAACTCCCGGTCCTGCGCCTCCGGCGACGGCTCACCGCCGAAGACCATCAGCGGGCCGTCGTCCACGTCGTTCAGGTACATGACGCTGGACAGCATCGGGGAGTCCAGCGCACCGGTCTCCGGATCCTCGCCGATGTCACGGTGCAGACCGAACTCGAAGTTCGGGGCGTACGGCGGGGACAGCCGGCCGAGCCACCACTCGACGCCGACGGCGGCCGCCCGGACCTCGGCGGGGATGTGCCGCAGGAGGTGGTTCCGGACGGCCGCCTCGACCAGGTTGCGCGGCGGCGCACCCAGCGGGTACCAGAAGGTGTAGTGATAGGGACTGCGACCGCCCAGGCGTTCGGGCCGAGTTGCCGTCTCGACGGCCGAACGCAACTGGTTCAGTGTCTCGGTGGAGAGCGCCTGGGCGGTACGGGTGATGAGTGCCATGCCTCGGACGTTACGGTGTGCCCCGCTCTGTGGTCGACCGATCGTCCCGCGGTCCCGGACCGGTCAGAACGGGCAGACCCCGGCGGCGACATCCGGTGCCCGGCCGGCCACCCCGACCCCGGCCGGCTGCCCCATCCCGGCCTCGCGCATCAGCCGGGCGATCGGCCGGCCGGTGCCGCTGTCATCGGCCTCGTAGCGCCGGATCACCGACTCCTGAACGTCCGCCGGCTTCTCCTGGCTGAACTTGAACAGCCCCTCCACCGTCTCGATCCGGAGCCTGAAGGCACCGACGCCGGGCAGGATCCGGCGGAAGTGGTCGATCGACGCGGTCTGGTCCCAGCCGGCGCCGAAGCGCTGCTCCAGGCGCTCGGCCGTCCACCGGACCACCTGGAGCGTCTCCTCCGGCTCGTGGATCAGCTGGATCCGCCCGCAGACGTGCACGGCCGCGAAGTTCCACGTCGGGGCGGACGGGCCACCGGGGTAGACGGCCGGGGTGACGAATCCGCCCGGCCCGTCGAACATCAGCCGGGCGTGGGTGCCGTCGGCCAGCGCCTTCCAATGCGGGTTGGCGCGGTTGAGATGACCGAAGAGCTCCGTGCCGACGAGCGGGCCGGACCGGGGCTGGCCCGGGGCGACGAGGGCCGGCAGGCGCGACGCCCACGGCACGGTCGCGCCGTTGGTCGTGAGCGTCGCCAGCGGGTGACCGTCGATGATGCGGCGGTGCCAGTCCTCGTCCTGGATCTGGTAATGGCTGGGCACGAACATGGCTACCGCCTCACATGATCGGGAATTTAACGGCACACCGCGTACGCCTGGCGGCCTCGCGGACCGGCTGCGGCCCGCAGGAATCCGGTGACCGGGTCGACACCGGCGGAGCAGACCTTGCCGAGCGTGCCCTCCGGCACCACGTCGAGCCGGTGCCCCTTCCGCTCCAGCAGGGCGAGCACGGCGGGGTCGAACGAGCGCTCCACGACCACCACGCCCGGCCGCGAGGTGCGCGGCGCGAACGACTGCGGGAAGTGGTCGATGTGCCAGGCGGGCAGCTCGGCCGCCGCCTGGAGTTCGCATCCGAACTCGGCGACCGCGAGGAACGCGTGGAGCGTCCACTGGTCCTGCTGGTCACCGCCCGGGGTTCCGAAGGCCAGGAACGGCTCGCCGCCGCGCAGCACGATGCTGGGGCTCAACGTGGTGCGGGGGCGCCGTCCGGGCGCGAGCGAGTTGGGGTGTCCCTCGGTGAGCCACGCCGTCTGGCCCCGGGTGCCGAGCGCGAAACCGAGGTCCGGGATCACCGGCGAGCTCTTGAGCCAGCCGCCGCTGGGCACCGCGACGACCAGGTTGCCCCACGCGTCGGCGACGGCCACCGTGCAGGTGTTCCCGGCGCCGGCCCGCGGACCGATCGGGGTGACGGTGGGCAGGCCGCTGCGCAGGTGGGTCATCCACTCCGGCTCGTCCGCGCCCACCTCCTCCGGCTCCGGCTCCGGGATCCGTCCCCGGGCGCCGCCGGGCCGTCCCGGCCGCGGATCGAGATTCGCCCGCTCACCGAGGAGCGAGCGCCGCTCGGCGGAGTACTCGGCCGACAGCAGCTCGGCCAGTGGCACCGGCGTGTGGTCCGGGTCGCCGTACCACGCCTCCCGGTCGGCCATCGCGAGCTTGGCCGCCTCGGCGACGGTGTGGACGTACTCGCCACTGCCCAGTCCCATGGACCGCAGGTCGCACCCCTGAAGGAGGGCCAACTGCTGCAGGAACACCGGGCCCTGGGACCAGGGACCCGCCTTGTGGACGGTGAACTCGCCGTACGGCAGCGAGCACGCGGCCTCGACGCCCGGCCGCCAGTTCGCCAGGTCGTCACCGGTCAGCAGGCCGCGGTGGCGCCGGCCGGTCGAGTCGAACACCTCCTCGGTGCGCGCGAAGCGGTCGATCGCGTCGGCGACGAAGCCCTGGTAGAAGGCGGTGTGAGCGGCCTCGATCCGACCTTCCCGGGTCGAGGACTTCGCCCGTGCCTCGCGGATCAGCCGTCGGTAGGTGTCGGCCAGCGCCTCGTTGCGCATCCGGGACCCGGCCGCCGGCACCGCGCCGCCCGGCAGGTAGGTACGGGCCGAATCGGTCCACTCGGTCCGGAACAGGTCGGCCATGGCGCCGATCGTCGAGGCGGCGGCGGGCAGCAGCGGGTAACCGTTGGAGGCGTATCCGATCGCCGGTTCGAGGACGGTCTCCAGCGGCATGGTGCCGAACTCGCCGAGCAGCCGCATCCAGGCCCCGAAGGCTCCCGGCACGGTCGCCGGAAGCAGGCCGCCCGCCGGTATCTGCTTGATGCCGAGCGCACCGAACGCGTCGATGCTCGCCGCCTGCGGCATCGGGCCCTGGCCGCAGATGACGCGGACCTCGCCGGTCGAGCGCGAGTAGACGGCGATCACGACGTCGCCACCCGGCCCGTTCGAATGCGGCTCGACGATCTGCAGGGCGAACCCCGCGGCCACCGCGGCGTCGAAGGCGTTGCCGCCGCGCTCCAGGATGCCCATGCCGACGGCGGACGCCAGCCAGTGCGTCGCGGACACGCCGCCGAGGGTTCCGGTCAGCGCCGGTCGCAGGACGGTCATGGACTAACTCCTCGGCCAGGCTTCGTACGGGGGGGTGGGCAGCGGCGGGGTCGGAAGGCCGCACGCGTGTCGGGCGACGCCCAGCAGGATGTCGACGAGGCTGTTCTCGCACTTGACCACTTCGGGCTTCTGCAGCTCGGTCGGCCGCTCGTCGGCGTCACCCGCCGCGTACAGCCCGTTCGCGGTGACGTCCTGGGCGATCGCCACGAGTCGGCGCAGCAGCTGCGCCACCACCTCGTGCCGGGCGACCGGTGCCCGCAGCGTCGTGAAGTAGGAGTCGTAGACCAGCCCCGCGGCCCGGTGACCGGGACTGCGCACGGCGGCCTCGCGCAGCAGCGACCGGCCGTTGGCGACCAGACGCGCGGCGACCCCGTCGTGGACGAGGTGCAGCAGGCCGATGGCGTCCAGCAGTTCACCGGTGTCCGCCTCGGCGGCCCCGGGCAGCCGACGCCGGCGGAAGAGGTCCCGGATCGGCCAGTAGTCCGGCGCCCAGGCGCCGCTGAACGCGCGGTGCCTCAACCGCATGCTCGGCCTGATCAGGACGTCGTAGACGTCGGACGGGCACGAGCCGGTGTAGAGCAGCATCGCGGAGTAACCGTGCACGTAGTGGCTGATCTGCGGCAGCACCTCGTCGGCCGGCCGGCGCCCCTGGTCGAGGTCGTCCACGAGCTGGGCGATCAGCCGCCACAGCACGAAGCACACCTGGTGCCCGGTGAGCCACCGGAACCAGAACAGCTCGTCCTGCGATTCGCACGGCTCGACCTCGGGCGTCAGCAGGCCGCGTTCGCCGAGATCGGCCAGGCGTCGGCAGCTCTCGGCGTAGTCCCAGGCCGGAACCGCGTCCGCCGGGCCGTCGGGCTCCCCCACCGCCGGCAGGATCAGCGGTTCGAGACCGTACGGGAATCCCCCGAAGTCCCATCGCCCGGCGGTCGGAGCGTCGCACAGCGCACCACTGGTGGCTGGCTTCATGACAGTGCTTCCGGCAGGAAGGTGAATTCGAATTCCAGCCCGTTGACGTCGTACGCGTAGAAGCTCTGCACGCCGTCCTTGTCGATCACGATGTCGGTCGGCTGCTCGTCCGTCGCGAAAACATACCGCCCGGACTCGTAGAGCTCGGTCCAGCGCCGGCGAAGCCGTATCAGGTCCTCGGGTGTTTCCACTCCGAAGCAGAGGTGCTGGAACTGCACGACACTCTCGGCCGGATCGGACGTGCGGCCGGGCCGGTCGAAAAGGTGAATGCGGACATTTCCGATCGACATCTCGGTCAGCTCGCGAATCCCGGGCAGGCGGCTACGGGTCAGTTCGGAGAACCGGTCGAGCGACCATGCCTGCCGGCACCCGAGAAAGTCCCCGTACCAGCGAACACTGTTGTCGAGGTCGGTCGTCTGCACGCCGAAATGGTGAAACCGCAGCCTGGGAAGTCCGACTTGGGCCGCCGGGGTGACATCCGATGGCGTCTCTATCATGTCTCATCACTCCAGCGGGGAAACATCGCATCCGGACGCGGGCACTACTGTCGCCGTACGATGATCCCGCCCCCCATGTGATGAGGGGAGTTCCCCACTTTATGGGACACCCGCGTCACAGCCGGTCATTCACGTAACGCGATGACGATCGGACTTGTCGGCGGCGAACAGGACCGGTACTCCCACGGGGATTCCGTCCCGCCGCCCGGCGCCGCTCCTCGTGCCCCGTCCCCGGCACGCCGTCCTCGTGCCCGGCACGCTCCGGCGCGACGCGACGTGACCGCGGCTCGTGCCGGCGGCCCGCCTCGCGACAGTCGATCCGCCTCGCGGCGGTCGGCCTCGGGCGGGGTCGGCGGCGGGCTCGTGGCCGACGGGGCGCCCGGGGCGGCGCCGGGCGCGGCCCGCGAGCTGTGGATCGACGATGCGGGGCCGACGCGACCGGCCGGGCCGGTGTCCGAGTCGCCGACCCGAATGGAGCAATCCCTTTCCCCGTGTGCTCCGAAGCAGCAGTGAGGACAGGGTGACGGGCCCGGGGTGGGCCGGCCGCGAGGAGGGCACGACGGTGTTTACGGTGGATTGGTGGCGGACGGGCGGACCCACGGCGCTCCCCGGCGACGCGGGCGGCGGCACCGTGGCCGTGGTCGGCGCGGGAGTGTCGGGGCTGACGGCCGCGTTCCGGCTGCACCGGGCGGGACGTCCGGTGGTGCTGTTCGAGGCCGACGACCGGCTCGGCGGTCACGCCCACACCCAGCGGGCCACCGGCGCGGACGGCCGGACGCTGGCGCTGGACACCGGGTTCCTGGTGCACAACGAGCGGACCTACCCGCACCTGGTCGCGCTGTTCCGGGAGTTGGGGGTGGCCACCCGGGAGAGCGACATGAGTATGTCGGTGCGCTGCGACGGGTGCGGGCTCGAGTACGCGGGGGCCCGCGGCCCCGGCGGTCTGATCGCCCGGCCGGGCTCGCTCGCCCGCGGCGGCTACCTGCGACTGCTGGGCGAGGTACCGCGTTTCCACCGCCGGGCCAGGGCGCTGCTGGCCGATCCTGGAGCGGGCGAGCCGACGCTGCGCGAGTTCCTGGTGGCCGACGGCTTCTCGCCCTACTTCCGCAGCCACTTCATGACGCCGGTGGTGGCCGCGGTCTGGTCGTGCGCACCGGACGTCGCCGGTGACTACCCGGCGCGCTACCTGTTCGCGTTCCTGGCCAACCACGGCCTGCTGTCGGTCACCGGGTCGCCGCACTGGCGAACCGTGGCGGGCGGCTCACGGACGTACGTGGCGAAGATCGCCGAGCAACTGGGCACCGTCCACCGCGGCGCCGCGGTACGTACGGTGCGCCGCCACGGCGACGGGGTCACGGTGACCACGCGGGACGGCCGCGCCACCGAGGTGGACGCGGTGGTGATCGCCACCCACGCCGACCAGGCGCTCGCCCTGCTGGCCGACCCCACCCGGGCCGAGCGCGAGGTGCTGGGGGCGTTCCGCTACTCGCGCAACCCCACCGTCCTGCACCGCGACGCCTCCCACCTCCCCGTCGCTCCCCGGGCCCGCGCGTCGTGGAACTACCGGATGGCGAGCTGCGAGGACGACGCGCGGGGCGTGCGGGTCAGTTACCACCTCAACCGCCTCCTCGGCCTCGACACCACCGAGGACTACCTGGTGACGCTGAACGAGGACCCGGGCCACCCGGTTCCGGCCGAGCACGTCGTCTCCCGCACCGTCTACGAGCACCCGGTCTACACCCGGGAGAGCGTCGCGGCCCAGGCCCGGCTGCCCGAACTGACCACCGGGCGGACCGCGTTCGCCGGCGCCTACCACGGCTGGGGATTCCACGAGGACGGCTGCCGTTCGGGCCTGGCCGCGGCCCACGCCCTGCTCGGAGTGGGCGCACCGTGACCGCCGACCGGTCCGCCCCGGCGGCCGGGTGCCCGGCGCCCGCGCTGCCGGGGCCGTGGGGCGCGGCGCTGTACGAGTGCCGGATCACCCATGTGCGCACCGCCCCGATCCGCAACGCCTTCGGGCACCGCACCTACCTGTGGCTGGTCGACCTGGACCGCCTGCCGCCCGTCCCCCGGCCGCTGCGGTGGCTGGCCTCCTTCCCCTCCGGCGAGCGGGGTCTTCCGCCGCGTGAGGAGATCGGCCGCTACCTCGCCGGCGAGGGCATCGACCTCGACGGCGGGCGGGTGCTGATGCTCGCCCACGCCCGCTCGCTCGGGCACGCCTTCAACCCGCTGACCGTGTACTGGTGCCACGACCGCGCCGGCCGCCCGGTCTGCACGGTCGCCGAGGTCCGCAACACCTACGGCGGCCGGCACCGCTACCTGCTGCACCCCGACGGGCGCGGCCGGGCCGAGGCCGCGAAGGAGTTCTACGTCTCGCCGTACTTCCCCGTCGACGGCCGCTACCGGATGGTGCTGCCGGAGCCGGGCGAGCGGCTGGCCCTGACCGTCCGGCTGGAACGCGAGGGCGGACGCCCCTTCACCGCCACCCTGCGCGGCACCCGCCACCCGGCCACGACCGGGCGCCTGCTGCGGGCCGCGACCCGGCACCCCTTCTCCACCTGGGCGGTCAGCGCCCACATCCGTCTCCAGGGCATCGCGCTCCGACTGCGCGGCCTGCCCGGCCACCCCCGCCCCGGCCACCCCCGCCCCGGCCACACCTGCCCCGGCCACACCGCCCAGACGAAGGTGCCCGCCCCATGACCCTGCCCGCCGCCCAGCCCGTAGCCGCCGCGTCACCCGGGGTGGTCGACGCGCGGCAGTGGCCCGACGTGGCCCGAACACCGCACGTCCCGGCCCGCGCCGCGGTGGCACGGCGGCTGCTCGGCCGCATCGCCCGCCGCCGCGGCCTGCGCGTCGAGCTGCCCGGAGCGCGCCCGCTGGTCCCCGCCCCCGCCGGGGCACCGGTGCTGCGCCTGCACCGGCCCGACGCGTTCTTCCACCGGATCGGGGAGAGCGGGCTGATCGGCTTCGGCGAGTCCTACCAGGCCGGCGACTGGGACTCGCCCGACCTGATCGCGCTGCTCACCGAGCTGGCCACCGCCCCCGAGACGCTGGTGCCCACCGGAGCGCAGTGGCTCCGACGCCTGTACGTCCAGCGCCCGCCCGCCACCGAACTCAGTACACCGGACAACAGCCGCACGAACATCCACCGGCACTACGACCTGTCCAACGAGCTGTTCGCGCTCTTCCTCGACCCCACCCTGTCCTACTCCTCGGCGATCTTCCCCACCGCGGCGGACGGCGCGCCCCTCGCCTCCTGGGACACCTTCCCGGCCGCGCAGCACCGCAAGATCGACCGCCTCCTGGACCTGGCGGGCGTCGGCCCGGGCAGCAGGGTGCTGGAGATCGGCACCGGCTGGGGCGAACTCGCGATCCGCGCCGCCGCCCGCGGCGCCCGGGTGGTCAGCCTCACCCTCTCCGAGGAACAGCTGGCCCTGGCCCGGCGCCGGGTCGCCGACGCCGGCCTCACCGACCGGGTCGAGGTGCGGTTGTGCGACTACCGCGCCGCCGAGGGCGAGTTCGACGCGGTGGTGAGCGTGGAGATGATCGAGGCCGTGGGCCGGCCGTTCTGGCCCGTCTACTTCGCCACCATCGACCGCGTCCTCGCCCCGGGCGGGCGGGTCGCGCTCCAGACGATCACCATGCCGCACGAGCGCATGCTCGCCAGCAGCGGCACCTACACCTGGATCCTCAAGTACATCTTCCCCGGTGGCCAGATCCCCTCCACCGAGGCGGTTCGCCAGGCCGCCGCCCGCCACACCGGCCTGCGCCCGGCCCGCTGCGACTCCTTCGGTCCGCACTACGCGCAGACCCTGCGGCTGTGGCGCGAACGCTTCACCGAACGTGCCGACGAGGTCGACGCGCTCGGTTTCGACCTGGTCTTCCGGCGCATGTGGGAGCTGTACCTGGCCTACTCCGAGGCCGGGTTCGCCACCGGCTACCTCAACGTCCAGCAGATCCTCCTCACCCGCCCGGAGGCCGCCCGATGACCCCCGCCCGGCCGCTCGTCCCCGACCGCCCGCTGACCGACCGCCACCGGGGCGGGCCGTCGTGAACGCCACCGCTTTCGCGATCAACCTCGCCGCCACCGCCGGCGCCGCCCTCGCGGTGCTGCTCGTCGCCTTCGCCGTCGGCCTGCGCACCGGCCGCCACCGGGGCGTCGACGTCGCCTGGGGCCTGGCCTTCACCGCCGTCGCCTGGACCGGCTACGCGCTCTCCGCCGGGCACGGCGACCCGGGGCGCCGCCTGCTGGTCACCGTGCTGGTCACGGTGTGGGGGCTGCGTCTGTCGGCCCACATCCGGTCACGGGCGCGCGGGCTCGGCGAGGACCCGCGCTACGACCGCATGCTCGCCAAGGCCCCGCCCGGGCGGCGCGACACCTACGCGCTGCGCGTCGTCCACCTGCTCCAGGCGGGGATCGTCTGGTTCGTCTCCCTGCCCGTCCAGGCCGCCCAGTACCTCACCGTGCCGCTGGGCCCGCTCGTGTCGGCGGCGCTGCTCCTGTGGGCGGTGGGGATGTTCTTCGAGACGGTGGGGGACTGGCAGCTGGCCCGTTTCAAGGCCGATCCGGCGAACCGCGGCAAGGTCATGGACCAGGGTCTGTGGGCCTGGACACGGCACCCGAACTACTTCGGCGACGCCTGCGTCTGGTGGGCGCTGTTCCTGCTCGCCGCCGGCGACCCGGTCGGCTGGGCGTTCGTCCTCAGCCCGGTGCTGATGACCTACCTGCTGGCGTTCGGCAGCGGCAAGCCCCTGCTGGAACGCGGGCTCGGCTCCAGCAAACCGGGCTGGGACGCCTACGTCGCGCGCACCAGCGGCTTCCTCCCACGCCCACCGCGCCGCTGAGGCGGACGCCGTGAACCCGTGTCCCGGGGCGGGTCAGGCGGAGGCGGTCGCCGCGGTGAGGAGGGCGGTGATCCGGGACTCGGTGGCGGGGGTGAGGGCGGTGAGGGCGAAGGTGGTGGGCCACATGGTGCCGTCGTCGAGGGTGGCCACGTCGCTGAAACCGAGGGTCGCGTAGCGGGACTTGAACTTCTGGGCGCACTGGAAGAAGCAGAGGACCTTGCCGTTCTCGGCGTAGGCGGGCATGCCGTACCAGAGCCTGGGCGTGAGGCCGGGGGCGACGGCGCGGACCAGGGTGTGGACGCGCTCGGCGAGGGCGCGGTCGGCCGGTTCCATCCCGGCGATCTTGGCGAGCACCTCCTGCTCGGCGTCGGCCCCGGCGGTGCGCGGGTTGCGGCGGGAGGCGGCCTTGAGTTCCCTGGCGTGGTCCTTCATGGCCGCGCGCTCGTCCTCGGTGAAGCCGTCGAAGGCCCGCGCGGTGCTGGTGGTGCGGTCGGTGGTGCTCATGGTGGGTCTCCTCCTGAGGGGGTCGGACTGCGGGTGGAACGCGGGTTACCGGTCGAGCCAGCGGCCGTCGCGCATCAGCTCGCGGCCGGAGAGTTCGTTCTCCTCCCGCCACGCCTGGACACGGCGGGGCGTGACCAGGAACCAGCCGTAACGAACGGTCGAGGCCCGCGGGTCGAAGCCGGTGCGGGCGGCGAAGCGGTCGGCCCGGCCGGCCGGGAGGTCGTCGATGCCGAGGGCCTCGACCCGGCCCTCGATCATGCAGACGTCCCGGGTGCGGCCGAGTGCCAGCCGGACGGTGCCGGAGGCGGCGAGGTTGCGGCCGGTCGGGCTGTCGACCGGGGTGGCGAGCAGCAGTGCTCCGCCGTCCTGGTCGTAGGAGAGCGGGACGAGGTGGGGCATGCCCTCCGGCGAAGCCGTGGCCACCCAGACGTCGACGTCCGCGGCGAGGCGCCGTTCGACGTCCTGGCGGCGCTCGGCGAGGGTGCGCGGTCCGGTCATGGTCTCTCACTCCTGTGCTCGTCGGCGGCGTTGGTCACAGCCTCCCTCCGGCGGGGTGGGCGCCACATCCGTGGTGACCACGGAACGGACCACGGAACGAACCACGGGAGGGGCCACGGAACGGGTCTCGGGACGGACCGCATAATGGCGCCGTGCCGACTCCTGTGATCTCGCCCCGTGAAGCCGATGTGCTGGCGCTGCTGGGCGAACACCTCAGCAATGCCGAGATCGCCGACCGGCTGTTCATCTCCGTGCGCACGGTCGAGTCCCACACCTCCTCACTGCTGCGCAAGTTGGCACTGCCGGACCGGCGCGCGCTGTCCCGGCGGGCGGTCGAACTCGCCCGTGCCGGGCGCCCCCGCACGGCCCCCGCACTGCCGGCGCCGCTGACGGCGTTCGTCGGCCGGGAGCGTGAACGCGCCGGACTCGCAACGCTGTTGGCGGACCATCGGCAGGTGACGGCGGTCGGACCGGGCGGGGTGGGCAAGACCAGGCTGGCGCTGGCGGTGGCGGCCGGGGCGGCCGACGGGTTCGCCGACGGGGTGTGGTTCGTCGACCTGGCCCCGGTCGCCGGTCCGGAGCGGGTGCCCGCGGCCGTCGCCGCCGTCCTGGGCGTCGGCGAACAGCCCGGGCAGGGTGTCGACGAGGCGGTGTGCGCCGCGTTGGCCGGACGCCGGGCGCTCCTGCTGCTGGACAACTGCGAGCAGGTCAGGGACGGTGTCGCGCCGTTCCTGGAACGGCTGTTGGCCGCCTGCCCGGAGGTGCGGGTGCTGGCGACGAGCCGGGCCCGGCTGCTGGTTCCCTTCGAACGGGTCTTCCCCGTACCGCCGTTGTCCCGGGACGGCGGTACGGCCTCGGAGGCGGTGGCGCTGTTCGTCGAACGGGCCACCGCGGCCACCGGGGCGGCCCCGGATCCGGCGCTCCGGGACGGGATCACGGACGTCTGCGAGCGGCTGGACGGGATGGCGCTGGCGATCGAGCTGGCGGCGGCCCGCTGGCCGACGCTCGGGCTGGACGGGCTCCGGGCGGGGCTGTCGGACCAGTTGCGGATCCTGGCGGGCGGCCCGCGCGCGGACGACCGGCACCGCTCGGTGCGGGCGGTCCTGGACTGGAGCCATGAACTGCTGGAGCCCGCCGACCGCGCGCTGCTGCGGCGGGTGTCGGCGTTCGTACTGCCGTTCACGGCCGGGGCGGCGGTCTCGGTGGCGGGCTTCGCCCCGCTCGACGCGGGCGCCGTCGCCGACGGGCTGGGCCGGCTCGCCGAGCAGAGCCTGCTCACCGCCGTCCCGTCCGCGCACGGCACCCGCTACCGGGCGCAGGAGACGATCCGCCAGTACGGCGCCGAACGGCTCGACGGCGCCGGGGAGTCGGCGCGGACGCGGGGGCGCCACCTCGACTGGTGCCTGCTCGGCGCGGACGGGCTCGCCGGGGCAGGGGACGAGGAACGACGGCCGCGGGACGGCGGTGGACAGGCCGGGTTCGACGCGGTGGCCGAGGAGTTGCGGGCCGCGCTGGCCTGGGCCGCCGACCGCCCGGAACGGCGGCCCGACGCCCGCCGGCTCGCCCTCGGCCTCGCCGGGCCGGCCTTCGGGCACCAGCTGCTCGGCGAGGCCCAGCAGCGCCTGGAACAGGCCGCCGCCCTCTCCGACGACTCCCCCGCGGACGCCGCCGCCGCGCTCCGGGAGGCGGCCCGGGTGGCCGGGTGCCGCCGCCTCGGCGACGACATGTACCGCCTCCACCGCGCCGCCGCGGCCGCCGCGCTCGACGCCGGGGACCGGGCCGGGGCCGCCCGCGACCTGGCCGGGGCCGCCACCGTGGCCCACCGCTTCTCCAGCGCGTTCGCGCGCCTTCCCGCCGCCGCGGAGGTGACCGACCTGCTGGCCCGGGCCCGCGAACTGTCCGACGGCTCCCCGGCGGTCTCGGCCGCCCTCGCCCTGGCCGAGGCCGCCGTGCTCGCGGACGCCTTCGGCTCCGTCCAGGGCAGTCCGGACAACACGGCCCGGGAGACGGTCGGGTACGCCGAGCGGGCCGTCGAGCTGGCCCGGCGCGCGGGCGACCCGGTGGCCGAGTCCGCCGCCCTGGACGCCCTCTCCGGTGCGCACAGCTGGGCCGGCTCGCCGTTCGGGGCCGCCGGGGCGGCCCGCCGCCGGGTCGAACTGCTGGCCCTGGCGCCGCGCACCCCGGCCACCGCGCACGAACAGGTGGACGCGCTCGCGATGGCCGCCGCGACCGCGATCGGCGTCGGCGGACTCGACCGGGCCCGGCAGTGGGGGCGGCAGCTCGCCGGGCATCCGCTGACCGCCGAGGTGGGGCACCACGCCACGTCCTGGCTGCTGGTGGCGGACGCGTTCGCCGGACGGGAGGAGGAGGTGCTCGCGGGCGGGGCGCGGTTCCTCGACGCCTGGGAGCGGGGCGGACGGCCGCGGTCGTTCTCGCTCGGCCCGGCGGCCGCGGCGGTCGCCATGGTCCACGGCCTGCGCGGCGACGACGGCGCCCGGGCCTCCTGGCTGGCGGTCGTCCACCGGGCGGGCACCGAGGAGGAGCACCGCCACGGCTACGGCGCGGTGTTCGACGCCACGGTGCTGCTCCACCGGGGGGACGCGGAGGCCGCGCTGGAGCGGCTGTCGCCCGCGCCCGCGGAGGTGTGGAAGTGGGTCTCCTGGGTCTGGCTGCACTGGTACACGGCGGCGCGGGTCGAGTCCTCGGTGCTGGGTGGGCACCCGGAGGCGCGGCTACGGCTCGCCGAGGCCCGGACCACGGTCGCGGGCAATCCCGTCGCCGTGGCCCAGCTCGACCGGGCGCGGGCGCTCCTGGACGGCGACCCGGCGGGTGTGCGGGCCACGGCCGCCGCCTTCGCCGCGGCCGGCTGCCCCTACCAGTCCGCCCGCAGTCTCCGGCTCGCGGGCGACGCGCCGGCGGGGGAATCGCCGGCGGGGGACGCGCCGGCGGGCGACGCGCCGGCGGGGGAATCGTCGGCGGGCGACGCGCCGGCGGGGGAATCGTCGGCGGGCGACGCGCCGGACCGGGGGCGGGGCGGCCGAGGGACGGCCGGGAGGGCGGAGGACCCGCCCGGGCCGCGGCTCAGCGGGTGGTGACGGGAAGGGACTCGTAACCGCGGAGGACGAGGCGGTCCCGGCGGACGGGAAGGCCGGCCGGAGCGAGCCGGGGGAACCGGTCCAGCAGCGCCGGGACGGCGATCTCCGCCTCCAGGCGGGCGAGTCGGCTGCCCAGGCAGAAGTGCGGGCCGCCACCGAAACTGAGCGGCTGGCTGTCGGTACGGGTCGGGTCGAACCGGTCCGGACGGGGGTAGCGGGCGGGGTCGTGGTTGGCGGCGCCCAGCAGCACCAGCACCACGGTGCCGGTGGGCGTGGGCAGGCCGGCCACCGTGAGGCCGGGGGCGGTGGAGATCCGCGAGGTGAGCTGGACCGGGGAGTCGTGGCGCAGCACCTCGTCCGTGAACAGCGCGGGGTCGAGCCCGCCGCTGCGCAGGCCGTCGGCGGCACCGGGGTGGCGGAAGAGCAGGGTGAGACCGTTGCCGAGGAGGTTGGTGGTGGTCTCGAAGCCGGCGACCAGGAGGAGGGCGAGGTTGCTGAGCAACTCCTCGCCGGAGATCCGGTCCGGCGAGTCGGCGGCGGTCCGGGCCAGGTCGCTGATCAGGTCACCGGTCGGCCTGGCCAGCCGTTCCGCGACCAACTCCGCGAAGTAGGACTCCAGTTCCTCGGCGGCGGTGTCGGCGGCGGCGAGTTCGCCGAGGTCCTGGACGAGTTCCAGGGCGATGGTGAGGTCCGAGGCGAGACCTCGGAAGCGGTGGCGGTCGGCGGCGGGGACGCCGAGCAGCTCGCAGACCACCTCGACCGGGAGCCGGAAGGCGAAGGCGTCCATGAAGTCGACGGGCGAGCCGTCGGCCCCCCGTTCCTCCAGTTCGTCGAGCAGCCGGGCGGCCGTCGCCTCGATCGCCGGGCGCAGGGCGGCGACCCGGCGGGCGTTGAACGCCGAGGCGACGAGCGAGCGGACCCGGCCGTGGTCGGGGGCGTTGAGCTGGAGCACCGAGCGACCGAGCAGCCGGACGGAGGGGTGGGCGAGCAGGTCCGCATTGTCGGCGGTGAGGGTCCTGGTGTCCTCCAGGGCGAAGGCGGGGTTGCGCAGCACCTGGTTGGCGGCGGCGTGTCCGACCACGAGCACCGCGGCGGGGCCGGCCGGCACCGCGGCCCCGAGCTCGTGCGCCCGCGCGTAGAGCGGGTAGGGGTCGAAGCGCCCCTCGGTGGTCATGAGACGCTCGATGATCGACGCACCGTCCATGCGGGTTCCCCTCCCGTAGATCCAGTTCCCGCACGGACAACTGTCGGTGGACGGAAGGGAGTTCCCGCGCGGGGCAGCGGGCCCGCGCGGGCGGGGAGGCGGGTGCCGCGGACGGGAACGGCGGGCGGGCACGGACACGGGGGCCGACGCGCGGGGACGCGGCGGTGAACGCCGGGCGGCGCGGGGGCGGACCGGGCCCGGCCACGGTCGGTAGGGTAGTGGGATGGAGATCTGGATCAACCCGCGCTGCGGGAAGTGCCGCAGCGCACTGAACGAGCTGACCGGCGCGGGCGCCGAATTCACCGTGCGGCGCTACTTGGAGGACCCGCCGAGCGTCGCCGAACTGGAGCAGGTGCTGGTGCGGCTGGGCCTGGAGCCCTGGGACATCGTCCGCACCGACGAGCCGGTGGCCAAGGACCTGGGCATGAAGCAGTGGGGCCGGGAGGAGGGCGACCGGGCGAGCTGGATCGCGGCGATGGCCGAGCACCCGATCCTGATCCAGCGCCCGATCATCACCGCGGACGACGGGCACGCCGTGGTGGCGCGCACGCCGGAGGCGGTCCGGTCCGTCCTGCCCTAGGGCGCGGCCGGTGGGGGCAGCGGTGGAGCGGTGCCCCCGGTGTCAGCGGCGCTCGAACCGCCGGACCGGCTCGCCCGGCCGCCAGGAGCTGATCCGCACCGCGTCCCCCTCGACGGTGGTGTGCACGACCTGCTCCAGCTCCAGCCGGAAGACGTTGTACGGGCCGGGCGGCGGCTCCGGGAGCTCGGCCTCGTAGGCGGCGCGCTCCGCCTCGTCGGTGAGCTCCACGGCCCGGCCGGAGAGCTTGGAGTCACCGTCCGCCAGCGTCTCGTCGCTCGGGTTGCTGTGCAGCGCGAAGCGGGCGTCGCGGCGGAGGTCCCGCACCTTCATCGCGTCGTGCATCGAGCCGAGCACGACGTCCGCGCCGAAGAAGTCCACCTCGATGCCGCTCACCCGGGGTGAGCCGTCGCTGCGCAGCGTCGCCAGGACGTGGTGCTTGTTGGCCTCGAAGCGGGCCCGCACCGCGGGGGCCAGGTCCGGCGCCTCGTGCTCGAAATCCTGCCAGGTAGCCATGCCGTCAGTGTGGCACCGGCCACCGACAACCGCCGGGCGGACACCGCGCGGCACCGCGCCGCGTCGGTGGCCGGTGCCACACTGACCGGGTGACCACTACGACCACCTACATCGCCTTCCTGCGCGCCGTGAACGTGGGCGGCCGGACGGTGCGGATGGAGCGGCTGCGCGCGCTCTTCGGCGAGCTGGGCCTGGAGCGCGTCGGCTCCTACATCCAGAGCGGCAACGTGTTCTTCACCGCCGGTCCCACCGACGCGGCGGCCCGGGCCGCGCTGACCGGCCGGATCGAGCGGCACCTGGCCGAGCAGCTGGGCTTCCCGGTACCGGTGCTGCTGCGCACGGTGGACGAGGTCCAGGCGGTGCTGGACGCCGAACCGTTCGCGGGGGTGGAGGTGACGCCGGAGCTCCGGCTCACGGTGAACTTCCTCTCCGAGCCGCTGCCCGCGGACTTCCCGCTCCCCTACACCTCGCCGAAGGGCGACTACGAGGTGATCGGCGCCGATCCCGGGACGGCGTTCGTCGTGGTGCACCTGAAGAACGGGAAGTGGGCCACCACCGGCAATCTCTTCGGCAAGTCGTACCGGGGGTCGGCGACCGCGCGGTTCCTGCACACCACGGTCAAGATCGTGGCGGCCGCGCGGAAGGCCTGACCCGCGCCGGCGGACCGGTGCCCCGGGGAATCTGGACAGCTCGGCGGGGGCGGCCGAGAATCGGTCCATGATGTCGCGTGAGAACCGGACACAGGTGGTCCGGCCGTCCGAGGCCGAGCGGGAGCACGCCCTCGACGCGTTGCGGGAGGGCGCCGGCAACGGCCGACTGTCGCACGACACCTTTCTCGGCCGACTGGACCTCGTCCTCCACGCGGGCAGCCGCGCCGAACTGAAGGCCGTCATGGCCGATCTGCCGGGCGGGAACCCGGTCGGACGGTTCCTGCTGCGCGCGGTGGGCCGGGCCTCCGCCTTCGGCGTGCGCGTGGGCGAAGCCTGGCGGACCGAGCGGCTGCCGGGGCTGAGCCTCCCCCAGTCCGGGGGCGGGCAGTTGACGATCGGCCGGATCCCCGGATCGGGGCTGCGGCTGAACGACGCGTCGGTCTCGCGGCACCACGCCGAGCTGCGCCGGGAGGGCGACGGCTGGGTGCTGTACGACCTCGGTTCGACCAACGGCACCCATGTGAACGGCTACCGGATCGTCGGCGGCGCCCGGGTCCGCCCCGGCGACCAGGTCCGGTTCGG
Source organism: Kitasatospora sp. NPDC094019 (assembly GCF_044764505.1). Taxonomy (NCBI): domain Bacteria; kingdom Bacillati; phylum Actinomycetota; class Actinomycetes; order Kitasatosporales; family Streptomycetaceae; genus Kitasatospora; species Kitasatospora sp. NPDC094019. Next base: position 609,546 of record NZ_JBIWIF010000001.1, read on the forward strand.
CAACCTGGAGTTCCGCCTCGCCACCGGCTGACCGCCGGACCCCGGCCGGACGGTCGCGCGAGGAGGGGCCCTCGCCGGACGGTCGGCCCCGGAGTGTCGGAGGGGGGTGCTTGGATGCGGGTATGGACCAGGAGACCGTACAGAGCACCCTTGCCGACGAGGTACTGCGGGACGCCGAGGAGCGGGCCCGCGAACTGATCCGGTGCGGCTTCCAGGAGCCGGACGAGATAGCCGAGTCCCTGGTCGAGGTCCTCGACGACCAGGGACTGACGATGGAGGAGGCGGAGCGGATCGTCGCTCCGCTGTGGCGGGTGCGGTTGGAGGAACAGGCCGCCTGGCCGGAGACGACCGACGTCGACCGGCTGGAGGCCGCCTTCGACGCCTTGGAGGAGCTGGGCATCGTCGCCGCGATGGACTTCACCTGCTGTGCGAGTTGCGGCTACGCCGAGATCGGGGGCGAGGCCGACGAGGATTCGCGGGGCTTCGTGTTCTTCCACCAGCAGGACACCGAACGGGCCGCCGACGGGGGCGCGTTGATGCTGCGGTACGGCGGGTTCCAGGTGGACGGCGAGCCGACGGAGGCCGTGGTCCGGCGGACGGCGGAGGTCGGCCGCGCGGTGGTGGCGGCGCTGACGGCGGCGGGGCTTCCCTCGGAGTGGGACGGTGCGCCGGAGACGGCGATCGCGGTCACGCCGATCAGCTGGCTCAACCGTCTGCCGGAGTAGTGGCGGCCGGCTCCGGCATGGCCGGCGGACGGTCGGCGGAGGTCAACGGACGACGTGGAGTTCGGCGGTGTGCTCGTGCGCGTTCGCGTGGTGGAGGGTGACCTTCGCCGAGCCGAACGTGGTCTCGACCTCCTCGGTGACGGTCCTGGTGTCATCGCCGAGCTTGACCTCGGCCGTGGTGTCGGTGATCCGGCCCACGGTCAGACTGAGGGCCTTGTCGCCACCGAACACCTCGACGGTGTGGGTGCCGTCGGCCTTGTCGGTGTGGACGGCGACGTCGCAACTGTTGTCGTCGAGGCAGAGCGAGACACCGCCCTTGCAGGCGGCGAGGCCGGCGCCGAGCAGCAGCACGGCACCGGCGGCGAGGGCGGCCGAGCGGGCGACCGGCCCACGGCGGCGAGCAGGACGGCGGGCAGGACGGACAGGACGGTCGGCGGAACCGTCGGTGGAGTGGAGCCCGGGGCGGTGCTCCGGGGGCGGGTTCGCGGGTGCACTCGTCATGGCTCCGACGGTAGGCGGCCGCCGCCGGGGGGCCATCGGCCGTCGGCGGTACCCGGCCCCTGGCACTTCCCCGACCCCCGGGACCGCCGCCACCCCGACACCGGGTGGGGCTGAACCCCTAGGGGGCGAGGGGAGTTGACGGCCCGGACGGCTCCTGGGGCGGGGACGCCGGGCGGAGCGAGACCTCGGCACCGGCCACGACGATCGCCAGACCGCGCTCGAAGCGCCGCTCGAAGTCGCCGAAGAGCTCCTGACTCGCGGCCGCCGCGAGCGGATGCCCGGGGCCGATGGCGGCGGCCCGCCGGTCCGGGTCGTAGCCGTGGGCCCGCTCCCCCGGCACGGGGTGGACGGCCTGCTCCTCGATCACGAACCCGATGGTGAACGCGTACGCGGTGGTGAGGACCAGGACGGCGTCGGCGAGTTCGAAACCGGCCCGGTGGAACGCGGCGAGCAGGGCCTGCTGCCCCTCGGAGTGCCCGTAGTCGGTGAGCCGGGTGCCGCTGAAGACCTTGGCGCCGTCCCGGTAGCCGAGCAGCGCGCCGCGCAGCGTGCGGCAGGTGAGGACGATCGCCTCCTGCCAGCTCGCCGGGACGCCGACCGGTCCGGCGGACATCCGGCGGAGCATCTCGGTGGCCATCTCGTCCAGCAGCGCCTGCTTGTTGGCGAAGTGCCAGTACAGCGCGGGCGCCTTGACGTCCAGCTCGGTGGCGATCCGGCGCAGGGTGAGCCCGTCCAGCCCGGTCTCGTCGAGCAGGCGCAGGGCGGCATCGACCACCTGGGCGCGATCCAGCTTCGGCGGCATGTCGTGCTTCCTTCCGTGCCGGCCGGCCCTGGTGGCGACGGGGGGCGTCCGGCGGGGTCGTTCGGCGGGGCATCCGGCACCGCGGGTCGGGCGACAACCCGTCGCGGCCGTCCGGCATTGACAATTTAACACCGTTAAGCGCATGCTCCTGACGTCAGCCACTTAACAACGTTAAGGAGAGTGTGCGATGGCGCACGCCCCGACCCGGACCGAGGTCCTCATCGTCGGCGCCGGCCCGACCGGCCTCACCCTCGCCTGCGACCTGGCCCGGCGCGGAGTCGCCGCGCTGCTGGTCGAGCGGGCCGGGGCGCTGTTCCCCGGCTCCCGCGGCAAGGGCCTCCAGCCCCGGACCCAGGAGGTCTTCGAGGACCTCGGCCTGCTGGCCGCCGTCCACGCCGCCGGGCGCCCCTATCCCCGGATGCTGAGCTGGGAGGACGGTGAGCGGCAGGGCGAGTGGGACCTCGTCGGGGGCCCCGGGCCGGCCGAGCCGGACCCGACCGTGCCGTTCCCCTCGGTCTGGATGCTGCCGCAGTGGCGCACCCAGGAGCTGCTGCGCGAGCGGCTGCGCGAACTCGGCGGCGAGGTCGTCCTCGACACCGCGCTCAACGGCCTCGACCAGCACCCGGACCGGGTCGAGGCGCGGCTGACCGGCCCGGACGGCGCCGAACGGACCGTCGTCGCCCGCTACCTGGTCGCCGCCGACGGCGGCCGCTCCACCGTCCGCCGGGCGGTGGGCATCCCGATGACGGGCGAGCGGGTCGACCCGCGCCCGGCCCTGGTCGCCGATCTGGAGATCGACGGCCTGGACCGCGGGAACTGGCACGTCTGGCCGAAGGCTCCCGGCGGCCCGCTCCTGCTCTGCCCGCTGCCGAGCACCACCGCGTTCCAGTTGTTCGCCCAGTTCGGCCCGGCGGACGGAGCTGCGGACGGCGCGGCGGACGGCGCGGCGGACGGCGCCGCAGAAGGAGTCGAGGAGCCCGACACCTCGCCGGAGGGCGTGCGGCGGACCGTCGCGGCCCGCACCCACCTGCCGGAGTCGGCGCTCGGCCGGGTCCACTGGGCCTCCGGCTTCCGGCCGCGCGCGGCGCTCGCCGAGCGGTTCCGGGAGGGCCGGGTCTTCCTCGCCGGCGACGCCGCGCACATCCACTCCCCGGCCGGCGGCCAGGGCCTCAACACCGGCATCCAGGACGCCTACAACCTGGGCTGGAAGCTCGGCCAGGTACTGCGGCACGGCGCCGACGAGGCCCTGCTGGACAGCTACGAGGAGGAGCGGCTGCCGATCGCCGCCGACGTGCTGGAGATCTCCACCCGGCTGCACCGCGCGGGCGGCGTCCGGGCCGGCGGACTGCGCCGCGGCCCGCGCACCGAACAACTCGGACTCGGCTACGAGGACGGCCCGCTGACCGTCGAGGCACGCCCCGGCCTGGCCGAGGACGCGCTGCGGGCCGGGGAGCGGGCCCCGGACGCACCACTGGACGGCACGGCGGAAGGTACGGCGGCCGGCGCGACGGCCGGTACGGCGCGGCGGCTCTTCGAGCTCTTCCGCGGCCCGCACGTCACCGTGCTCGCGGTCGGTCGCGCCCTGCCCGGGCTGCCCGCCGGGGCGCACGGACACCGGATCGACGGTGGGGCCACGGCGCGGGCGTACGGACCGGGCCTGTTCGTCGTCCGGCCGGACGGCTATCTGGGCCTGGCCACCCACGACCCCGCCGATCTGCCGGACTACCTGGCCCGCCTCGGCCTGCGCTGAGCCCGCCGCGCACGTCGGCCGAACCTCGGCCGAACGACGGCCGAACGACAGCCGGCGGCGCCCGACAACGGCCGAACGTCGACCGAACGTGACCGGACGACGGCCCGGACGCCGACCGGACAGCGGCCCGACGGCGAAGGTCACCGACGGCATACGCCAGCGGCACCTGCCACGCGCGTAGACCGAAGCGCCGCAAAAGCCCCGGGGTTCACTCCCCGGCCGCGTCCCAAGCCTCGGGTGGGCCCCACAGCGGCGCCGTGCACCGCTGGTAGGTGGCCTGCCAGTGCGGCCAGTGCCGGGCCACGAGGTCGTCGCAATCGGCGAGCAGCCGCTCGACCAGCACCGGTTCGACACCGTCCAGCAGCCAGGCGAGCGCGTCCGGCGTGCCCGGGCCGTCGGCGGAGTGCATCACGTCGAGCAGCTCGGGCAGGCTGCCCACCCGCGAGTTCTCGGTGAAGACCATCTCCATCCGCGGCAGCAGCTGGCGCTCCTCGACCCGCAGATGGGTCTCCAGCCGGGCGGCGAGGTCCTCGATCGCGTAGGCCACCGGCCACACCGAACCGGTGTCCCGGCTGGCGATCCGGACCAGGGTGGTGACCCGGGTGAACGAGTGGTCGAGGTTGTGGTGGTCCGACTCCAGCCAGTTCAGCAGCAGCCGCAGCTCGGGCGCGAACCGGCGGACGATCGGCCAGATCCGGGTGTCCTGCTGCTCGTGGTGGCAGGAGAGCACCGCGGTGACGAAGGTCCAGTGGCGCAGCAGCGCGGCGCCCTTCTCGTCCTCGCCGGGCTGCAGCAGTCGGAGCGCGTTGGGCAGCCTGGCGAGGTCCCGGCGGAGTGCGGAGTGCACCAGCCGCAGTCCCGCGAAGCGGACGGCCTGCGGTTCCTCGTCGGCGGTGCGGTCGTGCGCGGGGCCGCCCTGGGTGGGCACGGCCGGGGACACCGGGGACGCTACGGGCAGCAGGTGGCTGGGCATGGCACTCTCTTCACGGTTCGGGCAGGGCAGGCACGACCTGGCGGAAGCGGTGGGCTGGCACTCCCACCAGGGTGATGAGAGGACATCAGAGGCGAATCAATGTCCGATTGACGTGCAGCTCAGCGGCCTTTCGACCCGCTCCGGTGGACGCGGCGGCGAACGCGGCGCAACATTCCGCCGCGACCGTCACGGGCCGCGACGGGCCGCGACGGGACGCGAGGAAGTGCCCGCCCGAAGCACCAGCCCGAAGCACCCGCGGGGCGCCGGGAACGGCGGAGCGGACCGGCCGATGCGATCGGCCGGTCCGCTCCACCGCTGGTCCCGGGTGACCCGGGTGACCCGGTCGCTCAGTCGCTCTGCGGCCCCGCGAGGTTCTTGGTGAGCCACTGCAGGGTGTCCGGGATCATCTTCTTGAAGTCGGTGGTCAGATGCTTCCCGCCGGGCTGCTCGTAGTACTCGACGGTGAGCGGCGCCGCCGCCTTCGCGACCCACGCCTTGACCAGCTTCATCTCGTACGCGTTGGCGCCGCCGGCGGTGGCCAGGATCCTGACGTCGGCCTTGCCCTGGGCGACCAGCAGGTCGGGGCTGTTGGCCTGGCGGTCGTTCTCGTAGCCCCTCCAGAGCGGCGAGTCGGGGTTGAAGTAGCCGTCGATCGGGACGGCGGCCTTGAACTTGTCCGGATGCTGGAGGGCCAGCTTGGCGCTGCAGAACGCACCGGTGGAGGCGCCCATCAGGCCCCAGCCGTCGCGGCCCTTCACGGTGCGGAAGTTGGCGCGCACGAAGTCCGGGATGTCCTCGGCCATCCAGGTGCCGATCCTGGGCTGGCCGGGGATGTCGGCGCACTCCAGGGCCTTCGCCTCGTTGGAGTCGAGGTTCTGCACCGGCATGATCATGATGAAGGGGTGGGCCTTGCCCTGCTTGGCGAGGTCGGCGTCGACCTCCTGGATCGGCAGCTGGTTGTCGGTCCAGGTGTTGTAGCCGGCGCTCTGGCCGCCCGCGTACAGGGTGAGCACCGGGAAGCCGGTCTTCGCGTACTTCGGGTCGTTGTACTCCGGGGGGAGCCAGACCCAGACCTTGCCGGAGACCCCGGACTTGGGACCGTTCAGGGTGGTCATCATGATCTGACCGGCGGCGGTGTCCCTGGCCTTGCCGAACGCGGCCTGCGGGCCGGTGGGCATCAGCACCTTGCCGGACCCGGTGGCCGGGGCGGGCGCCGCCGGGGCCGAGGCGGCCGCGGGAGAGCCCGGGGCGGAGGAGCCCGGAGCCGAGGACCCCGGAGCGGAGGAACCGGGGGCCGGGGCGGAGGCGGATCCGGTGGCCGTCGCCGCGCCCTTGCCGGTGCCGGCCTTCGCCGAATCACCCGTGTTCCCGCCGTCCGAACTGCCACAGGCCGCGAGCGCGGCGGCCAGGGTGAAGGCGGTGGCACCGGTCAGCACGGCGCGGAAACGGAAGGACTGCGGCTGCACGGTGAGAACTCTCCGACCGGTGTCGCGCCCGCTCCGCGGAGCCGGGCGGTGGCCCCCGGGTGGGGCCGGACAGGCCCGGGGCGCGACTGTCCGCGGACCCCCGGGAGGCTGCTCGCCGCCCTGCTCGGCGGCGCGCCGTCCTGCGATCTTATGACGTGGACCGCCCCGGGCCGGTTGCGCGTCGGCCAGCACCGATCCAATGTTTGTTCCCGATCGAGTAAAGCCCGCACCGGGCCCTGCCGACCGGCGGGGTCCCCTCCCCGCCGGTCGGCGGGGATCGGCCGGGCCGGGCCCGGAGCCCGCCACCGAGGCCGCCCGAAGGACCGCCCCGGGCTCGTCCACCGGCCACCACCGGAACCGCCCGAACGAGCGAGCGGCCACCGCGCCGCCCGGCCCTTGGACACTCGTACCAGTGACGCCGGAGGCGGGGATCGGGAACGATCGGGCCAGCCACCGCGAGCCGAGGAGTCCGCCATGCTGGAACAGATCGCCGTTGTCACCGGAGCCGGGAGCGGGGTCGGCCGGGCCGTCGCACGGGAACTCGCCGCCGGGGGGTGGCGGCTGGTGCTCGCCGGACGGCGCGCGGAGCCGCTGCGCGAGACCGCCCGGCTGAGCGGCGTCGGGGCCGGGGCCGCCGTGGTGCCGACCGACGTCACCGACCCCGACGCGGTGGACGCGCTGTTCGCGGCGGCCGTCGAACGCTTCGGGCGGGTGGACCTGCTGTTCAACAACGCCGGGACCTTCGGCGCCCCGGCCGCGGTGGACGAGCTGGACATCGCCGAGTGGCGGGCCGTGGTGGACCTCAACCTGACCGGCGCGTTCCTGTGCGCCCGGGCGGCGTTCCGGCAGATGCGGGCGCAGCGGCCGCAGGGGGGCCGGATCATCAACAACGGCTCGATCTCCGCGCACGTGCCGCGCCCGCAGTCGATCGCCTACACCGCGACCAAGCACGCCGTGACCGGGCTGACCAAGTCGCTGTCGCTGGACGGCCGCCCGTACCGGATCGCCTGCGGGCAGATCGACATCGGCAACGCCGCCACCGACATGACGGCTTCGATGAGCCTGGGCGTCCGGCAGGCGGACGGGCGGATCGCGGTGGAGCCGACCATGGACGTCGCCGACGTGGCCCGCACCGTGCGGCACATGGCGGACCTGCCGCTGGAGGCCAATGTGCAGTTCGCCACGGTCATGGCGACCACCATGCCGTACGTCGGCCGCGGCTGAGCCGGGCCGTCCCGGCGACCGCCGCCGGGTCCGAGGTCGACGGGGGCCGCCGGGCCGCTCCGCGGGGGATGCCCGTCGCGACGGGCATCCCCCGGTGTTCGCCGCCGTCGGGCCCTACGGGCGCCAGGTGTCGTTCAGCACCGCCCGGCCCGAGGCGGGCACCGTCGCGGTCCGGTTCGCCCCGGACTCCCAGGTGACCGCGCCCGAGGCGTCCTTGCGCACGTACTTGTACGCGAAGGACGTCCCGGCGGGCAGCGTCACGTCGAGCTTCCAGAGCGGGTAGGCGGCCGGGGAGAGCGGCAGCGCGGCGGCCGGGTTCCAGGCGCCGAGGGCCGCGTTGTCCCCGACCAGGTAGATGTTCTGCCCCCAGCTGGTGGCCGCGTCGACCGTGAAGGAGGCCCCGCCGGTCACCGCGGTGCCGCCGCCGGGCGCTCCGACGTACAGCGCGACCGCGTCCCCGGCACCGACGGTGGCGGTGAACCGGCCGTCCGGACCGACGGTGTAGGACGGCCCGGTGCACCCGCCGGCCACCGGGTCGCCGTGCTGGACGTCGCAGTACGAGCCGGCCGGCAGCGAGGTCTGGAAGGTCCGGGTGAGCGCGCCGCTCCCCCGGTTGAGCGCCACGAAGCCCTTGCCGCCCCGGCCGAAGGCGATCGCGTTGCCGCCGTCGGACCACCAGTCGGTGAGCCCGGTGCCGGCCACCGCGTTGCGGAAGCCGACCATGTTGGCCACCTGCCGCCAGGCGTGGGTGCAGTTCCAGCCGTCCTGGTAGCAGGCGTTGACGGTGCCGCCGTTCGGCGGGCCGTCGTCGTGGCCGGAGAAGGCGTAGCCGGAGTAGACGTTGGGCGAGCCGTACGGGTGGGCCAGCATGAAGACGTTGGCCAGGGTGTAGGCGGAGCCGTCCCGGTAGGTCAGTGTCGAGCCGTTGCGCTCGGTGTCCCAGTTGTCGACGAAGGTGCGGGCCTTGTCGCCGGGCAGCAGGCCGCCGCCCCAGCCGGACAGGTCGGCGAGCCGGCCGCCCTGGAAGGCGCTCTTCAGCCAGGTGCCGGAGCGGAACTCGTCGACGTCGCCGGTGCCGGTGTACTCGGAGGGCTGGACCGGCTCACCGGCCCCGTAGATGACCTCCTGCACCCAGTAGGCCCGCGGGTCGGCGGTCTTCGCCTTGATGGCGGCGAGGTCCGCGGCGGCGATGTGCTTGGCGGCGTCGATCCGGTAGCCGTCGACGCCCAGCGAGCCCAGGTCGTTCAGGTAGGCCGCGATCGTCCGCTGGACGTAGGCACTGCCGGTGTCCAGGTCGGAGAGGTTGACCAGCTCGCAGTTCTGGACCTCGGAACGGTCGTTGTAGTTGCCGATCGCCCTCCGGCAGGAGTGGAAGTCCTGGTCCTGGTAGTACCCGGGGTAGGTGTACTTGCCGTAGGCGGTGCCGCCGGTGCCGGTGCCGGAGCCCGCCGCCATGTGGTTGATCACCGAGTCCGCGATCACCTTGACGCCGGCCGCGTGGCAGGTGTCGACCATGTTCTTGAACGCCGTCCGGTCGCCGAGGCGGCCGGCTATCCGGTAGCTCACCGGCTGGTAGGAGGTCCACCACTGGCTGCCCTGGATGTGCTCCTGGGGCGGCGAGACCTCGACGAAGCCGTAGCCCTTCGGGCCGAGGGTGTCGGTGCACGCCTTGGCCACCGAGTCGAAGCGCCACTCGAAGAGGGTGGCCGTGACGTCCTTGCCACCGCCGGGCGGGGCGGCCTGGGCGGCGGGGGCGGCGGCGAGGACGCCGGTGAGCGAGAGGGCGAGGGCGGCCGAGACGCCGAGCGCGCCGGCCGCGCGGGCGGGCCCGGCGCCGCGGACGGGGCCGGTTCTGCGAGCAGGCCGACGGGGGGCGGGAACGGTGGTGACCACGTTGTCTCCTGTGGGGGGTGGCTGGGGTGGGGCAGCCGGGGTACCACGAATGAAAGCTTGCTGAAACTTTCAGGAAATCTGCTGCGCCGAACTTAGGGTCGCCACCGGGACCCGTCAAGGGGAAAGGAGAAAGGTTTCCGCCGACGCCAAAAGATCGTGGACGAACTCAATGATCGGACCACACCCTCGGAAGAGGTGGAGCCCAACTCCCGGACGGCAGCCGCCCCGTCCGGACCGCGCCCGTCAGACCGCGTCCGGCCCGCGCTCTCCGGTACGCACCCGGACCACGGTCTCCACCGGGACCGCCCACACCTTGCCGTCGCCGATCTTCCCGGTCCGGGCGGCCCGGACCACCGCCTCGATCACCAGGTCCGCGTCCTCGTCCTCGACGACGACCTCGATCCGCACCTTGGGCACCAGGTCGATCCGGTACTCGGCGCCCCGGTACACCTCGGTGTGACCGTGCTGACGACCGTACCCGCTTGCCTCGCTGACGGTCAGTCCGTGCACCCCGGCGGCCTGCAGCGCGCGCTTGACCTCGTCCAGCTTGAACGGCTTCACGATCGCGGTGATCAGCTTCATGCGGAGGGCGCCTTGTCGGACGGGTGCGCGAGCACGCTGGTGGCGGGACGGGCCGGGACGGTCCCCTGCCCCAGCACACCGTGGCCCAGGACGCCGTGATCGTACGCGGTCTCGGCGTGCACGGCGAGGTCCAGGCCGGTGAGTTCGTCCTCCTCCCCGGCGCGGAAACCCATCACCCGCTCGATCGCCCACCCGATGCCGTAGGTGACCGCGAAGGCGTACCCGGCGACGACGGCGACGGCGACCAGCTGACGGCCCAACTGCCCGAACCCGCCGCCGTGCAGCAGCCCCGCCGCGCCGCCGGTCATCGCGGTGGTGGCGAAGAGGCCGATCAGCACCGTGCCGATCGCCCCGGCCACGAAGTGCACGCCCACCACGTCCAGCGAGTCGTCGTAGCCGAAGCGGAACTTCCAGCTCACCGCGTACGAGCAGACCAGGCCCGCCGCCAGCCCGATCACCAGGGCGCCGAGCAGGTCGACACTGCCGCAGGAAGGAGTGATCGCGACCAGGCCCGCCACCGCGCCGGAGGCCGCGCCGAGCGTGGTGGCGTGACCGTCCCGGCGCTTCTCGACCACCAGCCAGCCGAGCAGCCCGGCGCAGCCGGCCGCCTGGGTGTTGAGCAGGGCGGCGGCGGCCAGGCCGTTGGCGCCCAGCGCCGAACCGGCGTTGAAGCCGAACCAGCCGAACCAGAGCAGGCCGGCGCCGAGCAGCACCAGCGGCAGGCTGTGCGGGCGCATCGCCTCCTTGCGGAAGCCGATCCGGGGCCCGAGCAGCAGCGCCAGGGCCAGGCCGCTCGCCCCGCAGTTCACCTCGACCACGGTGCCGCCGGCGAAGTCCAGCGCGCCGAGCCGGGTCAGGATCCAACCGCCGGGCGCGAACACCCAGTGCGCGACGGGCACGTAGACCAGCAGCGTCCAGACGGCGGTGAAGGCCACCCAGGCGCCGAACCTGGCCCGGTCCGCGATGGCGCCGCTGATCAGAGCGGCGGTGATGATCGCGAAGGTCAGCTGGAAGGTCGCGAACAGCACGGTGGGGACGGTGCCGGTGACGGAGCCGGGCGTGATCCCGGCCATCCCCAGGTGGTCGAGGCCGCCGATCAGGCCCCAGCCGCCGGCGTCCGGGCCGAAGGCGAGCGAGTAGCCGGCCAGCAGCCAGACCACCGTGACCACCGCGATCGAGACGAAGCTCATCATGATCATGTTGAGCACGCTCTTGGCGCGGACCATGCCGCCGTAGAACAGCGCCAGCCCCGGGGTCATCAGCAGCACCAGCGCGGTGGCGGCGAGCAGCCAGGCGGTGTCGCCGGTGTCGATCCCGGGAGCCGCGTCGGCGGCCAGGGCCGCGGCGGGGGAAGCGGCCAGGGGCATGGGGTCCTCCGGAGGGCTGCGTACGGGAGCAGGTGCCGGAAGTGTGGCGGGGACGGATTTCGGGTCGCGGACGGACACGTTTCGCGGGTGTTTCGTGTTGCCCGCCGGTTGCCTCGGGGTGACCGCTCGGTTTCCGGAACCTCACCGGGACGACTCCTCGGCCGACCGCACTCCGTCCCCCGCACCCGCACCCGCACCCGCCCACGACACAGGGCCCGGCGGTCGCACCCGCCGGGCCCTGCCCTGTCTTACCTGGTTTCCGCCGGTCTCACCGGCGCCGGGTCAGCTCGTGGCGATCGAGGTGTCGTCGATCACGAAGCTGGTCTGCAGCGAGGAGTCCTCGGTGCCGGTGAACTTCAGGGTCACCGTCTGGCCCGCGTAGGCCGACAGGTCGAAGGTCCGCAGCTGGTAGCCCGCGGCCGCGTCCACGTTGGAGTAGGTCTTCAGCGTGGTGCCGTTGACCTGGACCGTCAGCTTGTCGTACTGGGTGCTGCCGGACTCACCGGTGTCGATGTGCAGGTAGAAGCTCAGCGTCGCCGCGCAGCCGGTCGGGATGGAGACCGTCTGGGACAGCGTGTCCGTGTGGGTGGAGCCGTAGCCGTTCAGCCAGGACTTCCAGGTGCCACCGTGCGGGGCCTGCGAGGCCGACTTGTCGATCACGCCGCTGGAGGCGGTCCACGGCGCGGCCGTGCCCGTCTCGAAGCCCGCGTTGCCGAGCAGCTGCGCCGGGGTGCAGGTGCTGGTGGTGTCGGTGACCGCCCAGGTGAAGCTGGCCGAACCGGTCTTGTTCGCCGAGTCCTTCGCCGTCACGGTGACGTTGGAGGTGCCCTTGGTGGTCGGGGTGCCGGTGATCACGCCGGTCGAGGCGTTGATCGACAGGCCGGCCGGCAGACCGGTGGCCGAGTAGCTGAGCGGGGCGGTGCCGCCGCTGGCCTTGATCGCCAGGTTGACGGCGGTGCCGATCTTGGTGCTCTGGTTGCCCGGGCTGGTGACGGTGACGCCGCCCGGGTTCGGGGGCACGGTGCCGACGTTGACGCCCGCCCAGGCGGTGCCGACCGCGATCAGCTCGGGGCTGCCGTCGCCGTAGAGGGCCTTGGCGGCGTTCTCCGTGGCGGTGCGGGCCTGGGCGAAGTTGGTGGTGGAGGTCATGTACGAGGTCAGCGCCTTGTACCAGATCTGCAGCGCCTTGTCCCGGCCGATGCCGGTGACGGTGATGTTGTTGGTGGTCGGGCTGTTGTAGCTGACGCCGTTGATCACCTTGGCGCCGCTGCCCTCGGCCAGCAGGTAGAAGAAGTGGTTGGCGACACCGGACGAGTAGTGCACGTCCAGGTTGCCGACGCCCGAGTACCAGGAGTCGGCCGAGCCGCCGTCCTTGGAGGGCTTGTCCATGTAGCGCAGCGGCGTGCCGTTGCCGTTGATGTCGATGAGCTCGCCGACCAGGTAGTCCGGGTTGTCCTTCGGCAGGTTGGCGTAGAACTCGACCGCGTTGCCGAAGATGTCCGAGGTGGCCTCGTTGAGGCCGCCGGACTCGCCGGAGTAGTTGAGGTTGGCGGTGGCGGAGGTGACGCCGTGGCTCATCTCGTGGCCCGCGACGTCCAGCTCGGTCAGCGGGTGGGTGTCGCCCTGGCCGTCGCCGTAGGTCATGCAGAAGCAGTCGTCGTCCCAGAAGGCGTTGACGTAGCCGGTGTCGTAGTGGACCCGGCTGAAGGCGCCGGCGCCGTCGTTGCGGATGCCGTTGCGGCCGAAGGTTGCCTTGTAGAAGTCCCAGGTGGCGGCGACGCCGTACTGGGCGTCGACGGCCGCGGACTCGCGGTTGCTGGCCTGGCCGTTGCCCCAGGTGTCGGTGGAACGGGTGAACAGGGTCCCGTTGCCGGTGGTCCGGTTGCCCATGTCGGTGGTGTACTGCCCGCCGCGGGTGGCGTCCTTCAGCTGGTACGTGGAGCCGCTCTGGGTGGTGGTCAGCGGGACGTTGCCGACGAAGACGCCGGTGCCGGTGCCGGTCTTGATGGCCTCGGTCTTGCCCAGCACGGCGCCGGTGGTGGCGTCGGTGACGACCCGGAGGCGGCTCGGGGTGCCGTCCGACTCCTTGCCGGTCACGGTGGTCTGCCAGGCGAGCTTCGGGGTCCCGTCGCCGGCCCACACGACCAGGGTCGGGGCCTTGTCGAGCGCGGAGCCGGCCTCGGCGGCCAGCGCGGCCTCCTGCGCCTTCGGGGCGGCGAGCTTCGGCGTGGTCTCGATGCCGGTCAGCACGGCCTCACTGGCCTTGGTCACGCCCGTGGTGGCACCGGTGGCGTCCTGGTGGACGATCAGGTCGCCGCCGACCACCGGCAGACCGGCGTAGGTGCGCTCGTAGCGCAGGTGGCGGGCGCCGTTGGTGTCCTGGACGACGTCCTTGGTGACCAGCTTCTCGTTCGCGCTCAGGCCCAGGACCTGGGCGAGACCGGCGGTCTGCTGGCTCGCGGAGGCGAGCAGCTCGGCGCGGCTCGCCTGCTGCGCGGCGACGGCGGCCGGCGCGTCGGGGGTGACCGCCTGTGCGAGCGCCGGGAAACCGGTGACCAGCAGCGCGGTGGTGGCGGCCATGACAACCGCTGCCTTCCGAGCGTGGGCGTAACGGGACATGCGGACTCCTTTTCCGACCGCCGCGGGGTTCGCGGACGGTGGACAGAACCTGGTCGCGGGGTTGCGACTCAGTGGGGGCCCCCGCCGCCGGTGCGCGGCGCGGGTGCGGTTGCGGAGCAGGGTGGTAAAGCGTTTCCGGCAGGGGGATCGCGCTGTTCCTGACCTCGGACAGCCGCACCGGGGGGTGGGGCCCCCTCGTCTGCAGCCGGAGGAATCGTGGCAGCAAACGAGCCGTCAATGACAGATGCATGCCATTGATTGGCCGATTAGCTACCGGGCCGTACATCTGCCGGACAGCCGGGAGTGTTACGGCCGCGCGAACATCCGACGATCGTTTTCATATCCGTCGAAAAGGTTTGGTCACCCCCTGCGGGCACTGACCAGCGCTCAGAACGCGGGCCCGGCCCGCGGGACCCGCTCCGGCACCCGGCGGGGGCGGCACCTCCCCTTTCCGGCCGTGCCAGCGGCGGTTTCCGGCCAACTCCATACATTGAATGGAACCGAAAACCCTGTGGATCAGTCCGGGTCCCGCCCCGTCGGTGACGGAACGGGACCCGGTCGACGACGGTCCGTCAGCGCTGCACGAACACCGCCACCGTGCGGCCCGGCACGACGAACGTCCCGGTCGCCGGATCGAAGCCGGAACGCTTCACCACCGGGTCGGCGCCGGCGGCCTGGACCGGGCTCAGCGCCTGGGCCGTCCCGGCGAGCGCGCCGACGGTCTGGCTCCGCTCGGCGGGCGTCGCGTTGAACACCACCGTGATCCCCTTCTCCGCGCCCGGCAGACCGGTGCCGTCCAGGTGCAGGGTGATCACCCCCGGGACCTCACCGGGCGTGCCCGACAGCGGATAGCCGAGCCGCTGCTGGACGGCCGCCAGGGTCGGCAGCGCGAACAGCGGCGAGGAGCGCTTGATCCGCAGGAAGTCCTGGTACTGCGCGCCCGCCGCCGCGATGTCGGCGGGGCCCACGGTCAGCCGCGGATCGGCCAGCAGGGCCTTGGCGGTGGGCCACAGCTCCTTGTTGTCCGCGGCCGGGGGAAGCCCCCGGCCCCAGCCGTTGCCCAGCCGCGGGTCCCAGTGGATCGCGTTGAACCAGTCCCCGGAGTCGTAGGAGTTGGCGTCCAGCGACTTGGAACGCAGCAGGTCGCTGCCCGCCTGGGCGAAGCCGGGCCCCTGCGACAGCGTGGTCAGCGCGAGCGCCAGCGCCTGCGTCCGGGCCCGGTCGGCGGGCGCGGTGGCGGCGGGCAGCTTGTACGCCAGCGCGTCGAACAGGTCGGTGTTGTCGTGCGCGTCCACATAGGCGAGGGCCTCACCGGGCCGGGCCGCGTACCCGGTCGGCGCGCCGTTGTAGTCGACGTCCTTGCCGGTGACGGTCCGTCCGGAGCTGTCGGTGAAGGAGTAGTCGGCCAGGTTGCCGGTCAGCCCCACCTTGAGCCGGTCCGTCTGCTGGAGCAGCCGGGCCTTCTGCTGCTCCGGGGTGCCGTTGGCGGCCGAACCGTTGGGATCGGTGAACAGGCCGGAGGCGAAGCCCTGCTGGGGTGCCGAGGAGAGCTGGAAGTTCCCGCCGCGCGCGGAGTCCCGGAACCGGTCGTCGAAGGTGGCGACGCCGGTGCCGGCCAGGTTCAGCTGGGTGGCCTGCTCGAACCGGGCGTTGTCCGCCACCACGCCGAAGTTCCAGCCCTCGCCGTAGAGCAGGACGTTCTTCCCGTCCACGCCGTCCGAGTCCGGCGTCATCCGGCGCAGCGCGGCCTGCACGTCCAGCACGGTGGACTTCGGGTCCAGGCCCATGAGGTCGAACCGGAAGCCGTCCACCTTGTACTCGCGCGCCCAGGTGGTGACGGAGTCGACCACCAGGCGGTTCATCATGGCGTGCTCGGGCGCGGTGTCGGCGCAGCAACTGTCGGTGGTCACCCTGCCGTTGGCGTCCAGCCGCTGGTAGTAGCCGGGGACGACCCGGTCCAGCACCGAGTGCTCGGCCCGTCCGCTCGCGGCGGTGTGGTTGTAGACGACGTCGAGCACCACCCGCAGGCCGGCCGCGTGGATCGCCTGCACCATCCGCCGGAACTGCACGGTGCGCGCGGTCCCTTCGGGGTCGGTGGCGTAGGAGCCCTCCGGCACGTTGTAGTGGAGCGGGTCGTAGCCCCAGTTGTAGGCGTCCTGGGCGGCGACGGCCGCCACGCACTCCTGCTGCTTCTCGCTGTCGGCGGCCAGGGCGGCGAGGTCGCAGGCGGGCAGCTTCTGCTCGGCCCGGTTCTCCCTGATGGTGGCGATGTCGAAGGTCGGCAGCAGGTGGACCGTGGTGACCCCGGCCGCGGCGAGCTCGCGGAGGTGCTTCGTGCCGGCCGCGTCGGACTCGGTGAAGGCCAGGTAGGTACCGCGCTCGGCGGCCGGGACGGTGTCGTCGGCGACGGAGAAGTCGCGGACGTGCAGTTCCTGGATCTGCTCGCGCCCGAGCGGGACGGCGGGCGGGACGGCGTGGTTCTCCCAGCCCGGCGGCTTCAGCTCCTTCGCGGCGAGGTCGGCGACCAGACTGCGCCGGGAGTCGGTGGAGAGGGCGACGGAGTACGGGTCGGTGACGGTGTCGACCACCACCTGCTGGACCGTCGGCGCCCACACCTCGACCTGGTACAGGTAGTACTTGCCGTCGAGTTCGGCCCGGTCCCGGACCAGCTCCCAGACGCCGGTGCCGTCGTCCCGCTTCAGCGGCAGGGTCCTCGGGGTGCCGCCGGTGGCGGTGTCGAAGACCTGGACGGAGACCTCCTGCGCGGTCGGTGCCCAGAGCGAGAGCGCGACCTTGCCGTGGTAGTACGCCGGCCCGAAGTCGACCCGGCCGGTGCGGCGGGCGTACAGGTCGTCGAGCACACCGGGGATCTGCACCCCGGTGGCGGCCAGGACGGCGCCGCTCGGCAGGTGCTCGGTGAACAGCAGCTGGCTCCGCAGGGCTTCGGGCACCCGGGCGGCGTCGCGCGCGTCCACGGTGAAGGCGCGGTAGCCGGCCAGGTGCGGGAAGGCCGCCTTCTGCGCGTCGGTCGGCCCGCCGGGGGCGGGCTCCAGCCGGATCCACCGGCCGGGAGCGGTCAACGTGCCCTTGTCGGCCCGGATGCCGCCCGCCGGGTCGTACACCAGCTGGGCGCTGGTGCCGGCGGCGAGGGCGGCGTCCCCGGCGCCGTACCCGGGCGGGACGAGGACGGTGCGCGCGTCGATCCACTGGGCCTTGGCGGTGGCGGGGTCCAGCTGGGAGGTGGCGCCGGCGGACTGCGGCAGCAGGTAGCCCTCGCGGCCGCCGAGGATCCAGACCTCGCGGCCGGTGCCGGCCAGGTCGAGCGACTGGTCGGTGGGCAGGTCCTTGTCGTTGCCCTTGTGCAGGATGTAGCTGAGGCTGGTCGCGCCGGGAGCGAGCGGCACCTCGAAGACCGCGCCGAAGGCGTCCCGGCGGACGGGCCGCAGCGGGTTGCCCCAGTCGGTGGGGGCGGCCGCGCCGGTCCAGTCGTGCAGGCCCCAGCCGTCGTAGTCGCCGTCGGCGCGGTTGTAGTGGAGCACGGCGGTGCCCGCGGGCGGGGTGTTCGCCGGGCCGGGGTTCGCGGTGCGGACGGCCGGGTCGCCCTCCTTCAGCCAGACCTCGCCGGTGGCGCCGAGGTCGAGGTGCCGGTCGGCCTCGACGTCCTTGACGCCGTCCTTCTCGACCACGAAGCCGAGGTCCGAGGCGCCCGGCTTCAGCTTCACGTAGGCGAAGGCGCCGTAGGCGTCCCGGCCGGTGAAGCCGTGCCCGGCGGGCCACTGGGTGGCCTCGCCGTCGGCGAGGTCGCCCCAGGCGTAGAGGTTCCAGCCGTCGTAGTCGCCGTCCTCGCGCTGGTAGTGGACGACGGCGTACGGGCGGGCGGCGGCGCTGGGGACCGGCTTCGGAGCCGGGGTGCCGGTGGTGAAGCCGCCGGTCGCGGAGCGCAGCCGGCCGGCGGCGTCCTGGACCACGGCCTTGTAGCGGACGGGAGTGCCGGGGGCGACTCCGGCGAGGTCCTGGATGACGGCGTAGGGCCTCGGGCCGGCGGGCCCCGCGCCACCGCTGTCGGAGCTGCCGAGCACCTGCCAGGGCCGGTCGCCGATCTGCGCGGCGAAGGTGACCCGGCCGAAGCCGCCGCCGGGCACCTCGGCCCGGACGGTGACGGTGCCGGTGGCGCCGTCGGCGGGCGCCCCGAGGGTGATCGAGGGCGCGGCGGCGGGGGCGGCGAGCCGGCCCGCGGCCTTGAGCGCGACCGAGGAGAGCGCGGGGACGGTGACGGTGACCCGGCGGTCGGCGCCGCTGGTGAGCCGGGCGCCGGGGGCCGGGTAGACGGGGTCGAAGCCCTGTCCGGCGGAGAAGGTGTCCAGGGTGACGGTCTTCGCCTCGGTGGCGTTGTTGACCGCGACCAGGTACTCGACCTGCTGGGCGGCGTCGATCCGGGAGAAGGCGTAGACGCCGGGGCCGTCGTCCGCGTACCGCTCGATCTGGGCGCCGTCGGCGAGTGCCGGGTGGTCACGGCGGAGCTTCGCCAGGGCGGCGATGTCCCGGTACGGCGCGGCGTCGCGGTCGTAGCGGTCGGCGGGGCCGGGGGCGCCGCCGAGGACCCGGTCGGCGTTGTAGGAGGGGGTCTGCGAGGCGAAGACGTCCTGGCGGGCGTCCTTGTCGCCGCCGGCCCCGGTGAAGCCCTGTTCGTCGCCGTAGTAGACGACGGGCTGGCCGCGGGTGAGGAACATCAGCTCGTTGCCGAGCCGGTCCTTCTTCAGCAGCGTGGCCTCGTCGGCGCCGGGGTTGTCCGCGAGCAGGAAGGAGCCGAAGCGGCCCATGTCGTGGTTGCCCAGGAAGGTCGGCAGCTCGTAGGCATCGGTGTCGGCGGTGGTGTAGCGGTGGTCCTGGCCGTAGAGCTCGGCCAGGCCCCGGGCCGTTCCGCCCTGGGAGACGTAGGCGCGGGCGGCGCCCTGGAACGGGAAGTCGAGGGTGGCCTGGAGCCGGCCCTTGGTGACGTAGGGCGCGGTGACGGCCGGGTCGCCGGAGTAGACCTCGCCGAACATGAAGAACTTCTTGTTGCCCCGCTTGGCGGCGAAGTCCTTGAGCGCGGGCGCCCACTGCTGCCAGAAGGCCATGTTGACGTGCTTGACGGTGTCGATCCGGAAGCCGTCGACGCCGGCCTCCTCGACCCACTGCTCGTAGACCTTCTCGAAGCCCTTGACCACCTTCGGGTTCTGGGTGTCGAGGTCGTCGAGACCGGAGAAGTCGCCCTCGGTGGCGGACTCGCCGGCGAAGGTGGAGTCGCCCCGGTTGTGGTAGAGCGCGGGGTCGTTCAGCCAGGCCGGGGTCCTGGCGGTGGCGTCGGCGGGCTTGCGGAACACCGGGCTGTAGGGGAACGAGTCCTTGGTCAGTTTCGGCCAGGCGGCGCCCCGGTCGGCGAGCGCGGTCTCGTCGACGGGGTTGCCGTCGGCGTCCAGCACCGGATAGGCACCGGTGCTGCGGTAGCCGGACTGCCCCTGCCGGTTGTCCAGGATGTCGGCGGTGTGGTTGGTGATGACGTCGAAGAAGACCTTGATGCCCCGGGCGTGGGCCTTGGCTATCAGCTCCTTCAGTTGCTCGTTGGTGCCGAAGTGCGGGTCGACCCGGGTGAAGTCGGTGATCCAGTAGCCGTGGTAGCCGGCACTGGCGGCGTCCCCCGTGCCCTGGACCGGCTTGTTGGTGAAGATCGGCGCCATCCAGATCGCGGTGGTGCCGAGGTCCTGGATGTAGTCGAGCCGCTGGATCAGCCCGGCGAGGTCGCCGCCGTGGTAGAAGCCCTTGTCGGCCGGGTCGAGGCCGTGGTCCAGGCGGGTGCCGACGATGCCGCCGGTGTCGTTGCCGCGGTCGCCGTTGGCGAAGCGGTCCGGCAGGACGAAGTAGAACTGCTCGCGGGTGAGGTCGTGCCGTCCGGCGGTGGCGGCCAGCGCGGCGTCCGAGGGGGGTCCGGGCGGGGCGGCGGCGAGCGCGGCCGGTCCGGCGGTGCCGAGGGTGGCGGCGGTGAGCGCGGCGGCGAGGAGCACCGCCGTCCGGCCGGGCCTGCGAGGGGTGCTCCGCCGGCGGCGGGGCGGGACTTCGGCCACTGAAGGCTCCCTTGCGGGGGTATGGGGTACGGAGTCACGGGGTGGTCGGGTGGCCGAGACGCTAGCGGCCTGCAATATGTTTCAGCAAGATGCAGAAAGCGTTTCGGTCGGGGAAAATACGCTCCGTCCCGCGGCTCCGCCCCCCGATTGCGCCGCTCCGCCCTTCCGGCGTGACAATGGGACGTATGCCCGTCCCACCGGTCCACCCCAGATCCGCGCCCGCCCCCTCCCCCGGTGGGAGCCACCCCCTACCTCTGAAGGGGGACAGCCGGTGAAGAATCCACTTCCGGAGGATGAGCAGACGGCTACGGGACGTCTGGCAGACTTCTCGTCCATGGGGGAACCGACCGAGATCGACCAGAACGGCGGCCGCATGCCCGACGGAGCCACCCGTGCGGCCCGCACCCGTACCGCCGCCCTGCGCGACCGCGTCCGGGCGCAGCGCCGCTCGCCCGCGCGGCCCAAGCTGTGGTTCGAGCTGGCCCTGATCGGCGTCAGCTACTGGATCTACTCCCTGGTGCGCAACGCCGTCCCCGAGCAGGAGACGATCGCGCAGAAGCACGCCGGCTGGATCTGGGACCTCGAACAGTCCCTCGGCATCGCCGTCGAGCGCTCGATCAACCACGCGGTCGACAGCGTCGGCTGGCTGATCACGGGGATGAACTACTACTACGCGACGCTGCACTTCGTGGTGACCATCGGCGTCCTGGTCTGGCTCTACCGGCGGCACCCCGGCCGCTACGCCGCGGTGCGCACGGTGCTGTTCGTCACCACCGCGATCGCGCTGGTCGGCTTCTACTTCTTCCCGCTGGCCCCGCCCCGGCTGATGACCGACGGCGGCTTCATCGACACGGTGAAGGCGCACGGCACCTGGGGCTCGATGGCCTCCGGCCCGGCCACCCACGTCTCCAACCAGTTCGCCGCGATGCCATCGATGCACATCGGCTGGTCGACGTGGTGCGGGCTGACCATCTTCTTCCTGGCCCGCCGGACGTGGGTCCGGGTACTGGGGCTGCTCTACCCGGTGGCCACCCTGCTGGTGATCGTCTCCACCGCCAACCACTTCTGGATGGACGCCGTCGGCGGCCTGCTGTGCCTGCTGGTGGGCTTCCTCGCCGCCCGCTGGCTCTACCACTCCTGGGTCTACCGGCTCCCGCAGGTGCCCGCCCGGGAGCTGCCGGCCGAGCCGGTCACCGTCCCCGAGCAGTGGAGCGAGCCCGCGGTGAGCAGCGCCCGCCGCTGAGACCGCGGACGCGGACCGGAACGACGGGAACGCGGAGAGGGGCCCCGGGCGACCGGGGCCCCTCTCCGCGTTCCCTACCCCGCGCCCTCGGACCGCTCGTCCCCCGCGGGCCGCCGGTCACCCGTAGAACAGCCGCTCCACCACCGTCCGGGCCCGCCGGGTGGTGCGCCGGTAGTCGTCCACCAGTTCGCCGCTGTGCCCGGCCCCGTACCCCAGGTAGCGGGCCACCCCGGCCAGCTCCCGGGTGTCCGCCGGGAAGGAGTCGCCCGGCCGGCCGCGCACCAGCATCACCGCCGAGCGCACCCGGGAGGCCAGCACCCAGGCCGCGTCCAGCACCTCCGCGTCCTCCTCCCCGACCAGCCCGGCCCCGACCGCCGCCGCCAGCGCCGCCCTGGTCCGGGTGGTGCGCAGCTCAGGCAGCGCGTGCCCGTGCCGCAGCTGGAGCAGCTGCACCGTCCACTCGACGTCCGCCAGCCCTCCCCGGCCGATCTTGGTGTGGGTGGTCGGATCGGCTCCGCGCGGCAGCCGTTCCGCCTCGATCCTGGCCTTGATCCGGCGGATCTCCAGCAGGTCCCGCTCGGGCACCCCGTCGCCGGGGAAGCGCAACGGGTCGATCAGCCGCCGGAACCGCTCCCCCAGCTCCGGGTCCCCGGCCACCGGCTCGGCCCGCAGCAGCGCCTGGCTCTCCCAGGCGTGCGACCAGCGCCGGTAGTACGCCGTGTACGAGGCGAGCGAGCGCACCAGCGGGCCGTTGCGCCCCTCCGGGCGCAGATCGGCGTCCACCTCCAGCGGCGGTTCGGTCGACGGCGCGGCCAGCAGGGTGCGCAGCTCGTTGCAGACCGCCTGGGCGGCCCGGGCCGCGTCCTCCTCCAGCGCGCCGAGCAGCGGCTCCTGGACGAAGAGCACGTCCGCGTCCGAGCCGTAACCCAGCTCGTGGCCGCCGAACCGGCCCATCGCGATCACCGCGATCCGGGTCGGCAGCTCGCCGTTGCGGGCCTCCCAGCCGGCCACGCAGGCCCGCAGCGCGCCCTGCAGCGTGGCCGCGTTGAGGGCGGTGAGCGCCTCGGCGGCCGTGTCCAGCGCCTGCGCCGGGTCCTCGCCGAACCGCCCCAGCACGTCGGCGGCGGCGGTGCGGAACAGCTCCCGGCGGCGCACAGAGCGCACCGCCGCCACCGCTCCGGCCACCGAGTCGGCCCGGCCGACGGCGGCCAGCACCTCCCGCTCCAGCGCGGGCCGGCCGCGCGGCACCAGGCCCTGCGGGTCGCCGAGCATGGCGACCGCCTCCGGGGCCCGCAGCAGCAGGTCGGGGGCGAGCCGACCGGCCGACAGGACCCGCGCCAGCTGCTCGGCGGCGGCGCTCTCGTCGCGCAGCAGCCGCAGGTACCAGGGGGTGCGGCCGAGCGCGTCCGAGACCTGGCGGAAGTTGAGCAGTCCGGCGTCCGGATCGGCGGAGTCGGCGAACCAGCCGAGCAGGACCGGCAGCAGGGTGCGCTGGATCGCCGCCTTGCGGCTGACCCCGGCGGCGAGCGCGCTCAGGTGCCGCAGCGCGGCGGCCGGGTCGGCGTAGCCCAGCGCCTCCAGCCGGGCCCGGGCAGCGTCCTGGCGCAGGCCCGCCGCTCCCGGCGGCAGCTCGGCGACGGCGTCCAGCAGCGGCCGGTAGAACAGCTTCTCGTGCAGCCGGCGGACCTCGACGGCGTGCCGCTTCCACTCCCGCCGCAGCGCGGCGACCGGGTCGGCCCTGGTGTCGTCGTTGATCAGCGGCGCCAGCGAACGGGCCAGGCGGCGCTGGTCCTCCTCGTCGGTGGGCATCAGATGGGTGCGGCGCAACCGGTGCAGCTGGATCCGGTGCTCCAGCGAGCGCAGGAACCGGTAGGCGGTGTCCAGCGAGGCGGCGTCGGCGCGGCCCACGTAGCCGCCGCGGGAGAGGGCGGCCAGCGCCTCCAGGGTGTTGCCGCTGCGCAGCGCCTCGTCGGTGCGGCCGTGCACCAGCTGGAGCAGCTGGACGGAGAACTCGACGTCGCGCAGTCCGCCGGGGCCCAGCTTGAGCTGGCGGTCCAGCTCGGTGGCGGGGATCGAGTCGATCACCCGGCGGCGCATCTGCTGGACGTCGGTGACGAAGTTCTCCCGGGCGGCGGCCTGCCAGACCATCGGCGCCAGCGCCGCCACGTACGCCTCGCCGAGCTCGGCGTCACCGGCCACCGGGCGGGCCTTGAGCAGCGCCTGGAACTCCCAGGTCTTGGCCCAGCGCCGGTAGTAGGCGAGGTGGCTGGCCAGGGTGCGGACCAGCGGGCCGTTGCGGCCCTCGGGGCGCAGATTGGCGTCGACCGGCCAGATGGTGCCCTCGCCGGTGGTGTCGGCGCAGAGCCGGGTGAGCGCGGCGGCCAGCCGGGTGGCGGCCTGGACCGCCCGGTGCTCCTCGACGCCCTCGCGCGGCTCCGCGACGAAGATGACGTCGACGTCGGAGACGTAGTTGAGCTCGCGGCCGCCGCACTTGCCCATGCCGATGACGGCGAGCCGGCAGTCGGCGGCGGCCTCCGGGTCCTGCGCGGCGGCCAGGTCGAGGGCGGTCTGGAGGGTGGCGCCCGCCAGGTCGGCGAGTTCGGCGGCGGTCTGGGCGAGGTCGGTGGTCCCGGTCAGGTCGCGGGCGGCGACCGCGAGCAGGCAGCGGCGGTAGCCGACCCGCAGCGCGTCGGCCGGGCGGCCGGTGGGGTCGGCGGCGACGGCCCCGGCGAGCGCCCGGCGGAAGTCCGCCGGGCCGGGGTGCATGTCGCGCAGCTCGAAGGTGACCAGGACGTGCCAGTCGTGCGGATGTCTGGCCAGGTGGTCGGCGAGCGCGGTGGACACGCCGAGCACCCCGAGCAGCCGGTCGCGCAGCGGCTTGGAGGTGGTCAGGGTGTCGCGCAGCGTGTGCCGGTCGGTCTCCTCGGCGGCCTCCAGCAGCCGGGACAGCCCGAACAGGGCGAGGTCCGGGTCGGCGGTGGCGGCGAGCGCGTCGAGCAGCACCGGGTCCTCGGCCAGCCCGTCCAGCGCCGGTTCGGCGAGCAGCCGCACCGCCCGGGCCGGGTCGGTGAACCCGCGTCGCGCCAGTCTGGCCTCCGGTCGGCTCACCCGGCTGCCGGCCCGCTGTTCCTCCACCGCCATCGCCCCTCCGTCCGTCCGCCCCAGCAGGCTACGCGTCCCGGGCACGCCGCGCCCGGGTGCGACCGCCGGGCGGACACCGGTGTCGCCCGTCGGTGACGTCCGTGACCCCGTGCCCGCCGCGCTCGTTCACCCGACGTCCGCTCCCCGTCGCCGCTCCGCAGGTCCTGCCCACCTCCTTCCCGTCGCCGCCCCGGAGGGTCCGATGCCCGGCCGTCTGCCCTCGCTCACCGGGCTGCGCTTCTGGGCCGCGCTGCTGGTGGTGCTGTACCACCTGGCCCGCAAGCTCGGCGGGCTGCCGCTGCTCGGCCCGCTCTCCTGGTACGGACGTTCGGGAGTCACCTTCTTCTTCGTGCTGTCCGGCTTCGTCCTCGCCTGGACGTACGCGGGCGCGCCGGTCGGCGCCCGGTCCTTCGCCCGGCGCCGGTTCGCCCGGATCTGGCCGCTGCACGCGCTGACCACCGCGCTGTCGCTGGGCGTCAACGCCGCCCTGGGCCTGGCCGTCCCGCTGGCGGCCGTGCTCCTGTCGCTGCCGCTGCTGCACGCCTGGGCACCTGGGACGGTGTTCGGCGGCAACCCGGCCTCCTGGTCACTGGCCGCCGAGGGCTGGTTCTACCTGCTGTTCCCCGCCCTGCTGCGGCTGCTGGCCCCGCGTCGGCGCGGCTGGCTGCCACTGGCGGCGGCCTGCGCCGCGCTCGGCCCGCTGCTCTGGGCGGCGGGCGCGCTGCTGCCCTCCGACCCGGCCCTGCGCGGCTGGCTGCTGGACTACCTGCCGCTGACCCGCACCCCGCAGTTCGTGCTCGGGGTGGTCGCCGGGCTGGCCGCCCGGCACGGGCTGCTCCCCCGGGTGCGGCTCGGCGTGGCCGCGGCGGCGGTGGCCGGCTGGCACGTCCTGCTGGTGCCCTGGCACGCGGCCGTTCCGGACAGCCTGTGGTGGGGTCCGTACAGCGCCTCGCAGCTGTTCCCGGCACCGCTGTTCGCGGCGCTGCTGGTGGCCGCCGCCGGGCGGGACGCGGCGGGCACTGCGCCCCGGCTGCTCGCCGGCCGGACGGCGGTGCGCCTCGGCGAGTGGTCCTACGCCTGGTACCTGGTGCACGAGATCGGCATCCGCTGCTGGCTGTGGACGGCCGGGCGGCCGGCCGGGACGCGCTCGCTGCTCGCCGTCGAACTGCTGCTCACGGCGGTGACGCTGGCCGCGGCGGGCGCCCTCCACCGGTGGGTGGAACGCCCCTGCGAGCGGCTGCTGCGCGGGGCGCCCCGACACGCCGGAACGCCGCTGCCGCACCCCCCGGTGCGGGTGGTGCGGCAGCGGCGCCGGTCGGTGGCGGGCGATCAGCCCTCCAGCGAGCCGTCCAGGTTCACGTAGGCGTAGAAGACACCGAGGTCGTAGCCGTCCTTGTCGGTGTCGAACTTGATGGTGATGTCGGTGTCCCCGTTGCGCAGGAACGGCGAGATGTCCCAGCGGTTGGAGTCGTACCCGAAGTTGTTGCGGTTGTACGGGTTGCGGACGAACTGGTCCGCCGGGGTCAGCTCCTCGATGGTGGAGTTGAACGCGTCGTTGGACGCGTGGTTGACGTCCGTGAAGATCGACTCCGGCCCGTTGGTGGACTTCATCGCCAGGGTGTCCCCGGTCCACTTCAGGTCGCCGTCGTAGACGATGAAGCCGAGCTTGCCGGCGACCGGCCCGGTGGCCGGGGTCTGCAGCCCGTCGAGGTTGAACTCGCGGGCCGGGCTGTCCGGCAGCTCCACCTGGAAGCCGTCCCAGATGTGGACGTGGCGCAGCGGCTTGCAGTCGTTCTCGTAGGCCACCACGATCGACCAGCCGCCCCAGCTGTGCGGCTTCACCACCGAGTCCATGTTGGCGGCGGTGTAGGTGCCGTTGCCCGCCGCCTTCACCAGGTCGGTGATGTCCGCGGACGCCTGGTAGCTGCTCTCCTCGGTGGTGGTGATGTAGCCGATGGACGGCTGGTCGTTGGCGATGTTGCGGTACTGGTTCTCGCCCGGCACCTTCAGGTAGATCTCGTCGATCTGGCTCTCCGGCAGGACGGTGGTCCCGATGCCGCGGGTGCCGCCCCAGTACAGCCGGGCGTACTTGACCTTGGAGCCGTCGATCAGGCCGAGGTCGGCCGAGCTGGCCGAGTAGATCTCGTCGCCGAGCGGGCCGATGCTGCCCGGATCGATGTTGATGTACTTCATCTGGTAGTTGTTGTTGATCGGCCGGCTGCCCGCGCCCGTCCGGGCGTCCACGCACGGCGGCTGCGCCGGGTCGACCGGCGGCTGGGTCTCGTCGCAGGTCATCAGGGAGTTGCTGATCCGCGTGACGGAGCCGTGGAAGTCGCCCTCGAAGCGGGTCTTGAACGGCAGCGGATTCGAGACGATGGTGTCGGCACGCTGCTGCGGGCCCTTGGGGCCCGAGCCGCGGGCGTCCGCGATCGGGGCGGTGAGCAGCTGTCCGGCGACGGCGACGACGGCCACACCGGTGATCCCGACCCGGCGGGCGAGGGTACGGACGGCGGCGGCGCGGCTGACGGTGGAGGAGGGCATGAGGTCCTCTCAGGAGGGAGGGGATTGATCACGCTTATCGGATCACAACGCAACGTCACAATCTCCTCACGTACCGCCATCAGGGAACGCGCCAACCCAAACGGCGGGCCCGCCGTCATCCATTGGAACGACGGCGGGCCCGGTGGTGCTTGACGTGGCGTCAGCCTTCTGCGGCGGAAACTCCCGGCGGGCCTACAGCACCTGGAGGTTCTTGCGCAGCTCGAACGGCGTCACCTCGGAGCGGTACTCCTCCCACTCCTGCTTCTTGTTGCGCAGGAAGAAGTCGAACACGTGCTCGCCGAGGGTCTCCGCGACCAGTTCGCTGCGCTGCATCAGGTCGATCGCCTCGCCCAGGTTCTGCGGCATCGGCTGGATGCCGAGGGCGCGGCGCTCGGGGTCGGTGAGGGCCCACACGTCGTCGTCGGCGCCCGGCGGGAGCTCGTAGCCCTCCTCGATGCCCTTGAGGCCGGCCGCCAGGGTGACGGCGTAGGCCAGGTAGGGGTTGCAGCCGGTGTCCAGGGAGCGGACCTCGACCCGGGTGGAGCCCTGCTTGCCCGGCTTGTACATCGGGACCCGGATCAGCGCGGAGCGGTTGTTGTGGCCCCAGCAGATGTAGGACGGGGCCTCGCCGCCGGCCCCGGCGGTGCGCTGGGAGCCGCCCCAGATCCGCTTGTAGGAGTTCACCCACTGGTTGGTGACGGCTGCGGTCTCGGCGGCGTGCTTCAGCAGGCCGGCGATGAACGAGCGGCCGACCTTGGAGAGCTGGTACTCGGCACCCGACTCGTGGAAGGCGTTGCGGTCGCCCTCGAACAGCGAGAGGTGGGTGTGCATGCCCGAGCCGGGGTGGTCGGAGAACGGCTTGGGCATGAAGCTGGCGTGCACGCCCTGCTCCAGCGCGACCTCCTTCATCACCAGCCGGAAGGTCATGATGTTGTCGGCCGTGGAGAGCGCGTCCGCGTAGCGCAGGTCGATCTCCTGCTGCCCGGGGGCACCCTCGTGGTGGGAGAACTCCACCGAGATGCCCATCGACTCCAGCATGGTGATCGCCTGGCGGCGGAAGTCGTGGCCCACCCCGCGCGGGGTGTGGTCGAAGTAGCCGGAGTGGTCGGCCGGAATCGGCGCGGTGCCGTCGCCGGGCAGGTTCTTCAGCAGGAAGAACTCGATCTCGGGGTGGGTGTAGAAGGTGAAGCCCTGGGCGGACGCCTTCTCCAGGGTGCGCTTCAGCACGAACCGCGGGTCGGCATAGGAGGGCGAGCCGTCCGGCATCAGGATGTCGCAGAACATCCGGGCGGTGCCCGGCGTCTCCGAGCGCCACGGCAGGATCTGGAAGGTGGTCGGGTCCGGCTTGGCGATCATGTCGGACTCGTAGACCCGGGCGAATCCCTCGATCGCCGAACCGTCGAAGCCGATGCCCTCCTCGAACGCCTGCTCCAGCTCGGCCGGCGCCACCGCGACCGACTTCAGGAACCCCAGGACATCGGTGAACCACAGCCGGACGAACCGGATGTCACGCTCTTCGAGCGTCCGAAGCACGAACTCCTGCTGCTTGCCCATGGGGAAAGTCTCACCTCTGCTCTTTACGTTCGTGTTACGCCCGGAAACCACCCCGGTCGCTGCTGCTCCCCATCATGGCGGATCGCGGGCGCCGGAGTCAGTGGCGACCCCGGCCGAGACATTGCGTCAGATCGACGATTAGACTCGGTGGCATGCCCAATCTGCGTCTCGCCCTCTGCCAGACCGACCCGTGGGTCGGTGACATCGCACGCAACGGCGATGAGGTGGTGCACTGGACCAAGCAGGCCGTCGAGGCCGGTGCCCAGCTGGTCGCCTTCCCCGAGATGGCCCTGACCGGCTACCCGGTCGAGGACCTCGCGCTGCGCCGCTCCTTCGTCGAGGCGTCGCGGTCCGGGCTGGTCGACCTGGCCGGGCGGCTCGCCGCGGAGGGGCTGGGCGAGGTGCCCGTGGTGGTCGGCTACCTCGGCCGCTCGGAGCAGCCGTCGCCGCGCTTCGGCCGGCCGGCCGGCTCGCCGCAGAACTGCGCCGCGGTGCTGTTCCGCGGCGAGGTCGCCACCCGGTTCGCCAAGCACCACCTGCCGAACTACGGCGTGTTCGACGAGTACCGCTGGTTCGTGCCCGGCGACCAGCTGCCGGTGGTGCGGGTGCACGGGGTGGACGTCGCGCTGGCGATCTGCGAGGACATCTGGCAGGACGGCGGCCGGGTGACCGCCGCCCGTGAGGCCGAGGCCGGCCTGCTGCTGGTGATCAACGGCTCGCCGTACGAGCGGAACAAGGACGACGCCCGGCTGGAGCTGGTGCGGCGCCGGGCCGCCGAGGCCGGCTGCGCGCTCGCCTACGTGAACATGGTCGGCGGCCAGGACGAGCTGGTCTTCGACGGCGACTCGATCGTGGTCGCCCCGGACGGCGAGGTGCTGGCCCGCTCGCCGCAGTTCGAGGAGCACCTGCTGGTGCTGGACCTCGACCTGCCGGCCGCCAGCAGCGACCACACCGACGGGCTGCTGCTCGCCGACGGCCTGCACCTGGTCCGCGCCGAGCTGGGCGGCGCGCCCGCCGACGCGCCCGCCGAGCCCTGCCGGGCGGAGGTCGCGCCGCGGATCACCGACGAGGCCGAGATCTGGTCCGCGCTGGTCTCCGGCACCCGGGCGTACGTGCGCAAGAACGGCTTCCGCTCGGTGCTGATCGGCCTGTCCGGCGGCATCGACTCGGCCGTGGTGGCCGCGCTCGCGGTGGACGCGATCGGCGCCGAGAACGTGTACTGCGTCTCGATGCCGAGCCGCTACTCCTCGCAGCACTCCCGGGACGACGCGGCCGACCTGGCCCACCGCACCGGGCTGAACTTCCGCACGGTGTCGATCGCCCCGATGTTCGACGCCTACACGGCCGCGACCGAGCTGACCGGACTGGCCGAGGAGAACCTCCAGTCCCGGCTGCGCGGCACCCTGCTGATGGCGATCTCCAACCAGGAGGGGCACATCGTGCTCGCGCCCGGCAACAAGAGCGAGCTGGCGGTCGGCTACTCGACCCTGTACGGCGACTCGGTCGGCGCCTACGGCCCGATCAAGGACGTCTACAAGTCGCTGATCTTCCGGCTGGCGCGCTGGCGCAACGAGGAGGCCGAACGGCTCGGCGCGGTGCCGCCGATCCCGGAGAACACCATCGTCAAGCCGCCGTCCGCCGAGCTGCGGCCGGACCAGAAGGACACCGACTCGCTGCCCGACTACGACCTGCTCGACACCGTCCTCGACCTCTACGTCGAGGGCGACCAGGGCCGGGACGCGATCGTGGCGGCCGGCTTCGACCCGGCCGTGGTGGACCGGGTGGTGCGGCTGGTCGACACCGCCGAGTACAAGCGCCGGCAGTACCCGCCGGGCCCGAAGATCTCGGTCAAGGGCTTCGGCCGGGACCGCCGGCTGCCGATCACCAACCGGTGGCACCGGGGCTGAGCCGCCCTGACTGTTCGCCGGGGCTCAGCGGTAGCGATAGGTGGCGGCCACCGCGAGGTGGTCGCTGCCGTCGCGCTCCAGGGTCCGTGAGTCGGTCGGCTCCAGCCCGCCCTTGCTCATGATCTGGTCGATCCGGGCCATCGGGAAGGACGCCGGCCAGCTGAAGCCGAAGCCGTCCCCGGCCGCGCCCTGGGCCGAGCGCATCTGCGAGGTGACCGGCGCCAGGCTGCGGTCGTTCATGGTGCCGTTGAGGTCGCCGAGCAGCAGCACCTTCTTCAGCGGCTCGGCCTGGACGGCGTCGCCGAGCGCCTGCGCGCTGGCGTCCCGCTGGTTGACGGTGAAGCCGCCCTCGGCCTTGAGCCGGACCGACGGCAGATGGGCGACGTACACCGCGAGCGGGCCCTTCGGGGTGGTCACCTCGGCCCGGAACGCCCTGGTCCAGCCCATCTTGATGTCCACCACCGAGACGTCGCCGATCGGGTACTTGGACCAGAGCCCGACCGTGCCCTCCACCGAGTGGTAGGGGTAGGAGGCGGCCAGCCCGGACTCGTAGGCGCGCAGCGACCGGCCGGCCAGCTCCTGCAGCGCGACGATCTGCGCCCCGGACTTCTCCAGCATCCTGACGGTGCCCTGGGGGTCGGCGTTGGCGGCGGCCACGTTGTGGCTGACCACGGTGAAGTCACCGGTGCCGCCGCTCTTGTCGGTGAGCAGGCCGCCGAACATGTTGGCCCAGATCGCCACCGGCACCAGCAGCGCGATCAGCGCGGTGGCGGAGCGGCGCAGCAGGGCGGGGACGAGCAGCACCGGGATCGCCAGCCCCGCCCAGGGCAGGAAGGTCTCCAGCAGGCTGCCGAGGTTGCCGACGGTGTTCGGCACCTCGGCGTGGAAGGCCAGCAGGGCGCCGGTGAGCAGGGCCAGCACGGCGAGCACGAGGCCGCGCCACCAGGTGCTGCTGCCCCGGGCGTCCCGGCCCCAGTCGCGCACCCCGAGGAACCCGGCCGGGCGCCGGCCGGATCCCGGGTCGCCGGCCTCTGCCGGGGACACCCGGTCCGCCCTGTCCGCCTGCGCCATCCGTGACTCCCGTCGTTCGCGCCGTCTGTCCGTCCGCGGTACGCCCGCCGCGCGGTGGCGGAGGGCGTGCCGGACCTGTGCCGGTTCGGTCGGATTCCGGCCCAGCCTATGTCGGGACAGACGCCCGTCCGGTCGACCGGGGTTCCGGCGTGGCCCGGTTGGTGAGCCAGGCCACTGCGCGGCCGTCCTTGCCGGAACCGTCCAACGGCCTGCGGCGACGCCGCCGGGAGGGCGGGCCGGGGCGCGGGGGCGGCGGGCGGGAGGACCCGTCCGGTCGGGGTCCGGTCGGTCGGGAGGGCAGGTGCCGTAAGCCCGACCGGGGCCGGCCCGGAACGGGGCCGGCCGGGGCCGGAGGGATCAGGAGCGGAGGGCGGGGCCCGCGAGGCCGCCGAGGAGGGCGTCGACCATCCGCTCGGCGAGGCGCGGGTCGTCGAGGTCGGAGTCGTCCCAGAGCACGCTGCGGGCGAGGATCGGGCCGAGCAGCAGGTCGCCGAGCAGGTCCTCGTCGACGTCGGCGCGCAGTTCGCCCCCGGCGACACCGCGGCGGACCAGCTCGCGGGCGGCCTCCCGGCGGGGCGCGATCACCCGGGCGCGGTAGGCGGCGTGCAGTTCGGGCCAGCTGTGCATCTGGCCGAGCGCCGCCTTGAGCACCCAGCGGGAGCGTTTGGCCAGGCCGCGCTGCCGCATGTACTCGATCATCGCGACGAGGTCGCCGCGGACCGATCCGGTGGACCCGGGGAGGGGCTCCTCCAGCCGGCTCACCATGTCGATCAGCAGGGCCTCCTTGTTGGGCCAGCGCCGGTAGATGGTGGCCTTGCCGACGCCGGCGGCGGTGGCGATTCCCTCGATGGTGAGTTCGGCCAGGCTGGTGCCGGCCGCCATCAGTTCCTCGACGCCGGCGAAGATCGCCTGTTCGGCGGCCTCGCTGCGGGGCCTGCCACGACGCGGGCCGGCGCAGGGCGGCGCGGCCGTCGGGTCGGTCTTCATCTCGCATCTCCCGGTTGTGGAGCCCCCGCCCGGAGGGAGGAGGGGGTCGCACGCGCTCGTGGGCCCTGTCACCGGCGTCGTCCCGGCGACAGGGCCCCATTCTCGCTCAGCCCGGCCGCCGGTCAGGCGTCCGCGGCCGCCGTCCTGCGGGCCTTCGCGGCCGCCTCGCCGTGCCGGGCGGCGTCCGCCGCCGCGTCCGCCGCCGCACCGGGGCCGGGCGGGCCGCCGGCCGGCATCTTGCCGGGCAGCAGGAACCAGGCCAGCAGGGCGCCGCCCAGGGTGATCACCGCGGAGAGTCCGGCCACCACGTGCATCGCGTGGATGAAGGAGTCGTTGGCCGGGCCGATCAGGTCCTTGCCCCGCTCGCCGAGTCGCGCGGCGACGGCCAGGGTGGCCTCCAGCGACTCGCCCGCCTTCTCCCGCAGCTCCGGGGTGGGCAGCTGGGCGAGCTTGTCGGAGACCCCGTCGCGGTAGACGGTGGACAGCACGGCGCCGAGCACGGCGACCCCGAGCGAGCCGCCGACCTGGCGGAAGGTGTTGTTGACGGCCGAGCCGGCGCCGGCCTTCTCGCGCGGCAGCGAACCCATGATCGCGACCGTGATCGGCGGCATGACGTGCGCCATGCCGGTGCCCATCAGCAGGCCGAGCACGACCAGCACCCAGATCGGGGTGGTGGCGCCCAGCAGCAGGTAGCCGAGGAAGCCGACCGCGATGAACAGCATTCCGGCGGCGGTGGTGGCGCGGATGCCGAAGCGGTCGACGACCAGCCGGGCGCGCGGGGCGAAGACCAGCTGGGCGGCGGCCAGCGGCAGCATCAGCACACCGGCCTCCAGCGCGCTGTAGCCGCGCACGCTCTGGGTGTAGAAGACACCGAAGAACGAGACGCCCATCAGCGCGAAGAAGACCACGCCGATCACCACCACCGAGGAGCTGAACACCTTGTCGCGGAACCAGCCGACGTCCAGCGCGGGGTGCGCGGCGCGGCGCTCGTAGAGCACGAAGGCGGTCAGGGCGACCAGGCCGAGCAGCACCGGGCCCCAGGCCGCGGCGGCGGTGAAGTCGGCCAGCTCGCCGCCCTTGATGATGCCGTAGATCAGCGCCACCAGGCCGATGATCGAGAGCAGCACGCCGACGGGGTCCATCCGGCCCGGGTTCGGGTCCTTGGACTCGGGGACGAGCAGGGTCATCGCGATCAGGGCGACGACCACGATCGGCACGTTGACCAGGAAGACCGAGCCCCACCAGAAGTGCTCGATCAGCAGGCCGCCGGTGATCGGGCCGATCGCGATCGCGAGTCCGACCGCGCCGGCCCAGATGCCGATCGCCTTGGGCTGCTCGGAGCGCTCGAAGACGTTCATGATGATGGCGAGCGTGGCCGGCATGGCCAGCGCCCCGCCGACGCCCATCAGGGCGCGGTAGCCGATCAGCTCGCCCGGCGTGGAGGCGAGCGCGGAGAGCAGCGAGGCGAGGCCGAAGACGACCATGCCGGCCAGCAGGGCCCGCTTGCGGCCGAACCGGTCGCCCAGCAGACCGGAGGTGAACAGCAGTCCGGCGAAGACCAGGGTGTACGAGTTGATCGACCATTCCAGGTCGCTCTGGCTGGCGCCGATGCCGGTGGGCGCCGGGGAGGCGATGGTCTTCATCGCGACGTTGAGGATCGAGTTGTCGAGGACGACGACGAGCAGAGCGAGCACCAGGGTGCCCAGGATCGCCCAGCGGCGGCGGTGGATGGCTTCCGGCACCCGGGGTGGCGCGGCGGCGGTGGTCATGGCTTACTTCCCGTCCGTGGTACGGCGTGGCACTGGCGGGCATATTCGAGCCGCGGTCGTCTCGTAAACCCCCCGCCGTCAGCGTAGCGCTCATTTCGATACGAGACGGCTCCGTTTCGTAAAACCCTGGCAAAGACCCGCCGCCCGTCCGCGCACACCGCCCGGCCCCGCCCCTTTTGCACCCGCGCCGGGCCGTGCAAGCATGGAGGTGATCCGGGGACGCCGCACGGCGCCACGAGACGACAACCCTTCAGGAGCCTGTTCGATGAACGCTTCTTCGCCTTCGCCTGCCCAGAACCAGGCGACGACCACCACCCTCTACGGTGGGGTCACCACCCGCCGCGTCACCGTCCGCGACCTCGCCGCAGCCAAGCAGCGCGGCGAGAAGTGGTCGATGCTGACCGCCTACGACGCCCTCACCGCCGGCGTCTTCGACGAGGCCGGGACGCCCGTCCTGCTGGTCGGCGACTCCGCCGGCAACTGCCACCTCGGCTACGAGACCACCGTGCCGGTGACCATGGACCAGATGGTCATGCTGGCCGGCGCCGTAGTCCGGGGCACCAAGCGGGCCATGATCGTCGCCGACCTGCCGTTCGGCTCCTACCAGGAGTCCCCGGCCCAGGCGATGCACAACGCGGTCCGGCTGATGAAGGACGCCGGGGTCGGCGCGGTCAAGCTGGAGGGCGGCGAGCGCAGCGCCCGTTCGATCGAGCTGCTGGTCGAGGCCGGCATCCCGGTGATGGCGCACATCGGCCTCACCCCGCAGTCCGTGCACGCGCTGGGCGGCTACCCCGTCCAGGGCCGCGGCGACGAGGCCGCGCACCAGCTGCTGCGCGACGCCAAGGCGGTGCAGCAGGCCGGCGCCTTCGCGGTCGTGCTGGAGGCGGTGCCCGCCGAGCTCGCCAAGCAGGTCACCGAGCAGCTCGCCGTCCCCACCGTCGGCATCGGCGCCGGGGTGGACTGCGACGCCCAGGTGCTGGTCTGGACCGACTTCGCCGGCATGACGGCGGGCCGGGTGCCCAAGTTCGTCAAGCAGTACGCCGACCTGCGGACCGTCCTCGGCGACGCCGCCCGCGCGTTCGCCGAGGACGTCCGCGGCGACGCCTTCCCCGCCCCGGAGCACACCTTCCACTGACGCTCCCGTCACCGGGACCCGGCCACGGCCGGGCCGGGCCCCGGTGACAGCCGTCTGACAGCGCGCCGACAGCGGGCCGCCCGCCCGTCACCCCGCTGACAGCGGGGTGTCAGTGGGGGCGGGCAGTCTTTGCGGCATGACACGAATCTCCACCGCCCCGAACGACCGGGGGCCTGCCGCGGGGAACGCCGTCGAGGTCCACGGCATCGTCAAGCACTTCGGCAGCACCAAGGCGCTCGACGGCGTCGACCTCACCGTGCGCGAGGGCACCGTCCTCGGCGTGCTCGGCCCCAACGGCGCCGGCAAGACCACCCTCGTCCGGGTCCTGTCCACCCTCATCAAGCCCGACGCCGGCACCGCCTTCGTCGGCGGCTACGACGTGCTGCGCCAGCCCAAGCAGCTGCGCCGCACCATCGGCCTCACCGGCCAGTACGCCTCGGTCGACGAACTGCTCTCCGGCTACGAGAACCTCTACCTGATCGGCCGGCTGCTCGACCTCTCCCGCAAGGACGCCAAGGCGCGCGCCACCGAGCTGCTGGAGCGGTTCTCGCTCACCGAGGCCGCCAAGCGCGTCGCCAAGACCTACTCCGGCGGCATGCGCCGCCGCCTCGACCTGGCCGCCTCGATGATCGGCCGGCCCCGGGTCCTCTACTTGGACGAGCCCACCACCGGCCTGGACCCGCGCACCCGCAACGAGGTCTGGGACGAGGTGCAGCGGATGGTCGCCGAGGGCGCCACCGTGCTGCTCACCACCCAGTACATGGAGGAGGCCGAGCAGCTCGCCAACGAGCTGACCGTCATCGACCGGGGCCGGGTGATCGCGGCCGGCGGCATCGCCGACCTCAAGGCCCAGGTCGGCGGCCGCACCCTCCAGGTCCGGCCCACCGACCCGGCCGCCCTGCCCGAGATGGCCCGCTGCCTGCACGACACCGGTATCGCCAACGCGACCTTCTCCGCCGACACCGGCCTGCTGTCCGTGCCGCTCACGGCCGAGGACCAGCTGACCGCCGTGATCGGCACCCTCGGCACCCGGGGCTTCGGCATCGCCGACATCGACACCCAGCTGCCCAGCCTGGACGAGGTCTTCCTCGCCATCACCGGCAAGCCCTCGGACCGCCCGGCGGCCGAGGCGGCCGTCCCCAGCCTCGCCAAGGAGCCCGTCGCATGACCACCGCCACGCTCGCCCCCGCCCGGGCCGAGGACAGCCGGGTCGGCCTGCCCGGCCATCTCCGGCACGTCGGCGCGCTGACCCGCCGCAACCTGATGCGGATCAAGGCCGACCCGGAGTCGATGTTCGACGCCGTCCTGATGCCGGTCATCTTCACCGTGCTGTTCGTCTACGTCTTCGGCGGCGCCATCTCCGGCGGCCAGGACGCCTACAAGCAGTACATGATCCCCGGCCTGCTCGGGCAGACCGGCATCACCCTCGCGATGGCCGTCGGCACCGGTCTCAACAGCGACTTCCAGACCGGGGTGATGGACCGGTTCCGGACCCTGCCGATCGGCCGCTCCTCGGTCCTGCTCTCCAAGATCGCCGCGGAGACCTGCCGGGCCCTGCTCTCCTTCACCATCCTGATCGTCTTCGCGCTGATCCTCGGCTTCGAGCTGAAGGGCGGCTTCCTGGAGCTGCTGGCCGCGGTCGGCCTCTCGCTGCTGTTCGGCATGTCCATCGTGTGGATCTCGATGCTGCTGGGCATGGCGCTGCGCAGCGCCCAGGCCGTCCAGGGAGTCGCCATGCTGGTCCTGATGCCGATGCAGTTCGGCAGCTCGATCTTCGCCCCGACCGACACCATGCCGGGCTGGCTCCAGGCGTTCACCAAGGTCAACCCGCTGTCCGGACTGGCCGACGCCTGCCGGGCCCTGATGAACGGCCAGGGCGCCGTGGCGCACCCGGTGCTGATCGTGCTGGCCTGGTCGTTCGGCATCACCGCGGTCTTCGCGCCGCTCGCCGTCGCCCGGTTCCGCAAGCGGACCTGAGTGCCGCGGGCAGGCCGGGGAGCCGCGGGCGGGGCCGAGCGCCGCGCGCGGCGGGCCGGAGCCGCGGCCGACCGACCGGAGCCGGACCCGGACGCGCGCGGGGAGCGCCCGGGCCCGGCTCCGGCGTCAGTGCACCAGCCGGTCGAGCATCGCGTTGGTCTCCGCCATGGACATCGTCCGGCCCTCGGCGGCGGCCGCCTCGAACTCCGCGTCGCCGAGCATCCCGCGCAGGATGCGCTCGGCCCGCTCGCGCTCGACCCGGTCGAGGTAGCCGCCCTTCGGCCCGTTCATCCCGGCGTGCGCCCCGAACAGCACCGCGGCCCGGCGGGCCGACACCGGGTCGCCGTCCCGCCGGGCGAACGCCTCCAGCATCCCGATCACCGGCGGCAGCAGCATCACCGACATCTGCTCCACGAAGCCGCTCGCCCCGGGCGGCACCGAGCGCATCAGCTGCCGGCCCTCGCGGACCATCTCCCGCCCGCCGTCGGGATCGCCGGCCCGGGCGGTGATCCAGCCCCGGGTCACCGTCAGCATCCCGCCCACCACGTCGGGGGCGAACGCGCCGATCCGGGTCCACCGGAGCGCGTCCAGCTCGGCCAGGGCCGCCGCGAAGTCACCGCGCTGCACATTGATGCCGCAGAGCATCAGGTGCCCGAACAGCAGCGCGCCGTTGGTGGCCTGGTTGTCCCCCGGCTCGATCCCCTCCAGCGCCGCCCGGATCTGCCGCTCCCCCGCCGCCAGGTCGCCGTCCAGCATCGCCGACCCCAGGTGCACCTGGAGCATCGGCACCTCCTGCGGCGCGCCCAGCTCCTCGGCCAGCTCGATCGCCCGGCGGTACGCCTCGACCGCCTCCGCCGAACGGCCCTGGTTGGCCAGCGACTCACCGCGCGCGGACAGCGCCTGGGACATCCCCCAGCGGTCGCCGGCCCGGCGGTACAGCTCCAGCGACTCCTCGCCGTCCAGGGTGCTCTGCTCGGCCCCGCCCGGCCAGTCGTTCATCATCTTGGCCCGGATCTGCAGGATGAACGCGAGGTCGCTGGGGGCGCCGTGCTCCCGGCAGCCCCGCACCGCGTCGTCCAGCAGGTCCCGCATGGCGCCCAGCTCGCCGATCAGGAAGGCCCCGAAGACCCGCATCAGCCCGGGGAAGCGGTACGACTGGGGCAGGTCGCGGCCGTACGCCGCGGTGACGTTCCGGGCGATGGCGATCGCCTCCTCGTCCGCCAGGACGTCGAGATTGCCCTCGAACATGCTGATCAGCCGGAAGATGACGACCGCCCGCCGGGCCTCGCCGAGCGCCTCCGGCGGCATCGGCACCGGGTACTCCAGCACATGCCGGTCCAGCGGCATCGGACGGACCCCGGGGTCGAACGGGTCCGGACCGATCGACAGCACCGCGTCGTACCAGCGGCGGGCCTCCTGGCTGTAGCCGCGCAGCGACCAGTACCAGCTCATGCCCAGCGCCAGGACCAGCGCGTCGTCCTCGTCCCGGCGGCAGACCGCCCGGCGCAGCGCCGCCCTGATGTTGTCGTGCTCGCGCTCCAGCACGGCCAGCCAGTGCAGCTGCTCGGGCCCGTGGATGTCCAGGTCGGCGGTGCGGACCAGCTCGCGGAAGTACCCGACGTGCCGGCCCGCGGTGGCTCCCCGTTCCTCCGCCTCGGCCAGCCGCTCGTCCGTGTACTCGTGAATGGTCTCCAGCATCCGGTAGCGCGGCGGGCCGTCCCCGTCCAGGTCGGCCACCAGCAGGGACTTGTCGACCAGGGAGAGCAGCAGGTCGGCGACCTCCTCGCGGGGCACCTCGGCGTCGTCCGAGCAGACCGACTCGGCCGCCTCCAGGCTCCAGCCGCCCGCGAACACCGCCAGCCGGCGCAGCACCGCGCGCTCCTGCTTGCCCAGCAGGTCCCAGCTCCAGTCGACCACCGCGCGCAGGGTCTGCTGGCGCGGCAGCAGGGTGCGGCTGCCCGCGGTGAGGAGGGCGAAGCGGCTGTCCAGCCGGTCGGCGATCTGCCGGGCCGTCATCACCCGGAGCCGGGCGGCGGCCAGTTCGATGGCGAGCGGCAGCCCGTCCAGCCGGCGGCAGATCTCGGCGCAGGCGTCCGGGTCGCTCCGCGGGTCGAAGCCGGGGCGGGCGGCGGCGGCCCGCTCGGTCAGCAGCCGCAGCGCCACCGGGTCCGGCAGCGGCTCGACCGGCAGCACGGTCTCGCCCGGCACCCCGAGCGGCTCCCGGCTGGTGGCCAGCACGGTCAGCCCCGGGCACTCGGTGAGCAGGGTGTCCGCGAGGTCGGCGGCGGACTGGATCAGGTGCTCGCAGTTGTCCAGGACGAGCAGCATCCGGCGGCGCCCGCAGTGCTCGATCAGCCGGCGCACCGGATCGTCGGTGCGGGCCTCGATCACCTCGGCGACCATGCTGGCGCCGGTGTGCAGGACGGTCGCGCGCAGGCCGAGCGCCGACACCACCGCGCCCGGCACCGCGTCCGGGCGCTCCACCGGGGCGAGCTCGGCCACCCAGACGCCGTCCGGCCAGGTCCCGGCGCCCTGCTCCAGGCGGCCGGCCTCGACCGACAGCCGGGTCTTGCCGGAGCCGCCGGGGCCGGTCAGGGTGACCAGCCGGCTGGTGGCCAGGACGGAGCGCAGGGCGGCGAGGTCGTTCTCCCGGCCGACGAAGCTGGTCAGCCGGCCGCGCAGATTGCCGGGCGCGCGGGCGGGCGGCGCCGGTGCGGGTGCGGGTGGCTGTTCCGGTGGCGCCGGTACGGACTTCGCCGGGGCGCTCTCCCCGGACGGTTCGGGTTCGGCCGGGACGGCCGGGGTGGCGGGTCCGGCCGGGCTCAGCAGCTCGGCGTACAGCGACTGGAGCCGGCGCCCGGGATCGACACCCAGCTCGTCCGCCAGGGCGCGCCGGGTCCGCTCGTAGTGGCGCAGCGCCTCGGCCGTCCGGCCGCTCTCGTGCAGCGCCCGGACCATGAGGTACTGCAGCGGCTCGTCCAGCGGTCGGCCCTCGCACATCTCGGCGAGCTCGGCCACCAGCTCGGCCGCCCGGCCGAGGCCGAGCTCGGCGGTGATCCGGTGCCGACGGGCCTCCTCGCGCTGCGCCTCCAGCCTGGTCGCCGGGCCGCCCCGGTCCGGCAGGTCGGCCAGCGCCGGGCCGCGCCAGAGCGAGAGCGCGGCCCGCAGCCGCTCGGCGGCCGACACGTGGTCGCCCTGCTCCAGCGCCCGGAGTCCCTCCCCGGCCAGCCGCTGGAACTCGGCGAGGTCGGTGGCGGGGTCGGTCAGCCAGTACCCGGCCGGGCCGGAGCCGACCCGGTCGCGGCCGATGGTCCGGCGCAGTCGGCCGACGAGGGTCTGGAGCGCGGCCGACGCGTCCTGCGGCGGCTCGGCCTCCCACACCTCGTCGACCAGCAGGTCGGCCGGCACCGGCCGGCCCTGCCGCAGTGCCAGCGCGGCGAGCAGGGCGCGCAGCCGGGCGCCGCCGAGCGGGACCGGGGTGCCGTCGTCGTGGTGGGCCGTGGTGGTGCCGAGGATGCCGTAGTGCACCGCACCATTCTGGTGGATCGACCCCGTCCCCCACGCACATTTGTCCGGCCCTCGACCCTGACTGGACCCTGAGTCCGAAAGACCGCCCCAGGAACCCGGTGCCGGGCTCCGTACGTTCACCCTGGACGGCTTGTCCGGCGCGGGCCCGCCCGGCATGATCGGCCTCTGCCCCGCCCTCATCCTCCCTACCACCGGAGCACCCACACCATGACCTTCGCCGCCACGCAGCGCTCACGCAGCGAGGACCGCCGGATCAGCCCGGTGTTCTGGGCCCTGCTCGCGATCTTCGCCACCTCCGCCGTGGCGGTGTTCCAGGGCTACGGCAACGCCCGGTTCGGGATCTTCCTGTTCGTGGTGGCCGGCTGGATGGTCTCGCTCTGCCTGCACGAGTACGCGCACGCGCGCACCGCGCTGCACGGCGGCGACATCAGCGTCGGCGCCAAGGGCTACCTGACCCTCAACCCGTTCAAGTACGCCAACGCCGTGCTCAGCTTCGTGCTGCCGATCGTCTTCGTGCTGCTCGGCGGCATCGGCCTGCCCGGCGGCGCGGTCTGGATCGAGCGGCACCGGGTGCACGGCCGGCTCAAGCACAGCCTGATTTCGGCCGCCGGGCCGCTGGTGAACCTGCTCGCCGCGGTGCTGCTGCTGGTGCCGGTCGGCGCGGGCTGGCTGGACGACTCCAAGGTGCACGCGGTCTGGAACGGCTACGAGCTGAACGTCTCCCCGCTGGCGCTCGGCCTGGGCTTCCTCGGCATGCTCCAGCTGAGCGCGACCCTGCTCAACCTGCTGCCGGTGCCCGGCCTGGACGGCTACGGGATCGTCGAACCCTGGCTGTCGGCGAAGACCCGACGGGCGATCGAGCCGTTCGCGCCGTACGGCATGCTGGCCGTCTTCGCGCTGCTCTGGCAGCCGGAGATCAACCACTGGTTCTTCGAGGTCGTGTACGGGGGGATGGACCTGCTGGGCGTGGAGCGGGCCTACGCGCAGGTGGGCCACGAGCTGTTCACGTTCTGGAAGAACTGACCGGGAAGGACCGCCCGGGCTCGGGTCCGGCCCCGCTGCGGCTCGGGCTCGGGTCCGCTCCGGCTCAGGCCCGCTCGGCCGCCGCGCGGGCCAGCTTCTCCCGGCGCAGGTTCATCCAGAGCACGTTGCTGGCGATGCCCGCCATCGGCAGCCAGATCAGGCCGAGCCACCAGCCCTGCACCAGCGAGACCACGGCGGCGGCCAGCGCGAGAACGACGACGAGCGAGGCGAGGACGGACGTGCGGGGCATGGCGGGGTACTCCTGCGGCCGGGGGTGAGGTCGGCCCCCATTGTCGCCGACCTCACCCCCGGAGCGGGTCCAGGGGTGAGGTCGGCGATCCGTTCCGAAGGTCGGACCACCCGACGGTCGGACCGCGGGGCGAAGGTGCCGGTGATCAGACGTCCGTGATCCGCAGACCCGCGTGCGCCTTGTAACGCCGGTTGACCGAGATCAGGTTCGCCACCAGCGACTCCACCTGGTGCGCGTTGCGCAGCCGGCCCGCGAAGACGCCCCGCATGCCGGGGATCCGGCCGGCCAGCGCCTGCACGATGTCGGTGGCGGCCCGCTCCTCGCCGAGCACCATCACGTCGGTGTCGATCCGCTCGATCGACTCGTCCTGGAGCAGCACCGCCGACAGGTGGTGGAAGGCCGCGGTGACCCGGGAGTCCGGCAGCAGGGCGGCGGCCTGCTGGGCGGCGCTGCCCTCCTCCGGGACAAGTGCGAAGGCGCCCTGCTTGTCGAAGCCGAGCGGGTTGACGCAGTCCACCACGATCTTGCCCGCCAGCTCCTCGCGGAGGGCGGTGAGGGTGGCCGCGTGCCCGTCCCAGGGCACCGCCACGATGACGATGTCGCTCTCACGGGCGGTGGTCGCGTTGTCGGCGCCGCGAACGCCGAGGCCGATCGCCTCCGCCGAGGTCCGCGCGCGGGCCGCGTCGCGAGAACCGATGATCACCTGCTGGCCGGCCTTGGCCAGCCGCAGGGCCAGCCCCCGCCCCTGGTCGCCGGTGCCGCCGAGGACACCGACCACCAGCTGCGAGACGTCCGGCAGTTCATGGGCCGGGTTTGTCGCTGAATCGAGGGAAGTCATGGGCCGATCCTGCCAAACCGGCGGCCGGTCGCGACATCCTGTGCGCCATGGACGCGGTGAGAGTTTCGGCACTGAGGGACCGGTTGGCCGGAACCGGTTGGCTGGAAGCCGTCGGCGGCTTCGCCGGGGAGCTGCGGCACGCGGTCACCCGGCGCGGAGCGGGCGAGCTGCTGCTCGTCGGCGGCACCGGCTACGAACCCTGGCACCTGGCCGCCCATCTGGAGGACGAGGCCGCCTGGTCGGACGTCCCCCGGCTGGCGCCCACCCTGGTGCGGCACCGGGTCCCGGCCGCCGCCCCGGCCCATCTGGCGCACGGGCTGGGTCGGCTGAGTGGGGCCGGACGCGGGGCGACCGTCCTGGTGGTGGCCCCGACTGCGGCCGGGGAGACGCTGCTGGAGCGGGTGCAGGACGCCCGCCGACACGGGGCGACGGTGCTGGCGCTGGACGGCGCGGCGTCCGGCACCCCCGGCGGGTCGGCCGGGCCGGGCGACGTGACCGGGCCGGGCGATGCGACCGGGCTGGGCGACCTGGCCGGGCTGGCGCACCGGCGGCTGGCCGTCGGCACGGCCGAGGACGAGCCCTTCGACCTCGCCCAGCACCTGGTCAGCGCCGCCGCCGGGCAGCCGCCCGGGCAGCGCTCGGCGCTGGGGCGGCTGGCCGCGCTCGCCGGGCGGCTCACCGCGGGGCCGACGATCAGCCGCTGGTGACGGCGGGCGGGGTCGGCGGAGTGGGCGGTGGGTGGGTCGCCGGAGTGGGCGGTGGGCGGGTCGGTGGGCCGCAGAACGGGCCGGGGAACGGGCCGGGGAACGGGCCGGACCGGGGCCGGGTCGGCGGCCGGAAAACCCGTTGCGGCCCGGCCGGACCCGCGCGCAGGATGGTCGCTCGTGAACGAAGCCGACCCACCCCCGAGCGGCCGGGCGAAGTCCCTGCTGCGCGCGGTGGCCCCCGACCTGACCCCCTGGCGCTCCTCCCGGGAGTTCCGCCTGCTGTGGCTCTCGGGCTGCGTCACCGGCTTCGGCAGCTTCCTCACGTACGTCGCCGTTCCGATGCAGATCAAGGAGTTGACCGACTCCTCGGTCGCGGTGGGACTGGTCGGTGCCTTCGAACTGGTCCCGCTGATCGTCTTCGGCCTCTGGGGCGGCGCCCTCGCCGACGCCCTCGACCGTCGCCGACTGGTGCTGTTCGCCGAGGCGGGGCTCGGCCTGCTGAGCATCCTGCTGCTGGTCAACGCGCTGCTGCCGACCCCCGTGCTGTGGCCGATCTACCTGGTGGCGGCCCTGGTCGCCGCCGCCGACGGCCTGCAGCGCCCGTCGCTGGACGCGCTCACCCCGCGGATCGTCCCGCACGACCACCTGACCGCCGCCCTCGCGCTGAACTCCCTCTACCGCAACGCCGCCTCGGTGGCCGGGCCGACCCTGGCCGGTGTCGTGGTCACCTTCGCCGGGGTGCAGACCGCGTACGCGCTGGACGTGGTCACCTTCGCCGCCTCGCTGCTGCTGCTGTCCCGGATCCGGGCGGTACCGCCGCCCAGCGGCGCCGAGAAGCCCTCGGTG
This sequence comes from Kitasatospora sp. NPDC094019, assembly GCF_044764505.1. Classification (NCBI taxonomy): domain Bacteria; kingdom Bacillati; phylum Actinomycetota; class Actinomycetes; order Kitasatosporales; family Streptomycetaceae; genus Kitasatospora; species Kitasatospora sp. NPDC094019. Next base: position 654,066 of record NZ_JBIWIF010000001.1, read on the forward strand.
CGGGCGGTGCTCACGGGCGTCCGCTACGCGTGGAGCCGCAAGGACCTGCTCGGCACCTACGCGATCGACCTGTGCGCGATGCTGTTCGCCTTCCCGGTGGCGATCTTCCCGTTCCTGGCCGCCGAGCTGGACGCGGGCTGGGCCCTCGGCCCGATGTACGCCGCCTCGGCGGTCGGCGCCCTGCTGGTCTCGGTGACCGGCGGCTGGACGTCCCGGATCCACCGGCACGGCCGACTGCTGCTGTTCGCGGCGCTCGGCTGGGGCGTGGCGATCGCCCTGGCCGGACTGGTCGGCTCGGTCTGGCTGGTGCTGCTCTTCCTGGCCCTGGCCGGCGGCGCCGACCAGATCAGCGGGATCGCCCGTTCCACGCTGTGGAACCAGTCGATCCCGGACTCGGTGCGCGGCCGGATGGCCGGGGTCGAGCTGCTCAGCTACTCGGTCGGGCCGCAGCTCGGCCAGGTCCGGGCGGGCGGCATGGCCGGACTGGTCGGCGTCCGGGCCTCGGTCTGGGTCGGCGGCGTGGCCTGTGTGGTGGGCGTGCTCGCGCTGGCCACCGCGCTGCCCCGGCTGCTGTCCTACGACGACCGCACCGATCCGCACGCGGCGGCCGTCCGCGCCGAGCACGAGCGCGCCGCCGCGGAGCGGGCGACTCCGGACCGGGCCGCTCCGGACCGGGCGGCGGGGCTCTCCCCGGCCGAGGAGAGCCCCGCGGCGACCGGCTAGGACGGGACTACTCGCCCGCGCCGTCCTGCGGCCGGTCGTTCCACCGGGGGTCGTCCTTCCACTCCCGGTTGCGCAGCTCCGCCGTCTCCAGCGCGTGCGCCGCCTCCTGCTGGGTGGCGTACGGGCCCAAGCGGTCCTGGGCCGGGCACTCCGGCCCCTCCTCGACCTTGCCGTGCTTGATGCAGTAGAACCATTCGCCGGGCCGGCCGGTCGGCTTGTTCCGCCGGAATCCCAGGGCCATGGTGGTCACCTCCGTGTGGGCGGTCGTGTCCCCGCCGTGGCTTCGCGTCGTCCCGATCATTCCCCTCGCCGGCGCCGTCCGCACACCCGGTGCCCGTCCCCGGACCGCGGGGCCCGACAATTAGACTCGCCGACATGGCTCTCGTACCCGGCATCCAGTCCCCCATTCGCAAGGTCCCGGCGCACATCCCGCGTCCCGAGTACGTCGGGAAGCCCGCGCCGACGCCGTACACCGGGCCCGAGGTGCAGACCGCCGAGACGATCGAGAAGATGCGCGTCGCCGGTGGCATCGCCGCCCGGGCGATGGCCGAGGCGGCGAAGCTGATCGCGCCCGGCGTCACCACGGACGCACTGGACGCGGTCGCGCACGCGTACATGTGCGACCACGGCGCCTACCCGTCGGACCTCGGCTACCGGGGCTTCCCCAAGTCGGTCTGCACCTCGATCAACGAGGTCATCTGCCACGGCATCCCCGACTCGACCGTCCTCCAGGACGGCGACATCGTCAACATCGACGCCACCGCGTACATCCACGGGGTACACGGCGACCTCAACGCCACCTATCTGGTCGGCGACGTGGACGAGGAGTCCCGACTGCTGGTCGAGCGGACCAGGGAGTCGCTGGACCGGGCCATCAAGGCGGTCAAGCCGGGCCGCCTGATCAATGTGATCGGACGGGTCATCGAGTCCTACGCCAAGCGGTTCGACTACGGCGTGGTCCGGGACTTCACCGGACACGGCATCAACACGTCGTTCCACTCCGGCCTGATCGTCCCGCACTACGACAGCGAGCGGGCCACCGAGGTCATCAAGCCGGGCATGACCTTCACCATCGAGCCGATGCTCACCCTGGGCACCTACGACTACGAGATCTGGCCGGACGGCTGGACCGTCGTCACCAAGGACCGCAAGCGCACCGCCCAGTTCGAACACACCCTGGTGGTCACGGCGGACGGCGCGGAGGTCCTCACCCTGCCGTAGCCGGGCGGTCGGGCCGGCCCACCGGGCCGGCCCACCTCTGCGGTCGGCCGGTCAGCCGATCAGCCACTGCTCCTCGGCCACCGCGCCCACCTCGGTGCAGGCGTCGGTCAGCACGTCCAGGACGCGCAGCGGGTCCGGCAGCGGCTGCTCCGGCCCGCGCAGCCAGCGCACGTCGGAGCCGTCCGGCAGCGCGGCCGGCGGCAGCAGGGTGTACGAGCCGCGGCAGTGCCAGCGCAGACCGGGGTGCTCGGACATGGTGTCGGGCGTGGAGTCCAGGGCGCTCGGCCACCACTCGTCCTCGTCCACCGGGGTGCCCCTGGTGGCGGTGAAGAACAGGTAGCGGTCCTCGCCGACCGCGGCCACCGGGCCCTCGACGCCGAGCGCGGTCAGCCGGTCCAGGGCGAGCCGCCCGGCCTCGGCCGGGACGTCGAGCACGTCGTGGGCGCGGCCGGTGGCGGTGACGAAGTTGGCCAGCGGGTCGCGGGAGAGCCAGCGGGCGAGCTGCTCCGGGTCGGTGGTGGCCTGTGTCTGCCACGCGAAGGAGACCGGGTGCTGGGCCGGGGCCGGACAGGCCACCCGGTCGCAGGAACAGCGGTACCCGGCCGGATGCGCGGCCGGAGCGAGCGGGAACCCGGCGCGGACCGCGCCGAGCAGCTGGTCCAGTCTGGCGGCCGGGCTGTCGGGTGCCGCCGACCGGGCCCGCTCACGATCCCGCTTCTGCCACCAGGCCGTCCACCTGCCGCCGGATTCCATCGGGCCCCTTCCGCGCATTGCCGTGCCTGGTGTGACACAGCGTTCGACGTACCACTCGACGCAACGCACGGCGCCCCCCGCTGCTTCCCCGGGTGGTGCTCGGCACTGCGGTCCCGCGCCCCGCCGACCGGAGCCGGGGTCACCGGACGACCGACGCCCGGGGTCACGGTACGGAGTCAAGGCGGCACGACGGCTGCGGCTCGGCGGCCCGGCGGGCACGATGAGATGCGCCTCGCCCGGCCCGTACGGGCCCGCTGACCCGGGTGGACCCCGAGGGCGTAACAGGAAGGATAAGGGTGCGCGGGCCCTTCGGATGACCGGGGGCGGTGCCTCGCCGGTCACACTCCCGGCACCCGGCCCTCACACCGCCTCCGCCGGGGCGGCCGCGGCGGCCCGGTCCGCCCGCGTCCGCGGCCCTCCGCACACCCCCACCGGGGTGAGACCCTGGTGGGGTGAAGAGCGCGGACACCGAATTCGTCGGCGGCCCCCTGGACGGCCGGACCCTCCCCATCCCACTGGGCCCGATGTACGGGGTGCCCAAGAAGTACACCGTGCCGGTCCCTTCGCACGGGGACACTCCGGCGCGCACACTGGTGTACGTCCGGGCCAAGCAGCAGCGGGGCCTCCGCTGGTTCTGGCGCTACGAGTACGACGAGGCGGCCACCGCCCGCGCTTCCGGGTGACGGCCGCCTCCCCTCGCGGGAGGACGGCGATGGCGAGAACCGAACGGCACCCGAGGGACCGCTCCCGGTCGGTGGCCCAGCACAACCGGCAGGTGGCCGGGGTCACGGCCGGCCTGCTGGTGGCGGTCAGCGTCTACAGCGCGGTGCTCGGCTCCAACGGCTGGCTCTGGTTCGGCTGGGCGGTGCTGCTGCTCGCGTGCGTGGCGCTGTTCGCCGTCCGCCCCTGAGCAACCGCACCGCCCGTACCCGTACCGGTCGGGCCGTACCCGTACCGGTCAGGCAGTACCCGTACCGGTCAGGCGTCCTCGGCCAGGATCAGGTACAGCTTCTTGCGGGCCTCGTTGAGCACCTCCAGGCCCTTGGCGCGCTGCGCCTCGCTGCCCGTCGCCATGACCTGGCGGACGGCCTGCTCGACCGCGCCCAGCGCCTGGCCGACCTCCTGGACCGCGGCCCAGTCGATCTCCTGACCGGCCTCCGCCCACGGCTCGTCCGGTCCGGCCTCGGCCTCGGTCCGGCCCGCCTCGGTGAGCTGGACCAGCCGCTTGCCGCCGACCTCCTCCGCCGTGACCAGGCCCTCCTCCTCCAGCAACTGGAGGGTGGGGTAGACCGAACCGGGGCTGGGCCGCCAGGCCCCGCCCGAACGCTCGGCGATCTCGGCGATCATCTCGTAGCCGTGCATCGGCCGCTCCTTGAGCAGCGCCAGCAGCGAGGCGCGCACGTCCCCGCGCCGGGCCCGCCCGCCGCGCCGTCCGCGCACCCACGGCGGCGGACCGCCGAAGCCGCCCCGGGCCCACGGCGGCCCCGGGCGTCCGCCCGGCCCACCGCCACCGAAGGGCGGACCGAAGGGGCCGAACGCCCCCCGGCCCTCGTACCGCTCACCGGGCGTCCCGGCGAACTCCGGCCCCGGGCGGCAACCGCCGGGACCGCCTTCTCCACGGAATCGTCCTGGGCGCATGGCACCCACCTCCCGTTCGGGCCGCTCGGACGCGGCCCCGTCGCGACGATCGTCAAACGATCGTTCGGGACAGTCGAGTTACTGTCTCGATAACTCGACGATATATCGCTGACTGTCGGTCGTCAACGCTTTCCGATACACCTTCCGACACAGCCGCCCCCTGGGCCGCTACGGTGCGTGCATGGCCGGAGAACGAGACCTCGCGACACTGCTGCGCGACCTGCGCCCCGTGCTCAACCCGGGGCGGTACGTCTACTGCACACTCCCCACCAAGGTGCCCGCCGGACTGCGGCCGGTCGCCACGGTCGCCGAACCCGAAGGGGTGACGGTGGTGGTGGCCCAGGAGGAGGCGGACGCGCTGGGCCTGCGCTACGAGTACGTGGCCGCCTGGATCACCCTGCGGATCCACTCCGCACTGGAGGCCGTCGGCCTGACCGCCGCCGTCGCGACCCGGCTCGCCGAGGAAGGGCTCAGCTGCAACGTGGTGGCCGGCTACCACCACGACCACCTGTTCGTCGCCGCCGACGACGCCGACCGCGTCCTCCGAGCCCTGGAGAAGCTCTCCGACCGCTCCGCCTGACCGGGTGGCCCCACCGGGTGGCCGCCCACCGAGGGCGCTCGGACACTGGAAGGGGCCGGGCAGCCGCCCGGCCCCGCCGTCCGCCCCACCCGCCCGGAAGGAAGTGCGCCGCCATGGCCACCTGCGTCTCCTGCGGCAACGACTACTGGCTCGCCTTCGAGATCAAGACCGTCACCGGCGACGTCTACACCTTCGACAGCTTCGAGTGCGCGATGGAGAAGCTCGCGCCGCGCTGCGAGCAGTGCAGCGTCCGGATCGTCGGCCACGGCGTCGAGGTCGCCGGGATGTTCTTCTGCTGCGCCCACTGCGCCCGCGTCAACGGCGGCCTCGGCGACCAGATCCGCGACGCCGTCGGCACCCACCCGGGCTGATCCCCCACCAACGCCGAAGGCCCCCCGACCGTGGGTCGGGGGGCCTTCGCGGACGTCAGGGACGGAAGAGTCGGCCTGTACGCCGGAAGGATCCTTCGATCCCCGCGCTGGACACGGTGGGGCCGGATCACATCCTTGACGAGCGCGGACCCACGAAGGACATCCTCAAAACCGCGGCGGGCCGGCCCACTTCTTGACCCGACTCCTACCGGCCCTCGCCTTCGCGGCGAGGGCCAATCTCTTTGCTTCCTCTGCTCACGCCCCGTACTCGTAGCCGATCGTGACTCGCGTCGGTACGACCCAGAGGCCGAACTCGATCACACCCTCGTCATCGGACCAACGGTGGACGCCACCGAGCACCGGCGACCCCACGCGCAGCCCCAGAGCCGATGCCTCCCGGGCGTCGCACTCCCGGGCGTGCAGGTCGTCCCGGGCGTGGGTGATCGTACGCCCGGACGCCTCAAGCACCTTGGCGGTGAGGCCGGCGTTCTTGCTCGGCGCCGTCGACAGCAAATCCGGTACCAGTACGGCGAAGTGCGCCGGGTACCAGGCGACGGCCAGCATGGTTCGGGTCCTGCCCCGACCGGCGACGAACTCACGCCTCACAAGCTGGTCCCCGGGGTCGAGACCGAAGATGTCCTGTACGTACAGAGGCGGAACGACCAACTCGGCCGCCGTGACCCGACTGGTCTCACCCTCCATCTGGCTGGACCGCAGCCGCTGGACCATCGCCAGCCGGTCGCGCCCGGTCGCGGCTACCGTCGCGTCGTCCGCCACGAAGGTTCCACGAGGGCTGGTCCTGATGAGCCCTTCCACCAGCAGCTGGTTCAACGCCCTGCTCACGGTTGCTGTCGCCACGTTCCACCGCTGGCACATCTCCCTGTTGGTGGGGAGCTTTTCGCCGGAGACGAGTTCGCCCGCGAGTATCGCCTGCCGGTAGTGATCGGCGATCGCGGTGAATGCCTTGGGACTGGCCATGCGCTACTCCCGGTTCGAGATGACGGTCACTCAGAAGTACACTAGTGCACCGACATTCTCGCCAGAAGTGCTTCTCGGAGTTCTACCTTCTGAACTAGGACACAGACCGAGTGCTCCAGGGAGTTGTGGTGGCGGTCAGCAAGCGCTCGCGAACTACGATCTATCGGCCCGAGCTCGGGGAGGTCGTCAAGGACCGTGCTCACAAGGGTGTTGAGGGTGTCTACATGGACACGATGAGCGGCCGGGTCTATCTCCGCCCCCGCGGCGGCGGCCTTGAGTGGACCACCTCGCCCGGTGACATCGAGCGGATCGGTGAGAAGCCGGAGTTGATCCGCGTCTGCACGACCAACAGGCCGCGTCGGGCTCGGGCCTTGCTCGCTTCGTGAAGTCCGACACCAGTAGCCGGAACAGACCGAAGGAGGAGTTCACCATGGCCGCCGTCGCACCCGGACACCCCGTTACGTCGTACGTGCTGTTCACCGATCCGGCTTCTCGCCTGCTGATCGTGCAAGCCACCGGGCTTCACTCGTGGCATCTGCCTGGAGGCGTGGTCGAGCCCGGGGAGTCCCCATTGGACGCTGCCCGGCGGGAGATCCAGGAGGAGCTGGGCCTGCGCCCCGACATCCGGGAAGACGACCTGTTCGCCGTGGAGTGGGCGCGGGCCCGTCGCCCCGGCGCTCGTGACCGACTCGTCTTCCTGTGGTCCGGTCCGTGTCTTCGCGGCGAAGACACGGACCGGATCTCCCTTCAGGCCCGGGAGCTGTCGTCCTGGCGCTGGGCGACCCACGACGAAGCGAAGACCCTGCTGCATCCGTCCGTTGCCGCGCGGATCCGGGCGCCCCTTCAGCTCCCCGGAGCCGTTACCTATCGAGAGACACGACACGAAAGGACGGTCTGACATGACCTCCGACTTCCCGAAGCGGCTTCTCCGGATCGGGACCCGTAGCTCCCCGCTCGCGCTCGTCCAGACGGACATGGTGATCGCCGAGCTGAGGAAGCACGTCCCGGACCTGCGGACCGAGGTGGTGCCGGTCACCACCGAAGCCGACAAGTGGGAAGGGGACCTCGCCCAACTGGGCGGCAAGGGGCTGTACACGCGCGAGATCGACCAGATGCTCCAGCGCGGCGACATCGACGCCGCCGTTCACTGCGTCAAGGACGTGCCCGGGGACGTGCCGCTCCCGAAGGGGCTGATCTTCGCGGCCTACATGGAGCGGCCGGACGTTCGGGATGTCCTCCTCTTCCCCGAAGGGTCCGGGTACAAGACTCTCGCCGACCTCCCGGCCGGTGCCGTCATCCTCTCCTCGGCGGTCCGCCGGAAAGCTCAGGTTCTCCGGGCACGCCCCGACCTCAAGGTCGTTCGGGTGCGTGGCGCCGTTGGCACCAGGCTCGAAAAGCTGGACGGGAAGAAGAAGCTCGACGGCGTGAGGCCGGACGGCATGATCCTGGCCGTCGCCGGACTGGCCCGTCTCGGAATCGAGCGCCCCGGCTACGTCCTCAGCATGGACGAAATGCTGCCGCCCGTCGGTGCCGGCGTTCTGGGGCTGGAGTGCCGCCAGGACGACCCTTCCGTCGGCGCGTTGCTGGAGAAGCTCAACGACGACAGGACCATGGTCGAAGTGACGGCTGAGCGCGTCATGCTGCATGGGCTCCGTGGACACTGCAACTCGCCGATCGCGGGGTACTGCACCACCGAGGGGGACGGACAGCTCTCCCTGCGCGGCATGGTCTTCGACCGTGAGGGCTCGAAGTTCGCCAACGTCATGGTCTGGGACGAGCACCAGGGGGACCCGGCCGTCCTGGGAGCCCGCGCGTGCGCCGAGCTTCTTCGGCAGGGGGCCCGGGACATCATCCAGGGCATTCCGCACTGATGGCGGCCACTGGCCCTGCCCGGGTCCGCCAGGGTGGGCCGTCGGCCGGATCCGCAGGCCGGAACCGACAACCCGGGGTGGACCGAAGAGAGGCCCCCTGACCTGCTTATCTGCAGGTCAGGGGGCCTCAACCAAGCCAGGCGACGGAAGAGTCGGCCTGTACGCCGGGTTCTGTCTCCCGGGCCGCTCGCGCGGGCCGGGGAGGCGGTCATCCATCTAGGGCTGCCGTTGCCGACAGCCTCGTGCGGTCTACCCGCGAACTCGGGCGAGCAGCCCTCAAGCATCCGCGCACAGCGCCCTGGGGCGCCGATCTTGACCTTGCTCCAGGTGGGGTTTACCTAGCCGGCCGGGTCACCCCGGTCGCTGGTGGTCTCTTACACCACCGTTTCACCCTTACCCGTCGCCGAAGCGGCGGGCGGTCTGTTTTCTGTGGCACTGTCCCGCGGGTCACCCCGGGTGGGCGTTACCCACCACCCTGCTCTGTGGAGCCCGGACGTTCCTCGGCGGGTCCTGGGACCCGTCGCGACCGCCCGGCCGGCTCTTCCGCCGTAGGGGTCATCGTAGCCGCTCGGGCGGGGCCTCCCGTACTCCGGGGCGGGGCGGCGGCGGCTCCGCCCCGAGGTGGGCGGCCACCCGGGCCGCGGTGGCCGTGCCCCAGGCCGAGGTGGTGACCAGGCCCAGCAGCAGGATCGTCGCGCCGAGCCCCACCATGATCCACCAGCCGGCGTGGCTCGCCGGGGCGAAGCCGGTGAGCACCGGGCCGGCCACCGCCGAGGCGACCACGGTGCCGATCACCGCGACGCCGAGCGACTGGCCGACCTGCCGGCTGGTCGAGGCGACCGCCGCCGCCACCCCGGCCTGGGCCCTCGGCATGCCGGACACGGCGGAGTTGGTGATCGGCGCGTTCACGAAGCCGAAGCCGAAGCCGAACAGCCCGTACGCGGCCAGCAGCAGCGCCGGCGGGGAGTCCGCCGCCAGCCTGGTCAGCAGCAGACCGCTGCCGACCAGGCCGAGACCGGCCAGCACCAGGGGCAGCCGGGGACCCCTGGCACCCACGATCCGGCCCGACAGCGGCGCGCAGACCAGCATCATCACCGCCATCGGCAGGGTCCACAGGCCGGCTTCCATCGGGCTGTACCGGCGGACGTCCTGGAGGTAGATGGTGTTGAGGAAGAGGAATCCGCCGAGCGAGGCGAAGGCGCAGACGGCGGTCAGGGTGGCCCCGGTGAACGGCGCGCTGCGGAAGAACCTCGGGTCCACCAGCGGCTCGGCGACCCGCCGCTCCCAGAGCGGGAAGGCCACCAGCGCGGCCAGCGCCGCCACGGCCAGGCCCAGGATCAACGGGGAGGTCCAGCCGTGCTCCGGGCCCTCGATGATCGCGGCGGTGCCGCAGCCGAGCAGCACCACCATCAGCGACTGCCCCACCGGGTCGAGCCGGCGGGCCCGGGGCGCGCGCGACTCGGGGACGTAGCGGGCGGTCAGCAGGCAGGCCAGCAGGCCGACCGGGACATTGATCAGGAAGATCGCCGGCCAGCCGGCGGCGTGCACCAGGAAGCCGCCGAGCAAGGGGCCGAGCGCCATCGAGATGCCGACCACCCCGCCCCAGACGCCGATCGCCCGGGCTCGCTCGCGGGGCTCGGTGAAGGTGTTGGTGATGATCGACATCGCCACCGGGTTGAGCATCGAACCGCCCACCGCCTGCACCGCCCGGAACAGCACCAGCCACCCCAGGCTCGGCGCCAGGCTGCAGAGCAGCGAGCCGAGCACGAAGACCACCAGGCCGGTCTGGAACACCCGGCGGCGGCCGAACCGGTCGGCGAGCGAGCCGAACAGCATCAGCAGCGAGGCCAGCACCAGGGTGTAGGCGTCGATGATCCACTGCAGGCCGGAGGCCGGGGCGTCCAGGTCCTTCTGGATCTCCGGCAGGGCGATGTTCACCACGGTGTTGTCGAGACCGACGATGAACAGGCTCATGCAGCAGATCGCCAGGACGAGCTGTCGGCGGCGCCGGCCGGGGTCGGCGGCGGGCGGCGGACTCAGGAGGGTGGCATCGGGCACGGCTCGATCCTCCCACCCGGACCGGGCTCAGACGGCGGCGAAGCGGACCGTCCGGGTGGCGGGGTCCGCGACGGTGAGCCGGGCGGAGATCCGGCCGCCGAGCGGCAGGGCGGTGCCGGGTGACTCCCCGTCGGCCCCCTCGCCGGGCCCCGCACCGGCCCGGTCGCAGCGGGCCCGGACGGCCGGTTCGCGGAGCTGGACGGTGCCCCGGCCCGGCCGCTTCCCGTCCACGTCGATGACCACCGCCGGGAACTCCTCGCCCACCCGGCCGGACAGCAGCTCCGCCTCCACCAGGTCCACGCAGGCCCGTTCGACCTCGGCCGCCCGGCGGTCGCCCGCCGTCATCAGCGCGGCCACCTCGGCCAGCGCCTCGCGGGCCCAGTCCGGCGGCTCCTCCCCCGCCGCGACCGCCGCGCAGACCTCCTGCGCGAACCGGTCCCCCAACCGGCGCAGCGGCGCGGTGCAGTGCGCGTACGGGGCGGCCAGCGCGGCGTGTCCGGGGTCGGCGGGCACCGGCCGGCCCCGGGCGGTGTCGAAGGCGGCGTGGCCGGCGCCCCGCAGCAGGCCGGTGCACTCGTTCAGGAAGGCGGCGTGCAGCGGGAGGTCCGGGTCCAGCGAACGGACCAGGTCCGGGTACGGCAGGCGGTCGGGCCAGTCGACGTCCAGTGCCCGGGCGGTGCGGCGCAGCCGCTCGTACGCGGCGGGAGGCGCGGCGGGCAGGGTCCGGAGCAGGCCGACCCCGGCGTCCAGCATCAGCTCGGCCGCGGCCATGCCGGTGAGCAGCGAGATCTGGGCGTTCCAGCCGTCGGCGGGGGTGGGGGCGCGGTAGCCGAGGACGTAGCCGCGCGGGGTCTCCTCGATCTCCTGCTCGGGCACCGGGAGGCTGATCCCGCCGCGCTCGCGCTCCTGTTCCTCGCGCAGCCGGCCGACGGTGGCGAGCAGGGCGAGCTGCTCGTCGGCGCCGCCCGTGTCCACGGCGCGCTGGACGGTCGCGTAGTCGAGCCGGCGGTGCGAACGGACCACGGCGCGCCGCAGGTCGGCGAGGACGACGGCACCGTCCTCGTCGAGGTCGATCTGCCAGAGCAGCGCGGGGCGGGGTTCGCCGGGCAGCAGGCTGGCCGCGTCCTCGGAGAGCCGGGTGGGGTGCAGCGCCACCGGCCGGTCCGGGAAGTAGAGGGTCTGCACCCGGCGCCGGGCCTCCTCGTCGATCGCCCCGCCGGGGCGGACGAAGGCGGCGACGTCGGCGATGGCGTAGTGCACCCGGTAGCCGCCGCCGGGGCGGTGGGCGAGGTGCATCGCCTGGTCGAGGTCGCGGGAGCCGGGCGGGTCGACGGTGAACAGCGGCAGCCCGGTGGCGTCGTGGTCGGGCAGCCGGGGTGCCCCGGCGGCCCGTTCGGCCTCCGCCAGCGCCGCTTCGGGCCATTCGGCGCGGACCTCCAGCACGGCCCGCAGCTCGGCCAGTTCGGCATTGATCCGGGCGGAGTCGGCGGCCTTGACGCGCAGTTTTCGGCGGGGCATGGGGGCAGCGTAGGGCCGGGCGGGTGGTTCCGGCCGGACGTCGGCGGCGGGCGGCGCGCCGACGTCCGGACGCGCCCCCGGGCGGGCGAGCGGGCAGGCAGGCGAGCGGGCGGGCCGTCCGCGTAAGGAGTCGTAACGTGGGAGCGGCTGATGATCGGCGGCGGAGGGGAGCGGGCGATGCGAGCGGTGCGGGCCGTGGGGACGACGGTGGCCGGGGTACTGGCGGGGACGGCGGCGCTGCACGCGCTGTGGACGGTGACGCCGTGGCCGTTGCGGACTCCGGAGGAGTTCGCCGACGCCGTGGTCGGCACCGGCGAGGGGGTGCCCCCGGCGGCGGCGTGCGCGGCGGTGGCGGGGCTGCTCGGCGCGGCCGCCTACCTGGTGGCCGCGGAGGCCGGGGCGGTGCCGGCGGTGGGGCCGGCGCGGCTGCGCCGGGCGGGGGTGTGGACGGTGTCGGCGGTGCTGCTGGCGCGCGGCGTGGCCGGGCCGGTGGTCGGCGGCGGGGCGGACCGGCGTTCGGAGCGGTTCCGGCGCCTGGACGCCCGCTACTACTCGCCGCTCTGCCTGGCGCTCGGCACCGGGGCTGGAGTGGTCGCGGCGGCTTGAGGCCGGTCACGGGTTACCGGGAGCCGGGGCCGGTTGCGTAGGGTGGCCGGGTCCGCCGCCACAAAGTGTTGAGGAGTCGCCGTGCTGGTCCTGTTGCCGCCCTCGGAGGGGAAGGCCGCGTCCGGGGACGGCGTGCCGGTGGCGCTCGACGGGCTGTCGCTGTCCGGGCTGACGGCGGCCCGGGCCCGGGTGCTGGAGACGCTGGTCGGACTCTGCCGGGGCGACGAGGACACCGCCGCCGAGGTGCTGGGGCTGAGCCCCGGGCTGCGCGGCGAGGTGGCGCGCAACGCGGGGCTGCCGACGGCGGGGGCGTTCCCGGCCGGCGAGGTGTACACCGGGGTGCTCTTCGACAACCTCGGGCTGGCGACGCTCGACGAGGCCGCGTACGACCGGGCGACACGGACGCTGCTGGTCTTCTCCGGGCTCTGGGGCGCCGTGCGGATCGACGACCGGATCCCGCCCTACCGCTGCTCGATGGGCGTGAAACTCCCCGGACTGGGGGCGCTCGGAGCGTACTGGCGGAGCGCGATGGCGCCCGTGCTGCCGGAGGCCGCGGACGGGTTGGTGCTGGACCTTCGTTCCTCCGCCTACGCGGCCGCCTGGAAGCCGGCCGGCGAGCTCGTCGCCCGGACCGCGACCGTGCGGGTGCTGCAGGAGCGCGACGGCAGGCGCACGGTGGTGAGCCATTTCAACAAGGCCACCAAGGGCCGCCTGGTCCGTGACCTGCTGGTCGCGGGCGCCGAGCCGAAGACGCCCGGCGAGCTGCTGGACGCGCTGCTGGGGCTCGGCCACCGGGTGGAGGTCGCCGCCGAGGGAACGGCGCGCAAGCCGTGGCAGCTGGACGTGGTGGTCACCGAGGTGCACTGAGCACCCGCGAACCCGGCCGCGGGCACGCGTCCGGACACGGCCCCGGGCACGGACGCGCCGGGCGCCGTCCGGACGGGATCCGGCCGGCCCGCCCGGCGTCCGTCAGCGCAGGTGCCCGGTGTCGTTGAGCAGCCGCACCGAGGCGTTGCCGTCCGTGTAGTACTGGACGGCGCAGAGCGAGGCGGCGGACAGCTCCATCCGGTACAGCGAGTCCGGCGGGGCACCGAGCGCCAGCCGGACCAGCGTCTTGATCGGGCTGACGTGCGAGACCACCAGCACCGTCTTCCCGGGGTAGCGGGCGAGGACCTTGTCCCGGGCCACCCCGACCCGGTGGGTGAGGGTGGTGAAGCTCTCGCCCCCGCCGGTCGGCCTGGCCTTGGCGGAGCCGAGCCAGGCGGCGAGGTCCTCCGGGTGGCGCTCCTGGACCTCGCCGAAGGTCAGCCCCTCCCAGGCCCCGAAGTCGACCTCGCGCAGCCCCTCCTCGTACCGGACCTCCAGGCCCAGCCGGGCGGCCACGGTCTCGGCGGTCTGCCGGGTGCGCAGCATCGGCGAGGCCACCACGGCCTGGACCGAGCCGCGCGCGGCGAGCGCCTCGGCGGCCCGCTCGGCCTGCCAGCGGCCCTTCTCGGACAGCTCCGGGTCGGTACCGCCGCTGCCGGAGAAACGCTTCTCCGGGGTGAGGTGGGTCTCACCGTGCCGGAGCAGGACGAAGGTGGTCGGGGTGCCGAGGTCGGCGGGCGCCGCCCAGCCGGCCTTGGGGGCGGCGGTCTCCAGCGGCGGTTCGTCGGCGGCCGCCCCGACGGTCGCCCCGGCCCCGGCGGTCCCGGCTCCGGCGGCCCTGGGCTCCCACTGGCGGCCGGCCTTGCCCGCGTCCATCGCCTCGTTGGCCAGCCGGTCGGCGTCCTTGTTCTTCTCGCGCGGGATCCAGGTGTACGCCACCTGGCCGCGCGGGAAGACCTCGCCCGCCTCGGCCGCGAGCGGCCGCATGTCCGGGTGCTTGATCTTCCAGCGGCCGGACATCTGCTCGACGACCAGCTTGGAGTCCATCCGGACGTCCACCGCCGCGTCCGGGTCGATCGCCCGGGCCGCCTTCAGCCCGGCGATCAGGCCCCGGTACTCGGCGACATTGTTGGTCGCATGGCCAATGAACTCAGCGGCCTCGGCGATGATCTGTCCGGTGTCGCCGTCCCGGACCACCGCGCCGTAGCCGGCCGGCCCCGGGTTGCCCCGGGAACCGCCGTCCGCCTCGACGACGAACCTGCGCCCGGCCATCGGATCAGACGCCCGAGTCGGCCGTGCGGACCAGGATCCGCGAGCAGTTCTCGCAGCGGACCACCTTGTCGGCCGGCTCGGCCTTGATCGAGTTCAGCTCGGTGATCGAGAACTCGGTGCGGCAGCCCTCGCAACGGCGCTGGAACAGGCGGGCCGCGCCGACACCGCCCTGCGTCTCGCGCAGCTTGGCGTAGACCTTCATGAGGTCGGCCGGAACGACGGCGGCGACGGCCTCGCGGTCGCGGCCGACCTTCTCCACCTCGGCGTCGATCTCGGCGAACGCGGCGTCCCGGCGGCCCTCGGCCTCGGTCAGCACGACGGTGGAGTGCTCCAGGCGCGCGGACAGCTCGACCACCCGGGTCTGGGCGGACTCCAGCCGCTCCATGATCTCCAGCACGACGTCCTCGAGGTCGCCCTGGCGCTTGGCGAGCGAGCCGATCTCGTGCTGGAGGTTCTCCAGGTCCCTCGGCGAGGTGATCGTGCCGGAGTCCAGGCGCTGCTGGTTGCGGGCGGCCCGGGAACGGACCTGCTCCACGTCCTGCTCGGCCTTGGTCAGCTCACGGGTGGTGTCGCCGTGCTGGGCCTGGGCGGCGACCACCAGGTCCTTCAGCGCGGTGTGGTCGGCGTTGACCTTGTCGATCTCGGCGTGCTCCGGCAGGCTGCGCCGCCGGTGGGCCAGCTGGTCGAGCTTGGAGTCGATGGCCTGGAGGTCGAGCAGGCGGATCTGGTCGGCGGGCGCGGCGTTCAAGCGGAGAGCTCCTGTGAATCGGGTCAGGCGGGGAAGGACATGGGGGCGTGCGCGGTCCACGGGTCGGTGACCGTACGGGAGACCCTGGTCTCCACGGTCCACCCGCGCTTCTCGGCGGTGCCGAGCAGCGCCCGCTCGGCCAGCGGCAGCCAGGGCCACTCGGTGGCCCAGTGCGCGGCGTCGACCAGGGCGACCGGCGCCGCCTCGGCGGCCTCGGAGGCCGGGTGGTGGCGCAGGTCGGCGGTCAGGTAGGCGTCGACACCCGCCGCGCGCACCTCGGCGAAGAGGCTGTCGCCGGAACCGCCGCACACCGCGACCCGGCTGATCAGCCGGTTCGGGTCACCGGAGACCCGGACGCCGGCGGCGGTGGCCGGCAGGCCGGCGGCGACCCGGGCGGCGAACGCGGCCAGCGGCAGCGGGGGTTCGAGCAGTCCGACCCGCCCGGTGCCGCGCCGGCCCAGCGGGTCGGTCGGGTCCGGGACCAGCGGGCCGGTCACGGTCACGCCGACCGCCTCGGCGAGCGCGTCCGAGACGCCCGGATCGGCGTGGTCGGCGTTGGTGTGGGCCACGTGCAGGGCGATCCCGGCGCGGATCAGGGTGTGCACGACCCGGCCCTTGAAGGTGGTGGCGGCCACGGTGGTGGTGCCGCGCAGGTACAGCGGGTGGTGGGTGACCACCAGGTCCGCCCCCCACTCGACGGCCTCGTCGACGACCGCCTGCACGGGGTCGACGGCGAACAGCACGCGGCGGACCTCGGCCCGAGGGTCGCCGCAGACCAGGCCGACGGCGTCCCAGGACTCCGCCCACTGCGGCGGGTACAGCTCTTCGAGGGCGGTGATGACGTCGGACAGTTTCGGCACCTGTCGAGACTACCGTGCGCGCGGGGGAAGCCGTCCGCCCGCCCGCCCGGGCACCGCCCGTCCGACCGACCGCCGGAGCGGCCCCGGGGTCCGGCGGGCCGCCCCGCCGGGAGCCCGCGGGCGCGCGTCAACCCGCGGCGCGGGAGCGCCCGGGCGGCGGTGGTCCCGTTCGACCGGCGCCCGGGACCGGTTCGCGCAGGGCGACCGGGCCGGAACCGCGCACACCCTCCGGTTCGCACGCAGGCGAAACAGTGGCCGGATCACCCTTACGAGTGAAGTGACCGGCTTCGGATTGAGCATCGCTCGCTACCGAAAGTAACTTCACTTCTACGAACGGGAGTTGCCCCGACCAAGGCGCCGGAAGGGCGCTCCGCCGGAGGCACGGTCCCGGACGCGCGGAAGCGGGCGGGCCCGGCCGCGCGGACCGGGCCGGACACGGCCGGGGCGGTGCGGACCGCCGCCGGGGCGGCGGACCCCCGCCTTCCGGGGAACCGGAGGTCAGGCCGTGGCCGGGTGCCCGGCGCCGGAGCGGCGGCACCGGGCGGGACGCGTCGGCAGCCGACGAAGGAAGGTGGTGGCGGATGCGGGCGGACACATCGCCGCGGCCGGCCGGTGGCACGGACCCGGCGGGCGACGGGCCGGAGCCGGACGGCCGGTGGCCCGGGATGACCCGGACGGCCCTGGCCGCCGCCGGGCGCCGGGGAGGCGGCACGGACCCGGCCGCCGACGGGCGGGCGGCCCGAGCGGACGAGCCGGACGCAGCGGACGGACGGGCCGGAGCGGACGGACGGGCCGACTGGCAGGTCGACGTCGAGGGCTTCTGGTGCACGGCCAGACCGGCCCCGGGCGAACTCCCCGACGAGGGCTGGAAGCTCCACGTCAGCGCCGCCTCGACGGTCGGCGGCGCGGTGCTCGCGGCCGTCACCGAAGTACTCGCCGAGGACCCGTGCGCGTTCCGGTTCGCGACCGGGCCGGCCCAGCTGCACGAGCTCAACTCGCGCCACAGCGACCAGGGTTCGGCCGGCAAGTTCATCACCGTCTACCCGGTCGGCGAGCCGCAGTTCCGGCGGCTGGCCGCCGCGCTGCACCGCGCCACCGACGGCCTGCCCGGGCCCGCGGTGCTCTCCGACCGCCCGTACCGGCCCGGCAGTCTCGTCCACTACCGGTACGGAGCCATCGCGGCCCGGGCCGAACTGGGCAACGACGGCGGGTACCGCTCGATGCTGCGCGGGCCGGACGGCGAGCGGGTCGAGGACGTGCGCGGGGCGTCGTACCGGATCCCGCCGTGGGCCCGCGATCCGCTGGCCGCCGACGGGCCGCGGGCGTTCGACGGGCCACGGCCCTCCCCCGACCCGGCTCCGCTCGGCCCGCCCGGATCGGGCCCGACCGGATCGGGCCCGACCGCATCGGGTCCGCCGGCATCAGGCCCGAATGCTCCCGGCCCGACTGCTCCCACCCCGGCCGGGGCCCGCCCGACGGACGGCCGGGGCGGCGGGTACGAATACGGGCCCGGGTACGGGTACGAGCCCGGGTACGGCACGCCCGGCTCCGGGTACCGGCCGGGCATCGGCCGACCCGCCCCCCGGCGGCGCGGCAGCGGCGGGGTCCTGCTCGCCGGCCGCTACGTGGTCACCGGGGCGATCCGGCAGGGCGCCAAGGGCGGCGTCTTCCTCGGCCGCGACACCGACGGCGGCGCCGAGGTCGTGGTCAAGCAGGCCCGCGCGCACATCGAGATGGACCCCGCCGGCACGGACGCGCGCGCCGCCCTGCGGCACGAGGCCGCGCTGCTGGCCCGGCTGGAGGGCCAGGGGCTGGCCCCGAGCCCGGTCGAACTCGTCGAACAGGACGACTCGCTCTTCCTCGTGCAGGAACGAATCGCCGGACAGCCGCTCGGCAGCTGGGTCGCGGCCCGGCTGCGCCGCGACGGCAGCCCCGACGTCGACTGGACCGACGCCGGGCCGATGGCCCACACCCTGCTCGATCTCGTCGAGCGGGTGCACGAGCAGGGGCTGGTGCTGCGCGACCTCTCCCCCGACCACGTACTCGTCCAGCCCGACGGCTCGCTGCGGCTGGTGGACCTGGAGCTGGCCACCGAGGCCGGCAGCCGGACCGGACCGGCCGGCGCACCCGGCTACCGCGCCCCCGAGCAGGGGCCGGGACGGCTCGCCCTGGTCGACACCGCCGCGGCCCTGCCGGTGCGGCGGCGCGGCGGCGGGTTCGCCGGCCTGACGGCGGGACGCGGCGGCGACGGCACCGCCGAACCGGAGACGGACCTCTACGCGCTGGGCGGGCTGTTCTTCCTGCTCGCCACCGGTCACGACCCACTGCTGCCCGAGGACCTGCCGCACGCCCGCCCGGTCACCGAACGCCTCGGCCGCTGGCTCGCCCTCGCCGCCCGCTGCGGCACCACCGCCCGCCGGCTGGCCCCGGCCGTGCTCGGCCTGCGCGCCGAGGACCCGCGCCACCGCTGGCACCCGGCCCTGGTCCGGGAGTCCCTCGCGGCCGACGGGGCCGCCACCGGACCGGCCGGACACCCCGGCACCCCGGCCCCGGACCGGCCCGCACCGGACGCGCGCCGCGCCGAACCGACTCCGTCCCCGGCCCACGAGCGCCTCGACGGACGCTCGCGGTCCGGGACCGACGACGGGGCGTTCTGGCACACCGAACCGGCCTCCTCGCCGGACCACCCGGAGCCCGCCCCGGCCCCCGCCGACCGCACCGTCCACCCTGTCCACAACGCCCATCCTGTCCAGTCCTTCCGCCCTGCCCACCCCGTCCATCGCGATCACCGCCACGACGACACCGCCGTCCTCGACCGGGTGCTGCACGACGGACTGCGGCACATCGCCGCCACCGCCACCCCCGCGCGCCGGGACCGGCTGTGGCCCGTGGTGCCGGCCGGCGAACGCTCGGACCCCTGCAACGTCCAGTACGGCGCGGCCGGGGTGCTGGCCCTCCTCGCCCGGGCCGCGGCGACCGCCGGGCTGCCGGAGGACGTCCGGGCCACCACCCGCGCCACCGCCCGGACCGCCGCCGACTGGATCGAGCGCCGCTGCGCCGCCGAGCCGGTGGTCCTGCCCGGACTGCACTTCGGACGCTCCGGCGCCGCCTGGGCACTGCTGGACGCCGCCCGCGCCCTGGGCGACCGGGCGCTCGCCCGGCGGGCGGCCGACCTGGCCGCCCGGATCGCCGTCGAGTGGCCGAACCCGGACGTCTGCCACGGCGCGGCCGGCGCCGGCTTCCTGCAGCTCCGCTGCGCCGCCGAGCACCTGCCCGGCTCCGCCGCCGACGGGGCGGCGGCGTTCCTCGCCCGGGCCTCGCGCTGCGGCCACGGACTCCTCGCCGCCGCCCGGCGCTCGCCGCACGGCGCGGTGTGGCCGGTGCCGCGGGACTTCGACTCCGCGCTCGCCGGGACCACCGAGCTCGGGTTCGCACACGGGGTCGCGGGTGTCGGCGCCTTCCTGCTGGCGGCGGCCGGGGCCACCGGGGACGGCGCGCTGCTGGCCGGCGCCGTCGAGGCCGGCCGCACCCTCGCCGCCACGGTCCGCCCCGACCCGCCGACCGCCCCGGGCCCGGCCGGTGACGGCACCTTCCCCGCCGCCCGGTGGCCGCGGAGCGCCGACGACCCCCCGCACGTCCGCCTGGCCCACTGGTGCAACGGCTCCTCCGGCGCCGGCACCTTCCTGCTCCGGCTCTGGCGCGCCACCGGCGACGCCGACGCGCACCGACTGGCCCTGGCCGCCGGGCGGGCGGTGACGGCCGGACGCTGGCACAGCGGTGTCTGCGCCTGCCACGGCCTGGCCGGGGACGGGGAGTTCCTGCTCGACCTCGCCGAGGCCACCGGCGATCCCGGGTTCCGCGCCGCCGCCGTCGAGGCGGGTCTGCTGATCGCCGCCCGCCCGGCCCTGCGCGACGGGCTGCTCGTCCTGCCGGACGAGACCGGCACCGGGTGCGCGCCCGCGTACGGCACCGGGACGGCGGGGGCGCTGGCCTTCCTGCTGCGGCTGCGGCACGGCGGCCCGCGGCTCTGGGTGGACCCGGTCCCGGTCGGCGCACCACCCGACACCTCGCCCCGCACCTCGTCCGACACACCACCCAGCACCTCGCCCGGCACCTCACTCAGCACCTCACTCGGCCCAGCGTCCGACGCGCCGCCCACCGCGGCCGGGACCGCGGGGGCCGGGGAAGCGGACTCATGGACGTGACCACCCGGGCCGGGACCCAGGCCCTGCGCCGGCTCGGCTTCACCTTCGCCGCCGACGGCAGCCACGCCGCCTGCCTGGCCTCCACCGCCGACGGCGGCTGGTACGCGGAGAGCTGGCACCTCCCCGCCCGGGGCCCCGCCCTGCCGACCGGGCTCCCCCTGCCCGGCCACCGCTCCGAGGACCTCCGCTCGCAACTGGTCGCCCTGCCGGACGGCTCGGTGCTGGTCCGGCGTTCCGACGGCGACCGGCACGACCTGGTGACGCTCTCCGCCGCCACCGACCAGCACGGCCGGGCCGTCACCGCCGAACGGCCGCTGGCCACCCTGCGGATGCCCGGCCTGCGGCTCCTTCCGCTCCCGGCGGGAGCGGCGGCGTCCGGCCCCCGCGCCCCGGTCGCGCTCGCGCTGGGCAGCGACACCCGGCCGGGCACCACGGTCTGGCTGGTCCGGGCCGACGGCTCGCCGCCGCAGCAGGTCGCCGAGGTCCCGGGTCTGCACGGCGGCGGTGTCTGGCTGGACCACGCCGGCGCGCTGCTGGCCCTCGACCGGGTGGGCGACGGTCTCGTCCGCACCGTGGTGCTCGACCTGCGCACCGGCGCCGTCACCCCGCTGCTGGAGATCGGCGAGCACAGCAACGACCGGCTGCTGCTGTTCGACCCGGACAGCCGGATCGCGATGGTGCGCAGCGACGCGCCCGGGACCGACCGGATCGGCTGGGGCGTGCCGGGCGGCGGCGAGCCGCTGCGGTTCCCCGAGGTCCTGCACGTCGCGGGCATGTTCCTGCGGCCGGTCGCCCTGCGTCCGGCCGCCGACGGCCCCCGGGTCGCGGTGCAGATCGACCACGGCGCGGGCTGCTCGCTGGCCCTGTGGCGTCCCGCCCTCGGCCGGCTGGACCCGCTGCCGGTCCCGCCCGGACGGCTCGGCGCGGTCGGTCACTGGTCGGCGGACGGACTGCGGCTGCCGTACTCGTCGCCGGACCATCCGGCCGCGCTCGCCACCCTGGACGTGGACGCGCTGCTGACACAGGGACCGGTCGCCACCACCTCGGGGCCGGTGCCACTGCCGCTGCAACTGGCGCCGCTGGGAACGGGGTTGCCGGGGCCGTGGCGGGACACCGTGCTGCCCTGGCAGCCCGGTACCACCAGGAGCCGCCCCGGCACGGTGCCGCGCGGATGGCGGCTGGACGGTTCCGCCGAGCCGGGCGACGGCGGCCGCTGGCATCCGGCACAGAGCCTCGAACTCTCCGGTCCGGCGGGCCCGTTGGAGGCCGTGGTCTACGGCGGGGACGCCTGGCTGAGCAGTCCCCAGCTGGTGCTGGCCCTGCACGGCGGCCCGGCGGACGCCTGGCGGCTGGAGTTCGACCCGGCGCTGCAGCGGATGGCCGGCGAGGGCCTGGCCGTGCTCGCCCCGAACCAGCGCGGCTCCACCGGCTACGGGGTGGCGCACGCGCTGGCGATCCGGGGCGCCTGGGGCGGACCCGATCTCGACGACGTGCTGCACCTGCTGGAGGGCATCGCCGGCCAGCGGGCCGCGCTCGGGCTGGAGCCGCCGGCCCTGTTCGGGGTCAGCTACGGCGCGTTCCTCGCGCTGCTGGCGGCGGCCCACGCGCCGGCCGAGCAGGTGGCGCGCTGCGCGGTGGTCGCGCCGTTCCTGTCCGGCGCCCGGCTGCTCGCCGAAGCCTCCGATCCGGTCCGGGCGCTGACCGCCCGACTGGGCGGCGGGGATCCGATCGCGGACGCCCGCGGACCGCGCGACGTGCTCCAGCTCGCGCACCGGATCGGCGCGCCACTGCTGGTCGTGCACGGCGACCGGGACGAGGTCGTCCCGGTGAGCCAGTCCCGTTCGCTGCGGCACGAGTTGCTGCGGATCGGGCGCACCGAGGGCGCCGACTTCCGCTACGTCGAGGCGGCGGGGGCCGGGCACGACGTCCTGGCCGAGGAGGGCGGCGCGGTCCTGCACGAACTCCTCGCCGGCTTCCTGCGCACCGGCCGTCCGGGCTAGGGCGTGGGCCAGCGGTACTGCTCGACCATCGTCCGGACCGGTGGTGGCAGCCAGTCGTCGTTCTCGATCCGGTGGCCGGAGAGCTGTCGCAGGACGTCGTTCGCGGTGGGCCGGCGCCCGGGGTCGTGGTCCAGGCACCGGACCACGACCGCCGCCAGGTGGGCGGGCAGCAGGCCCAGGGCGGATTCCAGCGGCACACCCGGGGCGAACGGAGCGGCGCCACCGGCGTGGCACAGCACCATGCCGAACGCGTACAGGTCGACGGCGGGGGTCACCGGTGCGCCCGAGAGCTGTTCCGGGGCGACGAAGCCGGCCGTGCCGACGACGAATCCGGTGGAGGTGAGCCGGGTGTCGTCGGCGACCTGGGCAATGCCGAAGTCGATGAGCCGCGGGCCGGTACCGGAGACGATGACGTTGCCCGGCTTGAGGTCGCGGTGGATCACACCGCAGCGGTGGATCTCCTCCAGTGCCTCGGCGATCCCGGCCGCGAGCGCGTGCAGCGTGCGCCCCGGTACCGCGCCGTGCCGGCGGAGGACCTCCTGCAGCGACGGGCCGGGGATGTACTCGGTGGCCAGCCAGGGCGGACTGCCGTAGGGATCCGCGTCGACCACGGGCGCGGTGTGGAATCCGCCGACCTTGCGCGCGGCCTCGATCTCGCGGGCGAAGCGGCGCCGGAAGGACGGGTCGGCGGCGAGCTCCGGGTTCACCACCTTCACGGCGACCGGGCGACCGCCCGGGGTCAGACCCAGGTAGACCGTTCCCATGCCGCCCCGCCCCAGCTCGCCGGTCAGGCGGAAGCGGCCGAGGTGGCCGAGCGCGGGGTCGGTGGCGGAAACGGTGAGGGGGTGCGCGTCGGCCGGCGTCGGGGTCACCCGGTGAACGGGCGCGGCAGCGCCGGACACCTCGGGCGGGCCGACGGGGCTCCGTTCGACCGGGCTTCGGCGGGCCCGCCGACGTGCCACCGAGGTGAGCAGGCCGAACAGCCCCGCGGCGAACGCGACCGCCACGAACAACATCGCCACCGCCATCCGACCCCCGCCCTCACCGGTGCCCGGGCCGCCCCGTCCCCGTGCCGCGGCCCCTGGGCGGAGTGTCCCAGATCCACCCGCCCCGCGGGGGCGAATCCCACTGCGAGCAGCGCCCGTCGAGCACCCCGCCCGCCCCGGCGGTTAGGGTGGCGGCCGCGCCCCGGCCGCCTCCTCGCGGGACCGGCCGGAGGCCGGACGACCCGTACCCTCGCACGGAAGCACGGAAAGACGATCTTGATCTCCGACACCCTCACCGACACCGACGAGACCACGGCCGAGGACACCGCGGCGGCCGGTCGCCACCGCGGCCGCTCCGCCGCCGACGACAGCCCCGGGGCGGACCCGCACGGCCGCCACCGCGCGGCCTCGGCCGACCTGGCCTGACCGGTCGCAGCGGGTCCGGCCGCGACGTGTGCGCGACCGGCCGGACCCGCTGCCCGGCGCCTTCCCCCGGCTCCGGACCCCGGCCCCCGGCCTTCAGCCCGGCAGCACGATCGTCCGCAGCGCCTCGCCGCCGCGCATCTGCGCCAGCGCCTCGTTGACCTCCGCCAGCGCGACCCGGTGGGTGACCATCCCCGCGAGGTCGATCCGCCCGGTCCGCCACAGCTCCACCACCAGCGCGACGGAGCGCGACAGCGGGGCGCCGCCGTACAGCGAGGGCAGCAGCCGCTTCTCGTTGAAGAACAGCTCCCCCATGCCGAACCGCACCTGGTCGTCCTGCGCCCCCGCGCCGATCACCACCACCGCGCCGCCGCGGCGGGCCGCGTCGTACCCGGCCCGGACGGTGTCCGAGCGGCCCACCGCCTCGAAGACGTAGTCGAATCCGCCGCCCGGCAGGCCCTTCGCCACCGCCCTCAGCTCCTCGGGGGCGAGTGCCTCGGTCGCGCCGAAGGCGAGCGCCCGCTCCCGCCGGGACACCACCGGGTCGACCACCGCGATCCGGCCCGCGCCGCAGACCCGGGCACCCTGGACGGCCGCGACGCCCACCCCGCCGGCGCCGATCACCGCGACCGACGCGCCGGGCTCGACCCGGGCGGTGTGGACGGCCGCGCCGATGCCGGTGGTCACACCGCAGCCGATCAGCGCGGCCAGTTCGTACGGGAGGTCGGCGGGCACCCGGACCACCGCGTCGCGGTCCACCACCACCTCCTCGGCGAAGGTGCCGGTGCCGTAGAAGCCGGACGCCTCCCCCGCGCCGGGCCCGTCCCCGCCGTAGCGGAAGCCCGGGGTGCCGAGCCGCCGCAGACCGGCCACGCAGAGGTGGGAGCGCCCGCGCTCGCAGTGCGCGCAGCGGCCGCACGACGGCATCCAGCTGAGCAGCACCCGGTCGCCGACGGCGACCTCCGTCACCCCCTCGCCGATCTCGACGACGTCGCCGGCGCCCTCGTGGCCGGGGACGAACGGCGCGGGGTGGGACAGGACGCCGCTCATCGCCGACAGGTCGGAGTGGCAGAGACCGGCGGCCCGCAGCCGGATCCTGACCCGGCCCGGGCCGAAGCCGACCACCTCGACGTCGTCGCGGACGTCGAGCGTCTCCTGACCGGTCCTGTGCAGGACGGCTGCGCGCATGCGGCTGCTCCCGGTTCGCCTCGGATCGCTTGTGGGGCGATTCTGGCACGACACACCGGGGGCGAGTAGAACACGTTCCACTCACCCCCGGTGTCGGCCGGCGCGGGAAGTCGGACCGGCCGACCACCCGCGCCGAGGGCCCCTCCCCCGACGTCGGTGCGGACGGGACCGCCCCCGTGCGCGGTCCCGTCCGGCTCCCGCCCGCCAGCGGCCCGGCCCCGGGTCACCCGCCGCCCGCCCTAGGGAGCGGCCGGCCCGCCCTGCTCGATCAGCTGGATCAACCGCTTCAGCTGGGTGACCTCGTCCCGGAGGGCGCGGTCACCGGCGGGGGTCAGCGAGAGCCAGGTGCGGGCGCGGCGGCCCTCGTAGCCCTTCTCGATCGCGACCAGTCCGGCCTTCTCCAGCACCGCCAGATGCTGGCTGAGGTTCCCGGCGGTGAGGCCGAGCGCCGTCCGGAGGAAGCCGAACTCGACCCGGCGCGCCTCATGGGCGACGGTGAGGATGCCGAGGCGCACGCGCTGGTGGACGACGTCGTCGAGGCCGTTGACGGGGTGCCGGTCGGACTCCTCGGTCATGCGGCGTCACGCTGCCGGGGCAACTGGGCCAGGGCGAAACCCAGCGCGCCGAACAGCAGGAACAGTCCGGGGACGATCAGCCGGGGCACGCCGCCCCAGGGCGAGGAGAGACCGATCCCGGTCCAGCCGACGGTGACCGGCACCAGCTCCACGACCAGGTAGGCCAGGGCGAACAGCAGCAGGGCGGGGCTGCGTTCCACCCGGGCGAGCACCAGCAGCGGCAGTCCGACGGCGGCGGCGCCGCCGAGGAACCGTTCGAGGAGCTGCGTCGCCCCGGACCGGGGGTCGAGGTTCAGGCCCCAGAGGTCGAGCCGGGCGCCGGGCGCCTCGGCCCCGTACCGGACACCCCAGAACGCGGTGGCGGCCACCAGGGCGACGAGCCCCGCCCCGGCGAGGACGTAGGGCAGGACCGGGGTGCCGACCCCGCGCCGGCGGGAGCCGCGGACGTAGTGGAGGGCGGTCGCGGCGTAGACGACGGCGAACCCGATCGTCCAGTAGAGCGGCGACCCGTGCTTGACGAGGGTGCAGCCCACGGCGGCGGCGTCCGCCGCATCCGGAGCGGACGGGCAGTCGGTGACGGTCCGGACCTCGAAGGTCAGCCGGTCGACGAGGATCCCGCCGAGGGTGAGCACACCGAACAGGAGGAGGGGGAACCAGGCGCCGCGCTGGGCGGCCCGGACCCTGCGGGTCAGATCACCGAGACCTGCGAGCACTTCTTGGGGGGCGCCCGACGACGGCGCCGTTGCGTCTGTCATGCCGTCAGCTTTGCATCACAAACTGGTTATGACAAGAAACCTGCGCGGATCCGCAGCCGCCCCGACGCCCGCGGAAAGCCGGGGCGGGGGTCCTCCCCGGGCCGTACCGTCCAGTAAGGTCCGACGGCGAGCACGAACCGAACCCCCACCCCGCCGAGGAGCAGCACCATGTCCGACCTCCTGGAGACCGCGCGCCCCCGGCCCGAGGTGCTGGCGGCGTTCGAGGGCGCGACCGGGTTCATGCCCGTCGACGAGGGCCTCGCCCTGTACGCCGCCGCCGTGACCGCCGCCCGCCGGACCGGACGGCCGCTGCTGGAGATCGGCACCTACTGCGGCCGCTCCGCGATCCTGCTGGCCGACGCCGCCCGCGAGACCGGCACCGTGGCGCTGACCGTCGACCACCACCGCGGTTCCGAGGAGCAGCAGCCCGGCTGGGAGTACCACGACCCGACCCTGGTCGACCCGGAGGTCGGCCGGATGGACACCCTCCCCCGGTTCCGCCGCACCCTGCACGCGGCCGGGCTGGAGGACCACGTGATCGCCCTGGTCGGCCGCTCGCCCCGGATCGCGGCCGTGTGGGGCGGTCCGCTCGCGCTGGTCTTCATCGACGGCGGCCACACCGACGAGCACGCCACCGCCGACTACGAGGGCTGGGCACCGCACCTGGCGCCCGAGGGCCTGCTGGTCGTCCACGACGTCTTCCCCGACCCGGCCGACGGCGGCCAGGCGCCCTACCGGGTGTACCTGCGGGCGCTGGCCGAGGGCTTCGAGGAGGTCTCGGTGACCGGTTCGCTGCGGGTCCTGCGCCGCGCCGCCGCCGGCTGAGCCGCAGGTCGGGACCACCGCGCCGGCCCGCCGTGCCCGCCGCCGCGGGGGCATCGCCGTCCGGCCGCCGCGGGGGTGTCCGGAATCCGCCGACCCGCCCCACGGGCGATCACGGATGCTCTAACGTCGTGCCGGGGCTGCCGGGCGGAGGCGCGAACGGTACGGTGTCCGCGCGGTCGCGGGCGCCCGCGACCGCGGCGCGGCCGCACGACACCAGCAGAGCACCGGGCGGAGCAGGCCCGGGCAGACCGTGGGGGCCAGGGACAGATGACGGACCAGCACAACACCGCTCCGGCGGTCTGGGACCCGACCGCCCGCGGCGGTGCGGGCGGCTGGGTGCGCGGTCCCCAGCAGCCCGCCACTCCGGGCGCGCCGCCCGCCGCCCCGCCGGCCGCCCCCGGCCCGCCGCAGGGCCCCCCGGGCGGCCCGGCCCAGGCCCCGCCGCCCGCCGGACCGTACGGCGAGGACGCCCCGACCGCCCTCATCCCGCAGCCGGTGCCTCCGCGCCCCGACGCGCCCGGCGCCTTCCCGCCCCGGAGCGCGCCGCAGCAGCAGCCGCCCTACGGCCCGCCCCGACCGGCCCAGCAGCCCGGCTACGGCGGCGCCCCGTACAGTTCGCCCGGCCGACCGCCGCAGGGCCACCCCCGGCCCGAGTACGCGCAGCCCGGCTACGCGGCCGAGTACCCACCCGAGCACCCGCAGAGCTACCCGCAGCAGGACTACCCGCAGCAGCCCTGGTCCCCGCTGGACCACCCGACCGGCTACGAGGACGCGGACGACGACGCCCCCGGAAGCAGGCGCGCCCCGCTGCTGATCGCCTTCGCCCTGCTCTTCGTGCTGGCCCTCGGGGGCGGCATCCTCTGGGCGGTCCGGGACAAGGGGTCCGGCACCGACCAGGCCGGCTCCGCGACGCCCTCCGCCACCGCCACCGGCGGGTCGGGGAACCCCCAGCCCGCCCCGCTCCCCACCGGTTCCGGCGCCGAGCCGACCCCGACCGGCCCCGACCCCTCGGCGAGCGCCTCACCGTCCCCGTCCGCGTCCACCGCCGGCGCGAACGCTCCGGCCCAGGCCAAGGCCCTCGACGAACTGCTCACCCAGGGCGAGGGCGCCAAGGCGCCGATCGGCAACGCGGTGGCCAAGGTCAACAGCTGCCCGACCAAGCCCGACATCGAGTCCGCCGCCCAGGTGTTCGACAGTGGCGCCAAGCAGCGCGACCAGTTGCTGGCCAAGCTCGCCCAGCTGGGCGTCACGGACCTGCCCGGCGGCGCGGACGCGGTGCAGTCGCTGAAGTCCGCCTGGCAGCTGTCCGCCGACATCGACCGGGCGTACGCGGCCTGGGCCCGGGCGGTCGCCGCCCAGGGCTGCTCGGGCAGCGCGCCGAACACCGCCGACAAGAAGCGCGCCGACGAGCTCAACCCGCAGGCCACCCAGGCGAAGAAGGACTTCGTCACGAAGTGGAAGGCGATCGCCGACCAGTTCGGACTCACCCCCCGCACCCAGGACCGGATCTGAACCACCCGTGACTCGCGCCACCCGCCGGCCCCCCGGCTCCACCGACCCCGACCGCACCGCCTCCGCCGGCGCCGACCCCGGCCCCGACCGCACCTCCGGCACCGGCCCGGTCGGGCGCCGGCGCCGCTCGAAGCTGCTGCGCACGGCGACCGTGATCGGCGTCGTGGCACCGCTCGGCCTGGTCGGCTGGCTCGGCTGGCGGACCGTCGGCGGACCCGACCGGAGCGTCCCCGCCGCGGCCGCCGGCACCGGTACCCCCGCCGCGGCGCCACCCGGCGGGGCGAACCCCACCGGCTCCCCCTCCGGCATCCCCGCGCCCGGCACCGCTCCCACCGGGAGCTCCGACCCCGCCCTCCCGCTCCCGGCCCCCACCTCCACCGCCCTGGCCGGCCGCACCGTCCTGCTCGACCCCGGCCACAACACCGGGAACTCCGCCCACACCACCGAGATCAACCGCAAGGTCGACATCGGCAACGCCCGCAAGGAGTGCGACACCACCGGCACCAGCACCAACAGCGGCTACAGCGAGGCCGAGTACTCCCTCGACGTGGTCCACCGGGCCCGCGCGATCCTCGCCGCCCGCGGCGCCACCGTGCTACTGGTCCACGACGGGGACCGTCCGTGGGGGCCGTGCATCGACGAGCGCGCCCGGATCGGCAACGCCGCCCACGCCGACGCGGCGGTCTCGGTGCACGGCGACGGCGGCCCGGCGAACGGCAGCGGCTTCCACGTGATCATGCCCGCCAAGGTGACCGCCGGGAAGGCCGACACCGCGGCGATCGTCGACCCCTCGCACCGGCTCGGCCTGCTGCTGCGCGACAGCTTCCATTCGGCGACCGGCGAGCCGTACGCCGACTACGTCGCCAGCAAGGGCCTGGACACCCGTTCGGACCTCGGCGGGCTGAATCTCTCCACCGTCCCCAAGGTGTTCATCGAGTGCGGTAACATGCGCAACCCGGCGGACGCCCGCCGGATGACGGACCCTCAGTGGCGCCAACAGGCCGCCCAGGGGATCGCCGACGCGCTGACCTCGTTCCTGACCACCCGGTAGGAGCCGTCCCGCGCACCCGGCGGGAGCCGTCCGGCGGCCCCGGCACCCGCCACCGGCCCGGTTGACGGGGCGGCGGACCGGGCACTGGAACCATGGACGGCACGGCGGCCGGCCGGGGTCGGAAGCGCGTGGTTCTGCAACGACTTCGCCCTGTTCCCGAGCCCGCTGTGCGTCCGCGAGGCCGTTGGCCCTAGGCTTCTGGTCCGTTCGGGGTTTTCCGGCCGGTCAGCCGACCGGACGGGCGCCGGAACCACATCGGCCGAGCGCCGGACCGAAAACCGCCGACCACGACACACCAACGAGGGGAACGTTAGTGAATCTGCGCGCTCTCACCAAGGGAGACGCCGCCGTCGCAGGTGCGGCCGTCCTGCTCTTCATCGCCTCCTTCCTGCCGTACTGGACCGTCGACTGCAAGGGCAAGTACTGCGGCGACACCTCGACGAACGCCTGGGACAGTGTGCTGTTCCCCGTGCTGCCCTCGGTCTTCCTGCTCGGCATCCTCGCCGCCGCCCTGATCCTGGTCCAGCGGTTCCAGGGCCAGGCGGCCGCGAACCGTCAGGTCCTCGGCCTGCGCCTGGACCAGTGGGGCATCGCCTTCTCGGTGGCCGCGCTCTGGACCGCGGTGTGGGCACTCGGCGGCGGCCTGGAGGGCATCGGCCACGGCTTCGGCGCCTGGCTCGCGGTCATCGCGCTGATCGTGCTGGCCGGCGCCTCCGCCGGCGGCCAGCTGATCCCGGTCCTCAAGACCCCGCTGGTCACCGACCGTCCGGCCGCCCCGGCCGCCTTCCCGGCCGGCGGCTACCCCGCCCCGGGCCAGCCCGGCCAGCCCGGCCAGTACGGCTACCCGGGTCCGGACCAGGGCCAGGGCCAGCCTCCGGCCTTCGGCGGCCAGCCCGGTGGCTACGGCTACCCGTCCCCGCAGCCGGGCCAGCCGGCCCCGGGCCAGCCGCACGACCTGGTCGGTCAGCAGGCCGCCGAGGCGGAGGCCGCCCGTCAGGCCGCCGCCCAGCAGCCCGCCCAGCCGCAGCCGGCCCCGGCGGCGGACTTCGCGCCGTTCTGGTTCGCCGTCCCGGCGCCGCGTCAGCTGGCCCCGAAGGACGGCCCGGCCGGTGCCCCGGTCGGCGAACTGGTCCCCGGCACCTGGTACCTGGCGGTCGAGCAGCGCGGCGCCGCCCTGGTCGCCCAGCTGCAGGACGGCACCCAGGGCGTGCTGGCCGACACCTCGGGCATCCAGCGCGGCTGACCCGCCGACACCCCGTACGGCGAAGGGGCGGGACCGGAGAGATCCGGTCCCGCCCCTTCGCCGTGCCACAGGTACCGCAGGCGCCGCGAGCCGCACGGGCCGGAGGGCCCGACGGCCGCTCAGCCGCTCAGCCGCTCAGCCGCTCAGCCGCTCAGCCGCTCAGCCGCTCAGCCGCTCAGCAACAGTCCTGGACCACCAGCCCGGCCGGCAGCTCCTCGCCGCCGAACACCGACACCGTCGCCGGGTCGCCGCCGAGCGCCGCGACCGCCAGCAGCAGCGCGCCCGCCGTCCAGGTGGTGCGCTCCTCCGGCCAGATCGCGTCGTCCTCGAACACGTACCCGGTCCAGTACGAGCCGTCGGTGTGCCGCAGGTGCCTCTGGATCCAGCGCAGGATGTCCACCGCGCGGTCGGACTCGCCGATCGCCCACAGCGCCATCGCCAGCTCGGCGCTCTCGCCGCCGGTGACCCAGGGGCGGTCGCTGACGCAGCGCACGCCCAGGCCGGGGACGACGAACCGGTCCCAGTCCCGGGCGATCCGCGCCTGCGCCGCCGGACCGCGCAGCGCGGTGCCGAGCACCGGGTAGTACCAGTCCATCGAGTAGCGGTCCTTGTCGAGGAACCGCTCCGGGTGGTGGGCGATGGCGTGCCGCAGCCGGCCGGCCGCGAGCTCCCAGTCGGGCTGCGGCTCCTCCAGGTAGTCCGCGACGGCCAGCCCGCAGCGCAGCGCGTGCAGGATGCTGGAGGAGCCGGTGAGCAGCGCCTCCTCGACGGCCCGGCCGTCCTCGTCGACCCGCCAGGCGATCGGGCCGCCGGGCAGCCGCTGGGCGACGATGAAGTCCAGCGCGCGCCGGACGGTCGGCCAGATCCACTCCAGGAAGGTGTCGTCACCGGTGGAGAGGTGGTGGTGCCAGACACCGACCGCCACATAGGCGCAGAAGTTGGTCTCCTTGGCCGGGTCGCAGACCTCGCCGTCGGCGTGCCCCGGCTTCCCGTAGGCGTAGCCGGCGTACCAGGAGCCGTCCGGGTTCTGCCGCGCCGCCAGCCAGCGGTAGGCGGCCTCGGCGGCGGCGTGCTCGCCGGCCGTGTCCAGCGCCATCGCGGCCTCGGTGTGGTCCCACGGGTCGAGGTGGTGGCCGCGGAACCACGGTACGGCCCCGTCGGGCTGCTGCTCGGCGAGGATGCTGCGGACGGTGCGGGCGGCCTGCTCGGCGTCGAGCACCCCCTCCAGCAGCAGGGCCTCGGGGACGGCGGCGGTCACTCCGCCCCGCCCGCGTCCTCGGCGGCGCGCCCGGCCCCGGCCCGGTGGGGCTTGGTGGCGTAGGCGACGAAGCTCTTGCCGATGACCGGGTTGAGCGCCCGCTCGGCGGCCTTGGTGAGGGTGCTGATGACCGGGGTGCCGACGATGTCCCAGACCAGCAGCTGGTGGTACGCCTTGACCGGCAGCGACTTGTCGTTGTCGACGCCGACCGCGCACTTGATCCACCAGTACGGGGAGTGCAGCGCGTGGGCGTGGTGGGTGCCGTAGGGCTCCAGGCCGGCGTCCTTGAGCTTGTCGAGCAGTTCGTCGCCCCGGTAGATCCGGATGTGGCCGCCCTCGACCTCGTGGTACTCGTCGGAGAGCGCCCAGCAGATCTTCTCGGGCAGCCAGCGCGGCACGGTGACGGCGAGCAGGCCACCGGGCTTGAGCACCCGGAACATCTCGTTGAGCACGCCCTTGTCGTCCGGGATGTGCTCCATCACCTCGGAGATGATGATCCGGTCGAAGTGCTCGTCCTCGAACGGCAGGGCGAGCGCGTTGCCCTCCATCGCGACCGCGGACGCGCCCTCCGGCACCTCGCCGGCCTGCTCCATGGCGGCGAACCACTTCCTGACCTCGGCGATCTCCTCGGCGTTCTGGTCGAGGGCGACCACGTCGGCCCCGCGCCGGTAGCACTCGAACGCGTGCCGTCCCCCGCCGCAGCCCAGGTCGAGCACCCGGTCGCCGGGGGCGAGCGGGAAGCGCGAGAAATCAACGGTCAGCACTGCGGACTCCCATTCCTTCGATACCAAAGGGTTCCTGACGCCGAGTCAGAGAAATCACGGGGGGTGGAGGGGCGAACGGCCGCACCGCCCGGCGCAGCCGCGGGCGCCGGTCCGCCCGGCCGTTCGGCGGACGCCGTCAGGCCACGTAGCGCCAGCCCCGGCCGGCGCGGGCCCGGCGGCCGGCCCCGGTGGCGATCGCGGCCCGGTAGCCCTCGACGGTCAGCTCGGCGGCGCGCTCCCAGGTGAACCGGGCGAGCACCCGCTCCCGGCCCGCCGCGCCGAGCGCCGCGCGGAGCTCCGGATCGTCCAGCAGCCGGCCGAGCGCCGTCGCGAGCGCGTCCGCGTCACCCGGGGGCACCGCCAGGCAGCTCTCGCCGTCCGGACCGGCCACCTCGGGGATCGCGCCGCCGGTGGTGGCGACGAGCGGGGTCGCGGTGGCCATCGCCTCGGCGGCCGGCAGCGAGAAGCCCTCGTACAGCGACGGCACGCAGGCGACCTCGGCCGAGCGGTAGAGGTCGACCAGCTCCCGGTCGGTCAGGCCGTGCCGGAACTCGATGTGCGGCTCCAGCCCGAAGGCGCGCACGGCACGGGCGATCGGACCGTCCTCCTTCTGCGGCTTGCCGACCACGACCAGGTGCGCGTCCCGTTCGGTCCGGACCTTCGCCAGCGCCTCGACCAGGTGCACCAGGCCCTTGAGCGGGACGTCGGCGCTGGAGGTGGTGACGATCCGGCCGGGCACCCGGGCGACCTCGTCCGACGGGGACCACAGCCGGGTGTCGGCGCCGATCGGCACCACCGAGACGGCGCCCGGGGCGGCGCCCAGGTGCTCGGCGATCTCGCGCTTGGAGCTGCCGGAGACGGTGATGATGTGCTCCAGCCGGGCCGCGACCCGGCGCTGCATCCGGGTGAAGGCGTACCAGCGGCGCAGCGACAGCCGCTTCAGCCGGCCGGGGGCCGCGTCCAGCTCGACCCGGCGGTCCACCGTGATCGGGTGGTGGATCGTGGTGACCAGCGGGAAGCCGTGCCGGGCCAGGCCGAGCAGGCCGTAACCGAGCGTCTGGTTGTCGTGCACGACGTCGTAGCGGCCGCGGTGCCGGGCCAGGTACTGGCGGGCGCGCAGCGAGAAGGTCAGCGGCTCGGGGAAGCCGCCGGTGCGCATGGTGGCGTACTCCAGGACGTCCACCGCCCCCCGGTACTCCTCGCGCGCCGGAGTGCGGAAGGGGTCGTCGGCGCGGTAGAGGTCCAGACTGGGCAGCTCGACCAGCCGGACCGAGCCCGGCCCCTCGACCTCGTCCAGGACGGGGTACGGCTGGGCGCCGATCACGTCGACGTGGTGGCCGAGGCGGGCCAGCTCACGGGAGAGATGCCGTACGTAGACGCCCTGACCGCCGCAGAACGGGTCGCCGCGGTACGAGAGCAGGGCAATCCGCAGCGGCTGCGCGGTCATCGTCGGCCCTCGTCTCTGCTGCTGTCTGTGCTGCCGGTCGGTGAAGTAGATCAGGTTTCAGTGCGGTGTGGAGTTCACCGCCGACCCCGTGAACAATGAGAGACCTCGAAGATACCGGCCCGTAGCTTCCGCTCAGGATCCAGGGCTGGTGATTCGCGCCACGCCCGGGCGCCTCGCCCGGCCGACCGTGCCCGTCCGGAGCAGCCCCACCACTCTCGCGCCCGGGAGCGTCCTTGCCGTCACCGTCCTCACCGCCGCCCGCACCGCCGGCGGCCCCGCCCTCCGCCACCCCCTCGCCGGGTGCCGCTCCGGCACCCCTCCCGGCCGCCCCGGCGGCACCGCCGCTGACCGCCCGGCAGGCCGAACGGCGCCGGCGGATCCTGCGCACCGCGACCGTACTGGCGGCCCGCGGCGGCTACGACGCGGTCCAGATGCGGGAGGTCGCGGAGGGCGCCCAGGTGGCCCTGGGCACGCTCTACCGGTACTTCCCGTCGAAGGTCCACCTGCTGGTGGCGGTCATGCTGGAGCAGCTGCACGGCCTCCAGGAGCAGGTCCGCCGGCACCCGCCGACCGAGCGCGAACCGGCCCCCCGGGTCGCCGAGACGCTCACCCGGGCGTTCCACGCGCTGCAGCGCGAACCGCTGCTGGCCGAGGCGATGGTCCGCGCGCTCTCCTTCGCCGACCGCTCGGTGGGCGCCGAGGTGGACCAGGTCTCCGCCGCCACCGGGCAGCTCATCCTGGACGCCATCGGGCAGTCCGGGCCGCCCACCGGGAGCCAGCGTGCCGCCGTCCGGGTGATCGAGCACACCTGGCACGCGGCCCTGGTCGCCTGGCTCTCCGGCCGCGCCTCGATCGCCGAGGTCCGGGCCGACCTCCACACCGCCGCCCGGCTGCTGTCGCTGCCCTGAGGCCGCACCGGCCGCGACCGGGCGGATCGCCCGCCGGACTGGAACCTGTTCTCACCCCGGCCGGGTCGGGGTGCCCGGCCCGGCGGCTAGAGTCGACGGGACAATTCCATCCCGCTTCTCCTGATCCGGGGAAAGCCGGTGCGAATCCGGCGCTGACCCCGCAACCGTGAGCCCGGCGCCCGTCCGCCGGCGAGCCGGAGCACCCGGGGAGAGGCGAGCGGCCCCATGCCGGGCGAACCACTCCCGGCACCGTCGAGGTCTACGGAACGGCCGGCCCCGGCCGGCCCCGCTCATCGAAAGGCACACCCCCGATCATGCTCACCGCCGCCCGCGCGGGCGCCGCCGCCCTGACCGCCGCCCTGCTCGCCGGCGCCGCCGCCACCCCGGCGTTCGCCGACATCCCGAGCCCCACCGCGAGCCTCGGCGCCGCTCCGCTCCCCGACGGTCTGTACGGCAAGGGCGACCCCACCTACGACGGGGTGTGGCGGCAGTCCCTCGCCCTGACCGCGTTGACGACCGCCAAGGTGACCCCGGCCGACTCCGCCGTCACCTGGCTGACCGGGCAGCAGTGCGCGGACGGCGGCTGGCCCTCGTACCGCGCCGACGCCTCGGCCGCCTGCGACCCGGCGTTCGAGGACAGCAACGCGACCGCGCTCGCGATCCAGGCACTGACCGTCCTCGGCGGGCACCAGGACGCCGTGGACAAGGGCGTCCAGTGGCTCCGGGCCAGCCAGAACGCGGACGGCAGTTGGGCCTACAACCCCGGCAACCCCGGCGACGCCAACTCCACCGGCCTCGCCGTCAACGCCCTGTTCGCCGCCAAGGCCGATCCGGCGGGCGTCGCCAAGGCCGGCCGCAACGCCTTCGACGGACTCGCCGTCTTCCAGCTCGGCTGCGCCGCCCCCGCCGACCAGCGCGGTGCCTTCGTCTACCAGACCGCCCCGGCCGGCGCCCCCGCCGCCGAGCCCAACGCCCTCGCCAGCGGCCAGACCTCGCTCGCCGCGGCGGGCGGGAAGCTGCCGGTCGCCAACGGCAACCGGACCGACACCGCCCCCAAGGCCCTGGCCTGCGCCGACGGCGGCGCCACCGCCACCGCCGTCCCCCGGGCCGACTCCGGCGAGGCGGCGGGCGCGTACCTCACCGCGCAGCTCGCCGCGGGCGACCAGCACCTGACCCTCACCCTGCCCGGCGCCGCGCCCACCCCCGACTACACGGCCACCGCCTGGGCGGCGCTCGGCCTGGTCCAGGGCGGGCACCCGCAGCAGGCCGCGGGCGCCGTCGACTGGCTGGCCAAGGAGGGTGGCGGCTGGACCAAGGGCGGCACCGACGCCGCCGCCACCGCCACCCTGGTGCTGGTCGCCCAGGCCGCTCAGCGCGACCCGGCCGCCTTCGGCGGGACCGACCTGGTCGAGCAGCTGACCGCGCTCGGCCCGGCGCCCAAGGCCGTCGGCGCCGCGTCCCCCAGTACCTCCGCCCCCGCCTCGGCCTCGGCCGAGAAGGACAAGGACAGCGGGATCGGCAAGTTCTGGCTGCTCGGCGTCGGCCTGCTGATCGGCATCGGCGGCGGGCTGGTGCTCAGCCTGCAGCGCAAGCGCGGCGCGAAGCTGTGACCCCTCCCGGCCGGGACCGGGATCCGCGTCCGACCACGGCGCCGGTCCCGGCCGCCGCCACCGCCGACACCGCTTCCGTCCCCTCCTGCGTCACCGCCTCCTCCTCCGCCGTCGAGGACGGGGACGGGGACGACGCGGCGGCGGTACGGCGGCGGGTGGCACGGGCCGCCCTCCGCTTCCTGGCCGGGGCGGTCACCGGTCTGCTGATCGTGCTCCTGCTCGGCGCCGCCCAGGCACAGGCCGCCGGCTACCGGTACTGGTCGTTCTGGCGCTGGTCCGACGGCGGCTGGGCGTACCAGCAGCAGGGCCCCGCCGTGCACGTCCCGGTGGACGGCGAGGTCGAGGGCTGGCGGTTCGCCGTCAGCCCCGACGGCGGTCAGCAGGCCGCCCGGCCCGGTACGGCCGGGGACTTCGCCGCCGTCTGCGCCGGCACACCGGCCGAGGCCGGGCGCAAGCGGGTGGCCGTGGTGCTGGACTTCGGCGGCCCCGCCGACGCGCCCGGCCGCGAGAGCCCGCCGGAGCCCCGGACCGCGTGCGCCGTCGTCGCGCCCCGGGCCAGCTCGGCCGAGGTCCTGGCCACCGTCGCCCCGCCGCTGCGGTACGACGGCAACGGGCTGCTCTGCGCCATCGCGGGCTATCCGCGCGCGGGCTGCGGCGAGCAGTTGGGCGGTGCCGCCCGACCGAGCGGCACCGCGGACCCCTCGGCCGGAACCGGTCCCATCGGCGCCACCGGGGCCGTCGCGGCCGGCTCCACCCCCGGCGCCGCCGGACCCGCCCTCGGGGTCGGCGGCGGCCTGGCCCTCGTCCTCGCCGTGGCCGCGGGGGCCCGGTGGCAGGCCCGCCGCCGACGATGAGGCCGGCCGCCCACCGCACCCGGCCCCGCCCGGCCGCCGCCCCGATCCGGACCGACCCCCTGGACCCCACCGTGCCCGCACCCCGCGCCGCCCGCCGCCGACCGGCCGCCGGACCTCGCCACCTGCACCCCGGTGCCTGGTGGCTGTGGGCCCTCGGCCTGGGCGCCGCCGCCACCCGCACCACCAATCCGCTGGTTCTGCTGCTGCTGGCCGCCGTCGCCGGGTACGTCGTCGCCGCCCGGCGCGGTGACGCGCCCTGGTCGCGCTCCTACGGCGCGTTCCTGCGGCTCGGCCTGCTGGTGCTCGGCATCCGGCTGCTGTTCGCCGTCCTCCTGGGCTCGCCGGTCCCCGGCACCCACGTCCTGTTCACCCTGCCCGAAGTCCCGCTGCCCGCCTGGGCGCAGGGCGTACGGATCGGCGGCCGGGTGACCGTCGAGGGACTGCTCGCCGCGCTGTACGACGGGCTGCGGCTGGCCACCCTGCTGGTGTGCGTGGGCGCCGCGAACGCCCTCGCCAGCCCGGCCCGGCTGCTGCGCACGCTCCCCGGCGCGCTCTACGAGGCGGGCGTGGCCGTCGTGGTCGCGATGACCTTCGCGCCCAACCTGGTCGCCGACGTGCAGCGGCTGCGCGCCGCCCGCCGTCTGCGCGGGCGCGGCGACCGGGGCGTGGCGGCCGTGCTCAGCGTCGGACTGCCCGTCCTGGAGGGCGCGTTGGAGCGTTCGGTGGCGCTGGCGGCGGCGATGGACACCCGCGGCTTCGGGCGCACCGCCGCCGTTCCGCGCCGGATCGCCGTGTTCACCGCCGTCCTGACCCTGGCCGGACTGCTCGGCATCTGCCTGGCCGCGTACGGACTGCTGACGGCGGGCGGCGCCGGCTGGGCGGCGCCGGTGCTGGTGATCGGCCTGGCCGCAGCCTTCGCCGGACTGCTGCTGGGCGGCCGGCGTTCGGTCCGGACCCGCTACCGGCCCGACCCCTGGGCGCTGCCGGAGTGGCTCACCGCCGGGTCCGGGGTCGCGGTGGCGGCGGCGACGGCCTGGTTGGCCGCGCTGGACCCGCTCGCCTTCGCCCCCACCGTCGTGCCGCCGACCGCGCCGGTCCTGCCGCTCGCCGCCGCGGCCGCCGTCCTGCTCGGACTGCTCCCCGCCTTCGTCACCCCGGCACCGCCCGACACCACCGGCGCACCCGGGGGCACCACCGAAGCCGCCCCCCGAACCACCACCGCCAGGACCGCGACCGGACCCGGGAGAACTCCGTGATCACCTTCGACCAGGTCGGCGTCCAGTACGCCGACGCCGCGGAGCCCGCGATCGACGGCGTCGATCTGACCGTCCCCGAGGGGGAACTCTGCCTGCTCGTCGGCCCGTCGGGCTCCGGCAAGTCCACCCTGCTGGGCACCGTGAGCGGCCTCGTCCCGCACTTCACCGGCGGTGTGCTGCACGGCCGGGTCACCGTCGACGGGCGCGACACCCGGCACCACCGCCCGCGCGAACTCGCCGACCTGGTCGGCACGGTGGGCCAGGACCCGAGGGCGCACTTCGTCACCGACACGGTCGAGGACGAACTCGCCTACGGCATGGAGTCCCTGGGCCTGCCCCCGGACGTGATGCGGCGCCGGGTCGAGGAGACCCTCGACCTGCTCGGCCTGGCCGAGCTGCGGCAGCGGGCACTCGGCTCGCTCTCCGGCGGTCAGCAGCAGCGGGTCGCCATCGGCTCGGTGCTCACCGTCCACCCGAAGGTGCTGGTCCTGGACGAGCCGACCTCGGCGCTCGACCCGGGCGCCGCCGAGGACGTGCTGGCGGTGCTCCAGCGACTGGTGCACGACCTCGGGACCACCGTGCTGATGGCCGAGCACCGGCTGGAGCGCGTGGTCCAGTACGCCGACCGGGTCCTGCTGCTGACCCCCGGCGCGCCGCCGGTCCTGGGCGAGCCCGCCGGGATCATGGCCCACTCCCCGGTCCACCCGCCGGTGGTCGGGCTCGGGCGGCTGGCCGGGTGGCACCCGCTGCCGCTCACCGTCCGCGACGCCCGCCGCCGGGCGGCCGGCCTGCGCACCCGGCTGGACGGCCACCGGCCACCCGCCACGACCGCCGCCGCGGCCACCGGCACCCCGCTCGCCGCCGCCTCCCGGCTGGTGGTCCGGCGCGGCCCGGTCCCGGCCCTGCGCGGCGTCGACCTCACCCTGCACGCCGGGACGATCACCGCGCTGATGGGCCGCAACGGCGCCGGCAAGTCCACCCTGCTCGGCGCCCTGGTCGGCCTGCACGCGCCCGCCTCCGGCTCGGTCACCGTCGGCGGCCGCACCCCGCACCGCACCCGGCCCGCCGAACTCGTCCGCCACGTCGGCCTCGTCCCGCAGGACCCGCGCGACCTGCTGTACGGCGAGAGCGTCAGCGCCGAGTGCGCCTCCGCCGACCACGACGCGGGTGCCGAACCCGGCACCTGCCGCGCCCTGGTGGAGCGGCTGCTGCCCGGCCTGCCCGACGCCGTCCACCCGCGCGACCTCTCCGAGGGCCAGCGGCTCACCCTCGCCCTGGCGGTGGTGCTGACCGCCCGGCCGCCGCTGATCCTGCTCGACGAGCCCACCCGGGGCCTCGACTACGCGGCCAAGGCCCGGCTGGTCGAGATCCTGCGCGGCCTCGCCGCCGAGGGCCACGGTGTCCTGCTCGCCACCCACGACGTCGAACTGGCCGCCGAACTCTCCGACCGCACGGCCGTCCTGGCGGACGGCGAGATCGTCGCGGACGGTCCGACCCCCGAGGTGGTGCTCGGCTCGCCGGCCTTCGCCCCGCAGGTCGCCAAGATCCTCGCCCCGGGCCCCTGGCTCACCGTCCGCCAGGTCGCCGAGGCCCTCGACCGGATCGGACCCGACGCATGACCCCGCCCGCCCCGCTGGCCCGCCCGGTCCCGCTCGGCCGCCGCTCCGTCCTCGCCCTGACCCTGACCTCCCTGGTCGGCGTGGCCGGCTTCGGCTGGCCACTGCTCGCCTCCACCGGCTCCGCCCTGGTCGGCCACTCCGCCGACGCCCCCTGGCTGTTCGCCCTGCTGCTGCCGCTGCTCCTCGCTGTGGTCGTCGCCCAGATCTCCGAGGGCCGCACGGCGGGCGGCGGTGCCCCCGGACTGGACGCCAAGTCGGTCGCCCTCCTCGGCGTCCTCGCCGCCGCGGGCGCCGCCCTGCGCCCGCTCGGCGCGGGCACGGCCGGGCTGGAGCCGATGTTCTTCCTGATGGTGCTGTCCGGCCGGGTGCTCGGACCGGGCTTCGGCTTC
Source organism: Kitasatospora sp. NPDC094019 (assembly GCF_044764505.1). Classification (NCBI taxonomy): domain Bacteria; kingdom Bacillati; phylum Actinomycetota; class Actinomycetes; order Kitasatosporales; family Streptomycetaceae; genus Kitasatospora; species Kitasatospora sp. NPDC094019. The sequence continues at coordinate 694,998 of NZ_JBIWIF010000001.1, forward strand.
GTCCTCGGCGCGCTGTCGATGTTCGCGTCCGCGCTGCTCACCGGCGGCGTCGGACCCTGGCTGCCGTTCCAGATGCTCGCCATGGGCTGGGTCTGCCTCGGCGCGGGCCTGCTCCCCGGCCCGGCCCGGCTGCGCGGCCGCCGCGAACTCGCCCTGCTCGCCGCCTACGGAGCCGTGGCCTCCCTGCTCTACGGCGTGATCATGAATCTCCAGGGCTGGCCGTACATCGCGGGCCTCGCGAGCTCGATCTCCTTCGTCCCCGGCGACCCGCTGTCGGAGAACCTGGTCCGCTTCGCCGCCTACTGCCTCACCACGTCCCTCGGCTGGGACCTCCCCCGCGCCGCCCTCACCGTGGTCCTCTGCCTCACCCTCGGCACCCCGGTCCTGCGCGCCCTGCGCCGCGCCACCCGCCGCGCCGCCTTCGCCGCCCCGGTCACCTTCCGCCCCCCGCCGGGCGGGTGACCCGCGCGGCGCGGGGGTCTGCCCCGCACCGGAAACACCACCTTCACCCCGCGGGTCACCGCCACGACCGACCACGTCGACGGGCCGGGTCGCGATCGGACAGAGACGGCCCGCTGTCAGTCATCGGCCCTGGGCGCGAGGCAGTCACGGAGCATGACAGTCGTCCACTCGGCCCGGTGCTGCTCTCCGCGAGGGCCCATCACGGTGGCGGAAGGCGTCGCCCGTTACGTGGCCCGGTTGAAGGCCACGCCGAAGGCCACCCCTGACCGGATGCGCCAGACTGCAACTGCCTAGATGATCGGCGGACGTCCCAGCCGGGCCATGGTCCACACGGTGCGCCAGCGCATCGGCCTACGCCGACCGCAGGGGGTCCGCCAGCCCTCGGCGAAGCCCGCGAACCACGCCTTCAGGCCGGCAACGTCCCTGGTCCGGGCGACGGTGAGCGCCATCCACACACCGAGGTAGACCGGCACCAGCAGGGCCGGGAGGTGCCGGCGCGCAAGGTACACCCGATTGCGGGCGTTCACCCGGTGGAAGAAGGAGTGCCGGGTCGGGCTGGTACGCGGGTGCTGGAGCAGCAGCTCAGGGACATAGAGCACCCGCCAACCGGCATCCAGCGCTCGCCAGGCCATGTCCGTCTCCTCGTGCGCGAAGAAGAAGGAGTCCGGCCAGTCGCCGACCTGCTCCAGCATCTTCGAGGACAGGGCGTGGCCTCCGCCGAGGAAACTGGTCACCTCGCCACCGCGCATCGGGTCGCCGGCCCGCAGCCGGGGCACATGGCGCCGCTGGGTGACACCGGTCTCGTCCGCGATCCGGAAACCGACGATCCCGAGCCCGGGGTCGGCCTCGTACAGCGCGGCGATCCGGGCGAGGACGTCGTCGGCGACCAGCAGGCCGTCGTCGTCCAGGTCGATCACCACGTCCACGTCGCGCAGGTGGTCGAGGGCGACGTTGCGACCGCCGGTCACCCCGAGGTTGTCCGCGAGTTCCACGCCCTCCACTTCGGCGGGCAGTTCCGGCAGCACGCACCCGTTGCCGACCACCACGACCTTCGCGGCCTTCACCGTCTGCATCTCGACCGAGGCCAGCAACTCGGCCAGTTCCTTCGGCCGCGTGCCCATGGTCAGGACCGCCACGCCCAGCTTGACACCCACCGAACCTCTTCCCTTCGAGGAGCAGAGATGACCTCACGAGCGCCGAAGCCGGGTGCCGCGCCGCCCACCCCGCCACATCCGCCGCTAATTCTGGCACCGGACGTCACCTGGTTCGCCGACCCCCGGCTGCTCCACCCGTCGGACGTGCCCCCGTACCCGCGACAGCACCGTCGCCCCGCAGCCCACCGCCCCACCGACTACACCGAGATCCGCGACACCGTCCGGTCCCCCACCGCCCGGGGCTGGCGGCAGCCGGTGCACAGCTCCGCCGCGGCGCCGACGGGACGGCCGCACAGGCCGTCCCGTCCCGCGCACTCGTGGCGCCTCGGGCGCGGCACCGTCGTCGGCTTGACCGCGACGCCAAGGCCCATCGGAACGGGCGGCACCTTCGTCAACCGCCCACCGAGGATCGCCGCAACGCTGTGGGTCACCTTCCCCGGCAGCGGCGCGGCCAGGATGCCCATCAGCGCCTCCGCCGACCATCCGCCCGCCAACAGGCCCTCCACCCGCGCGGCCTGGTCCGCCAGCGGCTTGCCGGCCAGCGCCAACGCCGGTTCCCGGCATCCGAGTTCGAGCAGCAGCCCCATCCCCTCCGTCATCCGGGGCGCCGTCATCGCCGGAAGGACGGAAGGTTCCTTCCACCTCACCGTCCTTACCCTCAAGGAGGGGCCTCCCGCGTTCCCGGCGCCGGGCGGCCCGGCGGCCGGTGTCACGGGAACCGGTGGCAACGTGTGGACCGCCTTGTCCGCCAACGGCACTTCATGGACGGAGACAGCCGTCCTGACCCGCCCCGTCACGGGGTCGCGCACGGTCCGCCGCACGTAGTGCCCGGCCGCCTCCAGTTCACGCAACGCCCGGGCCACCGTCGCCCGCCCCTCGACGCTCTTCGCGGCCAGCGTCCGGACATCCTCCCGAGCGCCGTTCGGCAGGCTGAGGAGGTACCCGAGCAACCCGCGCGCCGCCCAACTGAGCGAGTGCTTCCGCACGACATGCCCGTTGTCGAGGATCGTGTACCCGGGCGCGTGCTTGGGGATACGATTGATGTGCATCTTGGAGTTCTCTCTCCTGGTGCCGTTCCCCGGGGTGTTGGCGCACCGCCGGGGCTTTTCGTTGCCGAACGCAATGATCACGCTAGTCCAGCGAACAGCCCCGGAAACCTCATCCCCATCACCCGATCGGGCGGCGCACGCGCACCCAGCCCGGCGCACTCACGCCCTCAACAATGCGCCCTCACGCTATGAATCACCGGACGACAGGCAGAACGGAAACCAGCCGCCCGGCGTGGAACCCGGGCCGAGCATTGGATCCGCCCTGCCAGACTGTCTCTCGCACTCACGCCGCTCGTGGACGAGGCCGACCCGACTGACAGGCGAGGCCAAGTTCCGGGGGTCAGCTGGGCACTGACGCATGGTAGGTCAGTGCGCGATGGCATCGATCAGGTCCCGGGCGCCCTCGCGGAGCAAGGTGGCGGCCACCCCCATGCCGAGGGCCTCCGGGCTGAGCCGGGCGGCTGATTGCCGGGCCGCCAGCACGGTGGCGCCGTCCGGAGAGAAGACCATCGCACGAAGGCCCAGGCGCCCGTCCTCGAAGGACCGGGCGAACCCGGCGATCGGACTGTTGCAGTGCCCGCGCAGGACGTTCAGCAGGGCCCGCTCGGCGGCGATCTCCCGCGCCGTCGCACGGTCACCGAGCGGGGCGAGGAGGTCGATCAGGTCGGTGTCGTCCTCGCGGCACTGCAAGCCGAGCACGGCGGCTCCCAACGGCGGGCACATCTGCTCGACGGTCAGGACCTCGCTGATCCGATGCTGCTCACCGATGCGCTCCAGTCCGGAGGCGGCCAGCACCAGCGCATCAACCTCCCCGGCGTCCAAGGCGGCCAGCCGCAGGTTCGCCGTTCCCCGGATCGGCACCATGTCCAGGTGGGGGTGGCTGCGGGTGAGCTGGGCGACACGCCGAACCGCCGAGGTGGCAACCCGGGTACCGGGCGGCAGCTGGTCGAGGGTGAGGCCGCCCGGGTGGATCAGGGCGTCTCGGATGTCCGCCCGCTTGGGGTGAGCCGCGAAGACGGTGCCCGGGGTGACCAGCGGGTCGCCCGCCACGTCCTTCATGCAGTGGACCGCGAGGTCGCACGCCCCACTCAGGAGGGCTTCCTCGATGTCGCCGGTGAAGGCGCCCTTGTCGTGCAGTTCGGCCTGTTCGCCCGGCTCGCGGTCCCCGGCCACGACGAACGGCACCAGCTCGGTGACCACGTCGGGGTGGAGGGCGGCCAGGTCGGCCCGGACGCCTGCGAGCTGGGCAAGCGACATGGCCGAGGCGCGGGCACCGATACGGATCGTGCGGCGGGTGGACGGCATTCGATCTCTCCAATCACGACTCCGACAAACCGTCGGAAAAAGGGCAGGCCCGCGTTCGAGTAGCATGCGGTCAACATCGCTTCATATGCCGGGAGTTCGGGAATGCGGACGCTGATTGTCGGATCGCGGGCCAGTCACCTCGCGCGAGCGCAGGTCAAGGAGTTCCTGGCGCCGCTGCGGGACCGCTTCCCCGACGTCGAGTTCCGCCACCAGGTGATCCTTGAAGGCGGTGACCGGGACCGGAAGACGGCCCTGTCGCAGGTGTCGGCCCGCTCGGGCGGCTCCGCGTTCTCCACCGAGCAGGAAGCCGCCCTGGTGCGGGGCGAGGTGGACGTGATCGTCCACTCGCTGAAGGACCTGCCGACCAGCAACCCGCCCGGCCTGGTGCTGCTGCCCCCGCCCGGCCGCGAGGACGTGCGGGACGCGCTGTGCGGCTCCACGCTGGCCGCCCTGCCCCAGGGCGGGCGGGTCGGCACCTCCGCTGCCCGCCGGATCGCCCAGCTGCTGCACGTCCGCCCGGACCTGGTGTTCGTGCCGATCCGCGGCAACGTTCCGCCCCGACTGAACAAGCTCAGGACGATGAACCTGGACGGCGTCGTCCTGGCGGCCGCCGGGCTGGTACGACTCGGCCTGGACGACGCGATCGGCGAGCTGCTGCCGCTCGACCAGTTCCCGCCGAGCCCCGGCCAGGGGGCGCTCGGGATCCAGATCCGCGAGGACAACGAGCTGGCCCGCGAGATCCTGGCCGACACCGGCGAGCCGCTGGTGGACGCGGAGGTGCGGGCCGAGCGGGCGATGCTCGGCGAACTGCACGGCGGGTGCTCGGTCCCGGTCGGCGCCTACGCGAAGGCCACCGGCGACATGCTGTCGCTGCACGCGCAGGTCACCGCCCTGGACGGGACCAAGCAGGTCGAGGCCAGCTTCTCCGGCCCCGTCTCGGAGCCGGAGAAGCTGGGTATCCAGGTGGCCGGCCTTCTCCTGGACCAAGGCGCCGAGGCGATCTTGTCGGAGATCCGCCCGGCCGCTCAGCCGGTGAGCAGCCGGGCGAGATCGGCAGCGGCATAGGTGATGATCCGCTCCGCCCCGGAGCGCTTGAGCATCGTGAACAGCTCCAGCAGCGGGCGGAAGTCCCGATGCCCGGTGTCCGGATCGAGCGGAGCAAGCCGCGTGTACTCGCCGGAGACGGAGAACGGCATCAGCGGCGCCGACGTCTTCTGCTTGAGGGTGGCGAGCACGTCCACCGAGAGCATCCCCGGCTCCAGCAGCAGCATGTCGGCTCCCTCGCCGACGAAGGCCAAGCCGGTGTCCACCGCGGTCTCCGGCCGGCGCGGACTGATCTGGAACGGCCGGTGGGCACCGGAGGCAGGGGTTGCCCGCATGGTGGCTCGGTAGCCCTCGTAGAGGGCGGAGTCGAAGATCAGGTGCGGCATGGTGGCCACATCGCGGTGGCCGTGTTCGTCCAGGGTCCGGCGCACGGAGGCGGTGGTGCCCCGGATCATCGCGGCCGGTCCCACGATGTCGGCGCCGGCCTCGGCCTGGATGACGGCCTGAGCGGCGATCATCGCCGCCGTACGGTCCAGGTCGATCCGGCCGGCGCTGGTCAGGTGGCACTCGCCGGTGTCGGTGTGGCCGCACAAGCAGTTCTCGGTCATCACCGCGATGCCAGGTTCGGCGTCCTTGGCGGCGTGGATTGCCCGCACCATCAGGCTGTCCGATGCCACGGCGCCGGACGCCTCGGCGTCGCGGCGCAGGCTGTTGGCGAACACCTTCACTGAGCGGATGCCCCGGGCGGCGAGGTCGCGCACAGTCTGCGGGATCTCGGCCACCGTGACGGTCGGCATCGGCCGGTCGCCGTCCTCGCTGTCCTCGCGCACGAGCAGGACCATCGACAGGTCGGCCGCCGTCAGCGACGGGCCCTCCAGGAAGCTGCGGACGGCAGCCCGGCCGTGAAGCCGGGCGGTGTCCGTGATCGCTGCGCCGTGCTGGGTGGTGGTCATGTCGTCCTCTCGATCGTGGCTGCGAGCGCGGGAAGCGGCCGGGGCGGGCGGGTGTCTTGGTGTGCAGCGGCGACCCGACAGGCGGCGGATCACTGTGCGGACCGCCCGACCGGGGGGTGGACGAGGAGCTGGCGGCGGCTTGGCGGCTACTCGGGCAGGGCGACCTCGGCCCAGACCTTCTTGCCCCGTGCGGTGCGCTCGGCTCCGTGGGCGACGGCCAGGCACTCGACCAGGAACATGCCCCGGCCGGCCTCCGCCTCCGGGCCCGATGCCTGCTGGCAGGGCAGGGCCTGCGAGCTGTCGTAGACCTCGATGATCAGGCGCCGCAGGTCGAGGTTGGTGTGCACCCCGACGGTGACCGTCGCTCCGGTGGTGTGCCGCACCGCGTTGGTGACGAGTTCCGAGATCACGGTATCCAGGGCCAGGCGACTGTCGTTGTCCATGCGGACCCCCCACTGTTTGATCAGCCGGCCGAGCCGCCGGCGGCTGATGGGGACGGAGACGGGGTCACAGGCCAGGAAGAAGCTGCTGCTGCACACGCGCATGTCGAAGGAACCCTTCGGGGCGTCAGGCCGGAGCTGGGGAGCTTGGTGGCGCCATGTGGAGGGAAGGAACTGATCTCACCCGCTCTCCGCTTGGCTGGTGCACAGTCAACTACTGCTGGTAGTGGCGCCGGTGGTGCCAGTCGGGGGTGCATTTCTCACACGGGGGGCCGCTTCGGGGGGCCAGGATCGGGCACCAGTCAGTCAGAGGCTTGGGGATGGGCATGATGGCACCAGACGGCATCGGCGCCGTGCTGAGGCGGATCCGGGAGATGGCCGAACTCACCCGCGACGAGCAGGCCCTGCTCCTACAGGACGCTCAAGGCGGCACGTGGTTCGACCCGGAGAATCTGAAGCGCTGGGAGACCGAGCGACGTCTGCCCACCCCTAGGTGGCACCAGCTGCTGGCCGACGGGTACGGGCTCTCGGTGGAGGAGGTCGCCCGAGCCGTGGCTACCTCGCGGCGCTGGCGCAGGCTCCACCAGCAGCCGGTCGAAGACGAAAGAGAGGAGGGTACGGCGGTGAATCGACGACAGTTTCTCGGCGCGGCGGCACTGGCGACAGGGGTCGCCGCGCTGCCAGGCATCGCGGCGGCGCGAGAGGGGATCGACGTCGGCCTGTCCGGCTCCGACGCCGGCGACCTCGCGTACCTGGACGGGGCGTTCGAACGCCACCGTGGCGGCTACCACGGTCGGGCACCGGGAGTCGTACTGACGCAGATGCGCCAGGACCTCGATCTCCTGCAAGACCTCCTTTGCCGCCCGCACCCCGTCGGCACCCGTACCGACCTGGCCCGCACCGCCGCCGGGATCACCGGACTGGTCGCGATCATCCAGCACGACCGCGGTGACCAGCGCGACTCCCACGGCTGGTTCACCACCGCCGAGAAGGCTGCGCGCGAATCCGGCGACCGGCACATGCTGGCCTGGGTCCTGGCCCGGCACGCGATGGTTCCGCTGAACTACGGCGCCCCGAACGCCGCCGCGAACCTGGCCATCAGCGCCCGCCGCGAGGCAGGCCGAACCCCCACGGCCGCCGCAGCCCTGGCCGCCGCCGTCACCGCGCGCGCCTTGGCCTCCATCGGTGACCACCGAGGGGCCCTTCGCGCGGTAGCCGACGCCCGCAACATCGCCGATCACCTCAACACCGCGCAGGCCGCCGACACCTGGTTCGGCTATCCGCTTCAGAAGCACCACGTTCACCTGTCCCAGGTGTTCACGCTGATGGGCCGCACCCGCGAGGCGAACGCCGAACAGCAGGCAGCCCTTGCCCTCACCAGGTCGCCGTCCGTCATGACCCGAGCCCTGCTGACCATGGACGCGGCGACCTGCCTGAGTATGGACGGCGACCCGGCCGCCGCCGCGGACATGGCCGTCGGGGCCTGGAAGCAGCTGCCAGCGGCGTACCACGACGGGCTGATCCGGTCTCGCGCCGAGGCCCTGCACCGCACCCTCGCCGGATCGGCTCACACACGGCTCGGCGAGGCCCTGACCGGTTGATGCGGCTCGGCCGCAGCGGGGGCGGGGTCCGAAATTCACCTTCCACCAGTAACTTCCGACCCGCCGTCAGGCCCCAAGCTCCGCTTCTACGGGCAGCTGAGCCGACTGGTCGAGGCCCGGGGTTCGACCAGCCGCAGACTGGTCGAACAGCTGAAGGCCGAGGATGGCGCGGCGAATTGCTCGGGCCCTGCCGCTCGAACAGACATCGCGCAGCGGCTCCAGATCGTCGCATGACGCGGCTGGGCGGCCACAGTCGTCGCCATGAGCGACTCCCTGTCCCACGGGGTCGTGGCTCAGCCCCGCACCGCTGCCGGCGTGCTCTTGTTCGACGAGGACAACCGCGTCCTCCTCGTGAACCCAACCTACAAGCCCGGCTGGGAGATTCCCGGCGGCTACCTCCACGCCGGCGAGACCCCGAGCGAGGGCGCGGCCCGGGAGGTCAAGGAGGATCTCGGCATCACTGCGCCGATCGGCCGCCTGCTCGTCGCGGACTGGGCACCTCACCCCACCGAAGGCGACAAGCTCCTCTTCGTCTTCGACGGCGGCACCCTCGCAGCCGATGAACTCGACAACATCGCGGTCGACCAGGTCGAGATCGGCGAGCACGCCTTCCACTCCACGGACAAGCTCGACGAACTCCTCATCCCGCGTCTTGCCCGCCGTATCCGCGCCGCCTGCGTCGCCAGGACGCAGTCCGCGACCACCTACCTGGAGCACGGCGCGATCCGCCCCCGAATCCACGACGGCGCACCCCGGACGCCGTTGCGTCCGGGGCGCGCCGCTGCGCGAATGCGGGCCTCAGCCCTTCGGGCCGGCCGACTGCACCACGTCGAAGGACCACAGCGTCGAGCCGCTGGCGGCGGGCCGCTGCGGCGCGTCGCCGTCCTTGGCCGCCGGGCGGTGGGCGGCCTGCATCGGGCCCGCGAGCCAGGCTTGGAAGGACTCCTCGTCCCGCCAGCGGGTGTAGACCAGGTACTGGTCGGTGCCCTCGACCGGGCGGAGCAGCTCGAAGTACTCGAAGCCGTCCGAGTTCTCCACCGCGCCGGCCCGCGCTCCGAAGCGCTGCTCCAGTACGTCCCGCTGCTCAGCGGGGACGGTCAGCACATTGATCTTGACGACGGACACGCCGTACCTCCTCAGGGTTGTTCCGGGAGGCAGTCTGCTACACCTCACACGATCCACGGCGGGGCGACCCGGTCCCCGGTGTCCAGGTTGGCGGCCACGGACGGCGCCGGAGAGGCGACGACGGCGGTGAAACCGTCCTCGGAGCGCAGCCGCCGGGGGACGTCGGCGGGCAGGACGAGGGTGTCGCCGGCGGCGATCGCGAGCTCCTCGCCGTCGAGGTCGACGACGGCGGTGCCGGTGAGGAAGGTCCACACCTGCTCGGTGTCCATGGAGTGGCGCGGGCCGGAGCGGGCCGCCCGCATCTCGACCCGCCACAGCGCGAGGCCGGTGCCGCCCTGGGTGGGCGAGGCGCAGGTGGTCATGACGGCGTTGGGGGTCTCGGTACGGCGGGCGTCGGTGCTGCGGATGACGGACAAGGGCGGGTGACTCCTCTAGAATGGACAATCAGGTTGTCCATATAGTCAATGAGGTTGTCCATCATGTCAAGTGAGCAGGCGTCGCCCGGTTACGAACTGCCCCTGCGGCTACTGTTCGCGTTCCGGCTGATCATCGACGAGCTGCACGAGCGGATCGCCCGCGAGGGACATCCCGACCTCCGCCCGACGCACGGGTTCGTGTTCCAGGCGATCGGGCCGCACGGCACCACCGCCGTCGAGCTCGGGAAGCGGCTCGGGGTGTCCAAGCAGGCGGCCGGGAAGACCGTCGAACAGCTGGAACGGCTCGGCTACGTCGAACGCGGCAGCGACCCGGCGGACGCCCGCCGCAAAGTGGTCCGACTGACGGCGCGCGGGGTGGACTGCCTGGCCCGGTCGGCCCGGATCTTCGAGGAACTGCGCGAGGAGTGGATCGCGAAGCTGGGCGGCGAGGAGCAACTGCGGGGCCTGGAGGACGCACTGCGGACGCTCGCACCCGGGGACCCGTTCCGGCTGGACACCCCGAGGTGGTTCGGGGGTCCGTGACGCAGTAGCCGGAGGCGAGCGGCGTCAGAAGGAGCGACCCTCACCGTGGTACGGGGGCTCGTCCACGACCCGGTCGGGCCGGTCCCGCCGGTCCGCGCACAGCGTGGAGGCCAGCCGGGTGAGGAGTGCGGCCAGGTCGTCGAACTGCTTCTCGTCCCAGTCGCCGAGGAGTTCGGCGAGCTGCGCCCGCCGGGCCGCGACCAGTTGGACGGCGGCCGCCTCGCCCGGCTCGGTGAGCCGCAGCGGCAGCCCGCCGCTGCGGGCCGCCAGACCCCGGCCCTCGACCTCGCGCACCGCCTCCTCCACCACCGAGAAGGGCACGATCCGGCGCTCCGCCAGCTCGGCGGGCTCCACCGAGCCGTGGTGGTACATCTGGAGCAGCAGCCAGCTGGAGGCCGGCTTGAGGTCGAGGCCCGCCGTGGCGGTGATCCGTTTGAACAGGTCGCGCCGCGCCTCCCGGGTGCCGAGGACGGACAGCGCCCGGCTGATCTCGTCCAGCGAGGAGCGCTCGACCGGGTTGAGTCCGATCGACTCGGACAGGTCGGGGGCGGTCACGGTGGTCCGCAGCTTCTGCTCCCGCAGGAACAGTGAGAGGACGAAGGCGACCACCGCCACCGGCACCGCGTAGAGGAAGACCCTCGTGATCGACTCGGAGTAGGCGTGGTAGACCGCGCTCTGGGTGGCGGCGGGCAACTGGTCGACGACGCGCGGGTCGGAGGTGATCGCCCCGGCGCCGAAGCCGGGCGGCAGCGGGACACCGGCCAGAGCGTCGGCCAGCCGGTCGTTGAGCCCGGAGGCGAAGATCGTGCCGAAGACGGAGACCCCGAAGGAGGCGCCGATGGAGCGGAAGAAGGTGGCGCCGGCGGTGGCGACCCCGAGGTCCTGGTAGCCGACGGAGTTCTGCACGATCAGCACCAGCACCTGCATCACCAGGCCGAGGCCGAGACCGAAGACCAGGAAGTAGCAGCTCATCTCGAAGGTGCTGCTGTGCTCGTCGAGCAGGGAGAGGAGGAACAGGCCGACGACGGTGACGGCGGTGCCGGCGATCGGGAAGATCCGGTAGTGCCCGGTCCTGGAGACGATCTGACCGGAGCCGATCGAAGTGAGCAGCATGCCGATCACCATCGGCAGCATGTGGATGCCGGACATGGTCGGCGAGACCTTCATGACCACCTGGAGGAAGGTCGGCAGATAGGTGAGCGCGCCGAACATCGCGAAGCCGACCACGAAGGAGATGACCGCCACCAGGCTGAAGGTCCGGGAGCGGAACAGCCGCAGCGGCAGGACGGGCTCCTCCGCCGTCCGCTCCACCTGGACGAAGGCGACCAGCAGGACCAGGCCGAGCACTCCCAGTCCGACGATCTGCCAGGAGCTCCACCCCCAGGTCGTCCCGCCGAGCGAGGTCATCAGCACCAGACAGGTGGCCACCGAGGCGATCAGCACGGTGCCGGGGTAGTCGATCCGGTGCCGGCGCCGGACCTCCGTCCCGTGCAGCACGGCGGCGATCACCACCAGGGCGACCACACCGATCGGCAGGTTGATGTAGAACACCCAGCGCCAGCTGAGGTTGTCGACGAACAGGCCGCCGAGCAGCGGGCCGAGCACGCTGGTGACCCCGAAGACGGCGCCGAAGACGCCCTGGTACTTCCCCCGGTCCCGGGGCGGCACGAGGTCCCCGACGATGGCCTGCGAGAGCACGATCAGACCGCCTCCGCCCAGGCCCTGGACGGCGCGGAAGGCGATCAGCTCACCCATGTTCTGGGCGATGCCGCACAGCACCGAGCCCAGCAGGAAGATCACGATGGACGCCTGGAAGAAGACCTTCCGGCCGTACATGTCGCCGAGCTTGCCCCACAGCGGCGTGGCGGCGGTCGAGGCGAGCATGTAGGCGGTGACCACCCAGGACAGGTGCTCCAGGCCGCCGAGGTCGCTGACGATGGTGGGCAGCGCGGTGGAGACGATGGTCTGGTCCAGCGCGGCGAGCAGCATCGCCAGCAGCAGGGCCCCGATCGGCACCCACAGACTGCCCGCGGTGGCGGGTGGCTCGGCGGCGGCACCCGCCGGCCCCGGCCCGGGCCCCCGGCCCGGACCCGGGTCGGACGGGGCGATCGGATCCGTCATGGCGTCTCCGTATCCCTCACAGTCGGCGGATGATCACTCCAGGCCACCATGCTGTCAGAAATGGACCGTTTTGCTCCGTTCAGTTGAGCCGAACGTCACCACGGCCCCCAGCAGGGCCTTCACATCCGCACACCCACCGTTCACCGATCCCCAACCGCCACCAACCGGCACAAGGCCCCCACACCGGTCCGGACGCCCCTGTCCCCCCTCGGGGACGTCCTGCATAATCAGGCCCGTCCACCGCCTGAACACGAGTCCGACGGACGGCGCGTCCGGGACCGCGAACCACCGAGAACGACCGAGAACCGAGGAGGGCCGGCCGATGCCGGACCAGCGCTGCCCGACGTGCGGCTCCGCACGATCCACCGGGTGCGGCTGCCTCCCGCAGGACCGCGGCCTGGACGAGACCGCCGTCCTGCCGCATCTGGAGGGCCCGCCGCTGGTCCGCCCGTACGTGCCGCAGGCGGTCGGCCAGGTGGCGGACCCGGTCTTCCCGGCGACCGTCGAAGCCCCACCCGCCCCGGCCGATCCGTTCGGGACCACCGTGCTGCCCCAGGTCGCTCCGCCGCCCGTGACTCCCCCGCTGGGACCGGACGCCGACGCCTACGCGACCACCGTGCTGCCCCCGGTGGCCACCGCCCCGCTCTTCCCCCCGCCCTCGGCCGGGGAGCGGTCCCGAACGTACGACGCCCCCGCCGACGGCGAGCTGGGCGTCTTCCCGGTCGCCCCCGACGGCACCGAAGCCACCGGTGGCCGGGCCGCGCGCCGGGCCGCCGAGCAGGAGAGCAGCGGCGGGCCCGGCCGCCGCAAGGGACTGCTGGTCGCGGCCGGCGCCGGCCTGCTGGCGCTCACCGTCGGCCTCGCCTACGCGGTCACCGGGTCCGCCGACCCGCACGACCGGGCCGCTCCGCCGCCCAGTACGACGATCGCCCCCGCCCCGGTGGCCCCGACCACCCCGGCCGTGCCGAGCCCGAGCACACCGCCGCCCACGAGCGAGACCCCGACGCCCACGCCGAGCCGGACCAGTGCCAAGCCGTCGCCGACCCGGTCGACCGCGAGCAGCCCGCCCCCGGCCGCCCCGAGCACCAGCGCGGCCGCCGCCCCGCCCGCCCCGGCGCCGGCCCCGACCGGTGCCCCGGCCACCCAGCCACCGGCGCCGTCGAACCCCGCCCCGGCCCCCACGACGCCCCCGGCGCCGACCCCGACGGCCACCGCGACGCCCAGCCAGAGCGCGACGCCAACACCGACGCCCACCAGCCGGGTGCTGCAGTACGGCATGCAGGGCACCGATGTGCAGGCCATGCAGCAGAAGCTCGCCGTGGTGCTCTGCTGGATGGCGCCGGACATCCCCGTGGACGGCTACTACGACAGCGACACCCGGTACTACGTGTCGTACTTCCAGAGCGTGCAGGGCGTCCACGGCGACAAGAGCGGCGTCTACGGGGCCAACACCCGGGCCGCCCTGGAGAAGCGCACCGGCTGCTGACCCCGGGCCGCCCCGGGACGGACCGTCAGCCGGTGACCGCCTTGAAGATGCTGACCCCGGCCATCAGCAGCATGATGCCCGCCGCCACCCGGATGATCACCTTCATCGGCACGTGCTTCAGCAGCTTCTGCCCGCCCAGGATCGCGATCCCCGCGACCGCGCACAGCGCCAGCCAGGCGCCCAGGCCCACGGCCAGCGGGTCGGCGTACTTGGCGGCCAGGTTGGCGGTCATGATCTGCGTCAGGTCGCCGAACTCGGCGATCGCCACGACCACGAAGCTGGCCCCGGCGACCTTCCAGAAGCTGTTCGCGGACGGCTCCTTCGCGGCGTGCCCGTCCTCCTCGTCGCCCCCGCCGTGGAACAGCAGCATCGCCGCGCCGGCCAGGAACAGCACGCCGGTGACACCCTCGACCCAGCGCTGCGGCAGCAGCGAGAGCAGGTGCCCGGCGACCAGGGCGATACCCACCTGGAGGGCGAAGGCGGCGGCGATCCCGGCGAAGACGTAGCTCGCCCGGTACTTGGCGCCGAGCATCAGACTGGCCAGGGCGGTCTTGTCGGGCAGTTCGGCCAGGAAGACGATGCCGAAGGTGATCGCGGCTACGGTCAGGCTCATCGGGGGTGGTGTCCCTCGGGTTCGGGCTGCCGGACCGCGGGCAGCTCCGTCAGGGGTCGCTCCGGCCCGACAGCGCTGATGGAAGACACGCGGGACGCACGACGCGCCCGCGTTCACAGCACTGCGGCCGAAGGTCTCGCCGGCACCCGCGGGACGAAGATCCGCGGTGCCCCGGGCGCCGGGCCCCGAGGGGCCAGTATGTCGACGTTCCGGTGGAGGGCTACTCCCCTTCAACGCCGACCAGCCTACCCGATCACCGCCTCCGCCCGCCCGGCGCGGACCCGCCGGGCGGCCCGGACGGGTCCCCGACGCCCACCAGCCCCCGGCCGACCAGCTCCAGCACCACCACGACCGCCGTCGACTCCACCGCCAGCAGCGCCACCAGCACGAACAGCTGCACCGTGCCCGCCTGGACCGGCGAGGCCCCGCCCAGCAGCATGCCCACGAACGCGCCCGGCAGCGTGACCAGGCCCACCGTCCGGGTCTGGTCGAGCGCCGGTACGAGCGAGGTGGCGGCGGCCGTCCGGCAGATCTCCGTCCGGGCGTCCCGCTCCTCGAAGCCGAGCGCCAGCGCCGCCTCGACCTCGCCGTGCCGCTGGCGCAGCTCGTCCAGGGCGCGCCGCCCGGACAGCGAGGTGGCGGTGAGCGCGCCGCCGATCAGGATGCCGGCGACCGGGATCACCGACAGTCCCTTCGGCGGCAGCAGTCCGCTGCCGAGCAGCAGCACCAGCACCGGCAGCACCCCGGCGCCGATCGGCGCGGCCGCCCACAGCCATTCCCGCCCCGGGCCGGGGGCCATCCGCCGCCCGGCGGTCCGCACCGCGACCGTGAACATCAGCAGCACGAACAGCGCCGACCACCACAGCGAGTCGACCACCCAGGCGATCACCAGCGCGACGACGGCCAGCTGCGTCACCGCGCGCAGCCCGGCCCGCAGCACGGCCCGTCCGTGCCCGAGCCGGCCCCACCCCGCGACCGCGACGGCGGCCAGCAGCAGCACCGCGGTGACCGCGCCCAGGGCCGGGGTCACCGGCAACAGCTGTCCCCCGGCGGCGGCCGACGGGACCACGGGCACCGGTCAGATCCAGGTGGTGAACCACATCCGGTCCTGCCAGGACGTCATCGGGATCACCTCCGCCGTGTACAGCGGGTAGAAGAAGGCGAAGCAGGCCATGATCGCCAGCACGATCAGCCCGGCCCCGGCCGCGCCGAGCCGCCGTCGTTCGGGCGGGCAGCCGTCCGGGCCGAGCATCGCGCCCAGCATCTGCGCGACGGCCAGGCAGAGGAACGGGACGAGCACCACCATGTAGAAGGAGAAGACCGTCCGCTCCTGGTACTGGAACCACGGCAGGTAGACACCCGCCACCGCGCACAGCACCGCGCCGGAGCGCCAGTCCCGGCGGAAGGCCCACCGCCAGAGCAGGTAGACCAGGGCGAAGCAGGCCGTCCACCAGAGCAGCGGGGTACCGAGGCCGAGGATCTGCGCCGCGCAGCCGCCGGACGCGGTGCAGCCGCGCTGGCCGGCCGGCACCTGCTCCCAGTACATCGAGACCGGACGGCCCTGGACCAGCCAGCTGAACGGGTTCGACTGGTAGGTGTGCGGGCTGCTGAGGCCGGTGTTGAAGTCGTACATCTGCGCGTGGTAGTGCCAGAGGCTGCGCAGCGGCGCGGGCACCCAGCTCATCGGGAGCTGCGGCAGCGGGACGCCGAGGAAGCTGTCCGGGGAGAGACCGGCCCGGTCGTCGGCCCAGTGCCGGTCGAAGCCGCCACCGGTCGCGCCCCGGCCGCCGCCGGTGAACAGCCAGCCCGCCCAGCCGCCGACGTAGACGACGAACGCGGCGCCGACCGTGGCGAGGAAGGCGGGCCCGGCGTCCCGGCGGAGCATCGAGCGCCAGGGGCGGCGGGCGCCGGCCCAGCGGCGGCCGGAGCGGTCCCACAGCACGGTGAGCACACCGAAGGCGGCCAGCACCATGACGCCGTTCCACTTGACCCCGGCGGCGGCGCCCAGGCAGACGCCGGCGGTGATCCGCCACGGCCGCCACCCCAGCCGGACGGTGTCCCCGCCCCGGTCGGGGAGGACGGCGGACAGCCGGGCCCGGGCGTGGTCGCGGTCGATCAGCAGGGCGCCGAAGGCGGCCAGGACGAAGAACATCTGGACGCCGTCGAGCAGGCCGACCCGGCTCATCACCAGTTGCAGCCCGTCGACGGCCATCAGCAGGGCGGCGACGCAGCCGATCAGGGTGGAGCCGAACAGCCGGCGGCCGATCCGGGCGAGCATCAGCACGGTGAGGGTGCCGAGCAGCGCGGTCATGAACCGCCAGCCGAAGGGGTGCAGGCCGAACGCCCACTCGCCGAGCGAGATCACCCACTTGCCGAGCGGCGGGTGGGCGATGAACTCGGGCGCCGAGGTGAGCGGGATCTGCTGCGGGACGGCGAGGACCTGCTCGTTCGCGTGCTCGGGCCAGGTGCCCTCGTAGCCCTGCCGCAGCAGGGACCAGGCGTCCTTGGGGTAGTAGGTCTCGTCGAAGACGAAGGCGTTGGGGTGGCCGAGGTTCCAGAACCGCAGCAGTCCGGCGAAGAGCGCCACGGCGATCGGCCCGAGCCAGTCCCAGCGGACCGCCGCGAGGCGCGGCAGCCCCCGCCGCTCCGGTTCCGGGTCGGCTGGCTCCGCCGCGGCCGGGGGGTGGGTGAGCTCCGCTTGGATCATGGTCTCGGTGGCCTCGCCGCTTCGCCGTTCTCGCCGGGTGCCGGCCCCGAGGGGGTCGGGCCGGACGGTCAACAGCCACCGACACTATGTGCCGGTGGGCGCGAAACCAAGCGCGACGGGCGCCGGACAGGTGACCTGTCGGGCGCCCGTCGCGGGCGGTCGGGCGGCGGGGTCAGGCGGCGGCCTGCAGCTCCCGGACCGGCCGGGCCGGGGTACGGACCGGGGTGGCGGGGGCCTGCTCGTCCCCGGCCGAGGGACCCGCGTTGTCCTGGGCCGCGGTGAGGTACGGCCGCAGGCGCAGCGCCAGGACCACGATCAGCACGGTGCTGGCGGCCATCGCCGCCAGGTAGAGCGGCCAGGTCCCGGAGCCGACCAGCAACACGCCCACGGCGGGGCCGACGGCGATCGCGACCTGCTTCACCAGGGCGTACCCGGCGTTGTAGGTGCCGAGCAGCCGGGCCGGGGCGAGGTCCGCGACGATCGGGCCCATGGTCGGGGCGAGCAGCGACTCGCCGACGCCGAACAGGGCGTAGATCGAGACGATCGCGACCGTGGCGGCCATCGCCTCGGTCCGGACCAGACCGGCCACCAGGGCCATCGCCCAGGCGCCGAGCCAGACCACGCCGGCGGCGGCCATCGCGGTGGTGCGGCGGCGGCGGGCGGTGATCCGCACCATGAACATCTGCAGCACCACGATGGTGAGCGCGTTGGCGCCGATGGCGAGGCCCAGGGTGGACGGGGCGGTGCCGACGGTGTCGGTGGCGAAGGCCGCGACACCGGACTCGAACTGGCCGTAGCAGGTGAAGAAGATCAGCCCGGCGAGCACGCAGAGCCGGAGCATGGCCTTGTCGGCGACGAGGGCGCGCAGGCCGCGCGGGGCGTCGGCGCCGTCCTGGACGAGCAGCGGAGCGGCCTTCGGGATCCGCGCGCTGCCGGTGACCAGGGCGAGGCCGAGGAAGGTCGCGGCCTCGATGGTGAACAGCCGGGTCAGGCTGGCCGGGTCGGCGACGTCCACGATCTGCCCGCCGACCAGCGCGCCGATGCCCATGCCCAGGTTGATCAGGGTGAACTGGAGCGCGAAGGCGTGCGAGCGGGTCGCGGCGGTGGAGCAGCGGACGATCATGGTGGCGAGCGCCGGCTGGCAGGTGGTGACACCCGCGCCGAACAGGAACGAGGAGACCAGCAGGGCCGGGGTCCCGGTGGCGTGCCCGAAGGCGAACGCGCCGGCGGCGGCCAGCGCGGCGCCGACCAGCAGCACCGGTCGCGGGCCGTAGCGGTCGATGCCGCGGCCGGTGAACGGCAGCACGGCGAGCGCGGCCAGCGCGAAGACGGTGAACACCATCCCGGCGGACAGCGCGCCCAGTCCGCGCACCTGGTCCACGTACACGAACATGTACGGCATCGTGAACCCGCTGCCGAACGCGCTGAGCGCGTTCCCGATCTGGACGCGGCGCAGCGGGCCGCCCGCCCCACGTCGCTGCTGCCTCTGCTGCTTCACCGTGCCGGTCACCGTGCACACCCCTTCCTGCGGACTCCGCCCGTCAGGGCTTCGTCAGTTTTCACTGGATACTCTTAAGCCCGGAAGACTTAAGAGCTAAAGTTTGACTCTAAAGTCTTAGCACCGGAAGTGTGCGGAGTCAAAGTCTTAAGAGGTGCACGCAGTCGTGCGACACTGGTCCGCATGACTGCAGAGAAGCCCGCGCCGGCCACCGCCCGCGAGCTGGGCATCGCCGAGCAGGTGGCGCTCTACCAGCGGGAGTTCCCCACCGTGGACCCCCAGGTGGAGACCATCGTGCAGACCCTGTCCCGGGTCGCCCGGCGGATGACCGTCGCCTACGACCGGCAGCTCACTGTGCTGGGAATCACCTCCTCGGAGTGGGAGGTGCTGAAGGCACTGGTGGTGTCCGGCAGCCCGTACCGGCTCGGGCCGGGCGAGCTGGCCAAGCGGCTCGGACTGACTCCGGCGGCGATGACCCACCGGATCGACCGGATGGTCGCCGAGGGCCTGGCCACCCGGGAGCGGGACGAGGCCAACCGGGTCCGGGTGATCATCGAGCTGACCGACCTCGGCCGGGACAAGTGGCTGGAGTCGATGCGGATGGCCGCCGTCTTCGAGGAGGAACTGCTCCAGGACGTCGTCGGCGAGGACCGCGCGATGCTCTCCGGGATGCTGGAGCGGATGCTGCGGCGGATCGAGGAGAGCCGGCCGGACGCGCCGGGGGGCGCCGAACAGGGCTGACACGCCCCCGGGCAGCCGAAAACGTCCGGCCCGCCGGGGGGTGTCCCCCGGCGGGCCGGACGTTTCGTGCGACGGGTGCGAGGGTCCGTCAGGTCCTCACCCGGTCGGTACTACGGGGTCAGCAGGGGCCGTTGTCGGTCCAGACGCCCCAGGCGCCGCTGGCGGTCGGGTCGTCGCCCTTGGTCCACCACTTGTTGGTGTAGTAGTGACCCTTCCACGAGACCTTGGTCGAGGTCGCGTAGGTGGCGGCCGCGTCCCAGCTCGGAGCACCCGCGCAGCCGGGCGGGGTGGTCGGCGGCGTGGTCGGCGGAGTCGTGGGCGGCGTGGTCGGCGGGGTCGTGGGCGGGGTGGTCGGCGGCGTGGTCGGCGGAGTCGTCGGCGGGGTGGTCACCGGCGGCGCCGGGCAGCCCGCAGCGGAGCCGTTGGTGGCCTCGACCATCTTGTCGAACAGGCCGGTCTTGGTGCCCAGGTCGTACAGCGAGAAGGCGAAGGACCCACCGAGGCCGTTGCAGTGCGCGTAGTCCAGCTTGGCCTGGATCGAGCGGGTGTCCTCACCGGACCAGAAGGTGGAGCCGTCGTAGAAGTACGTCGTCTTGGCGTCCTCGTCCCAGTACGTCTTCGCCGGGTTGTCGACGAAGCCGGCCAGCTCCTTGTACATCTGGATGCCCGCGACGTTGCCCGACATGGAGGCACCCGCGGCGGGGCCGGTGGCGGGCTGGAAGAGACCGTTCTTGCCGTTGTTCTGGACGCCGGTCCAGCCGCGGTAGTAGAACGGCACACCCACGTTGATCTTGTTGGCGGGGAAGCCGCCCGGAATGCCGTACTGCTGGTCGCCGGCGGTGTACGCCTTGACGGCCGAGTCGACCGAGTACTTGCCGGTGCCGCCCGGGACCGGGGTCATCGGGTCGTTCGGACCGGCGTAGATCGGGGCCTGGTGGTTGGTCGGGCCCTTCGCCTCCCAGCCGCCGTGCATGTCGTACGTCATGATGTCGAGGAACGACAGGTACTGACCGATCTTGTCGGTCTCGACGTTCTTGATCTTGTCCTGGCCGGCACCCACCGCGGCCGCGGTGTAGTAGCTCTTGCCGTCGGCCTTGCCCTGCGCGTCGAGCTGCTCGCGCAGCTCCTTCAGCAGCAGGGTGAAGTTCTGCTTGTCGTTCGGGCTCGACAGGTTGCCGGTGTGGCCGCCGCCGCCCGGGTACTCCCAGTCGATGTCGATGCCGTCGAAGATGCCGGCCGCCGAGCCCGGGCCGCCGTAGCCGGCCTCGACCGGCAGGTTGCCCTTGATGAACATGTCGATGCAGGACGAGACCAGCTTCTTGCGCGAGGCGTCCGAGGCGGCCGCCGCCGAGAAGTACTTGGAGTACGTCCAACCGCCCAGCGACATCAGGATCTTGAGCTTGGGGTTCTTCGCCTTCAGCTTCTTCAGCTGGTTGAAGTTGCCCACGATCGGCTGGCCCCAGACGTCGCCGACGCCGTCGACCGAGATGTCCGGACCGAAGCTCTTCTGGTAGTCGGCGAAGGAGTCGCCCGCACCGTCACCCGCGTTGGGGTTGTTCTCGTCCTGGCTCGCGGCCTTGTTGGCCTCGAAACAGCTGAGGGTGGTGGGGTTGATGTTGGCGAACGAGTAGATCAGGTAGTCCAGCTTCCCGGCCACGCCGGTGTCCTGGATGGTCTTCGGGTAGTACCCGTTCGCGTAGATCGACCACTGGTCGAAGTACGCCACCTTGATGCCGCCGCTGGTGGCGGGCGCGCCGGTGGAGTTGGTGACGGCGGCGTTGGCCGTGGCGCCGCCGGTGAGCGCGAGACCCGCGCCGAGCAGCAGGGACGCCGTGGTACCGGCGGCGATCGCGGTCAGGCTCTTGGACCGCTTGCGACGGCCGCCCTCCTGAACCGGGGCCCCGGCCCTTTCGATGCGTGAACGGAGCATGGGTGCTGACTCCTGGTGTGGGGGATTCCGCCGGGTCCGGGAACGCGCGCACGGGGTGGGGCCGTACGACCAGGACATGACAGAACAGGATGGGGGAATCGAACGGAGCATGCCTTGACGGACGCCGGGAGATGCCGAACCGGCGCCAGCGGCGAACCGCTGACGCCGGCTCAGGGGCTCCCTGCACCTGGGCACTAAAATGGACTAGACCAACTACCCCGTCAAGGGGTGATGTTGAGCCTTGAGCCGCCGTTAAGGTTCCCCCGGAACCGGCCCACCCCCGCTGACCTGGGGATCAACGGGGGTGGACGGGGCAGGACGGCCGACCGGGAGCCGGCCCGGTCCGGTCCGGTCAGTACCGGACGGCATTGGCGACCACGGCCTTCACCGAGCCCGAGAGGTCCCGGTGGCTGGTCGCCTTCACCTCGGTGCTCTGCCCGGCCGCGACGTCCGGCACGGTCACCGCGGTCGCGTCCAGCACATTGCCGCTGTCGTCGGTGAAGTCGACCTGGACCACGTACCGGGCGCTGCCCTGCTCATGGTTGGTGACGGTCAGCGTCGCCTCGGCCTTGCCGTTCGCGAAGGACACCGCCCCCGCCGAGATGTCCGCCTTCGCGTCCAGACCGCCCTTGACCCCGGCGAGCGCCGAGGAGGCCGCCGCCTGGGCCGAGGAGGCCGCGGAGGCCAGCGAGGAGGAGAGCCCGCCGGCCGCCGAGGCCAGCGCCGAACTCGCGGCCGAGGCGGCGGCGGAGGCCGCTCCGGCGATGCCCGACCCCAGCTGCCCGGCGGCCGAGGAGACCGCGCTGCCCGCCGAACTGTCCGAGGAGCAGCCCGCCAGCGCGGCCCCGCCGAGCAGGGCGGCGCCCACGACCGCGGCCACCGCGCGGCCCGGCCGCCGGACGGCGGGGGCCCGCAGGTCCCCGGCGGTCGGCCGGGACGGCGGCGCGGCCCGGCGCGGGGCGCCGGCGGAAGCGGCGGGGGCCGGGGTGGCGGTGACGGCGGGAGCGGTGGGGGCGGTGGGAGCGGTGGGGGCGGTGGCGACAGCGGAGGTGACAGCGGTCCGGCGGGGCGGAGCCGCGCTGCGGTGGAGCGGCTGGCGGTCCATCGGGGTCCTCGATTCTGGCCGGCGCCGGGAGCCCGGCGCGCCTCCCCGCCCACGTTCCGGGGGCCGGGAGACGCTCGCCAACAGGGCTGGTGCGTTCGGGTGAGCCCGGCCGGGCGGTCTCGGGGCGGGCGGAGCGGGGCGGTCCGGGCGGGGCGGGGCGGGGCGCGGTCCGGCTCAGGAGAGCCCGGAGCCGTCCTGGGTCTCCGCCTCCACCGCCGCCCGCTCCTCCGCCAGCCGGACGGCGTGCCGACGGCGGGCCACCACCCCGTACGCGGAGGCCGCGCTCGCCACGAACGCCAGGGCGCCGACCCACGGCTGGTCGAAGGCGTGCCCGGTCAGGTGGTCGATCGAGTACCGGCCGGGACCGGCCAGCCCCAGCGCCAGCCCGGTCGCGCCGAGGAACGCCGGGTACTCGTAGCCGCCGGACATCACGAAGAAGCCGGCCGGGGCGTGCACCGCGACCGCGCCGGCCATGGTGCCGGCCACCACCGCGCCGGCCGCCGGGGTGGCCAGGCCGACCAGCAGCATCGCGCCGCCGCCCGCCTCGCCGAGACCGGCGGCCAGGGCGCTCTGGCGCGCCGGGTGGAAGCCCATCGCCTCCATCGCCTTGGCGGTGCCGTCCAGGCCGCCACCGCCGAACCAGCCGAACAGCTTCTGGGTGCCGTGGGCGATCAGCACACCGCCGACGGCGCCGCGCAGGGCCAGCAGACCCAGGTCCTTACGGTTCAGAGCCATGTCGAAGTCCCCTTCGGGAGCCCTCCGCCGGACGGAGGGGCGGTCCGGCTTCCATCGGACCGGAAACGGCCGACGCACTCGACCCGGGCGCGGCCGTTCGGGCGAATGACGGCAGCGGCGGGAATAACCGGCCGGGGGCGTGGCGGCCGGGCGGCGGTGATCGTCGCGGCCATGCTTGGCCCATGTTCGTCTTCAACCTGAGCAGCGCCTTCATCGCCTTCTTCGCCGTGGTCGGGCCGCCGAAGGTCCTGCTGTCCTTCGCCCGGCTGGCCACCACCCGGACCACCGGGGAACTGCAGCGCCTCGCGGCGTGGAGCACCCTCATCTCCTCGCTCATCGGCGCGGCGATGGCCTTCAGCGCGGACTTCGTCACCACGCTGTTCCACATCAGCGACCAGTCGCTGCAGCTCGCCGGCGGGCTGATCTTCTTCGTCTACGCGGTCGCGCTGGTCTTCGGCGTCCACCTGGGCTGGGGCGCCGACGAGACGGACGAGCACCTGGCGAGCCCACTGGTGGACGGCATCCGCGAACTGCTGCTGCCCTACCTGGCCAGCCCGCTCGCGGTCACCGCGGTGCTGGTCGCCTCGCTCAGCAAGGACGACTGGGGCTGGCGCACCACCGTGGCCGGTGCGTACATCGCCGTGGTGCTGATCAACTACGCCTGTGTCGCCCTGCTCGCCCCACTGCTGCGGTACACCCACCGCACCTCGCTGGAGGTGGTCTCCCGACTGCTCGGCCTGCTGCTGGCGGCGGTCGGCGTCGAGCTGTTCCTGAACGGGCTGGCCGGGCTCGGCCTGCACCTGCCCGACGGGCACTGAGCCGCCCGCCGGGCGGGTGCGGTCCCCGGGGCGGTGCCCCGGGGACGGCGGCTCAGACCGCCGCGGCCAGCCGGACCAGCGCCTCGGCGATCCGGTCGCGCACCAGCGGATCGGCGACCAGCCCGTCCGCGCCGACGTCCCCGCGCGCCAGCGGCACCCGCACACAGGCCGCCTCCACCACGGCCGCCCCGGTGTACCCGAGCACCGTGCGCAGCGACTCCTCCGCGCCCAGCCCCCGACCCGTTCCGGCCGCGTTGATCCAGGCGGCCGGCTTGTCCACGATCTCCATCCCGCCGACCGTCCAGTCCAGCAGGTTCTTGAAGGTGCCCGGCAGGGTCCCGGCGTACTCGGGCGCGCAGATCAGCAGCGCGTCGGCGGTCTCCACGGCCTCGCGCAGCGCCACCACCGGTTCCGGCAGCGGATCGGTGTCGAGGTCCGGGTTGAAGTGCGGCAGTCCGGCCAGCCCGTTGTAGTAGGTGGTGGCGACGCCCTCGGTGGCCAGGGCCACGGCGGCGGCGGTGCGCAGCACCGTCTCGTTGACGGAACCGGCCCGCAGGCTGCCCGGGAGCAGCAGGATATGACGGTCGTTCGGCATGGGCAGGAACCTATAGCGCGCGGCACCCCGTCCGCGCCCGGCGTCCATCGGTCGCGGCCCGGCCGGTGGTGGTCGCGCCGCGGCCGCCGGTCACGGCACGACCACCGGCCGCCAGGGCACCGGGCTGGAGAGGATCATCGAGCTGGCGGGCTGGCCGTAGGCGCCGAGGCGGTCGATCAGGGCCTCGAAATCGGCCATCGCGGGGACGGCGACCAGCAGGGCGCAGCAGGCGCCGCCGGTCACCCGGTGCAGCTGGAGCACCTCCGGCCACCGGGCCACCTCCGGGTCCCGCAGCACGCAGCGCGGACCGTAGCACTGGATCTGCACCAACGCGGTGATCGGCAGCCCGGCCCGGGTGAGGTCGACGTGGGCGTGGTAGCCGGCGATCACCCCGTCGGCCTCCAGCCGGCGGACCCGTTCGGCCACGGCGGGTGCGGACAGGCTCACCCGGCGCGAGAGTTCGTTGTAGGAGAGGCGGGCATCGGCCTGCAGCTCGGCCAGCAGACGGCGGTCGACGGTGTCCACGGCGGGCTCCCGAGGGTGTGGTGCGGCGGTCCTCCGGTTGGCCGGATCCCGCCGCTTTGCGATCGTGAAGAGGATCAGGAAAACACCTCTTGTACGACAGGCACGACCGAGGTTGCCGTGCCCGCCGCCCATTCAAATGCGGGACCGGGCCACCGCACAATGGGGCCCCGGCAAAGGACCGGGGCGACGGGGCCGGATCCCGGGCCCGTCCGGCGGTCGCGCCGCCGGTGACTTCTGGAGGGATCGGTATGGGGCACGACACGGTGGAGAAGCCCAACCTGTCGTTCGGCCCGGCCGGGGAGCCGGTCCGGGGCACGCCGTACGCGCGCTACGCCCGGCTGGACGAACTGCACAGCCTGCAGCACCCGCTCAGCGAGGCCCCGGCCGAGGTGTCGTTCATCGTCACCACCCAGGTGATGGAGCTGCTGTTCGGCCTGCTCCGGCACGAGTGGACGCTCGCCCAGCGGGCGCTGCGCGCGGACGACCTGCCGGGCGCGCTGGCCGCGCTGCGCCGGGGCACCCACACCCAGGACGTGCTGACGCAGTCCTGGGACCTGCTGGCCACGATGACCCCGCAGGAGTTCAACTCCTTCCGCTCGGTGTTCGGCGAGGCGTCGGGCTTCCAGTCCTCGGCCTTCCTGCACCTGGAGTTCCTGCTCGGCAACAAGAACGCCGCGCTGCTGCGGATGTACGACGACAGCCCGGCGGCGCTCGCCGAGCTGACCGCGGTGCTGCGCTCCCCCGGCCT
Organism: Kitasatospora sp. NPDC094019; assembly: GCF_044764505.1. NCBI lineage: Bacteria > Bacillati > Actinomycetota > Actinomycetes > Kitasatosporales > Streptomycetaceae > Kitasatospora > Kitasatospora sp. NPDC094019. Next base: position 720,712 of record NZ_JBIWIF010000001.1, read on the forward strand.
GTACGACGACGCGCTCGCGCTGCTCGCCCGGCGCGGCCTGGAGGTACCGGACACCGTCTCCGAGCGGCGCCACCAGAGCGACGCGGCCGTCGCCGCGGCCTGGCGGCGGGTCTACGCCGAGGACGGGTACGCCGAGCTGCGGCCGCTGGCCGAGGCCCTGCTGGACGTCGCCGAACGGGTGACCCGCTGGCGCCACCGCCACCTGATGGCGGTCAAGCGGGCGATGGGCGCCAAGCCCGGCTCGGGCGGCTCCAGCGGCCTGAGCTGGCTGCGCCGCTCCGCCGAGCAGGACGTCTTCCCCGAGCTGTGGGAGATCCGGGACGGGATGTGACCGGCTCCGGCCGGGCAGGAACCGGGGGGCCGCCGTACGGCGCGGGCCCCCGCGGGCCGCGGGCAGGACGCCGCGGCCACGGACGAGGAACGGGAAAGGGCAGGGCATGATCACGCGCGAGGAGTGCGCGGCGCTGGACGCCGCCGATCCGCTGGCGGCGTTCCGCGGGGAGTTCTCCCTGCCGCCGGGGGTGATCTACCTGGACGGCAACTCGCTCGGCGCGCTGCCGGTCCGCACCCCCGAGCGGGTGCGGGCGGTGGTCGAGGAGGAGTGGGGCCGCGAACTGATCCGCAGCTGGAACGACGCGGGCTGGTTCGAGCAGCCGTACCGGCTGGGCCGGCGGATCGCCCCGCTGGTCGGCGCCGCGCCGGAGGAGCTGGTGGTCTGCGACACCACCTCGGTGAACCTCTTCAAGGTGCTGACGGCGGCGCTGCGGCTGCGGCCGGGCCGCTCCACCGTGCTCGGCGACGGCGCGGCGTTCCCGACCGACCTCTACATCGCCGAGGGCGTGACCGGGATGGTCCCCGGCGCCCGCAGCCTGCTGGTCGACCCGGCGGAGCTGGACGCGCACCTGGACGGCGACACCGCCGCGGTCGTCCTCTCGCACGTCGACTACCGGACCGGCGAGCTCCTCGACATGCCCGGGATCACCGCCCGGGTGCAGGCGGCCGGGGCACTGATGATCTGGGACGTCTGCCACTCGGCGGGCGCGCTGCCGGTCGAACTCGGCGCGAGCGGGGCGGACTTCGCGGTCGGCTGCACCTACAAGTACCTGAACGGCGGCCCCGGTTCGCCGGCCTTCCTCTACGTCGCCGGGCGCCATCTGGCGGCCGGGCCGACGCAGCCGCTGAGCGGCTGGTTCGGGCACTCCCGCCCGTTCGCCTTCGAGCCCGGCTACGAGCCCAAGGACGGCATCGGCCGCTTTCTCACCAGCTCGCCCTCGCTGCTCGGCCAGGCCGCGCTGGAGTCCTCGCTGGACATCTGGGAGCGGGCCGACCGGGCCGCCGTCCGGGCGAAGAGCCTGGCGCTGACCGATCTGTTCATCGCCCTGGTGGAGGACCTCGACGGGATCGAGGTGGTGACGCCGCGCGAGCACGGGCGGCGCGGCAGCCAGGTGGCGCTGCGGCACGCCGACGGCTACCCGGTGGTGCAGGCGCTGATCGCCCGCGGCGTGATCGGGGACTTCCGGGCGCCGGACCTCATGCGTTTCGGCTTCACCCCGCTCTACCTCTCGCACACCGAGGTGTGGGACGCCGCGCGGCACCTCGCCGAGGTGCTGGGGAGCGGCGAGTGGAAGGACGAGCGCTTCTCCCGCCGCGGCGAGGTGACCTGACCCTTCGGAGGGAGTGACGCGACCCACACCGCATCGGCGGTTCGTCGCGGATCCCCCCGGAAACGATCTCCTTTGACCGATCGTCAGATCAAAGGAGGGCCGGATGGACCTGGAACTCGGACCGCTGAAGCCCGAGCCCGCTGAACTGCTCGTCGGACTGGCCTTCTTCTTCCTGGTGTTCTGGGCGCTCGGCCGGACGGTGCTGCCGCGGGTCGAGCGGGTGCTCGCCGAGCGGCACGACGCCACGGAGGGCCGACTGGAGCGGGCGGCCGCCACCATGGCCGAGGCCGACCGGACGATGGAGCAGTACCGGCGGGAACTGGCCTCGGCGCGGCACGAGGCGTCGCGCATCCGGCAGGAGGCCGCCGAGGCGGGTGCGGCGATCGTCGCGGCCGCCCGCGAGGAGGGCCTGCGCGAACGCGACCTGCTGATCGGCGAGGCCGACGCGCGACTCGCCGTGGACCGGGTGTTCGCGGAGGCGGCCCTCCGGGAGGACGTCGGGCGGCTGGCCACCGAGCTGGCCGGCCGGGTGGTCGGCGAGTCGGTGGCCGGTGTCGCCTCCGAGCGGCGCACGGCGGAACGCTTCTTCGACGGGCTCGCCGACGACGGGCGGCGGGCGGACGGGCGCTGAGCCGACGGATCGACGGCCCCGCTCCCGGAGCCCGGGTGCGGGGCCGTCGCCGTCAGAGCGCCGTCAGCTCCCGGACCAGCCGGCCGTAGACGGCGAACGCCGGCTTGGGGGCGTAGTCGTCACGGAGCAGGCCGAAGCGGTGGAAGAGTCCCGGCCCCGCGCTGTCCGCGTCGCGCAGGCCGAAGTGGCTGTAGCCGGTGAGGTTCAGCTCCCCGGCGAGCCCGGCGACCGTCCGGACCACCTCCTCGACCACCTCGGCCTGCCGCCGCTCGGGGCGGTCCGGGCCGGTCGGCCAGCCGTGTTCGCACACCCTGACCGGCACCGCGGCCCCGATCCCGGCCCGGACCACGGTCTCCCTCCGGTAGCCGGTGAGCACCGCCGTGACCGCCGCCCCGAGCCGCCCGGCGGGGACCGGGCGGAAGACGTCCGGGAAGAAGTCCAGGCCGACGTAGTCGAGCGCGCGGTGGAACCGCTCGTCGGCGAGCCCGGCGAGCTCGGACCAGAACGGCTCGGCCGGGTCCGGGCTGAAAGCCGCGTTGAACCCCACGGCGAGGCCGAGACCGAGGGCGCGCGCCTCCTCCTTGGCCGCGACCACCCCGTCGACCAGCGCCCGCAGGACACCGGGGGCGGAGCCGTCGAGCACCGGCGAGTCGACGTTCGGCTCCTCGCAGATCTGCAGGGTGCCGATCCGCTCGCCCCCGGTGCGGACCGCGTGCCGGACGAAGTCGGTCCAGCCGTCCGGCCGGTCGCCGGGGCCGCGGTACTGGAGCACCAGGTCGAGCCGGCGCCCCTCGCCGAGGTACCGCTCCGGGTCGGCCGGGGCGGGCGGCAGGTCCGGGCCCGGTGGGTACGAGCGGTAGGCCCGGACCAGCAGGGTCGGCGCGGTGCCCTGGAGTTCGCGCAGCGCGGCGGTGATCCGGGCCGGGTCGTCCGGGCGGACGGGGGTGATCACGCCGCTCCCGTCGCCGAGCAGGCCGCCGGGATAGACGCCGAAGGTGAAGGTCATGGCCCCACCGTAGCCGAAATTATTGGTGTCACTGCAAGTTTGGTGCGGCACTATGATTCCTGCATGGGACTTCGCGAGGAGAAGAAGCGGCAGACCCGGACCCTGCTCGCCGACACCGCGACCGCACTGTTCGCCGAGCACGGGTTCGAGCGGGTCACGGTGGCCGAGGTGGCCCGGGCCGCGGGCGTGGCCGTCAACACGGTCTTCAACTACTTCCCGACCAAGGAGGACCTCTTCTTCGACCGGCAGGAGGAGGTGGTCGACCGGCTGGCCCTGGTCGTGCGCGAGCGGCCGCCCGGCACCTCCCCCGTGGACGCCGTCCGGGCCGAGCTGCTGGCCGGACTGGACGCGACCGAGCCGACGTACGGACTGGACCCGCGGGCCGCGGTGTTCTGGCGGACGATCGAGGACAGTCCCGCGCTCCGGGCCCGACTGCTGGACCTCGGCGAGCGCGCCGAGGAGGCGCTGGCCGGGGCCCTGGCCGAGGAGGCCGGCACGGCGCCCGGCGATCCGCTGCCCCGGCTGGTGGCGGGCGCGCTGGCCGGGGCGCACCGGGCGGCACTGGCGGAGGTCCGCCGGGGCATGGTGGCGGGCGAGCCGGTGGACACCGTCCGGGCCGGGGTCGTGGCCGCGGTGACGGCGGCCTTCGGCCTGCTGACGGCGGGCCTCGACGGCTGGCCGGGCCGCCCCGGGGGCTGACCCCGGGCCCCGACATGCCGGGGGCCGCCCGGTCGGAGCGACCGGGCGGCCCGAGGGGGCACCGCGGGGGTGTCGTCAGCTGTGGCGGCCGCGACGACGGGCGGCCAGGACGGCGAGACCGCCGAGAGCGAGCAGGCCCGCACCGGCCAGGCCGAGGACGACCGGGGCGTTGCCCGCGCCGGTCGAGGGCAGCTGGCCGCCCCCGCCGCCGTGGGTGGGCGCCGGGTGGTGACTGCTCGGACCGTGGCTCGACGGGCCGTGGCTGGTGGGCGCCGCGCTGGAGGAGCTGGGCGAGGCGGTCGGCGTGGTCGGGACGGCCGAGGTGGTGGTCGGCGTCGGCGTGGGCGTCGCGGTGGTCGGGCTGGGCGAGGTCGGCGACGGCGAGGTGGAGGTCGGGGTCGGCGACGGGGAGGTCGGGGTCGGGCTGGGCGAGGTCGGCGAGGGCGACGGGGAGGTCGGCGACGGGCTCGGCGTCACCTCGCAGTCGGGCAGGTCACCGTCGAACGGGTAGCTGTGGATCTCGTAGCCGCCGTTGCCGTTCTGGATCAGGTTGCCGGCCAGGTAGACCCGGCCGTTGATGCCCGGCATGGTGATGGTCGTGGTGCCGGCCGGATTGCCCGCCATCACCGACCCCTGGAACTGCGCGCTGCCGAGGATCTGCGCGGCGGTGGACGTGGGGAAGTTCCACATCAGCTTGGAGCGCATCTCGGTGGTCTGGTCGCCGGGGATGCCGGTACCGGTGTAGGTGTTGATCACCGGGTCCGCCGACAGCATGTTGACCACGACGGTGGCGCCGGCCGGGATGTTGGCGAAGACCAGTCCGATCTGCCCGCCGGAGGGCGAGGCGAGGTTCCCGGTGACATTGAAGACCTGCTTCGCGCTGGTCCCGTCGCCGGTGAAGGTCGCCTCGCTGCTGGTGAGGGCGACGGTGCCGGTGGCGGCGGCCCGGCCGACACAGGCCGAGACCTCCTCGATCTGCGTGAGCACCGACTGGTACGGCGCGGCGGCGTCGGGATCCTTGATCGCCTGGCCGGTCGGGTCGATCGAGACGGTGCCGGTGAGCGTGCCCGCGTACCGCAGGTTGCCGAACGCCTGGACCCGGGAGTCACTGCCCCCGATCAGCAGGCTGTTGCCGGGCTGGACGGTGACATTGCCGCCCACCGTCATGAAGTCGCTGCCGTTCGGCGGGACCACCCGCGAGCCGACACCGACCACGCCCGCGTTGAAGGCGCCGCCACCCTCGCTCTTGTCGATCGTGAAGTCCCCGAGGGTGACGATCTTGCCCTCGGCCTCGGCCGCCCGACCGGCGACCAGGTAGTCACCACCGGTGAAGACGGTGATGCTGGCGTCCTGCCCCTTGAAGTCACCGTTGTTCGGCGGCGGCCATTCGGAGGGACAGTTGGGTCCGCTGCACGGCCCCAGCGGCGGGGTCAGCGGCGCGGCCGAACCCACCGTCAGCACCGCCGCCAACGGCAGCACCGCGACGGCGGTCGCCACCGCCACCCGGACGGTCCGCCCCCTGGGGGACGGCGGACGCTCCGCGGTGGCCCTTGCGCGACCCGGCACACCGGTTCCCTGACCCTGATCCATCGGCACATTCCTCCGCACAGAGAAAAGGCAGGTGGAGCAGCACCTGCCACATTTCAGTCGATCCACGACCATCTTGGTCGTTTTCCAGAGAATCCCGAGATTCAGAACATCCGATACCAAATCGGACTATCAGCACCCTACAGACCGTCAGCATCGATCCGAAAATCCCCCGCCCGGACGAACCGACCGTGTCCTCCCGGCCCGGACCCGGCCCCGCTAGGTTGGGGGCATGACTTCCGTGGACAAGACCGCCGACGCGATCGCCACCGTCGCCGCGAGCGCCGACGTGCTGCGCCACCCCGGGGCCGGGGAGCACCTGCTCACCGAGGTCGAGCGGGAGCGCGCCGCCCGCTTCCGGTACGAGTCGGGGCGGGTCGACTTCACCGCCGGGCACGTCCTGGTCCGGTTCTGCGCGGCCCGGCTGCTCGGCGTCCCGGCGGCCTCGCTGACGCTCGCGCAGCACTGCCCCGACTGCGGCAAGGGCGACCACGGCAAGCCCTACCTGCCCGACCACCCCGGGATCTCGGTCAGCCTCTCGCACACCAAGGGCGTGGTCGCCGCCGCCGCCGCGCACCGCCCGATCGGCGTCGACGTCGAGCTCACCGACCGTGGCGGCACCCTGCTCGACGTCGCCCCCCGGGTGCTCGCCGCGGAGGAGCTACGGCAGGTCCGGGCGCACGCCGACCCGGCCCGGGCCTTCCTGCGGCTCTGGGTCCGCAAGGAGGCGCTGATCAAGGTCGGCCGGACCACCCTGGACGGCCTCGCCGCCGTCGACCTCTCCGCGCTCCCGCTCGACCTGCCCGACGGCCGCCCGCTGCTCGGGCGGTTCGAGGACCTGGAGCTGCTGGACTGGGCCGACGAGTCGCAGGGCGCGGCCGCCGCGGCGGTCTGCGAGCTGCCGCCGCGCGTGGTGGAGCTGGCCGCGCTGTAGCTCCGACCTGGGTGGATGCCGGTCGGATAAGCGGTGTTAGCGTCCTGGACGGGGCGCTGAGAACCGTCCGCCCCGGCGTGCCCGCGCCGTGACCGCCGCCGGGCCGCCCCGTTGGATCACAAGGGTGCCGCCATGGCCAAGTTCCTGCTGAGCCTGCACGTCCTCGCCTCGGTGCTGTTCATCGGCCCGGTGGCCGTGGCCGTCAGCATGTTCCCGCGCCGGGCGGGCGCCGCGCTGGCCGGCGGGCCCGAGCGGGCGGCCGACGCCGGCATGCTGCGGCAGCTGCACCGGATCACCCAGGTCTACGCGCTGCTCGGGATCGCGGTACCGATCCTCGGCATCGGGCTCGCCCAGGTGATGGACGTGCTCGGGCAGTCCTGGCTGATCGCCTCGATGGTGCTGACCGCCGTCGCCGCCCTCTCGCTGCTGCTGTTCGTGCTGCCCGCGCAGCAGGCCGCGGTCGACGCCCTCGCCCTGGAGCCCGGGGCGGAGGCGCACGGCAGGGCCGTCCGCGGGCTGAAACTGCTGCCGATGACCGCGGGCGTGTTCAACCTGCTCTGGGCGGTCGTCGTGGTGCTGATGATCGTCCGGCCGGGATCGACCACCGGCGCCTGACGCCCCGGCGCCCGCGGTAGTACTGTCCGGCCATGACGATCATGGCGGGGATGGGGCCCGGCACCGGGACGGGAATAGGGCCGCTGCTGCGCGGCTGGCGGGAACGGCGGCGGCTCAGCCAACTGCAGCTCGCCCTGCGAGCCGACTCCTCGGCCCGGCACATCAGCTTCGTCGAGAACGGCCGCTCCCGGCCCAGCCAGGACCTGGTGCTCCGGCTCGCCGAACACCTCGACGTCCCGGTCCGGGAGCGCAACGCGCTGCTGCTGGCCGCGGGCTACGCGCCGCGCTACCCGGAGAAGCGCCTGGACGACCCGTCGATGGCGGCCCTGCGCTCGGGCATGGAACGACTGCTCGCCGCGCACGACCCGCACCCCGCGCTGGTCGTCGACGGGACCTTCCAGGTGCTCGCGGCCAACTGCGCGCTCGGCCTGCTGCTCTCCGGAGTGGCCCCGCACCTGCTGGAGCCGCCGCTCAACGCGATGCGCATCACCCTGCACCCGGAGGGGGTCGCGCCGCGGATCGTGAACCTGCGGCAGTGGCGGCGGCACCTGCTGGAGCGGATGGAGCGGCAGATCGGGCTGGTCCGCTCGGAGCCGCTGCGGGCGCTGCTGGAGGAGGTCCGGGCCTACCCGGAGCCGGCGGGCACGGCGGAGGAGGTCGAGGAGGACCTGACCGAGCTGTTCCCGTTCGCGCTCCCGATGCGGATCGCGTTCGAGGGGCGGGTGCTGTCGTTCCTGTCGACGATCACCACCTTCAACACGCCGATGGACGTGACCGTCTCCGAACTCGCCCTGGAGGCGTTCCTCCCGGCCGACGCGGAGACGGCCGCCTTCCTCCGGGCCGCCGTCGGACCGGAGGAGTAGCGGACCGCCCCGGCGGTGGCGCCTGTCGCGCGCCCCGCCGGTCCTGCGTTCCGGCATCCCGGTGGTCGGCCGTACCCGTGGTCGGCCGTACTGGCGGTCCGGCGGTCAGGTCGTCAGGCGGGAAGGCGGCGCAGGGTGGTGAACTGGAGGACGGCGAAGCCGGCCACGGTCGCGGCCTGCATCGGGATCCAGACGTAGCCGGCGGTGGTCGGCTCGAACCACAGCTCCATCGCCACCACGCTCAGCGCCGTCCAGGCCAGGTTGATGTCGATCACCGCCCGCACCGCGAGCCGCGGCGGCCGCGGACGGGCGGCCAGCAGTCCGACCGCCAGGCCGAACACCGCCAGCACGGCGCCGAGTTCCAGCAGGGTGGAGCGGCCCACGCCCAGCAGATCGCCGAGCGGTCCGGCGAAGGCGAGGTAGGCCAGGCCGTTGCCGCCGCTGACCACGGCGTCGAGGGCGAGGAACCGGCGCAGGGACCGCCAGGAGGCGGGCGCGGTGCGGGGGGCGGTGGCGACGGTGTGGGCGGACATGGCGGATCGACCTCCGGGGTGGGGTGGGGCCCCGGTCGGCGGTCCGCCACCGGGTGAGCACCACTGTGCCGGGCGGCCGCGCGGCCGTCGATTACCTCCGAGGTCATGCCCCGGGGGCGGAGTCGGGCCCCTGGGACGACAGGGGGTCGGGCCGGGACGCGACCGGGGGTCAGGTCCGGGACGACCGGGGGGGTCGGGCCCGGACGCGACCGGGGGTCAGGTCCGGGACGACCGGGTCCGGGCCGCCGCCGCGCCCGGCGCCCGCAGCGGCACACCCGCGCGCTTGACCGCCCGCGCGACGATCGCCGTCTCGGCGCGGTCCACCCCGAGCGGGCCCAGGGTGTCCGTGACGAACCGGTAGAGGCCGCCGTGGTCCGGGCAGAACACCGCGGCCATCAGATTGGCCGGCCCGCTGGTCGCGAACACACCGTGCACCTGCGGGTGACGGCCCAGCGCCGCGCCGACGGCCGCGAGCCGGCCCGGCGGCACGTCCAGCCACAGGTTGGCGTCCACGGCGAGCCCCAACAGCCGCGGGTCGACGGCGACATGGGTGCGCAGCAGCCCGGCCCCGTCCAGCCGGTGCAGCCGGCGTCGGACGGTGGACTCGGGGGTGCCGGCCGCCGCCGCCAGCATCGCGTGCGACTGCCGGGCGTCCTCGCCGAGCCGTGCCAGCAGCTCGCGGTCCAGCGCGTCCAGCGGCACGCTCCCGGGCGCGGTGCGGGCGGGTCGGGGCTCGGCGAGCGCGGCCGCCTCCGTCTCCTCCAAGTGGCCGGAGCGCCACTGGCCGGCGTCCGCGAACGCGTGCAGCACGGCGTGAACGGTGGTCTCGGTGACCGCGGCGGTGGCGGGCAACTGCCCGTGCAGCAGTCGGTCGCGGGCACCGGCCCCGGCGAGCATCACCGCGCCGACCTCCTGACCGCCGAGCATGACGTCGACGAACGGCACGTCCGGCCGTTCGGCCAGCGCCCGGGCGACGGCGTCGCCCTTGCCCCGCAGCACCCGGACCCGCAGCAGCAGCGCCCCGACCGCCGCGTCCTCGACGTCGGGCATCCGGGCCACCCGGACCAGACCGGTCTGCTGGAGCCGGACCAGTCGGCGGGTGACTGTGCGCGGGGAGACGCCGAGCACCTCGGCGATCCTCCCGGCCCCGACCCGGCCGTTCACCTGGAGCGCGCAGACCAGCCGGCGGTCCAGGGTGTCCAGCACGGTGTCCGGATCAGCAGCAGCGACATCCATGGTGTCCGATCTCCGTCGTCCGTCCCGCACCGGACGTCCTGTCCGGGCGCTCCGACGGTACTCCTTGACCACACGACCACGAGGAACGGGAGCGGGACCATGGGCGACATCGAGGTGCGGGAACTGCGGACGCTGCTGCTGGCCGTGGAGGCGGCGGTCCGGGAGGTCGGCGCTCGGCTGGCCGAGCGCCGACCGGCCGAGCCCTGCCCGGATTCCGGCCTGGCCGGGGCGATGGCGCGGTTCGCCGGGTTCGACGGCCCGGCGACCGCCGAACTCCGGGCGCGGTTGGGCGCGTTGCGCCCGGAGGCGGGCTGGGTGGCGGACGAGTTCGACGGCACGGTGCCGGCCGGGGGCGAGTGGTGGATGTGCGACGCCATGGACGGCGCGGTGCAGTTCCTGCTCGGGCTGCCGCAGTGGGCGGTGACCGCGACCCTGGTGCGCGACGGCGCGGCGGTGCTGGCGGTGGTGCACGCGCCGCAGCTCGGCGGCCGCACCTACCGGGCGGTGCGCGGCGGCGGGGCGGAGCTGGACGGGCGGCCGATCGCCACCGTGGAAAGGGAGTTGGTGGCGACGGTGGCCGGGACCAGCCAGCCGCCGACAGTTGCCGCCGATCCGGTGGCACTGCGCCGGGCGGGCGCCTCGCTGTCGGCGGTGGCGGGCGCGGTGCTGGCCGTCCGCAATCTGGGGCCGACCTCGCTCCAGGTGGCCCAGGTCGGCTCCGGACACCTGGGCCTGTTCTGGGAGTTCGGCGCGGACGCGCCCAATCTGCTGCCCGGCGCACTGGTCGCGACGGAGGCGGGCGCGGCGGTCACGGACACCGCCGGGGCCGCGTGGACGCCCGCCGCGGACGGCTTCCTGGCCGCCGCGCCGGGCCTCCACCGGCAGGCCCTCCCCCTGTTGAACGATCTTGACTGATCGTCAGATGTCGAACAGGGCGGCCGCGTTGTCGTGGCAGACGGCGCGCAGCCAGTCCTCCCCCAGCCCGAGCCGGTCCAGCGCGTCCAGCTGATGCCCGTACCGGTAGGGGATGTTGGGGAAGTCGCTGCCGAGCAGGACCTTGTCCCCGAGGGCGCGCAGCCGGGGCAGTTCGGCGGGCGGGAAGGGGGTCTCCCGCTCGGAGAAGTCGGTGAACGCCATGGTGGTGTCCAGCCGGACGCCGGGGTACCGCTCGGCGAGGTCGAGGAAGTCGGTGTACTCGGGCAGGCCGAGATGGGCCACCACCAGGACCAGCCGGGGGTGCCGGGCGAGCACCGCGCCGATCGGGCCGGGGCCGGTGTGCTTGCCCGGGACGGGCCCGGAACCGCAGTGGGTGACCACCGGCGTGCCGCTCTCCGCGAGCAGCCCCCAGACCTCGTCGAGCAGCCGGTCCGCCGGGTCGTAGCCGCCGACCTGGAGGTGCGCCTTGAACACCCGGGCACCGTCCGCGAGCGCCCGGGCCACATAGCCGGACGCGCCCGGCTCCGGGTGGAAGGTCGCGGTGTGCAGGCAGCCGGGGGTGCGGGCGGCGAAGTCGGCGGCCCAGGCGTTCAGCCACTCGGCCATCCCCGGCTTGTGCGGGTAGAGCATCGCGGTGAACGCCCGGACGCCGAACTCCCGCAGCCTGGCGACGCGTTGCTCCTCCGCCTCGCGGTAGGCGATCGGCCAGGGGCGGCCGGTCAGCGGACCGGCGGCGTCGAAGTACGCCCACACCTTGTCGAGCACGTTCTTCGGCATGAAGTGTGTATGGACGTCGATCAGTCCGGGCAGGCCGAGGTGCCGCCAGAAGGCGCGCACCCCGGCCGCCTCGGCCGTGGGGTCGGGGCCGGGCCCGCTCATGCGGCCGGCACCGGCCGGGCGCGGTCGATGATCGCCGCGACGTCCGGACCGGGCGGAAGGGTGCCGAACGCGGCGCCGTGGTCGCCGCCGAGCCGGGAGGCGCAGAAGGCGTCCGCGACCGCCGGGTCCCCGTACCGGACCAGCAACGAGCCCTGGAAGGCCAGCGCCATCGCCTCCACCAGCCGACGGGTGCGGTACTCCAGTCGGTCGAGGTCTGTGAGCTGCTTGCGCAGTCCGGCCACGGCCGCGTCGAGCCTGCGGTCGGCGCCCGCGGCCGCGTCCAGCTCGCCGAGGAAGGCGTCGACGGTCTCCGGGTGCTTGGCCATGGCGCGCAGCGCGTCCAGGGCGGCGACGTTGCCGGAGCCCTCCCAGATCGAGACCAGCGGCGCCTCCCGGTAGAGCCGGGGCATGCCGGACTCCTCGACGTAGCCGTTGCCGCCCAGGCACTCCAGGGCCTCGGCGGCGTGCGCCGGACCGCGCTTGCAGACCCAGTACTTGGCGACGGCCAGGCCGAGCCGGCGGACCAGTGCCTCCTGGTCGTCCCCGGCGAGGGCGGCGTCGGTGGCCTGGGCGAGCCGCATCGCCACGGTGGTGGCCGCCTCGGACTCCACCACGAGGTCGGCGAGCACGTTGCGCATCAACGGCTGGTCGACCAGCGCCCGGCCGAACGCCCGGCGGTGCAGGGCGTGCTGGACCGCCCGGGTGGCCCCGAGCCGCATCCCGGCGGCGGCGCCGATCGTGCAGTCCAGTCGGGTCGTGTTGACCATCTCGATGATGGTCCGCACCCCGCGCCCCTCCTCCCCGACCAGCCGGCCGTACGCCTCCTCGTACTCGATCTCGGCGGAGGCGTTGGACTTGTTGCCGAGCTTGTCCTTGAGCCGCTGGAGGCGGAGCCGGTTGCGGCTGCCGTCCGGCAGGACGCGCGGCAGCAGGAAGCAGCTGAGCCCGCCCGGCGCCTGGGCCAGGGTGAGGAAGAGGTCGGACATCGGCGCCGAGGTGAACCACTTGTGGCCGGTGAGCCGGTAGCTCCCGTCGGGCTGCGGCACGGCGGTGGTGGTGTTGGCGCGGACGTCCGAACCGCCCTGCTTCTCGGTCATCGACATGCCGGCGATCAGCCCGCGCTTGCCGTGCGGCTCGCGCAGCCCGAAGTCGTACTCGGTGGCGGCGAGCAGCGGTTCGAACTCGGCCGCCAGCTCCGGGGTCACGCGCAGCGCGGGAACGGCGGCGTAGGTCATCGAGACGGGGCAGGTGTGGCCGGCCTCGACCTGGCTCCAGACGTGGAACTTGGCGGCGCGGGCGGTGTGCGCGCCGGGCCGGTCGTCGCGCCACGGCGCGGCGTGCAGGCCGTGGCCGACGGCGGTGCGCATCAGCTCGTGCCAGTACGGGTGGAACTCGACCTCGTCGATCCGGTGGCCGAAGCGGTCGTGGGTGCGCAGCACCGGCAGGTGCTCGTTGGCCAGCCGTCCCCACTCGGCGGCCTGCTCGGAGCCGGCCAGCCGGCCGAGGGCGCGCAGTTCGGGCTCGGCCCAGCCGGCGCCGGCCCGGTGCAGGGCGGCGAGCAGCGCGGGGTCGGCGGCGGTGTCGTGGCCGTACGGGAGCGGGACCTGGTTGGTGACCTCATGCGTCGCTGTCATCGCGTTCTCCAAGCGCTCGGAGGGTGAAGGAGACGAGGGCGGGGACCACGGCGTCGGGAGCGGCCCCGGGGCCGGGCGGGGGTACCGCGGCGAGCGGGCCGGTGAGGGCCTCGGCGGTCGCGCCGACGATCGCGGCGGCGGTCAGCTGCGGGTCCTGGGGCGGCAGCCGGCCGGCGGCGAGGGCGGCGGCGATCTCGGCGGCGAGCACGTCGCGGAAGGTGCGGCGGAAGACCAGGCGCTCGGCGTCCACCACGGTGTCCGCCGGTTCGACCAGCAGCGCGTGGGCGAGCCGCGGCGCGCGCAGGGCGCGGGCGGCGAAGGTCTCCACGACGGCCGCGATCCGGTCCCGGGGGGTGTCGTGGCGGGCGACGGCGTCGTGCACGGCGGCCACCTCCCGGGTGACCACCCGGCGGAAGAGCTCGACCGAGAGCTCGGCCTTGTTGGCGAAGTGCCCGTACATCGAGCCGGTGGCGATACCGGCCCGCTCCGCCACGGCGGCCATGCTGCAGCCGCCGTAGCCGCGCTCCGCGAGCAGGCCGACCGCGGCCTGGAGCACCGCCTCGCGCTGGGCGTCCAGGCGGGCTTGCACGGCGGGGGTGCGACGGTAGGCCATGGAAGTATTGAAGCACCGATTCAGTGCTTCGGGGAGGCGTCGGGCACCCCGGGAACACGCGTCCGCCCGGGTGCGGGAACGGCGGAGGGCCGCCCGTCCACCGGGCGGCCCCCGCTTCGTACGGTCCCGCGGACGCGGGCGGTCCGGACTACAGCCGGACGCGGTCCTGCTTCAGCCCCTCGATGTCCAGCGGGCCGATCGGCGGCACCTGGTACTGCCCCTTCAGCGCGCGGGCCGAGGCGTCCGGACCGAGACCGGCCCACTCCAGCACCTTGGCGGTGGCCGCCGCCGACTCGTCGGCCGGCAGCTTGGCGATGTTGGAGCCGTGGTTGCCCCCGGGCACCGTGTAGACGTAGCTGTCCTCACTGCCCCACCCGAGCCGGAACGGCTCGGCGCCCCACGGGTCGTTCTGGCCGTAGACGTAGATGATCCGCTCGGCCGAGTTGCGCACCCAGCGGTCGATGTCGCGCATCGCGGACGGGTCGAACCGCATCGGGATCGAGCGCGGCACGTAGGTGCGCGGCGCGTACAACTCCTTGTAGTCGTAGTGCAGCAGACCCTTGAGGGCCGAGACGTCGAAGGCGGGCGAGCCCAGCTCGGTACCGGCCTGGTAGTAGTACGCGGTGTATCCGGCGAGCGCCTGGTCGCTGTTGCCGGTGATGCCGGACTGGGTGTCCAGCCAGGCGTACAGCGCGTCGTCGGTGCCGGCGGCGCCCGGGACGTTCACGCAGTCGGCGGCCAGGCTGTACTGCCAGAACGCCCAGACCGAGTCCAGCACGGCCAGCTCGTACGCCTTGTCGGCGCTGCCGATGGTGGTGAAGGTGGAGCCGGCGGCGGCGTTGTCGGCGGCGTAGCGGGGCTCCAGCCGGTCCCGGCGGGCCAGCAGTTCGCGCTGGGTGGCGGTCAGCGCGGCCCGGCACTCCGGGGTGCCGACGTTGCGGAAGAACTTGCTGTACGCGGAGTCCTCGCGGTCGTCGACGTCGTTCGGGGCGACGTAGGCGATGGTGCCGGCCACGTCGTCCGGGAAGAAGCGCCGGTGGTAGGTGGAGGACATGCCGCCCTTGGAGGCGCCGGTGGACAGCCACTCCTGGTGGTAGATCCGCTTCAGCGCGGTGATCAGCCGGTGCGCGTCGGTGGCCGCCTGCTTGATGCCGGCCTTGCTCCAGTCGGCGGGCTCGGGGCGGGACGGCGTGAAGTAGCGGTACTCGATGGAGACCTGGTTGCCGTCCACCAGCCGGGCCGGCTCGGTGCGGGAGGGCGCGGTGCGCAGCGTGTAGCCGTTGGTGTAGAACACGGTCGGCCGGTCGTAGCCCCGGTGCAGCACGCTCAGCCGCTGCTGGAAGGTGCCCAGCCAGGGGCGGGCGTGGTCGATCGGCTGGGTGTAGGTGAGCAGGAAGTAGCGGTGGTCGGCGTCGGTGGGCTGCTCCGCGGTGACGGTCATCCCGGGGATACCGGCCAGCCGGTCCTTGATGTCGGCCGCCGGGTTGTCGGCGACCGAGGCCGCGACGCCCTCGGCGCCGGCGGTGCCGGAGGTCCCGGCGGACCGGGCGAGCGCCGTCGGGGCCAGGCCGAGGCCGAGCAGCGGTATCAGCAGAACGGCGACCAGCAGCCTTCTGAACGTGGTGGTCATCAACTCTCCATCGGGTCAACGGAACTGTGCGGTGCTCTGGTCCGTACTCTCCGGCAGCCGGGGCGCGGCCGCCGGACGGACCGGCCGTCCGGTAGACGGCCGAATGGGCCACCCGCCGGTCGCGGATGGCCCATCGGGGGAAAAGTGCCGGTCAGGGGCGCGGAAGGGTGCAGCCGGCCCTGGTGAGGTCGAGCTTGTTACCGGTGCCGAAGCAGGCGGGGATGATGTACGTCTCCTGGGCGTAGCCGATGCCCCGGCGGACGGTCACCGCGCCGTTCTGGTCCACCTCGCACGGGTTGTTCAGCGTGCAGCGCTGGCCGTCCTCGTTGATGGTGTTGTTCACCGCGACGACCTGCCCGCTGTTGGCGTCGACCACCGGGGAGCCGGAGGTACCGCCGATGACGTTGCAGGTGGAGGTGTAGCGGAGGGAGTCCTTGAAGGTCCAGTCCGCTTCCTTGAGCCGGTAGGCGAAGCCGTCGGCCGAGCAGGAGTAGATCTTCTTCCAGTACCCGGAGACGACCTTGATCGAGCTGCCCTGGACGGGGTGGGTGGCGGCGACGGTCAGCGGGGCGATGCCGTAGCGCGACTGGATCGCGGCGTAGGTGGTGTTCAGCTGGTAGATCGACACATCGGTGTCGGTCATGGTGCCGTAGACCATCTTGCTGGCCTTCACCGTGCCGAGCGAACCGCCGCTAGCGTTGAGCAGGGTGAAGCTGCGGCTGGACGCCTGGTTGGTGACGACCTGGCCGGGGCCGGGCATGCCGGACTCCAGGCAGTGGCCGTTGGAGAGCACCAGGGCCGGGTCGTTGGCGGTCGAGGCGGGGAACCGGACCAGCGAGCCGGAGCAGTTGCTCAGCGCCACCGTCCCGGCGAACGTGACGGCGGCGACCTTCCCGGCCTGCGGCGACGTCACGGTCGTGCTCGCGGTGGTGGACGCGGTCGCGGCGGGGGCGCCCGCCAGGGCGGTCGCCCCGGCGAACAGGAGCGCGGCGGCCGTGCCTATGAGCGGCTTCTTCATGAGAGACCTCTCGGTGTGACTCGGTGTGGGGGTGCCCCAAAGCTGGCGCGGACATGACGCCCTGTCAAGAGTCCCGTCGCCGACCCCGGGACCCGAGGGCCGTGATCCGGCCGCCCGGCCCCGGTACTGTGGCCGGGACGGCAGGAAGACCATCTGGGGGGCTGACATGACCGGCGACCACCGCGACCACCGCACGGACGACACACGGCGCGGACCGACCGGGGGCCGGCTGCTCGCGGTCAGTGACCTGCACGTCTCCTACCAGCAGAACCGCGACCTGGTCGAGCAGTTGCGCCCGGGCTCGCCCGACGACTGGCTGATCGTGGCCGGCGACGTGTCCGAGTCCACCACCACCATCCGGTGGGCCCTCGGCCTGCTGGCCGAACGCTTCGCCAAGGTCGTCTGGGCCCCCGGCAACCACGAGCTGTGGACCCACCCCAACGACCCGGTCCAGGTCCGCGGCGTCGAGCGCTACCAGCACCTGGTGGACATGTGCCGCGAGCTCGGCGTCGTCACCCCCGAGGACCCGTACCCGGTCTGGACCGGCGCCGGCGGCCCGGTCGCGGTCGCCCCGCTGTTCCTGCTCTACGACTACACCTTCCGCGCCCCCGGGACGTCCACCAAGGAGGAGTCCCTCGCCGCCGCGTACGAGACCGGCGTGGTCTGCGCGGACGAGCGCTTCCTGCACCCCGACCCGTTCCCGGACCGCGACTCCTGGTGCCGCGAGCGCGTCCGGCTGACCGAGAAGCGCCTCACCGAGCACGATCCCGAGCTGCCGCTGGTCCTCGTCAACCACTACCCGCTGGTCCGGCATCCCACCGAGGTGCTCTGGTACCCCGAGTTCGCCCAGTGGTGCGGCACCGAGCTGACCGCGGACTGGCACCGCCGGTTCAACACCGCCACGATGATCTACGGGCACCTGCACATTCCCCGGCGGACCAGCTACGACGGGGTGCCGTTCGAGGAGGTGTCGCTCGGCTACCCGCGCGAGTGGGGGCGGCGCGGCCTGCCGGACCCGCTGCTGCGCGAGGTGTTCCCGGACGCGTGAGGCGTTCCCGGACGCGCGAGATGTTCCCGGACGCGTGGGACGTTCCCGGACGCGTGGGACGCCGCGCGCCGGGGTGTCCGCTCCCCCGGCGCGCCTCTCCCGCTCCGCCCGCCGCTACTCGCCCGGGCCCTCCGCCACCGGGCGCACCGGCGCCACCGCCAGCCGCCCGTCCGACACCTCCGCGACCAGCGTGTCCCCCTCCCGGGCCGTGCCGTCCAGCAGCAGGTCCGAGACCCGGTTGTCCAGCTCCTGCTGAATGGTGCGGCGCAGCGGCCGGGCCCCGTAGGCCGGCTGGTAACCGAGGTTCACCAGCAGCTCCTTGGCCTCGTCGGTCACCTCCAGGTCGATGTCCTGGGCCTTCAACCGCCGCCGGGTGCGGTCCAGCAGCAGGTCCACCACCTGGAGCAGGTCCGCGCGGGTGAGCGCGTGGAAGACGATCACCTCGTCGATCCGGTTGAGGAACTCCGGCCGGAACTGCGCGCGCAGGTCCTGCATCAGATCGTCACGCAGTGCCGCGTCAAGAGCTCCGCTCCGGGCGTCGACCTCACCCCCGTGGTCCAGGATCCGCTGCGAGCCGATGTTGCTCGTCATGATCAGCACGGTGTTGCGGAAGTCGACCGTGCGCCCCTGGGCGTCCGTCAGCCGGCCGTCGTCCAGCACCTGGAGCAGCAGGTTGAACACGTCCGGGTGGGCCTTCTCCACCTCGTCGAAGAGCAGCACGCTGTACGGCTTGCGGCGCACCGCCTCGGTCAGCTGGCCCGCCTCGTCGTAACCGACGTACCCGGGCGGGGAGCCGACCAGCCGGGAGACGGTGTGCTTCTCCTGGAACTCGCTCATGTCGAAGCGGATCATCCGGTCCGGGTCGCCGAACAGCAGCGCGGCCAGCGCCTTCGCCAGCTCGGTCTTGCCGACCCCGGTCGGGCCGAGGAACAGGAAGGAGCCCGTCGGCCGGTCCGGGTCGCCCATCCCGGCCCGGCCGCGACGGACCGCCTGCGCCACCGCGGTGACCGCCCGGTCCTGCCCGATCACCTTCTCGTGCAGGTGTTCCTCCAGCCGGAGCAGCCGCTCGCGCTCGGTCGCGTTCAGCTCGGCGACCGGGATGCCGGTCCGGCCCGAGAGCACCTGGGCGATGTCGTCCGCCGTGACCGCCACGACCTCCTCCCGGGCCTCGGCGACCGCCGCCAGTTCGTCCTCGGTCTGCCGCAGCTCGGTCTTCAGATTGGCGGCCCGGACGAACTCCTCGTCCGCCACCGCCTCCTCCAACTCCCGCCGCAGCTTGGTGATCCGCTCCCGCACCGGCACCGCGGCCGTCGAACCGCCCAGACTGCGCAACCGCACCCGCGCGCCCGCCTGGTCCAGCAGGTCGATCGCCTTGTCCGGCAGGAAACGGTCGCTGACATAGCGGTCCGACAGCGTCGCGGCCGCGTCCAGCGCCTCGTCCGTGAACCGCACCTGGTGGTGCGCCTCGTAGGCGTCGCGCAGACCCCGGAGGATCTCGACCGTCTCCTCCACCGACGGCTCGGGCACCAGCACCGGCTGGAAGCGACGCTCCAGCGCGGCGTCCTTCTCCACGTACCGGCGGTACTCGTCCAGGGTGGTCGCGCCGACCACGCTCAACTCACCGCGGGCCAGGGCGGGTTTCAGGATGTTGCCGGCGTCCATCGAACCCTCGCCCCCGCCGCCCGCGCCGACCACGGTGTGCAGCTCGTCGAGGAACAGGATCACGCTCTGCTCGGCCTCCGTGACCTCGTCGATCACGCTCTTCAACCGCTCCTCGAACTCGCCCCGGTACTTGGAGCCGGCCACCAGCGCGGTGAGGTCGAGCGTGACGACCCGCTTCTCCTTGAGGATCTGCGGCACGTCACCCGAGACGATCCGCTGCGCCAGCCCCTCCACGATCGCCGTCTTGCCGACCCCCGGCTCCCCGATCAGCACCGGGTTGTTCTTCGTCCGGCGGGACAGGATCTCGACCGTCTGCTCGATCTCCTCGGCCCGGCCGACCACCGGGTCCAGCCGCCCCTCCCGGGCCTCCTCGGTGAGGTCCCGGCCGTACTCGTCCAGCGTCGGCGTCGCGCTCTGCCGCCCACCGCCGGTGCCACCGCCCGCACCCTTCCCGTCCATCACCGTGCGCAGCGCGTCCTGCGACGGCGCCGCGTTGCGCACCGCCGCTCCCGCCCCCGACCGCTCCTCCTCCAGCAGCGCGCCGAGGATGTGCTCCGGCCCGATGTACGAGGCCCCCGCCGCCCGCGACCGCGCGTGCGCCGCCAGCAGCGCCCGCTTCGCCGCCGGCGTCAACGCCGGCCGCCCCTCCGCGCCGTCCACCCCGTCCGCCCCCACGCCGTCCGCCCCCGCCCCGGCCGGCAGCGCCTTGTCCAGATCCCCCGCCAACCGGTCCGGATCCACCCCCGCCCGCTCCAGCATCCGCCGCGACGGATCCACCCGGGTGGCCGCCCACATCAGATGCCCGGTGTCGAGATCACTGCTCCCGTCCTCGGCCGCCCGCCGAGCGGCCGCCGCGAGCAGTTCCTGCGCCGACTCGCTCAACAGCCGCCCGATCGGCACCCGTTGCACCGCTGGCGGCGAGGCCAACGGACTCATCCCGAAGAACCGGCTGAGCAGATCCGAAAACGGGTCGTTCGACCCGAACGGCGGCATGGTCACGGAGGATCACCTCTCCCGAGCGTTGTGCGCCCACCCAAACACACCCCACCCCACCCCGCCTCCCGACCACGGCACCCGACTGGCGCCCCCCTCACGGAGCGCGACCACTGGGACCACGGGGCCCCATGCCCCTACGAACCCGTGCCCTCGCTGGAAACAATCCGAACGACCTCACGGACAAGCCCGTCGCCGGCCTCGATCGCTTCCCGAGCGCCGACCGCTCCGGTCGTGAACAGACCCAGCGCCGCGACAAGGCTCACCATGCTTCTCTTCCAACGACTCTCGGACTGTTCGTCACGTGGTCGAAGGACATGCGACGCGTGGGCCACGGATCCGACCACCGACACGGCCTCCTGGGAAACTCTGGAGACCCCGACGAGTGCCACATTGTCGATCAGCCAGACGAGATGACGAATCTGATTGGCGAGGGTGTCGCGCAACGCCTCGGGAAGCTCGAAGTTGTCGCGGTCCTCGACCATCCCCAACCAATGCGCGCACTGCTCGCGAAGCTGGTCGAGCCCGCCACCGGTCGGAGCCGCCGACGACCCGCGGAAAGTCGCCGCGATGATGTCGGCAGCCGATTCGAGGTGGTCCAGGTGGCTCGGTTCCAATACTCCGGCAGGCCGTCTCGCCGAGTCGCCCCAGCTGAACTCGGGCTGGACGACTGCCGACCACCAGGCGTTGACGTACCTCTCCAGTCGCTCTCGCGACCGCTCGGACAGGCCACCGATCTGACGGGTCACATCCGCGAGAAGGAGGCACACCTCCGCGTGTCTGGCGGCGAAGGCCCCGGACCCGTATTCGGCTCCCAGGACCGACGACCACGCTTCCCTGAAATTCTCCGCCCCGCTGTCACGGACCCGCTCGAGGATCAGGTGGAGCTGGTGCGCGGAAGTGTTCGACTCTTGCGTTACCAAGCTGTTCTCCGAGTGCATCGAATGCGGGTCGACTCCGGTCCGACCCGCATTGTGGATGCCCCGATGGTACTCACCGCCCCTGACCTCGCCACCCGCACCCAAAATGTCCGTGTACGTCAACAATCGAGTCGATTGCCCAGGAGGGGAAGCACATCCCGGAGGCTGCAAAGCCTCGGCGGGCGTCCCCGCTCGCGATCGGCCCGGATACGGTGGTTGCCGACCCTTCACCGCTA
Organism: Kitasatospora sp. NPDC094019; assembly: GCF_044764505.1. NCBI lineage: Bacteria > Bacillati > Actinomycetota > Actinomycetes > Kitasatosporales > Streptomycetaceae > Kitasatospora > Kitasatospora sp. NPDC094019. The sequence goes on from NZ_JBIWIF010000001.1 coordinate 742,049, forward strand.
GGAGAACGATGGCAATCATCAAACATGCCACCCGCCAAACGCTGGGCCAGCTGATCGGGGCCAACAATCCGCCTGTCACCGTCCCCGACGACAGTCAGCGCCAGTACTCCTGGACGAAGAAAGAGGTCGACACGTACTGGACCGATATCCAGAAGTTCATGAAGGCCCGCCAGAGCGGCAAGAGTTCCGCCGCGGAGTACTTCATCGGCCCCATCGTGACCATCACCGACGAGAAGATCACCAGCCGATCGATCCTCGACGGACAGCAGCGACTGACGACGTCGACGATCCTGATAGCGGCACTCAGGAACATCCTCTGGACGATGAACACCGGCGAGTCCCGGAGCATGGCGCAGAACACCCAGCGTGACTATATCGCTCGGAAGGCCGGCCGCCGGGAGCCGATGGAGTACTTCCTCACTCTGTCCCTGTTCGATCGCGACTTCTTCCGGGACTACATCCAGAATTGGGACGAGGCCGTCGGCCAGAGTACCTCTTTCGAGTCGGCCAACCGGCCCTCCCACAAGCTCATCGAGGAGGCGTACTCGTACTTCGAGAGTCAGGTATCGAAGCAGCTTTCCGATCACCCGGACCTGGAAAGCCGACTCGACTGGATCGACAGCCTGAAGGAATGCCTCGTCAAGGGGCTCGTCTTCGTGGAGATCCAGACCCCGACATCCAGCGACGCCAACGAGGTCTTCGAGACCATCAACTCGCGGGGGAAGGATCTCTCCACCGTCGATCTCGTTCGGAACTTCCTCATGGAGCAGAGCTCGAACGACGCCGAGAAGAACAGGGTCAACGACGCCTGGCGTGCTCTCCTCGACGGGTTCGAGAAGAGGGAGGACATCGAGAAGTTCCTGCGTCACTTCTGGGTCGCTCGCCATGGAGATGTCCGGTCGCACAGCCTGTACACGACGATCAGGACATCGCTCACCGACGACTTCGACAAGAAGAAGAACTACACCGTCGGCAGCTTCGCGGCAGAACTGGAGCGTGCCTCCACCCGCTACCTCGAACTGATCTCGTGCGACACCGGGGTCAACGACCTCGACGACCTTCTGAAGGACATCAGGGACCTGAGCGCGGACGCCCTCTACCCGTTGATGCTGGCCGCGTCTCCGAGTACGTCCGAGATCAGTGAGATCACCCCGCTGGTTTCCGCCTGCCTGACCTACTACGTCCGCTGGACGGTGATCGGTCGCCGCGAGTCGACCCTCCTCGAGGAGACCGTCTTCGGCCTGGCCAAGGAACTGTTCGGCGGCCTCGGCAAGGACTCGGCGATCCGCCGTATCGCCGAAGCGACCCCCGACGACGAGACGTTCATCGCGGACTTCGAGAAGGCATCGCTCCCGAAGGCGTCCCAGTCCCGCTACGTGCTCAACCGAATTGAAACGCTCATGCGGACCGAGTCGGTCCAGGACGACGTCGTGGTGGCCGACAGCAGGACCGTGCACGTCGAACACATCTACCCGAAGAATCCAGAACCGGCCTACCGGCTGAACGACCACGGCTCGGTGGTCAACCTCATTGGAAACCTCACCCTGCTCCACGGCTCGAAGAACCGCACCGCGTCGAACAAGACCTTCCCCGACAAGAACGTGGGCTACCAGGGTTCGTCGCTCCTCCTCACAACGTCCACCGGCATAGACCGCCTTTGGGACGAGTCCACCGATTCCTGGACCTCCGAGGGAATCCGCGCCAGACAGCACGACCTGGCCAGAACCGCCGTCTCGGCATGGCCGCTTTCGCCCCGCCCTCACTGACTCCCCTTGCCCGCCACGACCCCGAAGGGCCAGCTCGCGAGGGCTACCACCCCTCCGAACTGGCCCTTCTCCCAGCGCAGCGAACGACCACACGAACGGCTCACTCGCGCCAACCGGCAGACTCTGCTTGGCTGATGGCCTTCTTGCCAGAGTGCGCGCCGACATGCTGATCTCGTCCCAGGGCCGGGGCGAGGGGGACAATGTGACGGAACTGACGGTCAACCCGTGGCGGCGGGCGGGCAAGGATCGGCTGTACGTCAATCTGGCCGGCACCCGTGGCCAGGAGGTCGCGTGGCTCGACTGCCCGACCGGGGTCGTCACGATCACCGACGCCGCGCATGAATCGGCGGCACTCCATCGGATCCGGGACTGGTGCCGGACATGCGGCCGACCGATCCCACCACTGACCGTCGTCCACAAGCTCTCGCCGACCTCGACCGCCACCCCGCCGCAAGTACCCCCTCGGCCCACATCACCACCGACGGTCCTGCCTGCACTGCCGCTGCTCACGGTCGACGACGACCTCGCTTCGAACCGTCCCGGCGAAGGCGTCCGAGGAATGATCAAAGCCGATGAGAGCAAGCGGAAATGGCTGGTCCGCGTAGCGGCCAAGCTCTCCGGCGACGACCTCACCCGCTCCGAACTGAGCAAGGGGCTCCACGGGGAGCAGCTGGTCGGTGGACTGCTCGACCAGCTCCGGGCGTACGGCTGGTACGTGCTGCACGCCGTCCCCCTGCCGAGCGGCGCGGACATCGACCACGTAGTGATCGGACCCCCCGGAGTGTTCACGGTGAACACCAAGCACCATCCCAACGCCACGGTCTGGGTCGGGGACAAGCGACTCACGGTCAACCGCAACAGCTACCCGTACATCGAGAAGTCCCTCCTCGAAGGCAGCAGAACTGCCGAACTACTGCGCCGCTGGTGCGGCCTTGCGGTCCCGGTCCATCCGGTGATCGCTGTCGTCGGCACCCGAACCCTCACCCACAGCGGAAGCCCCGGCGTCGACGTGGTCGACGGCAGCCGGATCGCGGACACCCTCGGCTCCCGCCCGCCGATACTCGAGCCCCACCGCGCAGCAGCCCTCTTCGACATCGCCCGCCGCCGAAGCGTCTGGTCCCAGTTCGGCCACCGCTCCGGTTGAGCCACCCGGCCACCGGCGAGGTGCCGCCCACCCTGGGTCCGGACAGCCGAGGGAAACGAGTGACCATCAAGATCATCAGCCTCGCGGAGCAGCCCCCGAAGCGGCAGGTCGAGTGCCATGACCCGCGTGGAGTCATGTCGCCTCCCTCCACCGCGGCCTCCGGTCCGCGCCAGGGATGGTGAGTCCTGTCTCACGCTCAACGAGGGAACTGATCTCCGAAGGTCAAAGTTAGGAGGCTCAAGTCGCACGTCGAGACCTAAGGGTGGGCCATGGGAATCAGAGACTTGACGGATGCCACCGCAGTGGAAAGGGCAGTCGCCGAGTACAACGACTTGGGTGGGCAGGCTTTCCGCAACAGGTACGGGTTCGACTCCGCGGCGCAGTACTACCTCAGCCACGCCGACCTGCTTTACGACGCGAAGGCTATCGCCGGCGTCGCCTTCGGCTACCAGCATGAGTCCAGCGGCCCGTTGTCGAACGATCAATTCGACGGCGGAGATGCAGCCACGAACCCTGTACTGCGCGCCATGGGGTTCACGGTCCTGAACAGCCGCACTGAGACCGTGGACGCAGAACGGGAGTGGCGCCTGGCAGTGTGGCGGAATCTGCTCGGACGGCGTGACACCTCGGGGCTGGTAAGCGCCGACATCGTCCGCTCGGTAGGTGCATATGGCAATTACCGGGGCATCTGGGCGGACAAGTCCCGCACCCAGAAGATCCACCCCGACGGCGTGACGATCGGGCTCAAGCACACAGGCCGGCACTACCCTGACGACCTGAACGAGAACGAGGCCCTCTATCACTACCCGGTCACACGGCAACCGGGCCGCGACCTCGGTGAAGTCAACGCCACCAAAGCCGCCGCCGCACTCCGACTGCCCTTGTTCGTGATCACCCAGCACGGTGACCTCCGAGGCGCAAACCTTGCGTGGGTCGAGGGCTGGGACGACAGGAGCAGCCTGTTCCTGGTCAAGTTCGGCGAGACCCCGCCCGTCAAGGTCCTGGACCACGACCGCTCCGAGGACCAGACGTTCCAGCTCGAAGGCAATAGGCGCCACCGACGGAACGGGACCGTGGTCACACGACCGGACCAGGCTCGGTTCAAGCTCGAAGTTTTCCAGCGGTACGGCCCGCGTTGCCCCCTCTCAGGGATCTCGATTCCCCAGATGGTCGAGGCGGCTCATCTCCGAGGCGACGCCGACGGCGGCGCCTCGGACGCCCGCAACGGCCTACCGATGAACGCAGCGCTCCACAGGGCCTTTGACGCTCACCTCTTCGCCATCAACCCCGACACCCTGACCGCAGAGGCACGCCCTGGCGGGCCTGACCTGGAAGCCATGGGTATCGTCCACCCCAAGCTTTCCCTGAACCGCCAACCGCACCCTGAGGCCCTTCGATGGCGCTACAACGAGTGGCTGCGCCGCACCGGCCGTGAGGCGGAAGTGCCAGCAGGCCAGTAGACAGCCCGGGCCCACCGGAAGCCCCCGCATCGTTCGGTGCGGGGGCATCTGCACTGCTGGACTCGGCAGGATGCGTGACCCGGGAACGATCAAGGGCCAGTTCGGGAGGATGCTGCCTCCGAACTGGCCCTTCTCCGCTGTGGGCGCGGACGGTTTCGAACCGCCGACATCTGCTTTGTAAGAGCAGCGCTCTACCACTGAGCTACGCGCCCCCGGTCGGGCGGGTCCCGGGGTGGGGCGCACGACGAGTGCCTAGGGTACCTGGTCCGCGGGGTGGTGTGGTGCAGGTGGTGGGGCGGTGGGGCGGGTGGGGTGCCGGGTCCGGGGGGTGATCGGGAAGAATGGGGGGTGGATCAGCGGTCGGGAACCAGGGAGCGCGCAGTGAGGGTGGCCGGCGGAGGCGGGCGGGGGCGACGGCGGGGCGCGGTGGCCGAGGCGTTGGTGCTGCCGGTGGTCGTCCTGGGGGCGTTGGGGGCCGCGGGGGCGGCGGCGTTCGGGACCGGCGGCGGCTGGTGGGGGCGGCGCGGCGGTGACGGCATGCGGGCGGACGCCCGGGCGGCCCGGGACGCGGCGCAGCAGGCGTTCTACGACGTGGACTCGACCCAGCGCGAGGTGCGGCTGGCGGTGGAGACGGTGCGGTCGGTCGGGGACAGTGCGACGGCCCGGCGGGCGGTCGCGGACTTCGAGGCGATCTCGGGCCGGGTCGACCAGGTGACCGTGAACTATCTGTCGGCCCTGGACGCGCACGACCTGGACGCGGAGGAGCTGGAGTCCGGTGCGGCCGCGCGGGCCAAGCACCAGCTGGACGACGTGAAGGGCCAGCTCGGTTCGGCGCTGTCGGAGCTGAACGAGTTCCTGCGCAGGCTGCGGCCGACGCTGGAGCGGGCGGAGTCGCAGCTGATGCGGGTGACGCCCGCGGTGGAGCAGGCGAAGCGGGCGCTGCTGGAGGCCAGTAACGCCTTGGACGTGGCGCGCGGCGCCGGGCTGCGGGCGGACGGGCCGGCGGCGCGGCTGGCCGAGCTGGCGCCGGAGCTGGGGCGGCTGAACGAGGGGGTGGCCCGGCACGGGGTCCCGGACACGCTGGAGCGCGCGGAGCGGGTGAAGGAGCGCGCGGAGGCGATCGCGGCAGAGGTCGGGCACCTGCCGGAGCGGGCCCGGGAGATCGACCGGCGGGTGGCGAGTCTGCGGACCAGGATCCAGGCGCTGGAGACCAAGGCCGGCACGGTGCCGCCGGCGCTGAGCGAGCTGCGGCGGCGGTTCTCCGCCGCGTGCTGGCAGGACCTCCAGCACGTGCCGGACCAGGTGGCGGAGGCCGGACGGGCCGCCGAGGGCAAGCTGGCCGAGGCGGCGCGGGCCCGGGACGAGCAGCGGTGGGCGGATGCCACCGGGGCGCTGGGGACGGTGCGCGCGCTGCTGGACACGGCGGACGGGTCGGTGGTCGCGGTGAACGAGCGGCTGCGGCAGTTGAACGAGGTGCAGATCGACCCGAACAAGGAGGTCGAGCGGGCCCGGTTCGCGCTGCGGGACGCCCAGCGGCTGGCGATGTCCGGCCGGCAGGCCCCGGAGCCGCGGCACGCCGCGCCGTTGGACGCGGCGGTGGCCCGGCTGGACCGCGCGGTGGCGGAGCTGGAGGCGGCCGGGCGGCATCCGGACTACTGGCGGTTCCTGACCGAGCTGGCGGCGGTGCGGGAGACGGCCGCGCACGTGGTGGAGCTGATCCGCGGCGAGCTCGGCGGCCAGAAGTAGGTCCCGAAGGGGGGAAGCGGCGGGGTTCGGCCCGAGGCGGCGCGGATACGCTGACCGTATGCCTCGTTATGACTTCCGCTGCCGCTCCTGCGGCGCCACGTTCGAGCTCCGCCGCGCGATGGCGCAGGCCAACGACCCCGCCGTGTGCCCGCAGGGGCACCAGGACACGGTGAAGCTGTTGTCGACCGTCGCCGTGACCGGCGCGGCCTCCGCCGGCGCCGCCCCGCAGCAGGCCCCGTCGGCCGGTGGCGGCGGGGGGTGCTGCGGGGGCGGCTGCTGCGGCTAGCCGACAGGAGGGCGACTACGACAGGAGGGCGACTAGCGGACGGCCGCCCCGGCCACCGGAACGCCCGCCTCGCCCCGGACGCGGGACAGGAAGCGGCGGGCGATCTCCTCGCCCGCCGCGACGCCGATCTCGTCGAGGGCGGTGACCCCGGGGCCGGTCCAGCCGGTGTCGGCCAGTTCGCCGTGGCCGGGGCGCCAGGCGGCGTCGGCGGCGAGCAGCAGGTCGGCGTCGAGCAGCGAGTCGCCGGCGGACAGCACCGTGGACGGGCCGACCCTGCGGACGACCTCCGCCAGCGCCGCGCTCTTGCTGAGCGGCGCGGGCACGGCGTACACCTTGCGGCCCTGGAGCGAGACGGTCCAGCCGCGTTCGGCGCACCAGCCGGTGAGTTCGGCGATCCACCCGACCGGCAGTTCGGCGCGCTCGACGACCAGGTAGGCGAACAGCTCGTCGGCCACCCGCCGCTTGTGGGTCCACTCGGGGTCGGCGCGGAGGGCGAGGTGCTCGACCACCTCGGCCAGCGGCGCCGCGCCCTCGGCCAGCCGGCCGGCCATCTCGGTCTGCCAGTCCTCGTCCGGCACGCCGTCGACGAGCAGTCGGCCGCCGTTGGCGCAGATCGCGTAGGGCGGGACCCAACCGGGCGTCGGGCCGGGCAGGTTGACCCGCTCGTACTGGGTCCGGGTGCGGGTGGTGGCGGGGACGAGCACGGCCTCGCGGGCGAGTTCGACGAGCAGCGCGGCGGCCTGCTCGGTCATGAACGACAGCGCCTTGCCGTCGTGCACCTCGACCGAGAGCAGCCGCGGCGCGAGCCGGTCCGGCACGTCGAGGGCGAGGGCCCGGTTGGAGTAGATCAGGGTGCGATCGAGGTCGCTGGCGACGACGAAGCGCGGCGCGGCGGCGGATCCGCCGTCCGGGCGGGCGTCACCACTCGTCGGGTTCACGTGACCACTCATCGGGTTCAGGACTCCTTGGTGAGGACGGCTGTGCCGGAGGCGCCGGTCGCCCCCCGGGTGTAGCGGGGGTGGATGAGGCCGACGCAGGAGTACGGCAGGTCGTCCACCTCCTCGACCGGCACTCCCCGCTGGGCGGCGAGCAGCCGGACGTGGTCGAGGTCGGCGCCGGCGCCGCGGCGGGCGAGCACCCGCCAGGGGACGCGGCGCAGCATGACCCGGGTGGTCTCGCCGACACCGGGCTTGACCAGGTTGACGCTGTCGATGCCGTACTCGGCGCTGATCCGCTCGACGGCCGCCCAGCCGGCCCAGTCGGGGGCGCGCTCGTCGGCGTGCTCGGGGGCGAGGAAGCGTTCGGCCGCCGCGAGGGCTTCGGCCCGGACGTCGGCGAAGTGGTCGGCGACGGTGTCCAGGAAGGCACCGGAGACGTCGGCGCCGGCCAGCTCGGTGTAGTGCTTGGCGCCGTGGAAGTCGTCGGGGCCGATCAGGTCGGAGCGCAGCACGGTGCGCGAGACCAGGCCGGAGACGGTCGAGTTGAGGCAGGCGGAGGGGATCAGGAAGTCGTCCCGGGTGCCGAAGGTGCGCACGCAGCGGCCGGGGTCGGCGAGGACGGCGAGGTCGGGGTCGAAGCCGGTCCCGGTGAGGGCCTCGGCGAGTTCGCGGGTGATCGCGCCCTTGCCGGTCCAGCCGTCGACGAACACCACGTCGCCGGCCCGGTGGTGGGCGTCGAGGTAGCGCAGGGCGACCGGGTCGATGCCGCGGCCGCGGACGATCGAGACGGCGTAGTGCGGAGCGTCGAGGCCGTGTCCGGCGGCGAGCCAGCGGCGGATCAGGATGCCGACCGGCGTCCCGGCGCGGGCCAGCGAGGCGAGCACCAGGCCGGGGCCGCGTTCGCGCAGCAGGGTCTCGGCGACGGTGCCGACGGCGAGCGCGATCCGGCGGGCGGAGACCCGCAGCGCCTGGTGGAACAGCTCCTGGTACTCGGGGCTCGGCTGGTACTCGACCGGCAGCGACTCGGCGTAGTGGGCGCCGCCGCTCTGCACGGCCTCCTCGCGCTCCTCGGTCGGTGCCTCCAGGTCGACGCCGGTGAGGTCCTTGAGCAGCCAGGCCACTTCGTCGGCGCGGTAGGAGGAGAACTCGGGGCCGTACAGCGGACGGGCCGGGGCCGCCGGGGCGGACGGACCGACCGGGGCGGTGGGCCGGTGGGACGGCAGGACGGCGAGCACCACCCGGTCGGTGACCCGGCGCAGCTGGCCGAGCAGGGCGCGCTCGCCCTCGTGCAGGGCGGCGGTGTCGGCGGTGTCGTCGACCACCAGCACCACGGTGCCGAAGCGGCGGGCCGGGTCGGTGCCGGGGGCGACGTTGTAGGCGTAGCGCTCGCGCGAGGAGTCGTCGGCCGGGTCGTCGTGGGCGGGGAAGGCCAGCCGGGTGCGGATGGCGTAGCCGGGGTCGTCGACGGCGAGGACGGGCGAGCGGGTGGTGGTGGAGAAGCGGACGCGGTCGGCGCCGCCGGGCAGCCGCTCGGCGAGGGCCCCGGCCAGCCGCAGCGGCGCGTACATCAGTTCCTCGGAGCCGAGCACCAGCACCAGCGAACGATCGGCATCGGCATCGGCAGAGCCGCCGGTCGCACCGGGATCGACCGCCGCCGCCAGCTGCTCGGCCAGCGCGGGCAGGGCCGCCTCCAGCCGCGCCCGGTGCTCCCGGGTGAAGCCGTGCCGGCCGCCGTCGGGCAGCCCGGCCGGCCAGTCCAGATCCGTCCGCACCAGCGGGGCGGCCGGGGCGGTGGGCGGCTCGGGCGCGGGGCCGGCCTCGGCGATCAGCCGCTCGGCCCGGTCCAGGACGTCGGCGGGCAGTTCGACGCCGCCGTCGGCCAGCGCCACCAGGTCGAGCCGGACGCCGAGTTCGGCCGCGGTGTCGACGAGCCGCCGCCGGTCGGCGGGGCCGCGCAGGTCGACCAGCGCGACCACCACGTAGTGATCGCGCGGGTGGTTGGCGTGCAGTTCGCGGATGGTGTTGAGCACGGTGGTGCCGGTGGAGAACTCGTCGTCCACCAGGACCAGCGGACCGTCGCCGGCGAGCAGCCGGGGGTCCGCGGGCAGCAGCAGGTGGGAGGTGGCGTGCGAGTGCTCCTCCTCGAAGCCGCCGACGGGGGTGAGTCCGGGCACCGGGCGGCGGGTGGAATGCAGGTAGGGGGCGTCCAGGCCGTCGGCGACGCTGTGGCCGAGGCCGGTGGCGGTCTCCGCGTAGCCGAGGACCACGGCCCGGTCGACGGACCCGCCGCCGAGCGGATCGAGCAGCTCGCGGACCAGACGGCCGAGCTCCAGACCGGCGCCGTGCACCACGGCGGGCCGCTGCGGGACGTGCTTGCCGAGCACGGTGGACACCAGCAGGTGGGCCCGCTTGCGGTTCTCCCGCAGGGCGAGGCCGACCAGCCCGGGGAGGCGCTCGGAGCCGGTCAGGGTGACGCCCGCGCGCTCGGCCACCCAGCGCCCGGTCCACTCCCCCGCTCCCGCGAGCCCCTCGGCGTTCGCCCCGGAGGAGCCGACGTCCCCGACGCCCCCGACGCCCTCGACGGTCCCGTCGGTTCCGGTGGTCCGGTCCTGCTGCGCTGCTGTCACTACGGGTCCTGTCCTCGGTCTGTGCGGTGGTGCGGTGGGCAAGGTCTGACGGGCGGGTCCCGTGAACGAACGGGCCGACGGGCGGGTCCCGCGAACGAACGGGCCGACGGGCGGGCCCCGGGAGCGGCCGGTCCGGCCCGGCCGAACGGCTCAGCGGCAGAGGCAGGCCGAGAGCAGCTCCGCGAAACTGACGTCCTCGCGGGCCACTCCGAACACCTCGGCGCGCAGCAGTACCCGCTCCGCCCAGGCCCGGTGGGGCTTCGCCTCGTTCATCTTGTTGGTGTACGCCGAGCGCGTCACCCCGCCCCCGCCACGCTCCTGCTGGAGGATGTCGTGGGCGTCGCTGTACTCCTCGTGCGTGACGACGGAGAGCGCGTGCACGGCGGGCACATGGCTGGGGTGAATGCAGGTCTTGCCCAACAGACCGTTGGCGCGGTCGAGTTCTATCTCACGGATGAGCCCGTCCAGATCGTGCTCGATGATCTGCCGACGGACGGCCTCGCGCGAGGGCTCGGCCTCCGCGAACGGCGTGCGGCGCAGCTGGGGCTTGAACATCCGTTCCTGGACCGGGAAGTACTCCCAGACCGGGCCGGTGACGGTGAACCCGGTGCCGTCGGCGCGGCCGAGCACGTTCACCACGTCGCCGATCACCGAGGCGACCAGCGCGACGTCGTACGCGGTCAGGTCGGGCGAGCGCCGCAGGCCGTACGCGGAGCAGAGGTCGGTGACGCCGAGGCGGACGGCGAGGACGCGCTCGCGGTGCTTGTCGAGCAGCCGGGCTATGCCGAAGAGCTGTTCGCGGCGGGTCTCCAGGTGGGCGAGCTCGGGCGACTCCAGGACGGGCATGGCGAACAGCCGGCGTCCGGTGGCGGCCTCGGCGGCGGCGAGCGCCTCCAGGAAGTCGCCGCCGGTGTCCTCGGTGAACTTCGGCAGGACGAAGCCGGTGAGCAGCCCGATCGCGGGTCCGAGCCGGTCGGCGAGGTCGGTCAGCTGCGCGGCGGTCCGCACCCTGACGAAGAGGAGGGGAAGATCCTGTGTGCAACCGGTGGAGATTCCATCCGCATCGACACCCTCGGTGACACCGGTTCCGACACCCTCCGTGACACCGACCCCGGCACTCTCCGTGACCTCCGCCCAGAGCTCACCGAGCCGGGCCACCAGGTTGGCCTCGGCGTCCGGGACCTCGTGGTCGGCGATGGCGTCCTCCAGGCAGAGCACCATCGAGACGACGCCCTGCGCGGCCTGCTTGCGGATGTCCGCGCGCAGGGTGGGGCGGGTGGCCGGGCTGTAGAGCGTGGCGCCCAGCGCGGTGGCGAGCACGGCCGCCGCGCTGTCGGCGGTGAACTCCCCCGGAGCGCTGAGAAAGAGCCGGTCGCGGACGTCGTCCGCGAGGTGGCCGAAGTGGCGCAAGGTGCTCTCCTCAGGAGGTTCGGCCGCCGGTCCGGCGGAGGAGGGGGAAGGGCGGGGAGGGACGGAGCGGGACGGTGGCGGCACCCGGTCCAGCACCCGGTTCAACCGGCCCGACGGTCGTGGTGGTTCCCGGTCCGGTCCCGGCCGGTCGTCGTCGTCCGGCACGGATCCCCCCGCCCGCCCATCGTACGGACCGTGCCGGGTCGGGGGTGGTTCCGAAACATCGAATTCTCGGAAGGTTACCTTCCACTTCACAAAGCGCAAGCGTTGGCAAAGTCCCACCACAACGCCTCCTCCGGTCACGTTGTCCGAAGGGGTGGCGAACAGGCAGGATGGTCGGCTATGACGCACGTGATGGCCAAGGGCGCCAACATCGCACTGCCGGTGGCGGCGGTCCGCGCCGTGCTGCGCTGGAGCGCCACGCCCGGTGCGCCGGACGTGGACGCCTCCGCGCTGCTGCTCGGACCGGGCGGCAAGGTCCGCTCGGACGCCGACTTCGTCTTCTACAACCAGCCGCGCCACCCCTCAGGACTGGTGCGCCACCTGCCCAAGCAGCAGACCGCCGACGGCGGCGAGATCACCGACACCGTCGAGGCCGAGCTCGGCAAGCTGCCGACCGACGTGGACCGGGTGGTACTGGCCGGCTCCTCCGAGGGCGGCACCTTCCGGGCGGTGAGCGGGCTGCGCCTGTTGCTGTTCGACGCCGCGGCCGGGGACGGCGCGCCCGCGCTGGCCGAGTTCGCGATGGCCGACGGGGACGAGGTGACCGCGCTGGTCGCGGGCGAGCTCTACCGCCGGGCCGGCGCCTGGAAGTTCCGCGCGGTCGGCCAGGGCTACGCGTCCGGGCTGATCGGGCTGGCCACCGATTTCGGCATCACCGTCGAGGACGAGGGCGACACCCGGGCCGGGGCGGCCGCCGCCGGCCCGCCCGTCGGCGATCCCCGGGCCGCCGCCCTGCCCGACCCCCGGCCGGCCGGGCGCCCCGAACCGGGCACCTTCACCCTGGCCCCGGCCGTCCCGCAGGCCGCCGCGCAGCCGGCCGGCGCGCCCCCGCCGCCGCCCCGGCCGCCGACGGTGCCGCCGAACCTCCCACCCGCCCCGGCCTCGCCCCCGGCCGGACGGCCCGGGTACGGCTACCCGCCGCCGGCCCCGCGCCCCGGGTACGGCTACCCCCAGCCGCAGCCCCCGGCGCCCGTGCCCGGATACGGCTACCCGCCCCAGCAGCAGTCGCCGCAGCAGCCCCAGCAGCAGCCGGGCTACGGCTACCCGCCGCCGAACACCGCCCCGCAGGCCCAGCAGGCCGCCCTGCCGCCCGTCCCGCCGCAGCCGGCACCGCCCGCCGAGGAGTTCGCGCTGCCCCCGCAGGGCCCCCAGTTCCAGCCCCGCTGAGCCGCCCGCGCGCCGGAGCGCCCCGACCCCGACCCCGGCCTCACTCCGGCCTCACTCGGTCTTGTAGCCGCGCTGCCACTGCATCCCGAAGCCGTACAGCCGGTCGATGTCCGCCTGGAACCCGTTCACGTACCGCACCTCGCGCCGCACCGTGAGCGTGTTGTCGCCGGCGTTCTCGATCAGCACCACCGCGCAGGAACGGGCCGCCGACGCCCGCTCCTCCAGATGCACCTCGATCCGCGGCCCGGACTGCGGCACGATCGTCACCACCGCGTTGGTCTGCTCGAAGGCCGGCGTGCCGTCGTAGATGTACACGAAGATCAGCAGCCGCTTGAACTGGTCCTTCTTCTCCAGGTTGACGTACATCGTCTCGCCGGACGGCGCCCCGTACTGGTCGTCGCCGCTGAGCTTGATGTACGGCGGGTTCCGGAGGTCGCCGAAGAAGCCGCCCAGCGGCTGCACCACGCCCCGCTTGCCGTCGGTCAGCTCGTACATGCAGGCCAGGTCGAGGTCCACGTTGACCTGGGCGTTCTGACTGGAGTCCGGCTCCATCGGGCTCAGGATGCGCGGACTGAACACCCTCCGCAGGGTGTCCCCGGCACTCGTCCTCGGAGCCCCTATCCGGGTGGTCCAGTGCAGGTTGACATAGAGGTAGCCGGTGGTCGCCGCCGCACCGGTGATCGCGTGGTGCGGCGAGGACTTGGTCAGGGTGACCTTGAACTGGCCACCCGTGTCGAGGGCGTTCCGCTCTCCGCGCAGGTACTCCCAAATCGAGGCCATGCCGTCCTCCCCCAGCCGCGCCAGCCGTTCTGACGGTCCGCCGCTCCATGATCGGGCATCAGCCCGTCCGCGGGTACCCGAAGTCCCCTACCCGCCGCCGCCCGCCGGACACCGACCGGACACCGGCGGGTCGATTGGCGGGGTGAAGCTCACCTCCCGTACCATGCGGCCACTTCGGACGCGATATCGTCTAGCCGCACAGGTGTCCCGCCCGCCCGCCCGGGCGCGTCGGCGCACCCGTCCGACGACGACGCTTCGTCAGGCCCGGTCCCGGGGACGGATCCTGATCTTCGTGTCGCACTTGAGACCTGTCCCCTGCGGAAACCCGAGGCCCGACCCGCAATGAACCTGACCTCCATACAGCTGGTCTGGACCGTCATCGGCGGTGTAGCCCTGCTGTTCACCGCCATCCTGGTGGCGACGCTGCGCTTCAAGAACAACAACCGGAAGGACGAATCCAGCGACTCCTGGGAGCGCAGCGAGGAACGCCGACGACGCAAGGAGATGGTCTACGGGATCTCCTCCTACGTCCTGCTGTTCTGCTGCGCCGGCGTCGCGGCCGCGCTCTCCTTCCACGGCCTGGTCGGCTTCGGCAAGGAGAACCTGGGCCTGTCGAACGGCTGGGAGTACCTGGTCCCGTTCGGCCTGGACGGCGCCGCGATGTTCTGCTCGGTGCTCGCCGTCCGCGAGGCCAGCCACGGTGACGCGGCGCTCGGCTCCCGGCTGCTGGTCTGGGTGTTCGCGATCGCCTCGGCCTGGTTCAACTGGGTGCACGCCCCGCGCGGCATCTCCCACGACGGCGCCCCCGAGTTCTTCTCCGGCATGTCGATCTCGGCCGCGATCCTGTTCGACCGCGCGCTGAAGCAGACCCGCAAGGCCGCGCTGCGCGAGCAGGGCCTCGTCCCGCGCCCGCTGCCGCAGATCCGCATAGTCCGCTGGCTGCGCGCGCCCCGCGAGACCTACGCCGCCTGGTCGCTGATGCTGCTGGAGAACGTCCGCAGCCTGGACGAGGCGGTCGACGAGGTGCGCGAGGAGCGTCAGGCGAAGCTGGACGCCAAGGTGCGTGCCCGCAGCGCCGACCGCCGCGAGCGCGCCGAGCTGAAGGCGATCTCCCGCCAGTCGGGCGGCGTGCTGTCCCGCAGCCGCGGCGGCCGCCAGGTGCCCGCGCTCGCCGCCGCCGGAGACGGCCCGAGCGCTACGGAGCCTGCCCTAGCCGCCGAGGTGGACGCCTTCTCCTCCCGCACCTCCGGCTCGCTGCTGGACTCCGCCCCGCTGAGCGCCCTGGAGACCCGCCGCTCGCGCGGCTCCGAGTCGGCCTCCGGCTCGTCCTCCTCCGCGTACTCCTCGGCCTCGTCCTCCTCGTACGCGTCCTCCTCCTCGTCCGCCTACCGCTCGACGGTCGACCTGACGCCGGACGACGACACCCTGTCGATGCCCAAGCTCGACTCCCTGGAGCGCAAGCTGCGCGCCATCGAGCAGCAGCTCGGCTGAGCACCGGCAACCGCGAACAGAACGCCGGACGGCCGTTCCCCACTCGGGAGGAACGGCCGTCCGGCGTTCTGCTGTCCTGCGTTGTACGTCCTGCGTCCTGCGTTACACGTCCTGCGTGCTGCGTGCTGCGTGCTGCGTGCTGCGGCGATGATCCCGAAGGATCCGGGAGCCGGCCCTAGCTGCCGCTGCCCACCAGTTCCCGGTCCCCGTCGCCCTCCCCGCCGGTGCCCTCCCGGCGGTTGCGCAGGACCGACGAGCCGAGGGCGAGGCCGATGAAGGCGACGCCGATCAGGCCGGTGACGATCTCCGGGATGTGGTACTCGATGCCGACCAGCAGGATCACCGCGAGCGCGCCGATCGCGTAGTGCGCGCCGTGCTCCAGGTAGACGTAGTCGTCCAGGGTGCCCTTGCGGACGAGGAAGACGGTCAGCGAGCGGATGTACATCGCGCCGATGCCGAGGCCCAGGGTGATCTGGAAGATGTCGCTGGAGATGGCGAACGCGCCGACGACGCCGTCGAAGGAGAACGAGGCGTCCAGCACCTCCAGGTACATGAAGAGGAAGAACGCGGCCTTGCCGCCCACCTGCACGATGGACTTGCCGGTCTTCTCCTGCGCCTCCTCCTTCTCGGCCTCCTCCTCCAGGCCCGCCTCGAAGACCGAGGAGAGGCCGTTCACCGACAGATAGGTGACGAGGCCGAGCACACCGGCGAGCAGCACCGTCTCGGCGTGGTCGGCGGCGAAGAAGTTGGCCGCCAGCAGCAGGGTGACCAGGGCGACGACGGTGGAGAACGCCTCCAGCTTGCCGACCTTCTCCAGCGGGCGCTCGATCCAGGCCAGCCAGTTGTAGTCCTTCTCCTCGAAGATGAAGTCGAGGAAGATCATCAGCAGGAAGACGCCGCCGAAGGCCGCGATGGCCGGGTTGGCCGCTTCCAGGTACTGACCGTAGGTGAGGCCGTCATGGGTCTTGTCGCTGTGCAGCGCGAGGTCGACGACCGTGGCCGGGTTGAGGTGCGCGGTGAGACCGACGACCAGCAGCGGGAAGATCAGCCGCATACCGAAGACGGCGATCAGCACGCCGACGGTGAGGAAGATCTTCTGCCAGTACGGGTTCATCCGCTTCAACACCGTGGCGTTGACCACCGCGTTGTCGAACGAGAGGGAGATCTCCAGGATGGAGAGGATCAGCACGATGCCGAATCCCTCGGCTCCCCAGAGCAGGCCGGCGGCGATCAGCCCGAGAATGGTGATCGCGAATGACCAGCCGAATGTGCGGAGGAACACGGGACTTGGTTACCTTTCGGATTCATGGCGTCGACGAGGTCGACGTTCACCGGGACGCGTCCGGACGCGCCGGGGCGCCGAACGGAACGATCACGGTGATGAGGGCCTTTACTGTACGTTTACGCCGAAATCGAGGGCAATGCCCCGCAGGCCCGAGGCATAACCCTGGCCCACCGCACGGAACTTCCACTCACCGGCGTACCGGTACAGCTCGCCGAAGATCATCGCGGTCTCGCTGGACGCGTCCTCGGTGAGGTCGTAGCGGGCGATCTCCTGACCGTCCACCGAGTTGACCACCCGGATGTAGGCGTTGCGGACCTGGCCGAAGTTCTGCCCCCGGTTCTCGGCGTCGTAGATCGACACCGGGAAGACCACCTTGTCGACCTGCGGCGGCACCAGGTCCAGGTTGACCAGGACGACCTCGTCGTCGCCGTCGCCGTCACCGGTGAGGTTGTCGCCGGTGTGCTCGACCGAGCCCTCGGGGCTCTTGAGGTTGTTGTAGAAGACGAAGTACTCGTCACCCAGCACCCGGCCGCTCGAACACAGCAGGGCGCTCGCGTCGAGGTCGAAGGGCGCGCCGGTCGTCGACCGGGCGTCCCAGCCGAGACCGATCTGCACCTGCGTCAGATTCGGCGCGGCCTTGGTGAGCGAGACATTGCCACCCTTGGCGAGCGTGACACTCATTGGCGGTCCTTCCTCCCTTGCCTCCCGGGGCGCATCTCAGGTCTATTCCCCCGCGACCCCGGCCGGCCCCTCCGGGCCGGCTGAACTTTCCTGAACTCCCATCCTTCCAGTGCGGCCGGGCAGGTCGTAGCCCGGGCACGGCAAACCCCGGGCCGACACCGGGCGAACCCCGGGGGCCGACGCCCGCCGCGGGAACCCGGCGCCGGACGAACGGCACCGAACGAACCCCACCCGACCAACCGCCGCACACGGCGAACGGCCGGGGCGGCCGCCGACGCTCTCGCGTCCGCGGCCGCCCCGGCCGTCGTGCAACACCGGGCCGTCACCGGCCCCGCCCCGACTCAGACGTTGACGCCGAAGTCCTGGGCGATGCCGCGCAGGCCGGAGGCGTAGCCCTGGCCGATCGCGCGGAACTTCCACTCGGCGCCGTTGCGGTACAGCTCGCCGAAGACCATCGCCGTCTCGGTGGAGGCGTCCTCGGTGAGGTCGTACCGGGCCAGCTCCTTGTTGTCCGCCTGGTTCACCACGCGGATGAACGCGTTGCGGACCTGGCCGAAGTTCTGCGAGCGGTTCTCGGCGTCGTAGATCGACACCGGGAAGACGATCTTCTGCACGTCGGCCGGCACGGTCGCCAGGTCGACCTTGATCGCCTCGTCGTCGCCCTCGCCCTCACCGGTGGTGTTGTCACCGGTGTGCTCGACCGAGCCGTCGGGGCTCTTCAGGTTGTTGAAGAAGACGAAGTTGCCGTCCCCGCCCACCTTGCCCTGGTCGTTGCAGAGCAGAGCGCTGGCGTCCAGGTCGAAATCCGTGCCCGTGGTGGTACGGACGTCCCAGCCGAGGCCGACCAGTACGGCGGTCAGGCCGGGGGCCTCCTTGGTGAGCGAGACATTGCCGCCCTTGCTCAGGCTGACACCCACTTGTCCTCCAAGATTCGGGAGGCACTCCTCGGTGCCCCCGTGGTGCGGTCCGAGACTCCGGCGGCGAACCGCTCCGAGCCTCTGACCAGCCAACGGACCGATCGTAGTGCGGGGTTCCCGACC
Organism: Kitasatospora sp. NPDC094019; assembly: GCF_044764505.1. NCBI lineage: Bacteria > Bacillati > Actinomycetota > Actinomycetes > Kitasatosporales > Streptomycetaceae > Kitasatospora > Kitasatospora sp. NPDC094019. The sequence goes on from NZ_JBIWIF010000001.1 coordinate 760,092, forward strand.
GCGCCGGGGAACCGTGCGGACCGGGTTCCCGCAGCGGCCCGGACCGTGCCGGGCGACCGCGGGGACCCCGCCCCCGCAGCCTCTCAGAGCGCGCCGAGGGCCGCCAGGTACTCCTGCTCGTCACGGGCGTCCGGCAGGCCGTTCACGACGCTCCAGCGGACCAGGCCGGCCTTGTCGATCACGAAGGTGCCGCGGACCGCGCAGCCCTTGGTCTCGTCGAAGACGCCGTAGGCGCGGGAGACCTCGCCGTGCGGCCAGAAGTCGGAGAGCAGCGGGAAGTCCAGGCCCTCCTGCTCGGCGAAGATCCGCTGGCTGAACGGCGAGTCGTTGGAGACGCCGAGCACCTGGACCTCGTCGTTCTGCAGGCGCGGCAGCTCCTTCTGGATCGCGCAGACCTCGCCGGTGCAGACACCGGTGAACGCGAACGGGTAGAAGACCACGACGACGTTCTTCTCGCCCCGGAACGCGGAGAGCCGGACCAGCTCGCCGTGCTGGTTCTTGAGCTCGAAGTCCGGAGCCTCGGTGCCGATCTCGATGGCCATGCGGTGACCTTTCCCACTCGACGCGACTGGGCCGCGCGGGTGACGCGGCGAGCGCCATCCTCGCATTCGCCGGGGTCGGTTGAGCCGGACGGGTGAGGGCTGCGCCGTCCGGGGCCACCGCTTTCGCCCTGGGCGAACGGTTCGGCCGTCCGGGTCCGGGCGGCCTCCCGACCCGGGGGCCGCCGCCGGGCCGGCCCCCGGGGGAAACGGACCGGGCCCCGCCGGAGGAATGCTCCGGCGGGGCCCGGTGAGGCCGCTCGGCGGGACTCAGCGCTTGGCCGGCTTGGCCGTCGACTTGGTCGCCAGGCGGGTCGCGGCCCAGTCCTTGGCGATCGCGATCGAGCTGGTCTGGGAGAGGCCCGCGGTCTTGGCGGCATCGGCGATGTCCGACGCCTCGATGTGGCCGTCACGGCCGGTCTTGGGCGTCAGCAGCCAGATCAGACCGCCCTCCGCCAGGTATTCCAGGGCGTCGACGAGGGAGTCGGTGAGGTCTCCGTCGTCGTCGCGGTGCCACAGCAGGACGGCGTCTGCGACGTCGTCGTAGTCCTCGTCGACAAGATCCGTCCCGGTGATCTCCTCGATGCCCTCGCGGAGATCCTGGTCAGTGTCTTCGTCGTACCCCAGCTCCTGGACGATCTGGCCCTGGTCGAAGCCGAGACGGGCTGCCGGGTTGGACTTGTCCGCGGGGTCCGCGGTCGCGCTCACGGGAATAACCTCCAGTATTCGGCTCGGCATCCATGCCGAGGCTGTGGCCGTAGTCCACACGGGCGCGGCGGTTCGCGCAAGTACCCGACCCCCGATCCCCTCCAAAGGTTGACGTCCCACAGGGGGACACGCCGGGCGACGTGTCGCGAATCACACCGATTTGCCCTTCTCTGCACAAGACAAGGATGCTTCGGGAGGTCCTGGTCCACAGGCCGTACGCACGACCGAGATGCGAACGGCATTCGGGTCCGCGCGTGCGCGGGCGTAGAGTCTCCTGTTGGCCCTCACCCCTGCCGTCCGCCATCGGGCGGCCGGGAAACCAGGTCGGACCACCTCTGTTCGTAACACCCGGAGGTGTGCGGCACGGACGACGCTGTCCGAACCGCACATCGCCAGACCGTTCCTTCTGTTGGGCGGAACGGTTACCGATCGGTAGAGATGACGGATCTCCGAGCGCGGTAGCACGATGGAGGCGGCGCGACACACCTCAGTTTCGACCGACAGTGAAGGAACAGCGTGGCTTCCGGATCCGATCGCAACCCGATCATCATTGGCGGCCTTCCGAGTCAGGTCCCGGACTTCGATCCCGAGGAGACCGCGGAATGGCTGGAGTCGCTCGATGCGGCCATCGACGAGCGGGGGCGCGAGCGTGCCCGCTACCTGATGCTGCGGCTGATCGAGCGCGCCCGCGAGAAGCGTGTCGCCGTGCCCGAGATGCGCAGCACGGACTACGTCAACACCATCGCCACCAAGGACGAGCCGTTCTTCCCCGGTAACGAGGAGATCGAGCGCAAGATCCTGAACGCGACCCGCTGGAACGCCGCGGTGATGGTCTCCCGGGCGCAGCGCCCCGGTATCGGGGTGGGTGGCCACATCGCCACCTTCGCCTCCTCCGCGTCGCTCTACGACGTCGGCTTCAACTACTTCTTCCGGGGCAAGGACGCCGAAGGCGAGTCCGGCGACCAGATCTTCTTCCAGGGTCACGCCTCCCCCGGCATCTACGCCCGGGCCTTCCTGCTGGACCGGCTCACCGAGCAGCAGCTCGACGCCTTCCGACAGGAGAAGTCGAAGGCCCCCTACGGCCTCTCCAGCTACCCGCACCCGCGGCTGATGCCGGACTTCTGGGAGTTCCCGACCGTCTCGATGGGCCTCGGCCCGCTCGGCGCGATCTACCAGGCCCGGATGAACCGGTACCTGGAGCACCGGGGCATCAAGGACACCTCCGACTCGCAGGTCTACGCCTTCCTCGGCGACGGCGAGATGGACGAGCCCGAGTCGCTCGGCCAGCTGTCGCTGGCCGCCCGCGAGGGCCTGGACAACCTCACCTTCGTGGTCAACTGCAACCTGCAGCGCCTCGACGGCCCGGTCCGCGGCAACGGCAAGATCATCCAGGAGCTGGAGTCGCAGTTCCGCGGCGCCGGCTGGAACGTCATCAAGCTGGTCTGGGACCGCAGCTGGGACCCGCTGCTCGCCCAGGACCGCGACGGCGTCCTGGTGAACAAGCTGAACACCACGGTCGACGGCCAGTTCCAGACCTACGCCACCGAGACCGGCGCGTACATCCGCGAGAACTTCTTCGGCGGCGACCTGCGGCTGCGCAAGATGGTCGAGAACATGACCGACCAGCAGATCCAGCACCTGGGTCGCGGCGGCCACGACCACGCCAAGGTCTACGCGGCCTTCAAGGCGGCCCGCGAGCACAAGGGCCAGCCGACGGTCATCCTCGCCCAGACGGTCAAGGGCTGGACGCTCGGCCCCAACTTCGAGGGCCGCAACGCGACGCACCAGATGAAGAAGCTGACGGTCGAGGACCTGAAGCGCTTCCGCGACCGCCTGCACCTCCCGATCACGGACAAGCAGCTGGAGGAGGGCTACCCGCCCTACTACCACCCGGGCCGTGACTCGGAGGAGATCCAGTACATGCACGACCGCCGCAAGGAGCTGGGCGGCTACGTGCCGACCCGCAAGGTGCGGCCGCGGCAGCTGGAGCTCCCGGGCGACGACGCCTACAAGGCGGTCAAGAAGGGTTCCGGCAACCAGACCATCGCCACCACCATGGCGTTCGTCCGGGTGCTCAAGGACCTCATGCGGGACAAGGGCATCGGCAACCGCTTCGTGCCGATCGCGCCCGACGAGTACCGCACCTTCGGCATGGACTCGCTGTTCCCGTCGGCGAAGATCTACAACCCGCTGGGCCAGACCTACGAGTCGGTCGACCGCGACCTGCTGCTGGCCTACAAGGAGTCGCCGACCGGCCAGATGCTGCACGACGGCATCTCCGAGGCGGGCTGCACCGCCTCGCTGATCGCCGCCGGCTCGTCCTACGCCACCCACGGCGAGCCGCTGATCCCGGTCTACGTCTTCTACTCGATGTTCGGGTTCCAGCGCACCGGCGACCAGTTCTGGCAGATGGCCGACCAGCTGGCCCGCGGCTTCGTGATCGGCGCCACCGCCGGCCGCACCACGCTGACCGGTGAGGGCCTGCAGCACGCCGACGGCCACTCGCACCTGCTGGCCTCGACCAACCCCGGTGTCGTCGCGTACGACCCGGCGTACGGCTTCGAGATCGCGCACATCGTGCAGGACGGCCTGCGCCGGATGTACGGCTCCAGCGCCGAGCACCCGCACGGCGAGGACGTGTTCTACTACATGACCGTCTACAACGAGCCGATCAAGATGCCGGCCGAGCCGGAGAACGTGGACGTCGAGGGCATCCTCAAGGGTCTGCACCGGTACGCCCCCGGCACCGCCGGCCAGATCCCGGCCCAGATCCTCGCCTCCGGCGTGGCCGTGCCGTGGGCCCTGGAGGCCCAGCGGATCCTGGCCGAGGAGTGGAACGTCAAGGCCGACGTCTGGTCCGCGACCTCCTGGAACGAGCTGCGCCGCGACGCGGTGGAGGCCGAGGAGTTCAACCTGCTGCACCCCGAGGAGCAGCAGCGCGTCCCGTACGTGACCAGCAAGCTCCAGGGCGCCGAGGGTCCGTTCGTCGCCGTGTCCGACTGGATGCGCGCGGTGCCGGACCAGATCGCCCGCTGGGTGCCGGGTCAGTACCAGTCGCTGGGTGCCGACGGCTTCGGCTTCGCCGACACCCGCGGCGCGGCCCGTCGCTTCTTCCACATCGACGCGCAGTCGGTCGTGCTGGGCGTGCTCACCGAGCTCGCCAAGCAGGGCCGGATCGACCGCAGCGCGCTGAAGGACGCGATCGACCGTTACCAGCTGCTCGACGTGGCGGCGGCCGAGCCGGGCGCCGCGGGCGGCGACGCCTGATCCCTCCACCGGGACCGCCGAGGGGCCGGTCCTCCCGCCGTGTGCGGGAGGGCCGGCCCCTCGGCGTTCCGCCCGGGGCTGTGCCCGCGGACCGGTTCCGGCCGCCTCTTAACCTTCCCGAGAGTCACCCTTAAGGTGTCCCGAGGGGGCGTGGGGAGGGGGGCGGGTAATCGTGCGCACACCGAGGTCGGGGGCCTTCCCCCTGGCGGTGCTGGTCGGGGTGACGACCGGCGCCCTGCTGTCCCAGTTGCTGCCCGCTCCGGAGGAGATCGGCGGGCCGTCGGTGGCCCTGCCGGCCGCCTCGGACCGGGCCGTGGTCGAACTGGTGCCGGTGCCGGTGCCACCGGGAACCGTGCCGGGACCGGGGGCCGCCGTGCCCGGGAGTCCGGCCGGTCCCGAGGAGCCCGGGCCGTCCGCCGCGCCGGCCGAACCGTCCGGGCCCGCCGAACCACTCGCGGCCCCGCCCGACACCGCTCCCGGTGCCCCCGCCGTCCCCGGTGACCGGGCCGCTCCCGGCACCTCGTCCGGCCCGGCCCGGCCGTCGGCCCTCGGGCTGGTCGCCGCCGAGGTCCAGGCGGGCACCCCCGGCGCGCCCGCCTCGGCACCGCCGTCGGCGCCCGCGGGCGACCGCTCCGGGTCCACTTCTCCGCCCGTCCCACCGTCCACCCCGTCCGTCCCGTCCACCGCGCCGTCCGCGCCGCCGTCCGCCGGGACCGGCGACGCCGGGGCCGCCGGTCCGGCCCCCGGCCCGACCCGGACCCCGACCGCCCCGCCCACCGGGGGCGGTGGCGGGAGCGGCGGTCACTTCGGTCCCAGCCAGGTGCTGCCCGCACCGAGCCCCTCCGCCACGCTCTCCGAGGAGGAGTACTGGCGCCGGGCCGAGGCGTGCTGGGCCGCCGCCGAGACCGACCCGTCGCTGGACTGCCCCACCTCCTGAGGGCCCACCTCCTGAGGCCCCGCTTCGTGACGCCGCGCCTGCCGGCGCCCCGCCCGGCACACCGGGAACGCGCCGGCCCCGGACCGCGGGAACGGTCCGGGGCCGGGGCCCGGCGGGGCGGAGGTCGGTCAGATGTGGACGGCGGGCCCGGCCTCGGTGGTGCCGCGGCGGGTCAGCAGTCCGAGCACGGCGGCGGCGAAGGCGACCACCGAGGCGACCGCGAAGGCCAGCGACATCCCGCTGACGAAGGAGTCGTGGACGGCGCCGGCCATCGCGTCCACCACCTGCTGCGGGGTACCGGCCGGGGCGGGCGGGGCGATGCCGAGCTGGGCGGCCTGGTTGAGGCCCTCGGCCTGGCCCGGCTCGACCGGGGGCAGGCCCGCTCCGGCCCAGTTGCCCGGCAGGACGTCGGTGACCCTGGCGGCCATCAGCGCGCCCAGCACGGCGGTGCCGAGGCTGCCGCCGACCTGCATCGCCGACTGCTGGAGGCCGCCGGCGACGCCGGACAGCTCCATCGGCGCGTTGCCGACGATGACCTCGGTGGCGCCGACCATGACCGGGCTGATGCCCAGACCCATCAGGACGAACCAGAGCGCCATCACGCCGTTGCCCGAGCCGGAGTCCAGGGTGGACATGCCGAACATCGCGACGGTGGTGATCAGCATGCCGGCCACGATCGGGACGCGCGGGCCGAGCTTGCCGATCGCGATGCCCGCCACCGGCGAGCCGATGATCATCATGCCGGTCATCGGCAGCAGGTGGACGCCCGCCTGGACCGGCGTCATGGCGTGCACGTTCTGCAGGTAGAAGGTCACGAAGAAGATCGCGCCGAAGAACGAGAAGGCCATCAGGGCCATCAGCAGGACGCCCGCCGACAGCGGCACCGAGCGGAACAGGGCGAGCGGGATCAGCGGCTCACGGGCCCTGCCCTGCCAGAGCGCGAAGAGCACCATCAGCACCACCGCGCCACCCAGGAACAGCACCGTCCTGGTGTCGCCCCAGCCCCACTCGGGGGCCTTGATGATGCCGAAGACCAGCGCGAACATCGCCACCGAGAGCAGCACGATGCCGGGGACGTCGAAGGACCTGGCGGCGTTCTCGGCCCGCACGTCCTTGAGGATCCACAGGCCGAGGGCCAGCGCCAGCAGGCCGACCGGGATGTTGATGAAGAACACCGACTCCCAGTTGACGTGCTCGACCAACAGGCCGCCGACGATGGGGCCGGCCGCGGTGGAGGCACCGATCACACCGCCCCAGATGCCGATCGCCATGTTGAGCTTCTCGGCCGGGAAGGCCCCGCGCAGCAGACCGAGCGCGGCCGGCTGGAGCAGCGCGCCGAACAGGCCCTGGAGCACGCGGCAGGCGATCACCGTCTGGATGTTGCCGGCGAAGCCGATCGCGGCCGAGGTGGCGGCGAAGCCGACCGCGCCGACCAGGAAGGTGCTCTTGTGGCCGAACCGGTCGCCGATCTTGCCGGCCGTGATCAGGAAGACGGCGAGGGCCAGCAGGTAGCCGCTGGTCACCCACTGGATCTCGGAGGGCGCGGCGTTCAGGTCGGCCTGGATCACCGGGTTGGCGATGGCGACGATCGTGCCGTCCAGGGCGACCATCATCACGCCGACGGCGACGGTGAGCAGGGTCAGCCAGGGGTGTCCCTGGAGGCTCCTCCCACCCGGTGAAGTGCCGGACGGCGGTGTGTCCGCCGTGGCGCTCTTGGTGAGGGACTGACTCATCTGGGCCCTCCGGGGCTGACAGCGGACGGACATGGTCGTGGCGCCCCGGCCCACCCGTCCCCACGAGTACCCGGCCCGACGGGCGCCACTCCGGCAGATTATGTCAGCAGCTGACATTCGGCAAACACTGCCTTCTGCCACCGTCTGCCATTTGTCAGAGGGCTACAGTAGCCTCCGGAACACCAGCCCCATCACCCTCCGGAAGGCGCCCGCCATGGCCGCTCAGCCCGCTCCTCCCGCCGCCCCGGAGCCCGGGCTGCGCGCGCGGAAGAAGCAGCGCACCCGGGACGCCCTCATCGAGGCCGCGCACCGGCTCTTCCTCGGGCAGGGGTTCGCCAGCACCACCGTCGACGAGATCGCCGCCGCGGTCGACGTCTCGCAGCGCACCTTCTTCCGCTACTTCGCCAACAAGGACGAGGTCGCCCTCGCCGTCCTCGCCGAGGCCGAGGACCACTTCATCGAGCTGCTGCGGGCCCGCCCCGCCGAGGAGAGCCCGCTGACGGCGCTGCGGGCCGCGATCGTCGGCTCCTGGCGCGAGCGCGGCTCGGCCCACCCCACCGGTCCCTGCTCGGTGGACGCCGCGCTGGAGCTCATCCGGATGATCGAGGACACCCCCACCCTGCTCGCCGCCCACCTGCGCCGGGTCGCCGAGCAGGAGCGGGTGGTGATCCGGGTGCTCGCCGAGCGCGAGGGCCTCGACCCGGCCCGGGACCTGCGGCCCGCCGTCCTCGCGGCCGCCTTCGGCGCCGTGCTGCGCGCCGCCCACCTGTCCTGGACCCCCGACCAGGAGGACCACGGGCCGGAGGGCATGGTCGCGCTGATCGACCGCCATCTGGACCAGCTCGGCCCGGCCCTGGTCGGCGACTGGCGCTCCTGAGCCGGACGGCGGAGCCCCTGCTCGCGAGCCGACCGGCCGCCCCCCTACCGGGGTACTACCCCGGACCCAGCACCTCGGAGTGACGCCCGCCGCCCCGGCCCGCCCTAGGCTGACCGGATGATCAAGCCGTCCACCGGGCCCGCCCCGGCCGGTCCGGTGCGCGCGCTGCTCGCCCCGCTGACCCGCCCCGCCGCGGACCACACCCCGCTGCTGGGCCACGCCTCCCGCCGCTGGGTCCGCCGCCTCCCCTACCTCGCCGCCGCGGCCGCGATCGCCTCGCTGCTGCCCAGCGGGATCCACGTGCTCAGCCAGGACTACGGGATCTCCGGCGGCCTGGCCGCCGGCCTCATGGTCGCCCAGACCGTGCCGCTGCTGCTGGCCGTCACCCGGCCGCTGCCCGCCTGGTGGATGATCGGCGGCGCCGGCCTGCTGACCGCGCTGGCCGTCCTCACCGACGGCACCGGCCCCACCAGTCCCTGGCCCTGGCCGCCGCCCCTCCTGGTCGGCTACCTCCTCCTGATGCTGCCGCTGTCCCTGCGCGAGCCCCGGCGGACCCTGGTCGCGGTCTGGCTGACGACCGCGGCGGCCGGCCTGGCACTGTCCCTGCTGGGCCTGACCGACCGGTTCGGCGTCGACAACAACCTGCTCGCCACCGCCCTGACCGGCGCCGTCCTGGTACTCGGCGGGGCGCTGCGCGAACGCGCCGAGGCCGCCCGCCGGCTCACCGAGCAGGAGCACATCAGCGAGGCCGAGCGCGAGCGGCGCACCCTGCTGGAGGAGCGGGCCCGGATCGCCCGCGAGCTGCACGACGTGGTCGCCCACCACATGTCGGTGATCGCCGTGCAGGCGGCCAGCGCGCCGTACCGGATCGCCGGGGTCCCGGACGAGGCGGCGGAGGAGTTCACCGCGATCGCCGGTACGGCCCGGGAGTCGCTGACCGAGATGCGGCGGCTGCTCGGCGTGCTGCGCAGCGAGGACTCGGGCGCCGAGACGGCGCCCCAGCCGGGGATCGGCCAGTTGGCCCAGCTCGTCGACACGGTGCGCCGGGCCGGCGTGGCGGCCGAACTCGACCTCGACCCGGGACTCACGGACGACGCGCTGCCGCCGGCCGTCGGTCTCTCCGTCCACCGGATCGTCCAGGAGGCGCTGGCCAACGTGGTCCGGCACGCACCGGGCGCCAGGGCCTGGGTCTCGCTGACCGTCGCCGAGGGATCCCTGCTGGTCACCGTGGTCAACGCGGCTCCGCCGGAGCACACCGGGTCGCTGGAGGGTTCGGCCGAGGGCACCGGCCACGGGCTGGTCGGCATGCGGGAACGGGTCCGGCTGCTGGGCGGGCGGCTGGACACCGGCCCGCTGGCGGACGGCGGCTTCCGGGTGGCCGCCGTCCTGCCCGTCCCGGGTCTGACGGATACTCGGTCGCAGGAGAGCCGGCCGAGCGGCACCGCGTCCCCCGATCCGGACGGGACGCCGGCCGGGCCGTAGAACGCCCCGGGGAGTGCACCGTATGACCATCCGCGTGATCATCGTCGACGACCAGGCGATGGTGCGGGCCGGGTTCGCCGCCCTGCTGGGCGCGCAGAGCGACATCGACGTGGTGGGGGACGCGGCCGACGGCGCCCAGGCCCTGGAGGTGAGCGGCCGCACCCACCCGGACGTCGTGCTGATGGACGTCCGGATGCCGGTCATGGACGGCCTGGAGGCCGCCCGGCGGCTGCTCGACCCGGCCGTGCCCGGCGCCCACCGCCCCAAGGTGCTGATGCTCACCACCTTCGACGTCGACGACTACGTCTACGAGGCGCTGCGGGCCGGCGCCAGCGGCTTCCTGCTCAAGGACGCGCCGCCGGCCGACCTCATCGCCGCCGTCCGGGTGGTGGCGGCCGGGGAGGCGCTGCTCGCGCCCTCGGTGACCCGCCGGCTGATCGAGGACTTCGCCCGCACCCGGCCGGCCCGGCGCCGCGACCCCAGGCTTCGGCTCAACGGACTGACACCGCGTGAGACCGAGGTGCTGGAGCTGATCGCCCGGGGCCTGTCCAACCAGGAGATCGCCGCCGGACTGGTCCTCGCCGAGCAGACCGTGAAGACCCACATCGGCCGGATCCTGGCCAAGCTGGACCTGCGCGACCGTGCCCAGGCGGTGGTGCTCGCCTACGAGTCCGGCCTGGTGACCCCGGGGCAGTGACCCCCGGACCGTGACACCGGGGCCACGTCCGGACCGTGACGTCCGGACCGTGACACCGGGGCCATGACGCCCTCCCCCGGCCCCCGGTGGGGTTCTCCCCCGGGGGAAAACCTCCTGATACCCGGGTAGCACCCGGGAGTTGGCCCCGCGGTGTGACGTCCGCGGGGCCAACTCGTTCCTACCGTCCCCTCCTGTCGAAGCCGAAACGGCCCGGGAGGGAACGGACATGGGGAAGCAGCGAATCCGGCGCGCGCTGGCCGCGGCCACGCTGGCACTGGTCGCGGTACTGGGAGCGGGCGGCTGGGTCGCCGGCGGCGAGCGGGCGGTGACCGGGCCGCCGCCCGGCAGCGCCGAGTGGGTCGCCGACACCGCCCTCGGCCTGCCGCTGCCCGACCCGGCAACCGCCCGCCCGGCCGAGGTGGCCGCCTTCTTCGCCCGGCTGCCACCGGTCGCCCGGGAGGCCCTGGCCGTCCGCCACCCGCTGGTGGTCGGCAACCTGGACGGCGCGCCGGTCGAACTCCGGCAGCGGGCCAACACCCGGGCGATCACCGCCGAACGCGACCGCGCCCTGGCCCGGGCCGACGACCCGGCGCTCACCCCGCAGGACCGCACCGCCGCCCGGGAGCGCGCGGAACGCTGCCGCACCCTGCTCGACGACGCGGCGCCCGGCGGCCCGCGCCGGTTCCTGGCCTTCGACCCGCGCGGCCGGGGCCTGGTCGCCGAGGTGTTCGGCGACCTCGCCACCGCCGACCGGATCGCGGTGGTCGTCCCGGGGTCCGACATCGACCTGCGCACCTTCGACCGCTCCGGCGACCCCTACGGCACCCCGGTCGGGATGGCCCGCGCCCTGTCCGGGGCGACCGGCGGACGGACCGCGGTGATCGCCTGGGCCGGCTACACCACCCCGCTCGGCCTGGGCCCGGACGCCGCCACCGAGCAGCTGGCCCGGGCCGGCGCCGGGAGGCTGGACCGACTGCTGGACGGACTCGCCGCCGGAACCCGCCCGGACGCCGCGCCCACGGTGTTCTGCCACAGCTACGGATCGGTGGTCTGCGGGCTGGCCCGGCCGGGCCCGGACCGGGCCTCCGGGGTGGTGGTGCTCGGCTCGCCCGGCCTCGGCGTCGACTCGGCCGCCGACCTCGACCCGCGCGTCCCGCTCTGGGCCACCGCCCGCAACGACTCCGACTGGATCGGCCGGGTTCCCTTCGTCCGGCTGCTCGGCCTCGGCCACGGAGCCGACCCCACCGATCCGGCCTTCGGCGCCCGTCCGCTGCCCTCCACCGGCTCGCACGGCCACACCGGCTACTTCGCCCCGGGCACGGCCTCGCTGGCCGCCTTCGCCGACCTCGCCCTCGGCCGCTGACCCCTCCCCGCCCGACCGCCGCGCCGCACCCCGCGAACGGAGACCCCGTCATGCCCAGCCCCCTGCTCGCCCCCCTGCACCGCGCCGCCCGCCAGGTCGACGCCCGCACCCCCGCGAGCCGCGACCGCGCGCTCGACGGCCTGCGCGCCCTCGCCCTGCTCGCCGTCCCGGTCGGCCACTGGCTGCTCGGCGGCTTCACCCGCTCCGCCGACGGCGCCCTGCACAACGCCAGCCCGCTCTCCTCGCCCGCGCTCGGCTTCTTCGCCCCGGCCAGCTGGGGACTGCAACTGCTCGGGGTGTTCTTCCTGGTCGGCGGCTACTCCGCGGTCCGCTCGCTGGAACGGGCCCGGGCCCGCGGCACCGGCCCGGGCGGCTGGCTGCGCGGCCGGACGGTCCGGCTGCTGCGCCCGGTGCTCGGGGTGGCCGCCGTCTGGGCCCTGCTGATCCCGCTGCTGCCGCGCCTCGGGGTACCCGCCGACACCGTCCGGACCGGTTCGACCCTGGTGGTGCAGCCGCTCTGGTACATCGCGGTCTACCTCGGGCTGACCGCGCTCACCCCGCTCTGCGCGGCCGCCGCCCGGCGCCTGGGCGGCTGGTCCGCCGGCCTGCCGCTGGCCGCGGTCGCCGCGGTCGACCTGCTGCGGTACGGGCCGTGGGCGGAGGCGGTGCCGTCCTGGGTCGGGCTGCTGAACATCCTGCCGGGCTGGCTGTTCGGCTACCAGCTGGGCGTGCTCTGGGCCGGGGGCCGGCTGGGCCGCCCGGCGGCGCGGCTGCTGCTGGCCGGGGGCGCGGCGCTGTTCGCGGCACTGCTGCTGGTGTTCCACTACCCGGCGTCGATGGTCGGGGTCCCCGGGGCCGCCCGGACCAACTCGCACCCGCCGTCCCTGCTGGTCCTGGCGCTGGCCTCGGTCCAGTGCGGCGCGGCGGTGCTGCTGCGCGACCGGCTCGGCCGGCTGCTGACCCGCCGTCCGCTGCTGTGGCTGCCGGTGGTGGCGGTCAACCTCTCCGCGATGACGATCTTCTGCTGGCACCAGAGCGCGATGCTCGCCGTCGCGGTGCCGGGCGCGGCCGCCTTCGGCGCGGTGCCCGGGCTGACGGTGGCGCCCGACTCGCTCGGCTGGGTGGCGCTGCGGCTGGCCCTGCTGCCGCTGTTCGGCGCGGCACTGATCGGGATCGGCTGGTTCACCCGCCGGTTCGACGGCCCGTGGACGGCGCTCTCCCGGCCGGCCAAGGCGGTCGCCGGCGCGGCGGCGGCGTTCTTCGCCGCGTACGCGCTCGGCGTGGTCTGAGCGCGGGGACCGGGCCCGCGGGAGCGCGGCGGCCGCGGACCGGCCGGGGGGACGAACCGGTCCACAGCCGCCGATTTCCGCGCGAACGACCGAAACCCCTCCGGGTCACCCGGTGTTCATGTGATCCATCCCACAGTTTAAGGCGGTCCGGGCGCCGCTCCGGACCCCTAGGCTTGCGCTGAAAGTTGGCAGTCGTACCACCCTCGGGCCCCGTCCGGGATCGGTGACGGGACTCTCTGGGAGCTGAGACGATGCGCCGTCGACGGTGGAAGCACGTCCTGATCGGCGCCTTCGCGGGCGCCGCCGTCCTCGCCGACGCCGGTGCGGCTGCCGCCCAGGCCGCCGCCGCCACCGAGCAGTTGGCCATCTCCACCCCGCCGGCCGGCAGCGCCGCCTGGGTCGAGGACCACTCCTACGGGCTCGACCTGCCCGACCCGGCCACCACCGCGCCGGCCGCCGCGGCCGAGTTCTTCGACCGGCTCTCCCCGGCCGAGACCGATCGGCTGGTCGCGGCCTACCCGCTGGTCGTCGGCAACTACGACGGCGCGCCGCTCGCCCTGCGCTACCGGGCCAACCGGGTGGCCCTGGCCGCCGAGCGCGACCACGCCCGGGCCCTCGCCGCCGACCCGCAGCTCGACCGGGACCAGCGCGCGCTGGCCGTCTCCCGCGCCAACGACGTGCAGAGCCTGCTCGCCCCCGGCCGGCAGATCCTCGCCTTCGACCCGCGCGGCCGGGGCCTGCTGACCGAGGTCTGGGGCGACCTCGGGGCCGCCGACCGGATCGCCGTGCTCGTCCCCGGCTCGGACGCCGACCTCGGCCATTTCGACCAGGCCGTGGAACCGCTCCGCTCCCCCGCCGGGATGGCCCGCGCGCTGTACGAGGAGGAGCACCGGCAGGTCCCGGGCTCCCGCACCGCCGTCGTCGCCTGGACCGGCTACGTCACCCCCTCCGGCCTCGGCCCGGACGCGGTCACCTCCCGGCTCGCCGACGTCGGCGCGCCCCGGCTGCGCCGCCTGCTCGCCGGGCTGAAGGAGACCACCCGCCCGCAGGCGCCGCCCGCGCTGTTCTGCCACTCCTACGGGTCGGTGGTCTGCGGCACGGCCGCGCCGGACATCCCCCGGGCGGCCGCCTCCCCGGCGGACACCAGCGGGATCACCGACCTGGTGGTCTTCGGCTCCCCCGGCATGGGCGTCGAGAGCCGCTCCGAACTGGGCGGCGGGGTACGGGTCTGGGCGACCCGCAACGAGACCGACTGGATCGGCAACGTGCCCTACCTGGAGGTCGGCGGGCTCGGCCACGGCGCCGACCCGACCTCGGTGGACTTCGGCTCCGAGCGGCTCTCCTCGGCCCGGTCCGCCGGCCACAACGGCTACTTCGCGACCGGCACCGACAGCCTGTACAACTTCGCCGCCGTCGCCCTCGGCAGGGACCAGGACGTGCTCCGTCCGACCCCCGAAGCCTGAGCCGGGGCCCGCGTCGGAGCCCGAGCCGGGCCCGCGTCGGAGCGGCAACGGGGTCGGAGCGAGGTCAGAGCGGGTCGGGCCGGCGCGCCTCCTGGTACAGCCGGACGGCGTCGGCCGCGGTACGGACCATCTCCCGGCGGGCGGCCGGCGGGTGGAGCACCTCGGCGTCCGCGCCGAACGCCAGCAGCGCCCGCACCGCCGGCAACGACTGGAAGCCGAGCGCGAGCTCGACCCACTCCTCGGGCGCGCCGCCCCCGGTCTCCGGCGGCGGCGCGGTGAGCCGGCTGCCGTGGATCCGGACGAACATGTCCAGCCGCCCGCGCCGCACCCGGACCCGTACCGTCAACTCCTTCGGCAGCCGCTCCACCTGCTCGCGCAGCACCGTCCAGACGTCGCCGAGCCCCACCCCCGGCCGTCGGCGCACCGGCTCCTCGGCGGTCTCCGCGAACAGCACCCGGTCGGCCCGGAACAACCGCGGCTCACCGCGCAGATCGGCCACCAGGTACCAGACGGCGGCCTTGCTGACCAGGCCGTACGGGTCCACCGTGTACTCCGCCGGGGCGGGCGAGCCGCTGTGCCGGTAGCGCAGCCGCAGGCGCCGGTCGGCGAACACCGCGTACTGGAGCTCGCCCAGGTCGGGCCCGGGCGCGGCACCCGCCTGCAACCAGCGCGCCGGGTCGACCAGGATCCGCTCGCTGATCCGCTCGGCGCCGGGCCGGTGCGGGGCGGGCAGCGCGGCCATCACCTTGCGCAGCGCCGAGCCCAGCGCGCCGTCCAGCCCGAGGTCGCTGTGCGCCCCCTGGGCGGACAGCACGAACAGGGCCCGCGCCTCGTCGGCGGTCAGGCCGCTGACATCGGTGCGGTAGCCGGGGAGCAGACTGATGCCGCCGTGCCGGCCGCGTTCGGTGTAGACGGGCACCCCGGCCGTGGAGAGCGCCTCTACGTCGCGGTAGATGGTGCGGACCGACACCTCCAGCCGTTCGGCCAGTTCGGTGGCGGGCACCCGGCCGCGGGTCTGGAGCAGCAGCAGGATCGAGAGCAGGCGGTCGGCCTTCATGCTCCGAGGGTCCCAGAAATCATGACGGCGCTTGTCAGGTTTTACCGGGAGATTGCCTCCGTACCGCGAAACCTTTCGCGAAACCCTCCGCACCGATGGAGTCGAACGTTCCCATGGACACCACCCAGGACCCGCGCCCGCTGTACCTGCTCGCCCTCGGCCAGTTGGAGAAGCTGATCGCCGAGGCCGCCCCGGAGACCCTCGACCGTCCCACCCCGTGCACCGAGTACGACCTGCGGACGCTGCTCGGCCACGTGGTCGGCGGCATCCACCGGCTCGCCTACATGGGCGAGGGCGGCCACTGCGAGGACGTTCCGGCCACGACCGGCGAACTCCCCGACGACGGCTGGCCGGCCGCCCTCGACCGGGCCCGGGCCCGGGTGACCGCCGCCTGGGCCGAGGACGCCAAGCTCGACCGCCCGACCTTCGCGCCCTGGGGCGAGGTACCCGGACGGGCCGCGGTCGGCGGCTACGTCCTGGAGACCGCCACCCACGCCTGGGACATCGCCCGCGCCCTCGGCACCGCCCTCCCGCTGGACGAGCGGCTGGCCGAAACCGCGCTGGGGGTCGCCCGGGCCGTGCTGCCGGCCGAACCGCGCGGCGGCGCCGTGCCGTTCGGCCCGGTCCGGCCCGCGCCGGCCGACGCCGACGCGTACACCCGGCTCGCCGCGTACCTCGGCCGGGAGGTCTGACGGCCCGGCCCGACGGCTCCGGGCCTCACGGCTACAGGCACGCGACCCGGCCGTCGTACAGCTCGATCTTGTGGTCGAGCACGGCCAGCGTCGCGTGCAGATCCGCGATCCGCTGCCGCACCTCCTCCCGGTGGGCGAGCAGCAGATCGCGCCGGTCGGCGGAGGTCCGGTCGCCCTCACGGGCCAGCTCCACGTACCGCAGCATGTCCGCCACCGGCATCCCGGTCAGCCGGAGCCGGCCGAGGAAGGCCAGCCGGTGCAGGTCCCCGTCGCTGTACCGGCGTTGGCCCGAGGCCGAGCGGTCGACCGGGTCGAGCAGGCCGATCCGCTCGTACCAGCGCAGGGTGTGCGCGGTCAGCCCGCTGGCCGCCGACACCTCGCCGATGGTGTGCCTCGGCGTCCGGTCCGGCGCGCCGAGCGGCTCCCGGAACACCTCGCCACAGGTACGCGGTCCGGCCTCGATCGCCGTGAGTACGGTCATGTCGGTCCCCCGGGTGCTGAACGTGCCGGCGCCACCGGCGTCGTGGAGTGCGGTCGGCCCAAGCCTGCCATCCCGGTGGGGCCGCCGCTTTGGTTAGAGTCGGCCCATGGAGAGCTTGCGCAGGATCGAGACCTGGTCGGTACCGCACGCGGCGGCGGCCGTCGTCCGGGGCGCGGACGGCGCGCTGCTGGGTGCGCACGGGCCGCAGGAGCACCTGTTCCCGCTGGCGTCGGTGACCAAGCTGCTCACCTCCTACGCCGTGCTGGTCGCGGTCGAGGAGGGCGTCTTCGAGCTGGACGACCCGGCCGGGCCCGAGGGCTCGACCGTCCGGCACCTGCTGGCGCACACCTCGGGCCTGGCCTTCGACGAGCACCGGGTGATGGCCGAGCCCGGCAACCGCCGGCTCTACTCCAACGCCGGATTCGACGTGCTGGCCCGGACCCTGGAGCAGGCCGCGGGCATCGAGTTCGGCCGGTACGTCGCCGAGGCCGTGTTCCAGCCGCTCGGCATGCACGCCACCCTGATCAACACCGCGCACCGCACCCCCGCCGGGGCCGGCGGCCTGTCGACCGTCGCCGACCTGGTCCGGTTCGCCGCCGAACTGCAGTCGCCCAAGCTGCTCGACCCGGGCACCCTGCGCGCGGCGACCCGCGAGGTGGCCTTCCCGGGCACCGGCGGCGTCCTGCCCGGCTTCGGCCACCGCCGGCCGAACGACTGGGGCCTCGGCTTCGAGATCCGCGACGGCAAGGCCCCGCACTGGACCGGCACCACCAACTCCCCGGCGACCTTCGGCCACTTCGGCCAGTCCGGCACCTTCCTGTGGGTGGACCCGGAGGCCGGGGTCGCCTGTGTCGCGCTCACCGACCTCGACTTCGGCCCGTGGGCCGCCGAGGTCTGGCCGGTGCTCTCCGACGCCGTCCTCGCCGAACTCCGGGGCTGACGGCGGCGGCGACGGCCGTACCGCGCCCGCGGCGCCGTCAGCCGTACGAGACCGGCGAGTGCATCTCCCACAGGAGCAGTTCCGCACCGGTCCCGCCGGCCGTCGGCGCCGCGAAGGCGTCCCCGGTGATCCGCACGCTGTCACCCGGCACCATCGAACGGCCCCCGCCCTGCGGCCCCGGCACCGTCCGGTAGCCGAGCGAGCCCGTCGTCAGGTGCGCGTAGCGGTAGGCGGCGGGCGGCAGCGCCGGCAGCGGTTGCCACGGCCCGGCGGTCACCAGCCACAGCGCGGCGTCCCCGCGCCGCAGCCGCAGCGCCTCGGTGCCGGCGTCCCGCGCCATCCCGGAGGCGAGCAGCGTCAACCCGTCGGCCGCCCGCTCCACCCCGCGCAGCCCGTACACCGGCGGCGCGTCGAGGACGTCCGGCTGGAGCCACATCTGGACGAAACGGACCGGGCCGTCCGCGCCGCCGACGTTGCGCTCGGTGTGGCCGACCCCGGAGCCCGCGCCCAGGTGCTGGACCATGCCGGGCCGCACCACGCCGCCGTGCCCGTACGAGTCCCGGTGGGCGAGCGCGCCCTCCAGCACCCAGGTGAGGATCTCGGTGTCCCGGTGCTTGTGCTCGTCGTACCCGGCGCCGGGGGCGAGCCGCTCCTCGTTGCAGGCGAGCAGGGCCCCGAAGTGCGTGTTCTTCGGGTCGTAGTGCCCCGAGAAGGAGAACGCGTGCCGGGTCTCGACGCCCTCGGCGGGGGTCGAGACATAACGCTCGGCGGTACGGCGGAGGTCGGCCCGGGGGCGGGCTGGGGCATCGGTCACGGGCCCACCGTAGTGCCGCCTCCGGCGGGTGTGACCGCCACCACCCCGCCCGTCGACCGGGGCCTGTGCACGAGCAGTCACTCCGGTGAGGCAGTCTTGTCCCTGTGCCAGCCGCTTCCGCGAACTCCAAGAGCGATCCGACCGCCCCCGACAGGAACGGGAAGAGCCCGACGTCCGGTGCCGGGAGAGACCGGCCCGGGCGGGCGGCACCGCGCCTGACCGCGCAGGAGCGCCGGCTCGCCGCCGACCGCGCCGAGCGCCGGGCCGCGACCCTCAAGCGGCTGGAGAAGTCCTCCGGCAAGCTCGCCTCCGCCGCGATCGCCCGGATGGACGACCAGCTCGGCTGGTACCGGCGGATGCCGCCGGAGCACCGGTCCTGGATCGGCCTGGTCGCCCAGGCCGGCATCGCCGCCTTCACCGAGTGGTACCGCAAGCCGGACGCCCCGCAGGCGATCTCCACCGATGTCTTCGGCACCGCGCCGCGCGAGCTGACCCGGGCGATCACCCTGCGCCAGACGGTCGAGCTGATCCGCACCACCATCGAGGTGATGGAGGAGGCGATCGAGGAGGTCGCCGCCCCCGGCGACGAGGCCGACATGCGCGAGTCGGTGCTGGTCTACGCCCGGGAGATCGCCTTCGCCACCGCCCAGGTGTACGCCCAGGCCGCCGAGGCCCGGGGGGCCTGGGACGCCCGGCTGGAGGCCCTGGTGGTCAACTCGCTGCTCTCCGGCGACGCCGACGAAGGCGTGCTGTCCCGCGCCGCCGCGCTCGGCTGGGGCCAGCCCAGTCAGGTCCGGGTGGTGATGGGCTCCGCCCCGGACGGCGACAGCGAGCTGGTGGTGGAGGCGATCCGCCGGGCCGCCCGGTACGCCAAGCTGCACGTGCTGACCGGGGTGCTGGGCAAGCGCCTGGTGGTCGTGGTGGGCGGCGACAAGGAGCCGGTGCACGCGGCCCGGGCGCTGATCGGCCAGTTCGCGGCCGGTCCGGTGGTGGTCGGCCCGACCGTGCCCGACCTGCTCTCGGCGACCCGCTCGGCGCACGCCGCCGCGGCCGGCCTGCGGGCCTGCGCGGCCTGGCCGGACGCCCCCCGGCCGGTGCTGGCGGACGATCTGCTGCCGGAACGCGCCCTCGCGGGCGATCAGGCGGCCCGGCGCCAGCTGGTGGAGGAGATCTACACACCGCTGGACGAGGCCGGTTCGGCACTCCTGGAGACCTTGAGTGTCTACCTGGAGCAGGCTTCCTCGCTGGAGGGCGCCGCCCGGATGCTCTTCGTCCACCCCAACACGGTGCGCTACCGGCTCCGACGTGTGACCGACGTCACTGGCTACGCTCCCTCCGACGTGCGTTCGGCCTTCACCCTGCGTATCGCACTGGCGCTGGGGCGGCTCACCGCCACCGGAGAGTCAAGCTGACCACGCTGTAGGGACCTTACAATCCCGGATGCTTTTCTTCGTTACCGTCGCCTACCCGCCCCCGGGCGCCTGGCGAGAGAGGGTTGAACCGTGCTCGTAATCGTCGCCCCTGGACAGGGTGCCCAGACCCCCGGTTTCCTCAGCCCCTGGCTGGAGCTCGACGGCGTCGCCGACCGCCTGCGCGGTTGGTCGGAGGTCGCCGGGCTCGACCTCGTGCGCGCGGGCACCGAGGCGGACGCCGAGGAGATCAAGGACACCGCCGTCGCGCAGCCACTGCTGGTCGCCGCCGGCCTGGTGACCGCCCGCGCGCTCTTCCCGGACGAGAACGCCGCCCGCGGGCTGGTCGGCGCCGTCGCCGGCCACAGCGTCGGCGAGATCACCGCCGCCGCCGGCGCCGGGGTGCTGAGCGCCCACGACGCCCTCACCTTCGTGCGCGAGCGCAGCCTGGCCATGGCCGAGGCGGCCGCGGCCACCGAGACCGGCATGGTCGCCCTGCTCGGCGGCGACGCCGAGGAGGTCGCCGCCAAGCTGGCCGAGCACGGCCTGACCGCGGCCAACAACAACGGCGGCGGCCAGATCGTCGCGGCCGGCACCCTGCCGCAGCTGGACGCGCTGCGCGAGGACCCGCCGGCCGGCTCCCGGCTGGTCGCGCTGAAGGTGGCCGGCGCCTTCCACACCTCCCACATGGCCCCCGGCGTCGAGCGGCTGGCCAAGCTGGCCCCGACGCTGACGGTCGCCGACCCCGAGGTGGCCTACATCTCCAACCAGGACGGCCAGGTGGTCGCCTCCGGTGCCGAGGTGCTGGGCCGGCTGGTGTCGCAGGTGTCCAACCCCGTCCGCTGGGACCTCTGCATGGAGACCCTCCAGCGGCTGGGCGCGACCGCCGTCATCGAGCTCGCCCCGGCGGGCACCCTCACCGGACTGGTCAAGCGCAACCTCAAGGGTGTGGCGACGCTTGCCCTCAAGACCCCCGCCGACCTGGACAAGGCACGCGCCCTGGTCGCGGAGCACGGCGGTCAGGAGCAGGAGCAGGCATGAGCAACACCCCCCAGATCCGCCCCGTCACCGGTGCGCGGTACTCGCGCATCCACGGGGTGGGCGGCTACCGGCCGGTCCGGGTGATCCCGAACGCCGAGGTGTTGACCTGGATCGAGTCCTCGGACGAGTGGATCCGCACCCGTAGCGGGATCGCCGAGCGCCGCTGGGCCGGGCCGGAGGAGTCCGTCGCCGAGATGTCGGTGCAGGCCGCCGGCAAGGCGATCGCCCAGGCCGGGATCGACCCGGCGCGGATCGGCGGCGTGATCGTCGCGACCGTCTCGCACCTCAAGCAGACCCCGGCCGTCGCCACCGAGATCGCCGAACGGCTCGGTTGCGGCACCGCCCCGGCCTTCGACATCTCGGCCGCCTGCGCCGGCTTCGGCTACGGCCTGGGCCTGGCCGACGGCATGGTGCGCGGCGGCAGCGCCGAGTACGTGCTGGTGATCGGTGTGGAGCGGCTCAGCGACCTGACCGACACCTCGGACCGCTCGACCGCGTTCATCTTCGGCGACGGCGCCGGCGCCGCGATCGTCGGCCCGTCCGACACTCCCGGCATCGGCAAGGTCGTCTGGGGCTCGGACGGCTCGCAGAAGGACGTCATCTCGCAGACCGAGGCATGGGACACCGCCTTCGCCAAGGACGGCGCCATCAACGGCGCCGGCGAGGAGACCCGGTGGCCGGCGCTGCGGATGGAGGGCCAGACGGTCTTCCGCTGGGCGGTCTGGGAGATGGCGAAGGTGGCCCAGCAGGCGCTGGACGCCGCCGGGATCACCGCCGACCAGCTCGGAGCGTTCATCCCGCACCAGGCCAACATGCGGATCACCGACGCCATGATCAAGGCCCTCAAGCTGCCCGAGTCGGTGCCGGTCGCCCGCGACATCGCGGAGACCGGGAACACCTCGGCGGCGTCCATCCCGCTCGCGATGGAGCGCATGCTGGAGAGCGGCGAGGCCCGCAGCGGGGATCTCGCCCTGATCATCGGGTTCGGGGCGGGTCTCGTGTACGCCGCGGCGGTCGTTACGCTCCCCTAGGCACTTTCCGCCCGATCCACCCGGATCCACCACAAACCTGCGTCCGTCCGCCGGGCGGCCGCATTCAACACCGAAGAGGAGCAGCCAGTATGGCTACCAAGGACGAGGTTCTGGAAGGTCTCGCCGAGATCGTCAACGAGATCGCCGGCATCCCGACCGAGGACGTCGCGCTCGACAAGTCCTTCACCGACGACCTGGACGTCGACTCGCTGTCCATGGTCGAGGTCGTCGTGGCCGCCGAGGAGCGCTTCGACGTCAAGATCCCGGACGACGAGGTCAAGAACCTGAAGACCGTCGGCGACGCGGTGAACTACATCCTCACCAACGCCTGAGCCGTCGACTCCGTCGATGCCTGAGATCGGCCGGCCCCACCCGGGTCGGCCGACCCGCCGGCCGGGACGCCCACCGGGCGCCCGGCCGGGCCCACATTCGGCCCGCCGCCGACCCCCCGCACGAACGTGAGAGAAGAAGATCCAGTGACCGTTGAAAACCGTACCGTGGTCGTCACGGGTATCGGCGCCTTCACGCCGCTGGGCGGCGACGCCGCCACCACCTGGGAGAACCTGCTCGCCGGGCGCTCCGGGGTGGCTGTCCTGACCGAGGAGTGGGCCGCCGAGCTGCCCGTCCGGATCGCCGCGCGCACCGCCGTCGAGCCGGGCGAGATCCTCCCCCGACCGCTGGCCCGCAAGCTGGACCGCTCGGCCCAGTTCGCGCTGATCGCCGCCCGCGAGGCGTGGGCCGACGCCGGTTACGAGACCCCGGCCACCGACGAGTCCTCCAAGCTGGCCCCGGAGCGCCTGGGCGCCGTGATCGCCTCCGGCATCGGCGGTGTCACCACCCTGCTCGACCAGTACGACGTACTGAAGGAGAAGGGCGCCCGCAAGGTCTCCCCGCACACGGTCCCGATGCTGATGCCCAACTCCCCGGCGGCCAACGTCGGCCTGGAGGTCGGCGCCCGCGCGGGTGTGCACACCCCCGTCTCCGCCTGTGCCTCCGGTGCCGAGGCGATCGGCTACGCGATCGAGATGATCCGCACCGGCCGCGCCGACGTCGTGGTGGCCGGCGGTACCGAGGCCGCGATCCACCCGCTGCCGATCGCCGCGTTCGCCAACATGATGGCGATGTCCAAGAACAACGACGACCCCCAGCGCGCCTCCCGCCCGTACGACAAGGGCCGGGACGGCTTCGTGCTCGGCGAGGGCGCCGGCGTGGTCGTGCTGGAGTCCGTGGAGCACGCCGAGGCCCGCGGCGCCCGCATCTACTGCGAGGCGGTGGGCCAGGGCCTGTCCTCGGACGCCCACCACATCGCCCAGCCCGAGCCGACCGGTGCCGGCGTGGCCCGCGCGCTGGCCGACCTGTTCGACCGCAACCAGCTCGACAAGGCCGAGATCGTGCACGTCAACGCGCACGCCACCTCGACCCCGCAGGGTGACACCGCCGAGCTGAAGGCGCTCCGCAAGGAGCTGGGCGAGGAGCTCGACCACATCGCCATCTCGGCGACCAAGTCGATGACCGGCCACCTGCTGGGCGGCGCCGGCGGCATCGAGACCGTCGCCACCGTGCTGGCGCTGTACCACCGCGTCGCCCCGCCGACCATCAACGTCGACGAGCTGGACGACGACGTGGACGCGGACATCGTCCGCGGCGAGGCCCGTCCGCTGCCCGAGGGCGGCCGGATCGCGGCGCTGAACAACTCGTTCGGCTTCGGCGGTCACAACGTGGTGCTGGCCTTCCGCACCCACTGACCCGGCGGTTCCGCGACTCCGGACCCGCGTCCGGACCGTGTCCGACGAGGAGGGGCCGGCACTCACCGCGGTGAGTGCCGGCCCCTCCTCGTCGTGCCGCGGGGTCAGACCACCTGGTGCAGCCAGCGCACCGGGGCGCCCTCGCCCGCGTAGCGGAAGGGCTCCAGCTCGTCGTCCCAGGGCTTGCCGAGCAGCATGGCGATCTCGGCCTCCAGGTCCGCCCCGTCGCTGCGGGCGCGCAGCAGGACGGCGCGCAGGCGGTCCTCGGGGATGAGGATGTCACCGTGGATGCCGGTGACGGCGTGGAAGATGCCGAGCGAGGGCGTGCTGCTGTAGCGCTCGCCCTCGGCCGTGGCACAGGGCTCGCTGGTGACCTCGTACCGCATCAGCTGCCAGCCGCGCAGGGCGGAGGCGAGCTTCGAGGCCGTGCCGGGCTCGCCCTGCCAGGAGAGCTCGGCGCGCCAGTGTCCGGGCGCGGCCGGCTGGCGGATCCAGTCCAGGCTCACCCGCACTCCGAGCACCCCCGCGACGGCCCACTCGACGTGCGGGCACAGCGCGCGGGGCGCGGAGTGGACGTACAGGACTCCACGTGTCGTCACCGGGACCTCCAGGCTGTGGACGAGGGTCGCCTTCCCCAGCTGCCTCGCGTTCGTGCCCGTAGTTGATCCACAGTTACCCACGTTAGCCGACATTAAGCCACTAAATTGAGCAAAACGGACAGGCTTTCGCTCAATGCTAGTCGAATCCGCAACGAGGTCCACCCCCCGGTGGGATCTCTCCCCCGAACGGCCCCATCGCCAGGCGGGACCACCGTACCGCGCCTCCCCGCAGCGGTGCTGACGCACTTTCGGATCCGGCCGGAATGCGGTAGTGCGGCCGGATCCCCTCCGCCGGGTACGCAAACCGCCTCGCACCGGCGGTGGCCGGTGCGAGGCGGGAGCGGGAGCGGGATCGGGCTGACCCGACGGGGCGTCAGCCCTTCAGCCGGACCACCATCTTGCCGGTGTTGGCACCGCGCAGCATGTCCAGGAACGCCTCGGCGGTGTTCTCGAAGCCGTCCACCACGGTCTCCTCGGAGCGCAGCTTCCCCTCCCGGAGCCAGCCGCCCACCTCGGCGACGAACTGCGGGCGGAGCCCGTCGTGGTCGCCGACCAGGACGCCCTCCAGCCGCAGCCGCTTGCCGATGACCTGCATCAGGTTGCGCGGCCCGGGGGCGGCGTCGGTGTCGTTGTAGTGGGCGATCGCACCGCACAGCACGGCCCGGCCGTGCACGCCCAGGGCGCTGATCGCGGCCTCCAGGTGCTCCCCGCCGACGTTGTCGAAGTAGAGGTCGATGCCCTCCGGGGCGACCTTGGCGAGCTGCTCGCCGACCGGGCCGTCCTTGTAGTTGAAGGCGGCGTCGAAGCCGAACTCCCCGGTCAGCCGGTCGACCTTCGCCGCCGAGCCGGCCGAGCCGACCACCAGCGAGGCGCCCTTGAGCTTGGCGATCTGGCCGACGAGCGACCCGACCGCGCCGGCCGCGCCGGAGACGAAGACCCGGTCGCCCTCCTTGAGGGCACCGACCGCGAGCAGGCCCGCGTAGGCGGTCAGACCGGGCATGCCGAGCACGCCGAGGTAGGCGGAGAGCGGGACGCCGTCGATCACCGGCACCTTGACCGCGTGCTGGGCGGGCAGGGTGGCGTACTCGCGCCAGCCGAGCCCGTGCAGCACCGCGTCGCCCGGGGCGAAGCCCTCGGCGGCCGAGGCCACGACGTAGCCGACCGCTCCGCCGTCCATCGCCGCGCCGAGCTTGAACGGCGGGATGTAGGACTTGGCATCGTTCATCCGGCCGCGCATGTAGGGATCGACCGACAGGTCCGTGTTGCGGACCAGGATCTCGCCCGGGCCCGGGGTCCGGACCGGCGCCTCGACCAGGGCGAAGTCGGTCGGGACGGGCCAGCCCTCGGGGCGGGCGGCGAGGTGCCACTCACGGGCGGTGGCGGGCGCTTCCGGAGCGGCGGTCGGCTCGGCGGCCATAATGATCTCCCCACATAAAAGGTTGAGTCGGTGAAGTAACAATGGGCATGAAAGGTTCATGTTGTCAACTGTTCAGGTAGCATGGGAACCATGGACACCCAGCCGACCCGGGCCACCGCACCGCAGACCGACGAGATCACCCGCGAGGTCGTCGATCTCATGGCCAACCTGGTCGCGCTCTTCCACCGCGAGTACGAGGAGGCCGCCGCCGCCCGCTCGCTCACCGGAGCGCAGGCCAAGGTCCTCGCGCTGCTGCGGCGCGGCCCGATGCCCATGCGCCAGATCGCCCAGACGCTCAGCTGCGAGCCCTCCAACATCACCGGCATCGTCGACCGGCTGGAGACCCGCGGCTTCGTCACCCGCCAGCCCGACCTCCAGGACCGCCGGGTCAAGCTGGTCGCCGCCACCGAGACCGGGGCGGGCGCCTCCGAGGAGCTCCGCGAGTCGCTGAACTTCGCCCGCGAGCCGCTCGCCGCGCTCGACTCCGAGGAGCGGAGCCAGTTGCGCGACCTGCTCCGCCGGATGCTCACCGGCGCCACCGGCCCCGGCGCGTGAGGAGCATCACAGCTCCGGCCCCGGATTTGTCCGCCGACCGGAGGTAACCGAACACTCCCCCGAAACGTCTAACGTTCGAAGACGAGGCACCCGCCCGCCGACCGGCGGCCGGGTGGGATCCCAGAACGGAAAACGGGGGGACGGGAAGGATGAGCGTCAGCTCGCGCCGTCGGCGTGTCATACGGACCGTCATAGGACTCGCGGCCGTCCTGGTGCTGTCCGTGGCCGGAGCCGGAGCCTGGTTCTACCACCGGCTGGACACCAACATCAGCACCTTCGACGCCGGCGGCGTCGCCACCGAGCGCCCGCCCGCACCGGTACCCACCGCACCCGGGGCCTCGGTCCCGGTCAACGTCCTGCTGCTCGGCTCGGACACCCGCAACGACGGCAACGCCGACCTCGGCGGCGGCGACGAGGGGGTGGGCCACTCGGACACCGCGATCCTGCTGCACGTCTACGCCGACCGGAAGCACGCCGTCGGCGTCTCCATACCCCGCGACACCCTGGTCACCGTCCCGTCCTGCCGGCTGCCCAGCGGCGACTGGACGAAGCCCCGCACCAACCAGATGTTCAACGAGGCGTTCACCGTCGGCGAGTCCCCCAAGGGGAACCCGGCCTGCACCCAGAACACCGTCGAGGCGCTCACCGGACTGCGGATCGACCACACCATCGTGGTCGACTTCAAGGGCGTCGCCGCGATGACCGACGCCATCAACGGCGTGGACGTCTGCGTCCCCAACGACGTCAACTCGCACAACATCAAGCTCCGCAAGGGCCTGCAGAAGATCGCCGGCCAGCCGGCCGTCGACTACCTCCGCGCCCGCTACGGCTTCGGCGACAACTCCGACATCGGCCGGATGAAGCGCCAGCAGGCGTTCCTCTCCTCGATGATCCGCAAGATCCAGTCCCAGGGCTTCTCGCTGCCGACCCTGCTCCCGCTCGCCGACGCCGCCACCCGCTCGCTGACCGTCGACGAGGGCCTCGGCACCGCGATGAAGCTGGTCGACTTCGCCCAGTCGCTGCAGCAGATCAAGCTGGCCGACATCACCTTCGTCACCGCCCCCTGGCGGTTCTCGGTCGTCCAGAAGGGCCGGGTCGACCTGGTCCACCCCGACGTCGACACCCTGTGGCGGCTGATCCGCGAGGACCGCACCCTGGACGGCCAGAGCACCGGCCTGCTCACGGACGGCGAGAGCGGCGGCCCCTCCCCCGCCGCCACCGACGCCACCGCGACCCCCGCGCCGGCCGCCACCCCGCTGAGCCCGGAGCAGCTCGCCACCGCCGTCACCGTGGTGAACGGCGTCGGCACCGACGGACTCGCCGGCCAGGGCTCCGCGGCGATCCGCGCACAGGGCTTCACCAACGTCTCGCTGGGCGCCACCACCGGCGGCCGGCTGCGCACCGAGATCGCCTACGACCCGCCGTTCAAGGCCGTCGCCGACCAGCTCGCCACGCTCTTCCCGGGTGCCCGGACGACCGAGGAGCCGGGCTCCGAGGGCGTCACGGTCACCCTCGGCCGCGACTACCGGCCGGTGCCCGCCTCCACCGGACCGGTCGCCCGGCCCGTGCCCGGCGGCAAGGCCGCCGCTGTGGAGGCCGCCGCCGGTACCGCCCCCGGAGCCCCCTCCGCGGCCCCGACCGGGCCGCCGGCCGCCACCGGACCGCTGCCCAGCGGCGTCCCCAGCGCCATCGCCGAGAACAGCCGCAGCGCCGACACCGACCCCTGCGCCAACCTCACCTTCGGCTGAGGCCCGGCCTGCCCCTTCCTGCCCGGCCCTTCCGTGCCCGGCCCTTCGCGCCCCGGTCGACCTGGCCGGGCCGGCCGGGCCTCACGGCCCGACCGGGTCGGGCAGGCCGGTGACCACGGCCGTCAGCCGGGTGCCGGGCGGGAAGGCGCCGGCCCCGGCCAGGTCGTGCACGGCGGCCAGCAGCTTGGCCACGTAGCGGCGCTCCAGCGCGATCCCGTGCCGCCGCTCGAAGCCGGCCGCGAACTCCTCCAGCGCGGCCGGCACCCGGCCGTACCCACCGCCGTGGTGCCCGTGGTCGATCCGCCAGCCGCCGAACTCCCGCCCGTACGCCTCCCGGTGCAGCCGGGTCACCTCGCCCTCCAGGTACCCCTCGCCGCCGCGCAGCACCGCCACGCCCAGCGCCCGCGCTCCCGGCGGCAGCCCGGCGACGATCCCGGCCAGCGTGCCGCCGGTGCCGACCGGGCAGCAGACCACGTCGCGCTCGCCCAGGTCGTCCAGCTCCGCCACGATCGCCGCCGCGCCGGTGACCGCGAGGCCGTTGGAACCGCCCTCCGGCAGCACCAGGCCGGGGCCCCAGCGCCACCCCGCCCCCTCCCCGGCCCGGCCGGCGGCCTCCCGGTACTCGGCCCGGGTCAGGAACACCAGCTCCATCCCGGCCGCCTCCGCGGCCCGCAGCGACCAGTTGCGCGGGCGCCCGGCCAGCTCCTCGCCGCGGACCAGCCCGACGCTCTCCAGCCCGAGCGCCGCGGCCGCCAGCGCGACCGCCCGCAGATGGGTGGAGTACGCCCCGCCGAAGGTCAGCAGCCGGGTGTGGCCGGCCTCGACGGCGGCCGCGAGGTTCGGCGCGAGCTTGCGCCACTTGTTTCCCGGTACCAGCGGGTGCACCAGGTCGTCCCGCTTGAGCCTCAGCTCCACCCCGGCCCGGGCGAGCGCCTCGTCGGTGCAGTCCGCCAGCGGGGTCGGCAGCAGCGCGGATTCGAGCATCCGGCCAGCTTACGGGCGGCCGGTCGGGGTCAGCAGGCCCAGGTTGTAGCCGGCGGCGACGGCCGAGGCCCGGTCCTTGACCCCGAGCTTGGCGTAGACGTGGATCAGGTGGGTCTTCACGGTGGCCTCGCTGATGAACAGCCGGGCCGCCGCCTCCCGGTTGGCGCACCCGGCGGCGACCAGCTCCAGCACCTCCAGCTCGCGCGGGCTCAGCGGCTCCTGGGCCGGCTCCCGGACCGGCTCCCGGACCTGGCCGAGCAGCTTGGCCGCGACGGTCGGCGCGATCACCGAGGCGCCCCGGGCGGCCTCCCGGACGGCGTGGAAGAGGTCCTCCCTGGCGGCGTCCTTCAACAGGTAGCCGGTGGCGCCGGCCCGGACGGCGGGGAGCACGTCGGCGTCCGTGTCGTAGGTGGTGAGCACCAGGACCCGCCCGGGCAGACCGCGCGCCGCCAGCTCGCGGATCGCGGTGACGCCGTCCATCCGCGGCATCCGCAGGTCCATCAGCACCACGTCCGGGCGCAGCGCGGCGACCAGCACCAGCGCCTCGGCGCCGTCCCCGGCCTCGCCGACCACCTCGAAGCCGGGGGCGGCGGCGAACATGCCCCGCAGCCCGTCCCGGACCACCGGGTGGTCGTCCACCAGCAGCAGCCTGATCGTCGTCGCGTCGTCCACGGTCCTACTCCTCCGCGCTGATCGCCGGCAGGGTCGCCGACACCGTCGTCCCGCCGCCCGGCTCGGTCTCCAGGTCCAGCCGCCCGGCCAGGCGTCCGACCCGGCGGCGCATCACGTCCAGCCCGTAGCCGCCGCCGGTGGCCCGGGAGGCCGGCTCGGCCCTCGGGTCGAAGCCGACGCCGTCGTCCCGGACGTCCAGGGTGACCAGCCCCGGCATGTACGAGAGGGTCAGTCCGACCCGCGAGGCCCGGGCGTGGCGGCCGGCGTTGGCCAGCGACTCCTGGGCGATCCGCAGCAGCGTCACCTCGACCTCGGGGTGCAGCGGACGGGCCTCGCCGGTGACGGTCAGCGCGGCGGCGGCGCTGTTGCGCTCGCGCCACTGCTCGACCAGTTCGGCGATCGCCTCCGGCAGCGCGGCCCGTTCGAGCTCCAGCGGGCGCAGCGCGTGCACGGCCCGGCGGGCCTGGGTGAGGCTCTCGCGGGCGAGGCCGACGGCGTTGGCCAGGTGCCGGTCGGCCTCCGCCGCGCTCCGCTCCCGGACCTGCTCCGCGGCCTGGAGCTGGGTGACGATGCCGGCCAGGCCCTGGGCGACGGTGTCGTGCATCTCCTGGGCGAAGCGGCGGCGTTCGTCGGCGGCCCCGGCCTCGCGGGCCTGGACCAGCAGCTGGGCGTGCAGACCGGCGTTCTCGGCGAGCGTCCCGGACAGCCGCCGGTTGGCCTCGGCGAGTTCGGCGTTGGCCCGCTTGCGCTGGCGGCTCAGCCGGTCGGCGACCTCGCTCAGCGCGAGCAGCACCCCGACCACCACCAGGTTGAAGGCGAGCACCGCCAGGAACCCGCCGACCCGTCCCGGAGTCGTCGGCAGCACCCCGCCGGTCTGGGCGAGCGCCGTGGGGACGGCCGCCACCACCGTGCCCGCCACCCGGGCCGGACCCCGCAGGTACTGGCCGGCGTGCAGGTAGCAGCTGAAGGCGAAGAAGCCGTAGAGCGGGTTGTCCAGCACCAGGACGGTGGTCACCGCCAGCAGCCCGAGGAAGTGGGCGACGGCGAACCGCGCCCCGCCGTCGGGCCGGGGCCGGCGGTCCAGCGCCGAGCGCAGCAGCAGCCAGAGCAGGGCGAGCAGCGCGGCCGGCAGGGTGACCCCGACCGACCGCGCGTCGGGCACCGGGACCAGCAGGACCAGGACGGTGGCGATCAGCAGCCCCACGTGGCCGAGCAGCCCGGCAGCGCGGTCCAGCCGCCGCTGCCAGGCTCCGAGCGAACCCTCGTCCGCCGGATCGGCCTTGATCATTCCCACCGGAACAGCCTGGCAGCCGCCGCACCGGCGAGCAGGGCGTACGCCGCGAGTGTGAGCAGCGACACCAGGTGCGGGAACCGGCCGTCCCAGGAGTCCTGCAGGGCCTGCACCGCGGCCCCGCCGGGGGTGAGGTCGCCGATCCGGTTCACCACCTCGGGTGCGAACGCGCGGGGCAGCCAGACCCCGGCGAAGAACATCATCGGGAACAGCGCCAGCGCGCCGGCCGCGTTGCCGGCCTTCGCGGACGGGACGACCGAGGCCAGCAGCAGGCCGACCGAGAGCATCGCGGCGGCGGCCAGCAGATAGGCCAGTGCGAAGCCCAGCGGCTGTCGCGGCAGCCCCACCCCGAGCACCGGCGCGAGCGCCGTCACCAGCAGCATCGAGACGGTGGCGATGCCGAGGTAGAGCGGCAGCAGCGCCCCGAACAGCAGCACCGGGCGGACCGGGCTCGCGGACATCCGGCGCAGCACGCCGCGTTCGCGGTAGGTGGCCAGCAGCGAGGGCAGCCCGTTGAGGCCGAGCATCATCAGGGCGAGGACGGCGAGGATCGGCGCATACAGCTCGACCGTGCTCAGGCCGTGCGCGTCCGGCGAGGGTTCGCGCAGGGCCGGTACGGAACCCAGGACGCCGAACAGGACGACCGGGAAGAGCAGGCTGAAGAAGGCGGTCAGCGGGTCGCGCAGGAACAACCTGGTCTCGGCGACGGCCAGGCGGCGGACGGCGTGGGCGGTGCGGTTCACGGTGGTGGTCCCCTCGGGTGCGGTGGTGGCGGCGCGGGAGCGGTACGGCGCGGACGCCGTTCGGGCCGGGAGCCGTACGGTCACGACTCGTGCCGGGTGAGCGCGAGGTACGCCTCGTCCAGGCCGTGCTCGCGGATCCGCAGGCCGGTGACGACGATCCCCTCGCGGGCCAGCAGTCCGGTGACCCGGTCGGCGAAGTCCCCGGTGCCGGTGACCTCGATCCGGCCGCCCCGCTCCTCCACCGCGGTGACCCCGGGCAGGGCCGCCAGCCGGGCCGGGTCCAGCGGCGCGGTGGGACGGAAGCCGAGGGTGCCGCCGGCCCCGGCGCGGGCGACGAGTTCGGCGGGGGTGCCGGTGGCGACGATCCGGCCGCCGTCGAGCACCGCCGCGCGGTCGCAGAGGGCCTCGACCTCGTCCATGAAGTGCGAGACCAGCACCACCGTCACCCCGTTGTCGCGGATCCGGCGGACCAGCTCCCAGGTGTCGCGGCGGCCCTGCGGGTCCAGCGCGGTGGTCAGCTCGTCCAGGAACGCCACCTCGGGGTTGCCGATCAGTGCGAGGGCCACGAACAGCCGCTGGCGCTGCCCGCCGGAGAGCTTGTCGAAGGGGGTGCGGCGCTGGTCCGCGAGGCCCCACTCGTCCAGCAGCTCCCGCCAGTCCCGCGGGTCGGGGTAGAGCCCGGCGTACAGCTCCAGCGCCTCACCGACCCGCAGCGATCCCTGCAGCTGGGCCTGCTGGAGCTGGACGCCGATCCGGGGCCGCAGCCGGTGGGCGTCCCGGACCGGGTCCAGGCCGAGCACCCGGACCGTCCCGGCGTCGGCCCGGCGCAGGCCCTCGCAGCACTCCACGGCGGTGGTCTTGCCCGCCCCGTTGGGCCCGAGCAGGCCGAACACCTCGCCCCGCTCCACCTGGAAGGAGACGTCCTCCAGTACCTGCCGCCGCCCGTACGCCTTGCGCAGCCCCGCCACCTCGATCACGGCCATGACGCCGCTCCCTCCCCCTCGTTCCGCCCGCCGCGGCCGGGTTCCCGGCCTGCTCCGAGCCTCTCGCGCGGGACCCCGGCGGCGGATCGACCGAACGGTCCCGGTGGCCGGCGGGCGCGGTGGAGGGGGGATCAACCGATCGGTGGACCGGGGAGGGGCGCCGACGCGGGGCGGCGGGGCGGCGACGGGGACGGACCGGGCCGGACAGGGGTCGGAGAAGGGGCTGGCTCGGGCCCGGGGCCCGACGGGGAGGGGTCGGACCGCCGACCGGGGCGGCGGGAGGTCCGGGTGA
The DNA here is from genome assembly GCF_044764505.1 of Kitasatospora sp. NPDC094019. Lineage (NCBI taxonomy): Bacteria > Bacillati > Actinomycetota > Actinomycetes > Kitasatosporales > Streptomycetaceae > Kitasatospora > Kitasatospora sp. NPDC094019. Next base: position 792,941 of record NZ_JBIWIF010000001.1, read on the forward strand.
TGCCCACGAGCGGGTGAATTGCGGCGCGTCGTGGCGTGGCGCCGGGCCGGATCCCCTAGGGTCTTCCCAGGCGGGGACCGCCCGCGCGGGCGGGAGAGGTGGGGCGGGTGGGACTCGAACCCACGACCAAGGGATTATGAGACTCCGGGTCACTCGCACCAACCCGCACTCGGCCGCACGCTCCGGCACTCCACCGCAGGTCAGCGGGGTGATAGCGGATTCATGCTGCACCCGTCAGCACTAACCCGCACCGCCGGTCCGTTCCCATGACGTTCCCATCGGCACCCGTCCAGGCCGCCCCTTGAGGGCCGCACGGACGTTGAGCTGGCTCTTCGTACCTGCTCGAAGTGCTCTCCAAGGGAGTCCCTTTCCGACGAAAACGGCTCCACCCCAGCCACTCGGCAGGGTGGAGCCGTTCTCTGCGCACATCGCAAGCTCTACGGTGATCATCGTACGGCGCCGAGCTGGTTCCAGGAAGGGTCACACCCAGTCCGGCTGCTCATGGCGCCCGTCGTAGCAGCAGATTCCGGAAGCGTCCAGAACGCCTGGGCAGGCGCCGCCGCCAGCGTCCTCCTCGCACGGGACCAAGTGGTAGTCGCCGTGCCGGCGCAGCTGGGCGGCCAAGAGCTGCGCGGCTTCATGGAGGTCTGTCCAGGTCTCGGTGGTGTCGTTGTACGGCCAGTAGGCGGCCCTGGTGGTGGCGAAGGCCCGGTGGGCGTCGGTCAGCCGGGGGTCGTGGAGGACCCAGTGGGCGGTGGCCTCGACGAGGTTGGTCAGGTGGACGGTTCGGGGTGGGGTTGTCCGTACGAGCTGTTCGAGCTGGTTGGCGATCTCGTTGGCGGTGGCGTCTTCGCCGGGGAACTTGAAGTACACGGGGACTCCGCAGGGTGGGCGGGTTGATGCCGGGGGTTGGGCCGTCGGCATGCCGGGGGTTGGGCCGTCGGCATGCCGGGGTCAGATGAGTAGTTCCTGCTCGTGGCTGGGCTTGGTCGGCTCGGGGCGGTGAACCTTGACAAGGTAGCCGCCGCCGGGTGCCTGGCCGGCTTCGTGCCACTCGTTGGCAGTGGAGGTCCACACCTTGAGCGGGCCGCCGGTCTCGAACCAGTGCGGCGGGTGGGTGGCGTCTCGGTGGGCTCGGAGGCGGGTGCTGTTCTTACCGCTGGTGGATCGGGGCAGGGTGGGCAGGTCTCGCCAGCCGGGGTGGGTGTGGTCGAGGGCGTCTTCGATGGCCGGGTTCTGGTGTGGGCGGATCGGGCCTTCCCAGGTGCAGGCGAGGCAGGCGCCGCGGCGTTGGGTGCCGGTGTCGAGGTGTCGGCCGAGGTGGGTGGGGGTGTGGCGGTCGGTCGGTCGGGCTGGCTGGATGCCGTTGAAGCCGGGCTTCGCGTAGCCGATCTTCCAGGCTGCGCGGCGGGCGTCGCGCGGGATGGTCTTGGGCAGGGCGAGGTAGGTGTTTTGGCGGGCGATGGCGCCGGAGGCGGTGTGTGCGGTGGTCCAGGCGGTGATGGCTTCGATGCAGGCGGCGGTGTCTTCGGTGATGCCGAGGTTGCCGGGTCCTTGGTAGATCAGGTGGTAGGGGCCTTGGTCGTCGGGGTCGTGGAAGTGGATGGCGCACCAGGATTCGTGGTCTTCGGGTGGGTGGGAGATGTCGGCTTGTTCGGTGATCCAGATGGTGGTGCCGTCGGGCAGGTCGATGCAGATTGCGCGTCCGGCGCTGTTGAGGTTGATGGTGGGGGTGATGCTGGCGGTGATGAGGCTGTCCCAGAGGTGGTGGCCAGCGACGGGTTGATCGGGGTTGTCGGTGCGGGCGGTGATGAGTTCGCGGAGTTGGTCGGGGGTGAGCACGGGTGGGGTCCTTGTCGGCTCAGGTGATGGTGAGCTGTTCGGGTGGTGGGATGAGGTGGAAGTCGGCGGCGGTGAGGAGGGAGCCGCGCCAGATCTGGCGGTGGCCGTCGTGGTGGGTGAGCACGTAGGCGGCGTACTGGCTGCCGGGCCCGTGGATCGGCAGTTCGATGCGGCGGGCTGCGGTGATGGTCCAGATGCCGGTGGGGTTTTGGAGTTGTTCGCCGCGTTGGAGGAGTCGGCCGGGCTGGGTCGGGGTGGGTGGGTTGGAGGTGTGGTGGAGGTAGCGGCCTGTGCAGGGCGGGCAGAGGCGGTCGGTGCGTTCCCAGGGGCGGAAGACGCTGCGTGTGCTGGTGGAGCAGTCGGCGCAGGTTGTTGTGTCGAAGTGCCCGTTGAGTTTGTAGTGGGTGACGCAGGGATGGCGGGTGATTCTGACGGTTCCGCGGTGCTGGGTGCGGGTGGTGATCATGGGGGTCCTTGGTTGGTGGTCGCGTCGGTGTTGTGCTGGGGGTGTGGCTGCCAGTCGGCGGGGGTTCCCCACTGGGTGGTGACGACGTGTTGGGGGCCTCGGCTGCTGGTGTTGGCGAGGAGGAGCCGGACTGCGGGCCGGGTGGCGGTCTCGAAGGTGATGGGGGTGACGGCGAGGATCGGCGCTCCGGTGACGTGGGGGCCGGGGTACCAGCCGTTGGCGGTGCGGTAGTCGGTGGGTCCGGTGAAGGTGTGCTGGGCGGGGCTGGTCATGGTTGGGGCTCCGGGGGTGTGGTGAACAGGCGGTGCTGGTCGGTGATGGGCTGGCAGTTGGCCGGACATGGCGTGTACTTCCAGGGCCGTGGGAGAGGGTCGCGGTGGAACTCGTGTTGCCGGTTGGGGTCGTCGGTGGTGCAGCGGACGGCGAGTTGTCCGCGTGATCCGCAGTGGCGGCACAGGCCGAGGGGGTCGGTGTTGTCGGTGGTGAGGGGGTGGGGGTAGGGGCGGGCGGAGCCGTTGACGGGGTGGCCTGTGTCGGGGTCGATGCGGAAGTAGGGGCTGCGGGGGTGGATGGGCAGGGACCACCAGGGGTGGGTGGGGTTGCTGGTGAGGATGTGCCGGGCGTTGTGGATGGGGTGCTCTTCGTGGTGGAGGTTCGCCCAGCGGACGTACGCCCAGCCGGTGCCTGTGGTTCGGGTGTGGACGCGGGTGGCGTCGCGGGCGTGGGCGCCGGGGATGGCGGGTGCGGCTTGTTCGAGTTCGCGGCGGGTTCGGGCGATGATCACGGGGACGAGGTCGAGCGGTAGGTCGGTGAGGTCGATCTCCACGGTGGTGTCCTTGCCGGGTGTGGGGCGGCCGGGCTGGTGGCGCCCGGCCGCCGGTGAGGGTGGTTGCTACGGGGTGCGGTCGAGGGTGCCTTGGCTGGTGCCGATGTGGGCGGCGACGTGGAGGGCGTCCGGGGAGCCTGTCCAGGTGATGGTTCGGCCGTTGGCGTCTTGGTGGACGGTGAACGCGCTTTCTGGGAACAGGTGGTTGAGCCGGGTGGTGAGTTCGGTGTCGGTCAGCAGGGGTCGGTGGGTGTTGGGGGTGCCGATGCAGCCGGGGTGTCGGCGGCCGTGTCCTCGGCTGGGCCGCAGGTGGCTGTAGAAGAGGCGTCCGGTCCAGTCGCAGCCGTCCCGGCCGCAGGCGAGTTCCCAGTGCACGTCGGAGCCGGGGTAGGGGCTGCGCGGTATGAGTTCGAGTTCGTTCAGCCGGTCGACGGCCTTGGCGGCGGATTCTGCGTTGCGGCGCGTGGTGAGGTCGAGTGGCATGTGATCAGTCCTGGTTCGGCTGGTTGGTGGTGGGTGCGGTGTTCGGCTGGTGGGTGGGGATGCCGTTGCGGAGGGAGGCGTCTTCCGTGAACAGGCGTCGGATCTGGTCGTCTCGGGTGGGCGGGGTGAGGCGGGTGCGGTCCTGGTTGAACCAGTGGCCGTTGGTCCGTTCCCAAATCACTCCGTCGTGGACGACGTGGTCGCCGTCGGTGAACTGCTCGGGCACAGGCGGGTAGGGGGCGGGTGGGAGCGTGTTCGGGGCGATGTGGCGGTGTGCTACGACGGTGACGAGAGTGCTGCCGCTGCATCGCAGGGTCTTGGGGAACTGCCACCAGGTCTCGGGGAGGGCGAGCATGCTGCCGCGCGTGGCGGGGGTGAGGGTGCGCACGGTGCGCTGGTAGTCGCCTCGCCCTCGACGGGCGGTGTGGGTGACCACGGATTCGTGGCCGGTGGCGGTGTGGGTGATGACGTCGCCTGGGCGGAGGTGTCGGGCGGGAAGGTTCATGACGCCGTGGTCGCCGACACGGTGCGCGGGGTGGCGGGCTGTCGGGGAGCTGGGCCAGTTGGTGACGTAGGTGGCGATGGTCTCTGCAAGGGTGGCGACGGCGGCGGTGCGGTTGCTGCGGCGGTCGAGCTTGCGGTCGAAGAGGGTGATCTGCTGTGCGGGGTTGGGGTCGTACGGGCTGCCCAGGTGGTGGATCGCTGTGAGGCCGGTGATGTCGGCGGCAGCTATGTCGAGATTCGAGTCGTAGTCGGAGGTCCAGAGGGCGGTCTTGTCGGGCAGTGCGATGACGAACCAGGAGGACCCTGCGGAGGCATGGCAGTCGGTGGTCGCGGTGATGTTTCGCTGTTTGAGCGCGTCGTCGAGGAGTTGGCCGAAGCTGTTGTCGTTCATGGGTGGTCTTCCTGGTAGGTCGGGTGGCGGGGCTCGCGGGTGGCCCCGCCACCGTGGGGTGAGGTGGGTGCTGTCAGCGGGTGGAGCGGGTCACGGTCTCGTTCGGGCTGTTCAGCCCTGTGCGTGGCGGGCGAGTTGCCGTTTCTCGTGGTGGCGCTGGGCGCGATGGCGGAGTGTCTTCGTGGTGGGGCCGGTGGTGCCGGCGTGGGGTAGCAGGTGCAGCCGTGCCGGGAGAACCGGTAGTTGCGGCGCTGGTTGGGTTGGCGGCGGCCAGTAGTTGGGCCGTGTTCCGTCCCTCGGAGGGGTGGTGGGTCGGCGGTCAGCTCTTGGTGGTTGCCTGGGTGGCCGTCTTGCGGGCTCGGGGCTTGGCGGCGGTCTTTGCCGGGGTGGCCTTGGCGGTCCGAGCGGTCGCCTTCTTCGCCGAGGCGGGTGCGGGGGCGGCGTCGGCCTTCGGGGCGGTGCGCTTGCGGCTGGTGCGGGCGGGCTTGGCCTCGGGGCCGGGCTCGGCGGCGCCCTTCGGGCTGGCGGGCTGCTCGGGCCTTGCGGGCGCTGCTGCCGGTCCGGTGTTGGCGGTGGCCGGGTTCGGCTCGGCGGCGAGGTCGGCACCCGTCGACTGGCGCTGGTCGTCCGCCCCCTCGGTGGTGCTGTCGGTGGTCTCCCACGGCCGGTGACCGAGGTAGTGCGGCTTGTTGTCGAAGACGGGTAGGAGGTCTCGCGCGAGGGTGTCGTGGATGATCTCGGCGGGGTCGCCGTCGAGTCCGCCGAGCTTCAGCACGGCGTGGTAGCTGTGGCCGGGGCGGAGGGGGCCGGGCTTGCCGTAGCCGGGCGAGCCGGAGCGGGTGCCGGGGGCGGTGATCCACAGCTGGAGGGTCGCGCCGTCGGCGGTGACCCGGGCGCCGATGGTGCGGCCTTCGGGGGTGGCGAGGAACTGGGTGTTGTGGTGGCCGTCGGGGTGCTGGGCGGGGGTGTATCGGTCGAGGCGGTCGGCGAGGTGTTCGAAGGCGGTGGCCAGGGTGGATGCGGTGAGGAACATGGTCGGCTCCTTGGCGGGTGGGTTCGCTGGGCGACCCCCACCCAATTAAGTTCTTTTTATACTCATTCTTGGTGGACTCAAGGACGCACTCCGACCCGGTTTCCCCGATGGATTTTCGTTACTTCCCGGATCCCCGAGCGCACGCCCTTGCCCTTATGTATTTATTTTATACTCATTCATGGCATGGGTCAACTCCCCCGGGACCCCCTCGGCGAGCACCTCGCCGAGAAGGCGCTGCGTCTGCCCCACCGCGTGAGCCAGGGCCGCGGCACCCACCAGGCGGTCGCGGTGCTCGAAGATGGATGCCTTCTCCTCCAGCGCCCGGCGCTCCGTGTCGCCTTGAGCGAGGGTGTCCCCGCGCCAGACCGTGGTGTGCGGCCCGAGGTCCCACAGCAGCATGTTCACGGCCGCGCCCGCCGCGGCGATCGGGTCGAGGTCGCACAGGTGCCAGCGGCACACCCGCGGGTCGATGTCGTGCTCGCGCATCAGCTGGGCGACGGCGCGCACCAGCCCGCCGGTGCCGGCGGCGGGGTCGCACAGGGAGAACCCGGGCCCGACGTCGGAGCAGTCACCGAGCTGCATCCGGGCCATCAGCTCGCACACCTCCGGCGGGGTGTGATACTCGCCAAGTCCTTCGCGGGCGCCGTGGCTGCGCAGGCCGGTGATCGTCCAGGACATCAGGTCGCACTCGGCGAGGTCGTAGGGGTCGCTGGAGCCGGTGATGGTGAGCAGGCCGTTGGTGATCGCGGCGTCGGCGACGGCCCGGACGCAGCCGAGCATGTGCGTGTCAAGGTGCTCGTCCAGCCAGCTGGCGACCGGGGCTGCCCGGTGGACCAGGTCCGGGCGCTTGGTCCACCAGTAGGCCCAGCACTCGCGCATCATCTGGACGAGGTCCTTGGCGTCGAGGCCGAGCATCCAGTCGGCCTGCAGGGGCGCGTCGGGGCCTTTGACCGGCCACAGGGAGAGTGCGGCGACCACGCCGACGGGTATCTCCATCCGGCTGCCGCCGTGCCGGTTGTGCCAGGCGCCGGTCACGGATTCGGCAACGCGGCGGGCCGCCTCGTGCGGGTTGGTTCCCTGGGGCACCGGGAAGCGGCGCAGCTTCGGCTTCGCCGCCGGCTTCTGCGCGGGCGGCGCCGGTGGCACGGCCGGGGGCAGGGGGACGTGCGGGCGGGGCTCGGCCTTTGGCAGGAAGTAGCCGTCGTCGTCCTCGTCGTCTGCGGTGGCGGCGGGTGCGAACAGGTCCAGCTGACCGGTGGACTTCATGACGGTTTGTCCTCTTCGTGGGCATGAGAAGGCCCGGCCGGTCGCGTGACTGCGACCAGCCGGGCCGCGGGTGGGACTTCGGGGAGGGCGGAGGTCAGTCCGCGCCGGGCGCCGGTGCGGTGTCTCCGAGGCACTGCGCCTCGGTCTCGACCAGGTGGCGGGCTGGTGCGGTCGCGAAGGCGCGGGTGGCCTGGCCGTCCGCGCGGAGCCGTGCCGCGAGGGAGTGGACCGCGGCGTCGGCGCGCTCGCAGCCGGGGCCGTTCAGGTGGGTGGCGGCGGTCACTTCGCGTTCGGGTCCGGGCATGGCGCCGGTGAGGCCGGGCCAGTCGTCGAACACGCTGCCGCGCCCGTATCGGCGGCCGTGGCCGGCTTCGGCCTGCTCCGGGGGCCCTGGGAGTGCGCCCGGTCCAGGGTGTGCAGCAGGTGGGCGGCTGCGCGGCCGTATTGCCCGCTGAGGTGCAGCGCGCTGTACGTGAAGACCTCTACGACGGCGGCGTCCGCGAGACGGTCCCGGTACTGCTCAGCGGTCAGCCCGCGCAGCGCGTCGGGCCGGTGGTCGTAGCCGCTGGCGACGACGGCGTCCGTTGCGGCGCGTGCCGCCGTCTCTACCTGTTGGGTGAGGCGCAGTCGGACGGTCTCGGCGTGCAGCGCGGCGTCGAGTGCGGGGGTCATCGGCGGCCCTTCGGGCTGGTGAGCACGCTCAGGACGTTCGGGTGGCCGGGGATGTCGCGGTCGTCGTCGTTGAAGGCGTCCAGGACGGCGATGGCCCGCTCGTAGGCCGACGGGATGGAGTGGGCGTTCAGGACGAAGGCAAGGCCACCGGTGGCGGCGATCTCGCACGCGACGTGCGGACCAGGGTCGCCCTGGCGGATCTGCTCGATCTCCAGGTCGCTGCTGAGGACGACGGTCCAGCGCGGAGCGTCGGTGAGCGGCCGGTGCTCTGCGCAGTCGGCGCAGCCGCTGGGCGGGCGGTGGTAGTCGTCGATCCGGGCGAGGAGGTAGGCGGCGACCTCTGGCGGGGCGTCGGCGGCGGCGTTGCTGGTCGCTTCGGCCCACGAGTGGGGACGCGCCGCGCTGACCGGGCCGGAGTCGAGGGCGTGGATGTGCAGGCGCGGCTCGGCGGCGTTGAACGGGATCGGGGTCCGGGTGACGAGGCGGCCGTCGAGGTAGCCGTGCAGGTAGGTGGCCCCCGCGATGGAGTTGCGGTCGATGACGAGGTCGATCCGGCCCGGGTGGCCGTCGATGGCCGCCGTGATGGCGGCGAGGGTGGCGGTCTCCGCGAGGGTGTCGGCGGTGGCGCGGGTGACGGTGGGTTCTGGGGTGCTCATCGGGTCCGTTTCCGGGGGTTTCAGCGGTGCTGCTGGAGGGTGGTGAGGAGGTGCCGCTCGACGGTGGTGGCGAGGAAGTCGACGTGGCGCAGGTCGCCGCGCAGGCGCAGGGCTTCGTGGAACAGGTCGTCGTAGTGGAAGTGCTGTGCGAGGTCGAGGTAGTGGTCGAGGGTGAAGCGGCGCATGTCGGGCAGTCGGTGCGCCCAGGAGACGGTGATGGCGTGTTCGAGGAGGTTCGCGGCGTCGAGGACGAGTTCGGGGGATGCGTCGTGGCCGACGATCAGGACGACGACGGCGGGAAGGTGGTGTTCGGGGACGAAGGCGAGTTCTTCGGCGAGTGCGCTGGCGGGGCTGGTGATGATGACGACGGTCATGGTGTGCGGGACCTTTCGGGGTTTCTGGTGGGACGGGGCCCGGCCGCCGGCGGGCGGCCGGGCCGGTGGCGGCGTGCTCAGGGGTTCAGCTGCGGGTCCGTGACCAGTGCAAGGGCGACGTCCCCGGCCAGGTCGCCGATGCGTCCGAAGTTTCCGCGGAGGTCGATGGCGCGCCGGTACAGGTCGGCGTAGTAGCGGTCGCGGACGAGGTCGTGGAACTGGAGGAAGGTCAGGGCCCGGTAGTCGTCGGTGCGGCTTCCCCAGGCCACGGAGATGGCGTGCTCGACCAGGCCGAAGGCGTTGGAGGCGACTTCGGCTCCGAGTAGGGGGGTGGTGGTGATGATGTCGAGGACGGCGAGCTGGTGGTGCTCGGGCCCGCGGACCTCGATGATGCCGATGCTGCCGCTGGGGCTGTGCTCGATGTCGATGCTCATGGTGGTGTCCTTCGTGGTGGGGCCCGGCCGGTTGGCCGGGCCGCGGGTGAGTCAGGCGGTGAGGTAGTCCAGGACCGCGAGGCTGAATCCGGTAGGCAGGGCCAGGGGTCCGGCGTCGCGGCTGGTGGCGTATGCCTCGGCGATGTCGAGGGCGTCGAGGACGGCGGCCTCGCGGTCGGGCCGGCCGAGGAGGCGGGCGACGGAGTCGAGGGTGAGGGCGGCGGCGGAGAGGGTGAGGCGGTGGATCTCCTGGTCGGCGCGGGCGGCGCGGGAGCGGGCGAGGCTGGCGTAGTAGCGGGCCTCGACTGCGGCGGTGATCAGCGCGTTCACGTGGTTCCTCCCTGCTCGGTCGGGGGCCCTTCCCCCTCCCTCATGTATTTATTTTATACTCATTAAGGGTGGGGGTCCACTCCTCCGGAAACTTCTCAGTAGGTGAAACTCTCGCGTTTGCGCAGGTCAGAGTGACGGAAGGGCGACAACGAGGGCGGTGGCGTTGTCGGCGCGCTCCTCCCCATCCACGGCGAGGCTGTTCGCCCGCGACGCCTCCACCGCGTCCCGCACCAGGACCTCGGCCGCGCTCTTGGCCGGGTACAGGTCCAGGATCGTGACCGGATAACGGTCGACCCCGCCGGGCAGCGCATTCGGATCCCCGTCCGCCACCTGCGCATACGAGCCGTCGGTGCACAACAGCAGCACGTCGGCGCCATTCCGGCGCACGGTGCGCTCCCCGATCTCCCCGTACCCGAGTTCGGACAGCAGCAGATTGTGGTCCCACCGGTCGACGGGGACCCCTCGCGTCCGCTTCATCTGCGCCATGTTGTGGTCGGCGGTCAGCAACTCGCCCCGGCCGGAAGGGCTCAGAAGGTAGGCGCGGGAGTCCCCCACCCAGGCCACGTCCACCTCCTGCCAGTCCGGGTGCCAGGTTGCGACGACTGCCGTCGCCGTGGGATCGGAGTCCGCCCCGGACCGCGCGGGCCAGTGCGGCATCTGCGCCCTGACCATCCGGATCGCATCGCCCGCAGAACCGGTGGCAGCAGCGAGGCGGGCCAGCTCGGGTGCGGCATCCCGAACGAACGAGGCCACGTCGGCCGTGTCGCCCACCCCGTCGCACACAACGAACGCCCATACCCCGCGCGCCCGGTCACGGTGGACGGCGAGCGCATCGCACTGCATCTTCCGCAGGCCCTGAAGCTGCGCGCCGGCCACGACCGGCCCATCCGACGGCACCCACAGCGTGGATTCGGCCTCACCGGCCAGTCGGCGGAGCTCCTCGCGGTTCAGCATCGAGTAGAGGTCGTCCGGGCCGCGGCGGCCGGTGACGAGCACGGTCCCCCGGAAGAACGGGGCGCGGCCCCCGCTGGCGAGGCCGGTCCACAGCTGCTGCCCGTACCGGTTCACCTCCTCCTCGAACGGCCGGTTGCCGCTGTGGACGACGTACCGACCCAGAGGCAGCGAGGAGTAGCCGGGACCGAGATTGCGGTGCAGTAGCGCCCGCTGCTCCTCAACGCCGGGCGCGAGGAACGTGGTACTGATCTCGTCCTGAACGCCGTCCGGATCGACGGCGAACGCGAAGGTCTGATTCATGATGGAACTCTCTGTTTCGGGCGGGCTGTTCAGTGCCCGCTGACGGCCCACTGGTGGGCGTAGACGCAGTCCTCGCAGCACAGGTCCTCGCCGATCAGGTCGACCGGGTCGCCCCGTTCGACGGTGATCGCGCAGCGGGCGCAGCGCAGGGAGCGCAGGGCGATGAGCACGGGGTTTGGTCCTTGATGCGGGGCGGGCTAGCAGGCTCGTGAGCCCGGGCGTGTCCGCCATTGCTGGTCGTAGACCTGGTGCCACGGGCGCAGGAGGGTCATGACGGCGTGCGAGTCCGCGAGGAGTGCCATGCCGGCGATCCCTTCGATGGCGGTCCGGGCCAGGTCCTCGCGGGCGAGACCGGGGCTGATGCTGCGCCCGGTGAGATGCGGGCCGGGGTTCTCGCGCCAGGCGATCCACTCGGCGGACGGGCAGTTCACCCTCCACAGGGTGCGGATCTCCACCGTGCCGAGGATGTCCTGGTCCGTGGTCCAGCCGGGCAGGGCGTACAGGAACGCCGGACACCCGTCCTCGCCGATGTGCGGAATGCAGTCCCGGGCGTCACTCAGATACCAGGAGGCGTCCCGGGCTGCGTCGCCCGGATCGGAGCCCGCCTCACCGCCCCAGCGTTCGGCGTCGAACGTGACGTGCAGGTCGATGCGGATCTTCACCACTCGCGGGGTTCGCGGATCTCGGCCCGCATGGTCTTGACGAACTGCTCGATGGCCTCGTACTGCTGCGGGCGCAGGTCGGTGGTCCGGCCGTCCCCGTCGGCGGGTCCCATGAGGAGTACGGGCCCGCGCAGGGAGCGGGCCAGTCCTCGGTGCTGCAGGACGTCGATGACGGCGTCGGCGTATCCGTTCACGGGCAGGGTGGAGCTGTCGGCTCTCACGGCGATGCCGATCACCGGGGTTCCGTGTACGCAGGTGACGCTGTCGGGGCCGATGGAGACGGTTCCGCCGAGGTGATGCTCAGCCTCGGCCCGCCGACCAGGTTCGTCGGCGGGCAGGTTCACCACCCGGGTGGTGCCCATGTCCGTGATCAGGAGGGCGTTGGGCGTGGCCCGTGTGATCTCGTGGCCGCCATAGAGATACGGTCCGCGGTTCACTCCGGCGTCGAGGAGAACATAGTGCTGGCCGCTCGGCGACCTGCGGGCAAGCACGATGGTTCCGAAGCTTCCTGCCAGGGTGCCTGCGGTGATGAGGACCCGACGTTCGTGACTTGGTGCGGCGAAGGACATGGTGACGGCTCCTGGGTGAGGGCAGGTGTTCAGCAGGTTTCGGCGGGCGGGTATTCGCCCGGGGCGGGCTCGGCGTCGGTGTCGTAGAGGTGCTGGACTCGGGCTGCCGCGGCTGCACGTGTGGGCGCGATGACTCCGTAGGACTCGAAGCCCTGGGCGAGAAGGCGCTCGGTCAGGGCGTTGCTGGCGTCCGCGCAGAGGGGTTCGGGCGTGACCCGGGCGATGGTCATCGCGGAGGCTTCGACGTGGATGGCTACGCGCCATCCAGTGGGCTGGTCGACGATCGGGATCGGGGCGATCAGGACGGTGGCGGCGATCAGGCGCAGGAGCACAGGGATTCTCCGGACGTCGGCTTGATTGGAGGGCCGTGAGCCCGGGGGCCGCCGGCGGGCGACCCCCGGATTGGGCGGGGTCTCAGGCGACCGGCGGGAACCAGACCTCGATCAGGTCGAACACGACCTTGAAGGCCGCCTCGGAGGCATCGGCGGCGCGGACCGCCCCGGAGACCGTGTCCACGTGCGCCTTCTTGGCGTCGAGGAGGGTGAAGTCGACCTGCACCAGACCCTGGACCGCCGGTCCGAACGCGATCTTCACGGTCCGCTCGTCGTCCGGAGTGACGTCCACGTACACGGAGTTGAGGATGGCGCGGGCCTGGATGCCCGGGTTGTGGATCAGCGCAGCGGTCTCACGGGCGATGGTGTCGAACATGTCGAAGCCTTTCTCATGAGGGGGGCGCTCCCCCCTTCTCTTGGTTCTATCTTATACTCATTGAGTGCCGGAGTCCACTCCTCCGGAATCTCAACTCCCGCAGCTCTGAGGCGAATCCACACCCCAGCCCCGAGGCCCGGGGGCCGCCGGCGGGCGGCCCCCGGATTGGGCGGGGTCTCAGGCGACCGGCGGGAACCAGACCTCGATCAGGTCGAACACGACCTTGAAGGCCGCCTCGGAGGCATCGGCGGCGCGGACTGCCCCGGAGACCGTGTCCAGGTGCGCCTTCTTGGCGTCGAGGAGGGTGAAGTCGACCTGCACCAGACCCTGGACCGCCGGTCCGAACGCGATCTTCACGGTCCGCTCGTCGTCCGGAGTGACGTCCACGTACACGGAGTTGAGGATGGCGCGGGCCTGGATGCCCGGGTTGTGGATCAGCGCAGCGGTCTCACGGGCGATGGTGTCGAACATGTCGAAGCCTTTCTCATAAGGGGGGCGCTCCCCCCTTCTCTTGGTTCTATCTTATACTCATTGAGCGCCGGAGTCCACTCTTCATTTCTCCTCCTCCCCTTCCTTGCGCGGAAGGTAAGGCCGGTGGTGGATGTCGACCACCACGACGGTCCCCTCATCCCCCGCGCCCGGGTGCGCACCATCGCGGGCGAGTATCCCGGCGGCCTCCTTAGGGCTGTCGGAGCGCCACAGGATCTCCCCGACGTGGTGCGCGTCCAAGGCGTGCAGCATCGCGCCGTCGGTGGCCAGCGCCAGCCACGCCGTTGTCCGCTCCGGAACCTCGCGGTAGGCGACCGGTCCGAGTGGCCCGGCATGGACGTCCTCGTCGGCAGTGAGCCCGAGGGCGCGGGCGCCCGTGCCCACGGGTAGACGGAATGCCTGGTTGGATCCGAACCAGGCCAGGCGCACGACGTCGCTCTCCGGGTCGCCCCAGGTCGCGACGATGGCGCTGAGCGGCATGCCGCGCCCCTCCCGCGCCTCCGCTCCGGCAGCGCGCAGCCGACGCCAGACCGCGCCCAGGGGATCGCCGCCCCTGGCTGTTTCGGAGGCCAGCCGTGCGGCGTGGTGTGCGGCGACGCCCGCCCCGCCGGTCCGGCCGTCGCGGGCGTCGCACAGGGCAAGGGCCCACCGCCCCGTTCTCGGGTCGCGGAAGACGCTGTGGGCGTCCGAGCCCGCGTGCACGTGGCTCGGGGTGCTGGCCGCGCTCAGGTCGCACCGGCGGCGCGGCGCCAGGGGCGCGCGGTGCGCGGCGCCCTGGATCGCGTGGATGAGGTCCCGGTCCAGCGGGCGGGGCTGGGTGTCAGGGTGGCGGCCAGTGAACAGGACCGGGCCACGGAGCATCGGCGGGGCGCCGGAGCCGGCCAGGGTGGCCCAGATGTGCCTGGCGACGTGGTTGACGGCCGGGGTGTAGCCAGGTGCCGGAGTGTGGACGAGCAGGTGCCCGAGGGGCGTCGTCAGGGTGGGACCTGGGGCGGCGAATCGGGGGTCGCGGACCAGGCGGACGGCGCCGTCGACGGCGACGCGAACGGCGAACACGCTGTTCATGGGGGGCGGCCCCGGTGGTCAGTGGCCGAGCTGGTCGGCGACGGCGCCGAGGACGGCGATGGCGGTATCGATGTGGTGCAGTGCGGCAGCGTTGTCGTGGGCGGCGGTGGCCGCGAGGGCGAAGGTGGCCGTGAGGACCGGTTCCGGGATGCCGGACAGCCATTCGCGATAGGAGGCGTTGCCGAGCTGCTCCCAGGCGCCGTGAGTCGCGCTCTCGGCGATGGCGGCGGCGTAGGCGGCGGCGAGGGTGTCGAGGCCGTGGCGGTGGGCGATGCCGGAGGCCAGCGGGCCTAGGTCGGCGGAAGTGAGCAGGTCGGGCACATCGGGGTCGGTCAGGACGTGGGGCATAGGGCTCCCTTCGGGTGGGGTGGCCCCCGGGGTCGGCGGGGGCCACGGGTCGGTCAGTTCCGGTCGAGGCGGGGGTCGGTGGCGAGCAGGCCGAGGGTGAGGCGGGCGACGCGCAGGTGGGTGCGCCCCTCGATCGGACTGCGGACGGACCGGGCGGCGCCGTCGGCGAGCAGGAGCAGCAGGGCAGGGCTGACGTCGGCGAGCCAGTCGGTGAAGCCCTGGTCGCGGCAGATCTGGGTCCAGGCGTCGCGGACGGCGCTGGTGGCGATGTCCGCGGCGATGGAGGCTTCATCGGCGGCGAGGTCGTACTCCTGGCCGATCCAGGAGTCGAGCGTGCCGGCGAGGATCCTGGCGTGGAGGTCGGTGGGGCGGGCGGTGGCGGTGGCGGTCATGGCGTGTCCTGGGTTCGTTTGGCGGGGTGGGTGGTTGTCGTGGAGGGCGGGTCGCGCCGGCCGGGTGCGGATTCCCGGCCGGCGCGGGTGGTCAGGCGGTTCGGCTCTCCCACTGGGCGAAGATCGCGGCCCATTCGGCTTCCTGTGCTGCGGCTGCGGCTGCGAGGCGGGCGGGGTGTGCGGCGGCAATGGCTTCCAGGCGGGCGATCTCGTCGTGGTGCTCGGGTGTCCAGCGCAGGACCAGGCCGTCGCCGGGGTTGGCTTCGTGCTGCACGAATGCGTCGTATGCGGCGTCGGCGGTGAAGTGGCCGGTCGACAGCCACCAGAACGTGTCGCGGTCGTAGTCGACGTCCCAGTCCTGGTCGTAGTCGTTCGGGTCGCCGTCGGGCTCCCAGTGCCCGGTGAAGCTGTAGAAGCCGATAGACCAGGTACCTCGCTCGTTCTGCCAGCTGACGTTCTCGCGGTGCAGGCTCATCATGGGTTCCTCTCCTCGGCCTTATAGTTTTATTTTATACTCATTATTGGAGGGCGTCCAGTTCGCCGGGGCTCAATTTCCTTCGAGAGATACCGACTTGTGGGCAAGGGAGTCGCCGGGGCGGTCCGGCCAGGCGGCGCCTGCGAGTGCCCTCCGGTGCTGCTCCGGCAGGGCGACAGCCGGCCGACCGAGCCAGTCGCGGCCCATGTGAGCCAGGGTGCAGGCGTCGGCCTTGTCGTACCGCCCGGCCCCCTCGCACTCCAGGCCGAACCTGGCCGCGACGGCGTCGCGCACCATCCCCTTCGACACCCGCGCCCGGACCTCCTTCGGGTGCTCCTTCGCCGGGTTGGCGACTCCGCAGGCATAGATCTTCAGGGCGGCGGGCGGGACCTGCGCGTACGGGATTCGGCGCCGCCACAGCTCCTGGGTGACCATCCACCACAGTCCGGCGAGTTCGTGGTGCCCGGCCTGCGCGCCGTGGCCGTACGCGGCGCCTTCGACGACGACCAGGTCCGCGCGCCGAACGCGTTCGGTGATCTCCCGCAGGTGCCAGTCCAGGCGGCCGTGGCCGCGCAGACCGGTCTTCGGGCGCAGCGCGTCGGCCCAGTCGACTCCGGCGATGCCGGTGGAGGTGAGGGACAGGTCGAGGCCGATGACCAGGGGGACGGCGTCGCCGGCGACCTCGGCGGTGGTGGTGCTCATCGTGGGGTTCCTTCTCGTGCGGGGCCGCGGCCGGTCCCCATCCCGGGCCGCGGTGTCGTGTTGTGGCAGTGGCGGGGCGCAGGCGGGCGCACCGTCCCCGGCGTGCGCCGGGTGC
The DNA here is from genome assembly GCF_044764505.1 of Kitasatospora sp. NPDC094019. NCBI lineage: Bacteria > Bacillati > Actinomycetota > Actinomycetes > Kitasatosporales > Streptomycetaceae > Kitasatospora > Kitasatospora sp. NPDC094019. Next base: position 808,997 of record NZ_JBIWIF010000001.1, read on the forward strand.
CAGCACGGTGCGTGCCTGCGCCGGCCAGCTACCGGTTGTTGAGCAGTTCCAGGAATTCGCCGAGTTCGGAGAGCCCGTGGATCGGGTCACGGTGCCCGCCTTCGGGGCACGGCCGGTGCAGCTCGAACGTGGTGGTGGTGCCGTCCTGGTCGCCTGCCCAGCGCAGGTACCAGTTCGGGGTGCCGTACAGGTGGGCGCGGGCCGCAAGGTGCTCGCGGGCGGCGGTGAACGTGTGCTCCCAGCCGAGGCGTTCGGCCGGGTTGGCGCCGAACGTGTTCTCCGTGTGGCGGTGGGCGTAGCGTTCCGCTGCGGCGGCCTCCACCCGGTTGTCGTGGCAATCTTCCGTTCGCTTCTCGGCGAGGGCTGCGGCGGCCAGGTCGGCCAGGGTCGGTTCGTGCATGGGGGCTCCTGTGGGGATCTGCTGGGTGGTGTGGGTCGGTGTCGGCGGGGGATGGTGGGGAGCGGGAGCGCACCCCGGACGGGGGCGGGCACGCCCGCCCGGGCGCGGCAAGCACGAGGGCCGAGGGCCTGGGGCCGGTCACGGGACCGCCAGGAGGTGTTGGCCGGTGCACGCGTTGGAGACGGCGGGAACCGCGTTGGCCAGCTGCACGATCTGTTCCGCCTCGGCGTCGACGGCGGCCAGCTGCTCCACTGCGGCGGCGAAGTCCGCGGCGTCCCGGCATGCCTCGCAGGGCTGTTCGCCCGCGGTGTGGTGCAGGTCGAGGCCGTCGGCGGTGCCGCACTTCGGACGGGGCTTGCCGGGCAGTGGCAGGTCTTCGTCGTGGACGCCGTCGGCGGTGGCGATGACCTCGCCGTCGAGCCACAGTCGGCCGCCGCACACGCCGTCGAACTTGGTCGGATGCGGCCGCACCTGGCGTATGCACTGGGCGCGGTGCGGACACGGGGTGCAGCTCGGCAGGACCGGCTGGCAGGTTTCGACCAGGTTCTCCTTGGTCTTCCAGCCTTCGGCGGGGCTGTACCGCGGGTCGCTGAAGCAGCCGGGCATGAACAGGTCGGTGTCGGGAAGGGCGGTGAACACGAGTTGGGGTCTTTCTCGGCGATGGGGCAGCCAGCCGCGCCCGGCTGGACCGGGCGGGCGGGCGGCGGCGGTGGGGTCAGGGGGTGGCGCGCCGGTGGAGGCGCAGCAGGGTGAATCGGCGGTGGGGGTCCCAGCAGACGCAGGTGACGTGCCGGTCGAGGGGTGGGCCGCTGTCCCAGCCGCCGGCGCCCTCGCAGAACCGGCACGCCGGGTCGGGGGCCTGCGCGAGGACCAGGGACCGGCGTGGCGGCGGGTCCAGGCGGAACCGCCACCTGGCCCGGGGGCCGGTCACAGGACCTCCAGGAGACGCTGGCCGATCCACTTCGCGACGTTCACCGACACCGCGTTGCCGGCCTGCATGGTCTGCTCCGCGCCGGTGCCCAGCACGATGTAGCTGTCGGGGAACCTCTGCCCGGCCAGCTGCTCGCGGGGCTTCAGCATCCTGAACCAGGAGTCGGCGACGGACTCGGCGGTGACGACGACGGCGGCGGAGTCCCGGGTGGACAGGGTGTGCAGCGGCATTCCGGTGTGCTTGGCGGTGCCCTTGCGGTAGGGGATGACCAGGGCGTTGCGGTCACGCGGGTCGACCCGGCCGCCCGGCAGGACGAGCCCGTGGTGGTTGCCCTGCGCGCTGACGGTGGAGATCGGGCCGTGCACCGGGGAGGTGGTCGCGTTGTTGCGGAACTCCACGATGTAGGGGGCTGGCGTGAGGAGGGCTTCGGACTCGCGGGTGGTGCGGGTGCGCAGCGGCCCGGCGGCCGGGTAGGGATCGGTGTTCCAGGTGCCTCCGGTGGGCACGATCAGCGCCTCGCCCTGCTTGGTGGAGCGGGTCGGCATGGGCCGGTCCGTCAGCGCGTATGCCCGGTCGCCGCCGTCCTTGCCGTGGGTGAGGGTGACGGAGTACGGCTCGTGCGGGTACTTCGCCAGCCCGGCGCGGATGCGGTCCATCGTCGTCTTGGCGAGCGGCTTGGTGCGGGAGCCGATGCGCTGCCCGAGGTCGGACCAGTCGATCGCGGCCGACGCGGGCCGCACGTAGGGCTCGACGATGGCCCGGTTGCAGCGGGTGTTGGGGCAGCGGTAGTCGTACTGCCTCGCGTACTTCCCGATGGTGGTCTTCGGGTCGCGCCATGTCTGCACGGCGTTGACCTGCTCGGAGCAGGTGAAGCACCAGGCTGTCGGCGACGGGGTGAGGTTCGGCTTGCGCATGCCCCGGCGTGTGAACGTGATGTAGATCCGGTCGCGCCACTGCGGGGCCCGCAAGTTGCCGTCGTCGCCGACGTGGGCCGAACTGACGGAAGTGACCTGGTAGTTGTAGCCGAGAGCCTTCATCGCGGCTATCCACTGCGGGAACAGGATCCAGTCGCTCGCGAACTCGACGACGTTCTCCACGACGATCGCCTTGTAGCGGTGGACTTCTGCAGCCCGCACCACGCACCAGGCGGTGACGCGGGTGCGTTCGAACGCGTCGGTGGGCAGGGACTTGAAGGAGTCGTCGCCGTCGAGGAGGTCGCACTGCGCGCTCTCGCGGCGGCGCCCGCCGGCGGGGCTGATCTCGGTGCAGATCACGCTCGCCCACAGCACGTCGGCCTTCGGGAGGTAGCGCATCGGCATCGCGGAGACGTCGATGCACAGGTGGTCGGCAAGGGGGTGGTTCGCGGCGTGCGTGGCGAGCGCCAGCTGCCAGTGGTTGACGCCGAGCTTGAGTTCGAGTCCGGCTTCACCGAGACCTGTGCTGGAGCCGCCGGCTCCGCACAGGAAGTCGATCACGGTCGGGGACATCGGGGGCTCCTCTCAGTTCTCGTCGTCGGCGGTCAGGGGCCGGACCGGCGGGCGGGCAGGTTCGGTGGGTCGACCTGGCGGCCCTGCGGGGTTCGGGGCGAGTGCCAGGTGCTGGTGGTTGGCGGCGTATCGGATGATCGGCGGGCGGGTAGGACTGTCGCCGGGAGTGCGGTCGGTCATCAGGAGTCCAAGAGGTCAGGTCGGACGCATCATGCGTCCCCATGCAAGTTGAGGGGTCAGTAGACGCGGATGCTGTGGTCGCCGGCGGCTGCGCTGCGCAGGAACCGCAGCCACGACGACCATCCGGGGTAGGTGCGCTCCGCGTCGGCGCGCTCGGCGGCGGCCCGGGCGTCGTAGGCGGTGAGGGCGGCGGTGACCTCGCCGGGGACGATCAGCCATTGTTCGAGCTGGCTGGCCAGCTTGTGGCGCGGGATGCCGAGCGGGTGCGGGTCGGCATCGGCGCGGGCGGCGTCGACCGCGGCCCGAACGGCGGCGAGTCGGTCCTCCTTGCCGGGCACGACTTCCCCGGGGGCGGTGAAGTCTGCGCGGGTCAGGCCGAACTCGGTGATGCTGGGCCAGTGCGGCACCGGCGGGTCGGCGAGCATCCCGAACGTGCGCATGATGCCGCACAGGGAGGCCATGCCGAGGTTGCTGGACAGGTGCCAGCAGGTGTCGTCGTCGTCGTTGTCGGCGGTCTCGATGTTGAGCTGGAAGCCCATGGGGTTCCTCCGGTGATGGGAATCGGGCCGCTGCCGGGTGGTCCGGCGGCGGGCGGGTCAGGTGGAGCGCACGCCTGCGTGGTCGGCGGCGCGTCGCAGGAAGGCGATCTACTGCGCCCAGGCCGACCAGTCCGCTTCGAGATCGGCGCGAACCGTGTCCGGCGTCCGGTCGTAGGCGGCGAGCGCCGCGGCGATCTCGGCCGGCGTGATCAGCTGGCCGCTGGTGCTGGTCAGCTTGCTGTCGGGGATGCCGTCGCCTCCGGGGAGAGGGAGGGGCCGCTCGCCGTCGAGGTCGGGCCACAGCAGCGGCTGGTAGTCGGCGAGCATGCCCAGACGTCGCATCTGGGTGCGTAGCGAGAGCAGGCCGAGGGCGCTCACGCTCCGGCTGTCGTCGTCGGTTGTGCCGACGCTGTCGGTGATCTCGATGACCAGGTGAAGGGTCATGGCGGTGGCTCCTGCTGGTAGGCCGCGCTGCGGACGGCGGCCCGGCGGCGGGTGGATCAGGTGCAGCGCAGGCCGTTGTGGTCGCCGGCGAGGTGGAGGAAGTCGATCCACGGCTGCCAGTCGTCGATGCGGTCGCCGGTGGCGGCGCAGTCGTCGAACGGCGCGCGCTGGTAGGCATCGAGGGCGGCGGTGATCTCGGCGGGGGTGATCAGCCAGCCCTCGGCGGTGGCGAGCTTGTGGCGCGGGATGCCGGCGGGCTCGGCCACGCCGACCGCGCGGAGGGCTTCGATGGCGGCGGCGGTGGCGTTGGGGCCTGCGGCAGGAGGCTGCTCGCCGGGGAACGCACGGTGGAGGGCCATGCGGGCGAGGTCGAGGATCTCCAGGTCCTGGATCATGCCGAGGTTCGTCATGGCGCGCAGGATGCGGTCGTGCGTGAAGTGGTCGAGGAAGTAGGTGACGGTCGGCGTGACGGCGTCGAGGTGGAAGGCGCGGCCCATGGCGATGACTCCTTGTCGTGGCGGGCTTCTGTGGGTGCCCCGGGTGGGGCGAACGGGGCGGGTCAGGGCTTGGTGCGGACCCGGGCTGCGGTTCGGCGGGCGCGCAGGGCCTCTCCGATCGCCCAGCCGGACAGCAGGAACGCGATGGTGGACAGGGCGACGGCGATGACCTGTACGGCGTTCACGGGTCGGGTCTCCTTCGGGGTGGTGGTGGTGGTGGTGTAGGCGGCGGTCGTCGCCGCGATGGTGGCGTGGCCGAGTTCGGCCTGCGTCCGGCGGCGTGCACCGGCGGGCGAGAACTCCGGGGGCATGGGCGGCGAGGCCCACAGGAGGTTCAGGTGGTCGGGGTTCGGGCCGCCGGTGGTCGACTCAGGCACGGTCGGCCGCCTTGCGGGCCGGGCAGTTGGGGGCGGTCAGCAGCCGGAACATGCCGACGTACACTCCGTGCGCGTCGCGCAGGCTCAGTGCCTCCTGGACTTCGGCGTGCATCTGCTGGTCCTCCTGCGGGGTCTGCGGGTGGGCGAACCGGCAGAAGCAGGGCACCGGGGCCGTGCGGTGGCCGGGGACGAGTTCGGCGAGCGTGGTCTGCACGATCTGGACGTGGTCGCCGCGGACGAGGACGTGCGCCCTCCATGGTGCGGCGCCGGTCTCGTGGGCAACGGTCAGGCCGTCGCTGGCCAGGCTCGCCACGATGTCGGTGTGGTAGCTGGCGGCGATCACGCCGGTGGGGAAGACCGGGGAGGTGGCGAATCCGGCCGGGTCGGCCTCGTGCACGGTCGTCACGGTGACGACGGCATGGTGGTTCTCCGGGCGGCCCGGCATTCCCCACGTTGCGAGGGCGGCGTCGATGGCGAGGAGGAGCGGGGCGAGGAGTGAGCCGGCCCGGCCGCAGTGGCTGTCCGGGTCGGGGGTGGAGTTGTAGATCTCGTGCTGGAGGGTCGGGTTGTCGTTGCTCTCGCGGATGACGACCCAGGAGGTGACGGAGTCGAAGGCGGCGGGCAGGTGGCCGTCGTCGGTGCCGGTGCCGATGGTCAGGTGGGTGCTGTCGGGCAGCTTGGCGTAGATGGTGATTCCGCTGCGGTCGTCGATGTCGACGACGAGGCCGCGGCGGCGCAGGGGGGTGATCAGCGGCTCGTAGACGTCGAACAGGGCCTTCCAGCCGGGGTCGGCGGTGCGGTTGTGGTCGGGCGGCGGGGCGAGGCTCACGGGGGCTCCAAGAGGTCGTTGTGCGGCGGAAGGTGCTGACAGGTCAGGTGAGGCGCAGAAGGCGGCTCAGGAGGCTGCTTCGGCGGGCGCTGGCGGGCCTGGGGGACGGTGCGGGCGGCAGGTAGCGGTGCAGGACGCCCAGGACGGGGTCTATGTCGGTTCCGAGGTGGTGGTGGGGGCCGAAGATCGTGGAGTCGTAGACGGTGGCGTGCTGGCCGGTGGCGAGGGTGCGGGTGACGGTCCAGCCGGTGGAGCCGCTGGGCTTTCGGGCCGCTGCTCCGCCGATGCCGTCGTCGGTGATGGAGATGGTGGAGCGGTCGGGCAGGTGGAGGTGGAGGCCGGGGGTGCGGCCGTGGATGGCGAGGTGGAAGCTGACGCTGCGGTGGCGGGCGAGGTCGGCGATCGGGTGGTAGGCGGGGGCGAGGCTTCGGGCGTCGAGCGGTATCACGGGACTCTCCGAGAGGTGCAAGGCGGACTTATTTAATGACCCATGCAAGTCGTGGCCGGGGGGATGCGCTCCCCCCGGCCACGAGGGGGTCAGGCGGCGGCCCGGCGGGGGTCGTTGCGTTCGGCCCAGGCGGTGAGCGCGTCGGCCATCGCGTGCAGGTTCCGGGCGGTGAGGCGGGCGTGGCCGATGTCCCAGCTGTTGGGCTCTGCGGGGAAGGTGTACCGGCCGAGGCCGAGGGAGTCGACAAGCTGGTCGACGCGCCAGGAGAGTTCCGCCCCGGGGTTGTCCGCGGCGTCCGCGTCAGGTGCGGCGTCGACCGTCTGGATGAGGTCGGCGATCTCGTCGAGCTCGCGGTCGATCTCTTCGCTGCCAGCGCGCTCGGTGGCGATGGCGCGGACGAGCGGGTCGAGGATGCTGGAGTGGTCGAGGGCGTAGGTCCAGCGACCCTGGGAGTCCTTGGCGGTGGTGAGCGTGGGCAGCATCCCGGCCTCTTCCTTCATCATGGGGGCCTCTCCCCCATCTCTTGGTTTCATCTTATACTCATTCCGTTGGGGGTGCAAGCTCCCCCACCCCCGTTGCCCTGTCGTCACCTGCGGGTCGGCGGGCCGCCCGGACCGCGTCGTACGCCGCCTTCCGTGCGCTGGCCACTCCCGCCGGGTTGGACTCGACGCTCTGGCGCTGCGCCTCGACGTCCTGCCGGAATCCGTCCATCCACGCCCGCTCGGCCTGACGGGCCCGTTCCGCCTGCTGCCGCTCCCCGGCGGCGCGCTGCGCGCTGCTGCTGGTCCCGCAGGCCCGGCAGTTCTTCGCAATCCGCTTGTGCCGGGCGCACGGCCGGGCCGGGGCACCGTCCCCCGCGGCGTCAGCCGTGGGGGGTAGGGGGGTAGGTGTGACAGAGGTAGTACTAGGTATGAAAGGGGTTCCCCTCTCGGAACCTCCTGGGTTCCCCCGGGGGAACTCCGCAGGTTCCCCCGGGGGAACCTGCCCGGGTTCTTCCGGCGGGTTGCCCTGGGGGAACCCGCGGCGTTCGGCGGCCTGGCGCTCGCGCTCCATGACGTCGAGGTAGGTGCGCGCCGGGGCGGCGGGCTTCGCCCGGGAGACCCCTGTCCGCGCCAGGTTCGGATTGCGCGGTGCCGTCGCCGCCTCCTGGCGGCGCTCGTGCAGCTCGGCGGCCACCGGCAGGTCCGGCACACCGAGGGGGAACGCCCGGTAGACAGCCGTCTGGCCGGGCATCCCGACCTTCACCCGCTCCACCAAGCCCTTCTCGACGAGCTCCGTCACCAGGGTGATCGTCCGCTTCTCCCCCACCCCCGTCCACGCCACCAGCCGGTGCAGGCCCGGCCGGGAGAGGCGCGTCTCTTCGTCGGCACTGTCACAGATCTTCATCAGCGCCAGCTTCTGGGACGGCGTGACGACACTTCGCGGCAGGTACCCCGCTATGAGCAGCAGGTGGATCGACATACTGGGACTCTCCTCGGTGGCACGGTGTGGCGCGGCGAGATTCCGCGATCACTCCCGCACCGCCCTCACGTCGATCCGGCGCGTGGGCTTCTTGGTGACCTTCCGCGTCGGAACCGCGATGCCGGCCACAACGAGGGCCTTCACCATCCGGTCGGAGTCGGGCACGGTGGGGATCCGCGCGCCGACGCTGTCGAAGATTTCGATCATGGCGCGCATGTCCGGCTGCACCTCCTCCTTGTCCGTGCCCTGCCACCCCAGGCGATTGCGCCCGTACCGGCCCTCGGGGGTGGCGTCCACGGCCTTGCGCACGAACTTCTTGACACGGTCGGCTTCCGACCACTGCGTGTGCGCGTCGACGTAGTCCGCCAGGTGGGCAGCCACGTCCGCGTCGTCGTGGACGATGTTGGCCTGCACCGGCCGCCCTCCCGCCGGCGCGCCCCAGCAGGCCGTGGCAAAGGGGCAGTAGTCGCACACCGCGTCGATCTGCGGGCCGTAGAAAGTCCGAGGCGCCTGCTCGGGGTGCGTGGTCTCGGCGATCCGCTCCAGCCACCACACCGCCTCTTCGGCGATCTCCGGGTCGTAGGGGAACTCCTGGACGAACTCCTCGCCCGAGTCGCGGTTGATGAACCGCATCCGGATCCGCTCGACGCGGATCGGGCCGATCCGGGCCAGGACCCGCTGCCCGTGCACGTCGGCGAACCCGACGGTGTTCAACAGCCGGGCGTACGTCATCACCTGCCGCAACTCGGCGGCGGTCGCCCCGAACCTGAGCACCTCGTCCCAGCGATGACTGCTGCGGGTCTTGATGTCCTCGACGGTGGTCACGTCGGCCGCCACCGTGGGCCGCAGACGGCTCGGCAACTGCCGGGCCGTCGCCTGGTCGAGTTGGACGACGTCGATGCTGCCGCGGATCACCGCGTCGGCGACCCGCTTCTCCACCAGCCACCCGAATTCCCGGCGGGCGGCCTCGGTCAGGCCCTCGTGGATGTACGTGCCGAGCATCGCGGCCGGACTCAGGACGCGGTCGGTGCGCGCCCACCCGTGGTAGATGTACGCGCCCCTGCGCTCACAAACGAGGTCGGATGCTCCGAGCTGGCTCTGCCGGGAGCGCGGCCGGGCTTGGTCGACAGCATCGGCCGCGACCCAGATGGACGGCGACTCGGGCCGTTCCAAGACGGATATGGACATGGGTGTACTGCTTTCCAAGAGGTCGGGAAGGTCGGGTGCGGCACCCGCGCACAGCGGGGCCGCACCCGGGTTCGCTACCGGCCGGGGCCGGGCGGCGGGCAGGCGCAGCCTCCGACGCAGGCGCAGCCCGCGCAGTCGGGGCACCAGTCCTCGGGAGGCCAGCCGCATTCGGTGCAGCAGTCGCAGCGGGCATGGCAGGTCGCGCCCGCGCACGAGGGTGCGGGGCCGGGGTTTCCGGTCATTGGGCTGGTGGCCGCTACGCGGCGGCGGGCATCGGCTCGGTGCCCATGGCCTCGGCGTCGGCTTCGGCCTGCTGGTCCTCGGCGGCGGCCCGCAGGCGGGCGGCGTCACTATCGGGGACGTCGTCGATGCCGTCCTTGGGCGCGGCGAGTTCGGCGGCCCGCGCCTTGACCGCGCCGCGGACGGTGTTCCACTCGATTTCCGACAGGCCGGTGTCGGCCCTGGCGTCCAGCTCGTGCCACACCGCCAGGCAGCCTTCGCGGCTGGTTGCGGCGTCGACCTTCTTCATCCACGGGCCGGTGCGGTCACCGACAAGGACGGGCATCTGGCGGGGCTGGCTGGCGGTGGAGCAGCCGAGCATTCCGAAGACCAGCCGTTCGATGGAGAAGTCGGGAAGCGGCTTCGGGCTGCCGGACTCCACCCGGAAGAGCAGGGTTCGGGCCTTGATCAGTTCGGGGTCCTTGTCGCGGCGCATCCGCACCCACGCGGTGACGTCGAATCCGACGTCCTTCTGAGCGCCGACCCTCCACTCGCGCACGACTCGCCGTCGGTCGTCCAGCAGCGGCTGACCGTCCTCGCCGGTTGCCGAGACCTCCTTGCCTCGGGCCAGCATGATCGCGATCCCGGGGAAGCTCTGCATCGCGTGGATGATCCGGTACCAGCGGTCGGTGGAGTCGTTCCACAGGTTGCGGGTGACGTCGATCTTGGCGTCGGGGTCCTCGCGCAGCTTCCGCCTGTTGCTGTTGGAGCGGCGGGCCCGCTCGTGCGCCCAGCCAGACAGCATCCGCCACATGGCGGTTCCGGAGTCGACGATGAGCACGACGGGGGGCTCGCCGGCGGCGGCTACGCGCCGGGCCTCCTCCCTGACGGCCTCGATCTGGTCGGCGATGTCCAGGTAGTTGCCGTCGTGGTCGATGATCTCGAACCGCGCGCCCGGTATCGCCCCGTACTCGTCGGCGCTGCCCTCGGACAGGTCGACGACATACGACTGGCCGACCTGCTCGGACTTGGTGAACTCGATGGCCGAGTAGGACTTCCCGGCACCTTCCTCGCCCTCCAGCAGGATGAACGGGAACGGGATGATTCCGGTGGGCTTCCGGGACTTGATCTTCGGTGGCACGGTGACGCTTCTCCAAGAGGTCAGGGTGTGTCAGTCCGTGCGCAGGGCACGGACTTCGATGTGTGGCGCCCACTCGGGGTGGGCTTCGATGAGCAGGCGGGCGTAGCGGCTGCGGAAGTCGTTGTTCAGCCTGAAGTCGTCGGCGGCCAGGGTGGCGCGGCCGTAGCTGTAGCGGACGAGCTCGAAGAGCATGCCGATGCTGATCTTCGAGAACCTCGCCTCGATGCACTCGGCGGTCAGCCGCTCCAGCTCGGCGAGGACCCACGGATTCAGGTCATGGAACTGTTCGAACCGCTGCTGGATCGTGCTGGGCCGGATCCCGTGCTCATCGGGCAGGACGATGCAGTGGGCGGCCTCCAAGCCGGGCAGACGGTCCTGAATGGCGGTGCACATGACTCTCTCCCCTCGACATGACCCGGATCCTACGAAGTGAACCCATGCAAGTCCAATCTCTGGTCGACCCCGCAGATGCGGGGCGACCAGGGGGCGCCCGCAGCGTCGCGCTGCGGCGGGGAACGCGCTCCCATCGGACACTTCCTAACCTTGCGGGGCGAGCCCTTCCCTCAACCCCTCTGGTTATATTTTATACTCATCCCGGAGGGGTGGTCAACTCTTCTTCCGAGGACCCTTCGACAGCACCGCCGACCCCGGCCCGTCATACACGCCGGCCCGCAGGCTCTCCACCACCTCCACGTCGACGACCGGCGGCTTGGTCCTCGCCACCTCCCTCATGCCCTCCACGCCCGCCAGTGCCGAGTCCAGCAGCCACAGCGGAGCCCCGGACAGGTACCAGTCGGACTCCGGGAACGTGCCCGCCCTGACCGCCTTGTCCACGCGGGACAGGCCGCTGTCGTTGATCTCGCCGATCACGGCCGTGATCTCCTGCTTACCGACGATCGGCGGCAGGTCGGCCCGGTGCACCGCGAGGGCCGATACCAGGCTGCGGCGAGGTGCCTGCGCCTGCCGCAGCTCCTCCACCACCGCCATGTCCGGATCCTTCGGCCGCGCGAACTTCTCCCCCAGCACCACGGCGAACTGCAGCGTCCAGTAGGGCTTGCCGCTGACGATCACCGCCTCGCTGTAGTCCAGAGCGCCGCGCTGGAGCCACTGCGCCACGTTCCGAGCCGGCGCACCATAGACCGCCGCGAGCTCCTGCCCGCCGACGAGGACCGGCTTCAACCTCTCGCCACTCACTTCCACTTCTCCCTGCCGCCATTGATCGTGAGTATCAAGTCTATGCACTGACCTGTGGAAAACCAGGCGGCGATGGCGGGTGATAGAGTATGAAATCCAAGAGGTCGGGCCCCCATTCCACACGGAACGGGGGCCCAACTTGGTTTCCGGAGCCCGGATCTTGCAACCCCTTTCGACTCACCCCGACACATCGGGACGGGTTACTCGTGGGCGCGGAACCCCCGGAAGCACCAACTCTCTACGGCAGCGGCGCCTTCGCCGCCGGGTACGCCGGCGGCTTCGCGTAGCCGAGCAGCCAGCCCCAGCGCGGCGACACCACGTGCTCCGCGACGCGGAACACCGCGTAGTAGGCGAAGCCGATCACCGGAGCCAGGACCCCGGCGAGCGCGGCCGGGTCGAGGTCGAGGCCATAGCGGGCGGCGGTCGCCACCAGCAAGCCGACCAGCGCGGGAACACCGGTACGCAGCAGGGAGATGTAGACGTTCACGGAACTCCTTCGGGAGAGCGGGATGCCGGTCAGGACCACAGGCGCTGCCACGTCGACGGGCCCGGCAGCCCGTCAGCGTCGGCGCCGCCCCAGCCCTGAGCGCGCTGGAAGGCCGCAGTGTTGAGCCGGTCCGACTCCCCCCACGAGCGGGACGGACCAACCCGGTAGGCGCCGCCGAAGCCCTTGCGAACGAGCTGCTGGCCGAGCTGGAGGATCGAGTCGTTCACCCGCCCGGGTCCGAACGCGTCCCGACCCGGGTACGCCGGCGCCGACGGCTGCGGGTCGGGCTGCGGCCGGGCGCCGCCACGCAGCACCTGGCCGACCCGGGCCCGGAAGTCCGCCATGTCGATGCCGTTCGGGTCGATCTTGCCCGGCTGCCACTCCTTGTGGCCGAGAATCGACCGCTCGCTCCAGCCGTGCGCCCGGCACACCGCGGCAGCGGCACGCACCATCGCATCGACCTGCTCGTCCGGCCACGACTGGCCGGTTCCGCTGTTGATGCACTCGAAGCCGTAGAACCTGGCGTTGCCGTCGACGGTCGCCTCGTTGTCGGCGGGCAGCGGGCCTTCGGCGATGACCGCCTGGAGGACGTCCGGGTCTCCGGCGCCAGCGTGATTGGTGCGGCCGTAGCCGACGAGGTGCACGCCGCCGTCGCGGTCGATCACGCCGTGGCACAGCGGGCCCGGCAGCCCGGCGTAGCCGTCCCGGCAAATCGACACGGAGGAGTCGGTTCCGGACGTGGCGGTGTGGTGGATCACGATGCCGTGCACCGGCCCCCACTGCCCCTTGTGGTTGCGGTTGTGGGTGCGCCAGTTCCCTACTTCGTTGACGGCAAGTCCTTCGCCCCGGAGGGCGTTGAGGAATCCGTCGGCGCTCAGTGGTGTAGCCACAGGATGGTTCGCGTTTCTCCCCCGCGCACCATGGTCAGGTACTGCTTGTCCGGCCGGTCCTGCCTGGCCGGACTAGGTGTGGCCGCCCTTCGAGAGCAGCCACAGCTGGAGCGCGGCGACGACGAGCGGAGCGATGAACGCGCCGATCATCCACCGCCGGGTGGCGGTCGCGGCGTTCTCGGCGGCCTGTCGGGCACGGACCTCGGTTGTGAGATCTCGTTCTACGACGGCGAGCCGTTGGTCTACCAGCCGTTGGTCCGACTGGTACACATCTTTGGTCACCGCCTGCTCGATCCGCCCGGCCAAGACCTGAAGATCACCGCGCAGGTCCTCCCGGAGCCCGGCGATACCGTCGCGCTGGTCCTCGCGAAGTTGGAGGAGAGCACGCTGAAGCTCCCACAAGGTGGGCTCGGCGGTCGGCGGGACAGTCAACGGGACGCTCCAGAGCGGCGCCCCCGCACCGACAATCATCCTAAGGCCACAGAGTGACGGTCCCGGGTGGGATGCTGTCCGGCAGTGAGCGGTGTGGAATCTCCGGAGGTCAACGTCACCATGAAGGTGAACATCACCGAGGCAGCTGTCCAGCAGATCGAGGCCGCAGGCCGAACTGAGCTTCGGCAGGTTTCAGAGCTGGTGAACCTCCTTGCCACAGATCGGCATGACGGGGAAGGAACGCACCCCATCCGGATGCGGGTGGACGACCACCAGATCCTCAGGATGCTGAACGCGGACGACAAGGTCCGTCTCGCCTACGAAGTCGACGGAGACCTGGCGACGATCGTAGCCTTCGATCTCGGGGATGGATGGGCCCACGACCAGGGCATCACCGTTGAGCAGTCACCTGACCAGATCGGGCTGATCGAGTCCGAGGGCCGCATCCATGTCGTGTCCGCCAGTTCCGAGGGCACAGGAACTCTGGAAGGCGCCGATCTCCTCGAACTCATCCGACTCCGAACGTACGGGGCCGGCGGCTGGCAGGAACGAGTCCACGAGCTTGAGGACCTGATCAACGACCCCAAGACCGATGAGCTCGCACTCCAACGGTTCTTCGAAGCCAACCCCGAGTTCCTCATCGGTGACGCCTACGAACGGGCGATTCCGCAACTGTTCCTTCCGCTTGAGGGGCAGCAGTCGCTGAAGCCGGACTTCGGCCTCCGCCCCCACAACCCGAACGCTCTCGGGGACCTGCTGGACCTGAAGCTTCCACAAGTGAAACTGATGGCTGGGATCCCGGCTCGCAGAAGGCTGACTGCCAAGGTGACGGAAGCTGTCGCCCAAATGCGGACCTACCAGCGGTACTTCGACGACCCCAAGAGGCGGGAGTCGATCAGGGAGCGGTACAACACCCGGTTCTACCACCCCAGCCTGTTCGTCCTCATCGGAAGGCGCACCGATCTGGACCCGATCGAACTGCGCGACGCAGAGTCGGACTTCCCGCGGCTACACCTCATCACGTACGACGACGTGCTCGAGCGCGTCCGATCAAAGGGCAGTGCGATTTAGAGGTGTTGAGCCGGAGGCTCGGGCCCTCCAACCTGTCGAGCCGGGGGCAGTCTCATGGTGCCGCCCGTTCGAGTGAATCTCGGCCCCACTGGGCGCCCGCGCGCCAGCGACGCCCTACCATCGACGCCGTGACGATCTCCAGTCTCCCTGTGGCGCTACCGGGCATCACTGCCCGGGGCTACCGTTTGGCTGGACTCGGCATCCAACCGCTTGCACTTCCTCGCGCGCGGCACCTCTTCTTACTCGTGAACGCTGACACCGGGATCACTGTGCGAACGGCCACCTCCGGCCGTACCACCAGTTTCCAGGTCGAGACGGTCGTCGGCTACGAACGTGCGACGAGCCTGGCCGAGGTCCGGCGGCTGGAGACCGTCAGGTCCGTCGTACGGCTCGCTAAGTGGGCCGGCCGTCTGCACCCGCGGCTGATCGACATGATCGCCGGCGCGCTGGCGTCCGACGAACCGCTGGCCACCGCCCTGGCGGAACTCGACGCGCACATGCGGCACATGCTCCTCGCCGCGATCGCCACCGACCTGCCGGAGGTCGAGCCCACTCCGTGGCAGAGCGACTTCGACCGGCGACTCGACCGGCTGCTCTCGGGCCTCGCCCTCGCTCGTACTCGCACTCAGTTCCTCACGCCCCCCACTACCGCAGCGTCAGAGGACCCGCCTCCTGAGCCTCATTGCGGCCCGGACATCCTCCCCCTGACGATGGCGTGCGGGATCCGGCGGAGGACGATCCCGATCGTCCCCCGGACACCCCATCTGGGCCCCCGTGCGCACGGGGGTACCGGATACCGGCTCGCCGCATAGAGCCGCCCACCCCCCTTCGCACGGGTCTCCAAGTAACCCATCAGTCACCACATTTGGAGAGCCCGATCCCGTGTTGGACTTCATCGTCGCGCTGCTCTGCGACATCTTCATCAGCCTGACCGGCCACGTCGGTGGCGATGCCATCGGCCAGCTGCTCCTGCACCGCCACCGGGCGGCCCACGAGCTGCCTGCTCCTGATCGCCGTCACCCGACCCGCCAGGTGGCCCACCTCCACCGGGTGGTGGCCCGGTACCGCGCCGCGCGTCGGCTTCCGGCCCGCACCGCGCTGGATGTCCGGGTGGTGGAGCGGTCGCGTCGGTCCCGTCGCCGGCGCATCGTGAACCGGCGGCGCCCCGGCGGGCGCCGGGCGTAGTGAACCGGAAGGGCCCCGGCACCGGTGCGGGTGCCGGGGCTCTTCCGTGTGCCCTGCGCACGAGCCGGTCAGTCGACGCTGCTCCACTCCACGTTGCCGAAGCTGAGCCAGCCGCCGAACGACCCAGTCGCGTTCCAGATTTCAAGATCGCCATTGGGCTGGACGTAGAGGTTGGCCCCGATGTTTTCCGGAGTTGCGACGGGGAAGATCTCGCCGATCTTCGGGCGGAGGTTGGGGTCGTCGATGGTGCCGATGACGTTGTCGGTCACGTCCGCCGGAACGGACATGATGCCGCGCAGGGCAACCATCCCGTCGGGCCGCTTCTTCACCGTGACGGACTGCCAGCCGGCCAGCGGTGAGCAGCCGCGCTTGAACGTGATCGGCGTCCAGCTGCTGCTGTTCTTCACGAGGCCGTAGCCCACGTCGACATTGCCGCCCTGGACCCGCAGCCCGGTGCCGGTCTGGATCAGCACCTCGCCCTGGAGCGCCTTGATGATCAAGCTGTCCTTGCTGAGGTACATCGCGGCGAGCTGGTCGGCGAGCTGGACGAACCAGCCGTCCGGGTCGAGGCGGGTGAGCGCCGTCTTGTACCCGCCGGTGCTCCGCCGGACGCTCAGCTCGATCGACGCGGCGTTGGCCTTGTCGCCCGCCTTTCCGATGATGACGGCCTCCCCGGCCATCCCGGACTCGCCGGCCACGCTCAGGGAGTAGCTGCCGCGGGCCGGATAGGCGGTGCCGGGGCTGCCGGAGCTGAGCCACACCCGGGGGGTCTGGGTGCCGTCCGCCGTCAGTTGGGGGCCGGTGAGGCGGGTCATAGGGACGGAGCCGTCCGGGGTGGTGCGGACCTCTGCGGTGAGCCGGGCGGGCTGCTTCTCCACGTCGGCGCCGGAGTACAGGAGAGCGGACGGGGCAGGGCTGTTGTCGACCGGGTCGGTCGGGGCAAGCATGACGCGGCGACCCGTCTGCCCGGTCTGGAGGATGCCGCCGGTGATGGTGACGCCCTTGATGGTCTTGCCGTCGATGGCGTCGGCGGCAAGCTGGGTGGTGGTGATCGCCCCGGCCGCGATCTTGTCGGCGGTGATGCTGTTCACGGCGAGCTTGTCGGCCGTGATGGCCAGGGCCTTGATCTCGCGGCCGGTGATCGCGCCGGCGGCGATGGTTCCGGCGGCCACCGCGTCGGCCGCGATCTTCCCGGCGGTGATCGCGTTCGAGGCGATCTTGGCGGCGGTGACCGCGTTGGCGGCGAGCTGCCCGGTGGTGACGGCGCCGGCGGCGAGGTTCGCCGTGTTGACGGCGCCGGCGGCGAGTTCGGCGGTCGTGATCGCTCCGGTGGTGAGCTCGCGTGCGGTGATGGCGTCGGCGGCGACGGTGCCCGGGGTGACAGCGTCCTGGGCGATCTTCCCGGCGGTGACGGCGGCCTGGCCGAGCTTGCCGGCGGTCACCGCTGCGTCGGCGATGGATGCGGCGTCGATCGCGCCGACCGCGACCTTGGCGGCGGTCACGGCGTCGTCGGCGAGCTGGAGTTCCCCGACGATGCCGGCCAGGACTTCCTGGGCGACGACCGGTGCGGGTCTGGCGAACGCGGTCGGTGACGGCCTGGATGCCTTCCCGGAGGTCGAGCGGGCCACCAGGACGACCCAGACGGGGGTGCTGGTCGGCACGGTGGCGGTGCCGCCCTGCGGGGTCTCGATGGTGGTGACGAGGGTGGCGGGCGACGGGGTGAACGAGACGGCGGTCGCGGCGTGGACCTCGACGCGGGAGAAGTCGAGGGGACTCGGCATGTTGTCGGCGAACTTGCCGTTCCAGCCGACACGGACACCCCCGAGGGTCGGTGTCGCGGTCGGCGCGGAAGGTATGGGCGGGACGGGGCCGTTGACGATGTTGAGGGCGGTGGTGCCGTCGGGCTGCTGGCCGATGATCGCGCGCAGCTGGCCGTTCGACGTGACCTTGAGGGCACCGTCGTCGACGCTGGAATAGGCGAGGTGGGAGGAGCGGGAGAGTTCGGGCAGGGCTGCTTCGAGCAGGGCGATGCGCCGGGCGAGGTCGTCCAGGGCGGTGGGCACGGGTCAGGCTCCGAGGGTGAAGGCGGGGGCGAGGCGAATGGTGACCGTTTCGGGGCTGTCGCCCTCGGCGGGGCGTAGCGTCCAGGCGGTGATGCGGCACCAGCCGGCGAAGCTGGCCCACTGGTCGCGAACCGACACGCGCACGTCGTCGCCGATGGACCAGGAGCCGATCGGGGCGGCGGGGTGGTCGACGACGGTGATCTCCTCGACGGCGGCGCTCTGCTGGCGGCGGTCGCGTTCGGCACGGACGAGTTGGGCGAGCGTCGTCGGGTCGGTGACGGACGGACGGTCGAGGACGTGTTCCATGCGCAGTCGGCCGTCGCGGACAGCGTCGACGACGCGGACCTTCGCCGACCCGTCGCCGGCGCCGAGACCTACGACGACCTGCGCGAAGTCGTCGGCATCCTCCCGGATGGGGGTGGTCCTGACGACGTTGACGCCGCTGGCGAAGTAGATGTCGTCGCGGCGGGTGCCCAGCCGGGGCCAGGCGACGGTGACACGCTGCTCCGGCTGGTCGCCGTTCCAGGAGACGTTCTCCGTCCACTCAGGGCCCTGGTCCAGGCCGGTCGCGTCCCGCAGGACCGACGACAGGGCAGGGGCCTCCCACTCCCGCGTGGTGTAGGGGTGTTCGGCGTCGCCGAGGAGCAGCGGGCTGCCGCCGGGCGGCAGGTCGACGCGGACGCCGAGGTCTCCGTCGGGCTGTTCCTGGCAGTACGCCCACACGTCGGCGATCACGCGGCACGGGTCGGTGCCGCTGTAGGGGCCGCGTCCGCCGAGGTTGCCGTGGAGGTCACGGCGCCGGGTCAGGTAGGAGCTGAATCCGGTGGCGTCGAGGGGCAGGACGCCGTCCTCGGGGGCGGTGGTCCACAGCAGGCCGCCCCACATCAGTCGGTGGTCGCGCTCTGCCCACAGCTTGGCCGTTCCGGCCTGCGCGTCGCGGAGCGCGAGGTGCGCGAACCTGGGGGCGAGGGTGGCGCGCATCGAGCCGGGCCCGTTCAGTTCGGGCCCGAAGGCGACGCCGGACAGCGGCAGGTCCCGGGCGAGGACCTGGCCGCTGAGGGCGTCGGTGGTGAAGTACCGGTACGCCGGGGGCATCAGTAGACGCCTTCGACGAAGTCGATGTCGGAGACGAGCGTGGTGTTGCCGTTGACGTCGATGCTGCCCGCCGACTCGTCGTAGCGGCCGGCCTGCACGGTCAGGGTCTGGGTGGTGCCGCGCTGCTCGGGCGTCCACCAGAACCGGTCGACCATGGTGATGTCGTTGCGGGACATGAAGCTGACCGAGTCGGTGTCCATCTGCGCCTCGTTGCCGATGGTGTCGGCGATGACCTGCCGGAAGCCGACGAAGACGCTGCCCGTGACGCGCAGGCCGTGGAGGGTGGTGACGACGGACGCCTCGGTCGCCCAGCTCGGCACGTCGAAGGCGACCTTCGCGCCGGTCGGCCAGTTCTCCTGCCACACGCCGACCTGGTCGCCGATCGGGGACCAGCCGAACGCGCCGATGGTGCGCACCCGGCGCTCCCGGCGGGGGTTGGCGAGCTGCCGCAGGTCGGTGATCATGCTGTCGGTGATCGTCTGGCAGTTCGCCGGCTGGGTGATGCGGGCGAGCGGGACCGCGGTCATGCCCGGCGGCACCGTGCTGGTGGTCGCCGAGACGTTGGGGATGACGTGGAAGTAGCCGACATCATCCTTGATCGGGTCGCGGTTGCCCTCGTACTCGGGGTCATCGACGCGCAGGCAGATCAGGTCGGTGCGGCCGGTGCCGCCGGTCGGGGCGATCGGCACCGGGTGGTCGCCCGAGTTGTACTGGGTGTAGCTGCCCTGCCCGAAGACGGCGCCGCGGACGATCGCGGAGCCGTTGCCGACGCGCACGCCGGGCCCGGGCGTCGCGGTGGCCCGGACCTTGAGGTCGCCGCCTTCGGTGATGCCCTGCGAGCCGCGGGACAGGTCCCGCACCATCATGCGCAGCGCGCGGGCCGGGTGGATGCCGCCGGTAACCATGAGCGGGGGCTGAATCAGCATGCGGTGGTGCTTCCTTACAGGGAGGTGGAGGCGGATCGCCAGGTGACGGCGAGGCGGGCGGTATTGGTGGCGTCCTGCGCGGACCAGCGGATGTCGGAGCGGCCCGGGGGGATCGCGAACGCGTCGAGACGGGAGCTGCGGGTGAGGAGCCCGGCGGCGGACCCCCCGCCGTTGCGGGTCACCCAGCGGGTGCCGGGCCGGGTCTCGATGTCGATCCACTCGCCGTCACCGAGGGCGAGCGGGTCGAATTCGAGGACCGCGTCGGGGTGGCCGACGATCCAGACCTTCGGGTTGACGACGGGCCCGGTGATGCGGATCGTCGGCCAGCTGCGGCGGTTGCCGCCGTTGACGGCGCGGCCCGGCCGGGACTCGGGGTCGGCGGTGCCGGCGGTGAGCGGTGCGCGCAGCGGGGCGGTGAAGCCCTCCTTGTCGCGGTTGGACGTGTCGAGCGGCATGTTGACGCCGGACACCTCGTCGGCGTACCAGGCGGGGTCGAGTCCTTCGAAGGTGATCTGGACGGGAATCCAGCCGTGCACGGCGCGCGCCATGCTGACCGCTCGGACGCTGGCGACCCGACCGAACAGGCGGCTGGCGGGCCGTCCTGGGCGGCGGATCCGCAGCACGTCCGTCGCGCCCGGTTCCAGGCGCACCGGGCTGTCGGCGGTGGCCTCCAGTCGGGCGAACAGGTCGAGGGCGGCGGCCGGGTCGCCGGGGGTGCGGATTCCTACCTGGATGCGCAGGGTCCGCACGCCGAGGAGATCGCGGCCCGGGTAGGAGCCGTCCTCGCCGGGGATCGGCTGGGCGGTGCTGCGCTTGTCGGGGGTGCCGGGGCCGTCGATGTCCTCGATGAGGACGGGGGTGCCGTGGCCGATGACGACGCCGGCCAGGTCGATCTGCCAGTCCTTGAGGTCCGGGTAGATAGCCATCAGGCGCGGCCTCCCCTCTGGAGGTGGCGAAGTCGTCGCATGACGGCGTCGGCGACCTGCTCGCCGGTGACGGCCGCCCCGGACACGGTGATCGGCATCTCGCCGACGAGCGGCGCGGGGGCGCTGTCGCGCACGACCACGGTCGTGGCCCGGGCCTGGGCGGCGACGAGCTTCACCGCGGAGCGCGCGGGAACGACGGCCGGGCAGGAGGTGACGATCCCGCCGTCGGCAAGGTGGACCTTTCCGCTGGTGGCGCCGTAGAGGACGGTGCCGCCGAACCGGCGGGCGGTCTCCTCCAGGATCGCCTTGGAGCGGGCGCGCTTGGCCGGGGCGAGGGGGATGTAGGACTCCCCCAGGGTCTCCGGCTCCCCGAACACCCTCCAGGTGCCGGCGGGGACGATCTCCGCGATGTGGTTCTCCGGGCCGCGTGGTGCACGGATCCCGCCGTTGGCGTAGAACTCGACGATGCCGCCGTTGGCCTTGCGGGCCGCGAACGGGCTGTCCCAGGCGCCGCCGTTGTAGCCGGCGGCGCCCTGCGGGGTCAGCACCACCGGGATGTCGATCCGGCTGGGGCTGTTGACGTTGACGTTGATCGTCTTCTGCCCGGGGATGCTCTTCACCGAGCCGCCGATCGCGTCCAGCTGCGCCTGGACGGCCTTCATGTCGCCCGACATGAGGGCCTTGGTCAGGTTGCTCGCCGCCTCCGAGCCCTTGGCCTGCGACACCTGCGCGATCAGGCTCAGCATCGCTGACCACTCCTCCTTGGACGTCGCCCCGGCGCCCTTGAACGCGGCGATGATGTTGTTCAGGTCCGGCGGCGACATCGGCGGCGACGTGCCCCACAGCGCCTTCAGCTGCGCCATCGCCTTGTCGACATCGCCCGCGAGCAGCGCCTGCGAGAGGGCGTTCGCGGCTTCCAGGCCCCGGGCCTTCGCCATCTGGTTGATCAGGTCCAGGCCCGAGCCGAGGTCGGCCTGCGCCGTCGTCGTCGCCGCACCCACGGCCGCCGACATGTCGGTGATCGCCATCTGCTGCATCAACTTGCCGAACACGGCGACGTCGTCGGTCTCGGCGGCCTTCGCCCACGCGCTGGCAGTGTCCTTGCCGTACTTCTCGGCGATCAGCGGGACCTGCTCCAGACCGGCCCGGTAGGCGAAAGTAGAGCGGGCGGTGCCCTCTTCGACGATCTTCTCCAGCTCGTCGGCGACCTGCCCCTGCCCGTTCTTGAGCTTGGTGACGAGCTCGTCGAGCATCCCGGCGCTGGACACGCCGAGCTGCGCGAAGTGGTCGACGAGACCGGTGTGCCCGGACACGGCCAGCTCGGACAGGTTCTTCTGGAAATCCCTCTGGGTCTGGAGCTGGCGGCGCATCTCCGCCATGTAGTCGTCGAGGCCCGCCTTGGTGACGGCGGTGAGGTCGGCGAGCTGGTCGGCCGCGCCCTTTTTCCCCTGCTTCAGGTTCTCCACGAGGTCGTGCGCCATGCCGGCCGACGCGTCGCCCAGCTTCGCGAAGTGCGCCGCGAGCGGCCCGTAACCGCGGGTGGTGAGTTCGTCCAGGTCGGCCTGGAAGCTCCGGTGGGCCTGGGCCTGCTCGGACAGCTTGGTGATGTACCCGGTGACGGACGTCTTGGCGAGGTCGATCTGCAGGCTCCCGGCGCGGCTGCTCTCCGCGACCCTCTCCTGCGCGGCCTTCCACGCGTCGGCCGGGGCGACGATGGACTCCATCGCCTTCCCGACGGCCTTCATCTCGTCCGACCACTTGACGTTGCCGTTCTTGTCGGTCGGCAACTGCAGGGACGGCGACCACACGTCCAGGTTGGTCTGCACGGCCTGCTTGATCTTGGCGTTGACGACGTCCATAGCGGCGGCCTGCTCGGCGTCCGCCTTGATGGCGTCGTCCCACGTCTTGCGGCGCTCCGCCAGGATCGACTTGGCCTTGTCGAACGACGCGTCGAAGCCGCCGACGGCCGCGTCCCAGGACGCGGCCTTCCCCAGGTCCAGCTTCTCGTTGAGCTTGGCGAGCTTCTCGCCGCCCGACATCAGGCCGTCGATGACCTCGGTCATCTCCAGCCCGGCCGCCTTCAGCTTGGCCATGTCGGCCGAGTTCGCGAGGGACTCGGCCAGCGCCCGCATGCCGGCGCCGACGTCGTGCTGCTCGCGCTCCGAGCGCAGCGCGGCGGTGAGGTCGTCGGTGACGGCCTTCGCCTTCTGCTTGCTGGCCGAGTAGGCGGCGTAGCCGAGGACGCCAATGGCGAGGATGCCGGTCAGGCCGGACACGGCGAGGGTCGTGCCGCGCAGCAGGGCGGGCAGGATCGACGCCCCGGCCTGCGCCTCGGCGGCGGCCGCGCGGAACGCGACGAGCTGGGAGGACAGTTGGGCGATACCGGCGCGGGCGATCAGGGCGACTGCGCCGAGCGCCATGAGCACACCGATCGCGGATTTCATCGGCGCGGGGAGGTCGTTGAACGCGCCGGCGACGATCGACGCGTACTGGGCGAGTTCCTGCAGCACGGGCAGCAGGATCCGCGCCACGTCGATGCCCGCGGCGGCGGCCTCGTTCTTGAACAGCGCGAACTGGCCGCTGACCGTGTCCATCTGGATGGCGTACGCGCGCTGCGTCGCGTCGGCCCGCTCCACGGCCGAGGTGATGGCCGAGTAGGTGTCCGCATAGTTTTTGCCGTCGGCGGCGGCCAAAGCCAGCATGGCGCGGACGGCCCTGATGTCCTTGAAGTAGTTGACCGTTGCTTCGGCGGCACCGCCGGTGGCGGCGTTGATCTTGCCGAGGACGACGTACAGGCCGTCCTGCTCGACGGCGGACGCGGCGGACTCGTACCCGAGCTCGTGGATCAACCCCGCCAGGTCCTTCGTCGGCTTCATCAGCCTCGTCATCAGCATGTTGAGGCTGGTCGCGGACTCGGAGGCGGGGATGCCCGCGAGGGTGATCGCGGCGAGGGCGGCGCTCACCTCGTCGAAGGAGATGCCCGCTGCGGCGGCCATCGGCACGACGTCGCCCAACTGGGCAGCCAACTCCTCGAACGAGATGACACCCTTGTTGACCGTCATGAACATGATGTCCATGACGTCCGCCGCCTTCGACGCCGGCATGCCGTACGCCTTCAGCACGCCCAGCAGCGCGGTCGCCGCGGTCTCCGTCGTCGTCAGACCGGCACTGGCCCCCTTCGCGGAGACCTCCAGGATCTCCATCGCCTCCGCGCCGTCGAAGCCAGTACTGACGATCTGGTACAGACCCTCGGCCAACTGACCTGCGGTCTGAGGAAGTTCGGTACTGAGCCGGACGATCTCGTCCGTGAACGACTTGACGTTGTCGCTCGTGATCTGCTCGGAGATGGTCAAAACATTCGCCATCTCCTTCTCCAGGGAGATGGCGCCCGCCACGCCGGCGGCGAGGATCGCGCCGAGCACGAGACCGCCCGTGACGAACCCGGAGACCCGGGCGGCCGTCGCGGCCTGGGCCGCGGCGGCGGCCTCGGTCTGCGCCCGGCCGACCTCGGTCGCAGCACTCGCCGCCCGGCGTGCGGCCTGCTCCTCTGTCTCGGCGAGGGCACTGCGCGCGGAACTCGCCGCCACAGCGGCCTGCGCGGCCCCGGCACTGGTGCGTTCGGCGAGCGCCGACGCGCGTGCCGCAGTCTCCTGCGCTGCGGCGGCGCGCCCCGCCTGGACGACCTGCGCCTCCCCGGCGCGGGTCACCGACTCGGCGGCAGCCTGGGCGGTGCGCTGCGCCGCCTCCGCGCCAGCGCCGGTCGTGGCCTGCGCGCGGGCGGCCATCATCTGCGCGAGCTCCTGCGCCCGGAGCGCGCGGGTGGTGGCCTCGATCGCGGCTGCCCGCTCGGCCTCCGCGCGGGCAGCGGCCTGCGCGGCGACCGCCTCCGCGCGACCCGACCGTTCGGCGGCAGCGGCAGCGGCCTGCTGGGCGGCCGCCGACCGCTCCACCGCCGCCCGCACCTCCTGCTGGGCGAAGGCGGCTTCCTGGGCGGCGGCGACCTGCGCACGGCCGAGCCGGGCGGCCGCTGCCTCGACCCGTTCCAGCTCGGCGCGGGTGCTCGACAGCTGCCCGTCGAACTGCCTGAGTTGCTGCCCGCCGCCGCGGAGCCCGGTCGTCAGACCGGCCAGCCCCGCCTGGAGCTGGACGTACAGGGTGTAGGCGCCCGCCACCGGGCACTCCTTATCTGGGCTGCGCGAGCAGCCCGATCTTCACCCCACGCCCCTCGGCCCCGTCCGGGACCTGCTCGTTCTCCATGTCGATCAGTTCGCAGCCCGGACAGCGGTGCGTCTGCGAGACGTACGCGTGCCGGTCACCGCCCTGATCGGGGTCCCACTCCTGCGGCCTCGTCCCGCAGCCCTCACACACATCCCGCCGGTACGCCGCGAACGCGAGGGCCTTCTCCCGGTCCAGCGCCGTCCACCGGCCGCCCGCAGCCCCCATCAGCTGCGAGTGCGGGATGCGGTACGCCGCGCACAGGTCCATCTGCGCGGCGAACTCAGGGTCGGCCGTCAGCCTTTTCCCAGGTCGGCCCTGAGCTTCTGGTTGACCATCAGCGCGCCGGTGAACAAGACCTTGGCGTCGCCGTCCGACCACTCGTCCAGCAGGCACTGCGCGTCGGCGACGGTCATGCCGTCCACCTCCGTGCCGGCCGCGTCCCGCTCGACGTGGCTGGCGGCGAGCAAGGCCGCCGGGAACGTCTCGACGTTGTAGTCCTGGCCCTTGTCGGCCTGTTCCTCCGTCGGGGCGTGCTCGGCGAGCAGCGCCTCCCACACCGGCCGGGGCAGCGCGCGGAACGTCAGCTCGATCGTGGCGTCAGCGAGGGCCTGTTCCGCTGTCGCGAGGACCGAGTGGGCGATGACGACCTGCGGGTGAGCCGCCACGAAAGCATCCACCTGGCGGCCGTCCTCGACGCCGTGGCCGGCAGCCGCCGTTCGGGCGGCGGCGCGGGCCTGCGCCAGCTTCAGCTGCGCGTCGGTGACGGTGCCCTTCGCCGCGTCGTCGTCGCAGATCCGCACCGTCCGTTCCGGCAGCGAGCGGGCCTTGAGGCGGGCCATCTTGGCCCGCCAGTGCGCATCCCGCGCGACGGCCTCGACGGGAGGCTCGATGATGTTGGTCGTCATCGCCCGCCCCCTCAGCCCGCTGCGGCGGCCGGAACCGGCGCGTCCAGGGTCGGCAGGTCCGAGATGGAGAACGAGACCTTGTACTTCGCGGGCTCGGTGCCGGTCGAATACGAGGGTGCGCGGGAGCCGACCCGCACCGGGAACACGTCGAGGCTCTTGGACTGCGGGACGTCGCCCTTGCGGAGGATGCAGACGTAGCCCGCGGTGTCCTTGGCGAGCAGCGCCTCGACAACCTCGGACCCCAGGTCCTCGTAGAAGGTCAGCGACGACGACGCGGCCTTGTCCTCGCCCGGGATCGACGTGGCGAACTTGTTGCCGAGGTCAGGGGTCTCGATCGGCGAATTCTCAAGGCTCCAGCCCTCGATGTCGCTGACCTGCTTCGACAGGTCCGTTGCGCCCGGGGCGGTCAGCTCGGCACGGGTCGGGATGTTGCTGGGAGCGGCGATCGTCTTGAGGAAGAGGATCTTCGTGATGCCGCGGCGCATGAACCGCTGCTGCGTGGATGCCACGCTCGACTCGCATTTCCGGGGAGTCAGGAACCCGGAGGATGGTGACCGCCGGAGACCCGATCTCCCCTGACGGCCACCCACGAGAAGGGGATGGTCAGGGAGTCAGCCCGTGCCGGCGGCCGGGCGTCCGTGCTGGGTCTCCACGGTGAGGTTGCTCAGCCCCGAAGGGTCGGCGGCGCGGTCAGCTGTCAGGTGTCGTCACGTGCAGGATGATCCGCGCGATCCAACTGTATACGCCGTTCGCGACGGTCACGCCTTCCTCCTTCTCCACCTCCCGCTCCATCACGGTGTGGCCCGCCGGGTTGATGGGCGTCGCGTAGCCGCCCTTCGTCGCCTTCCCGAGCACCGCGACGCGCACCTTGTCCGCCATCCACTCGGCCTGCTCGGCCGTGCTCGCGACCGACGTGACCTGATACACCATGCGGCCGTCGCCACTGGAGTCACCGAACGGCGGACCGGACGCGGTGCCACCCAGCGGGTACAGCACCTGGTACGGGATCGCCGCACCGGTCGGCTTGTCCGCGGCGACCGGAGCCGCCCCGTACCCGCAGCTGCGGCCCGTACCCGCGATCAGCGCGTCCCGGAAGGCCAGCGACACGACACGTCCCTGAACGGGCATCTACTCGTCCTCCACTTCGTCTTCGTCGGCGTTGGCGTCACCGATCCGGCACGCGGTGACCTGCCCGGCCAGGTCGAGGTCGGCGTAGCGCAGCAGCCCCGCCCGGTCCCACATCGGCATGTCCGCCGGCGACGCCTCGACGTAAAGCCCCAGCTCTCCCGTCTCCTCGTCCACGGCCTCCAGGACGAGGAGGGCCCGGGACAGCAGCCCGGCACCGTGCGCTCGCAGCACCCCGGCCACGGCCTGGTGGATGTCGTCGGTGAGTCGGCTCATCCCGCCGCCACCTCCTCAGCGACGCGGGCCATCGCCGCGACGAACAGGGGCTCGACTCGCTCAACGGCAGGGCCGACGTGCGGGAGGGGTGGCTGGTGGTAGACCCGGCCGAGACTGTCCGCACCTGTGAACCCGTTCTCCAGCCGGGCGGCCTGCGGCCGGTTGGACCCGACGATCGCCTCTGCCCCGGTCGCCGTGGCGCGTACTTCGGTGCCCCAAGACCTGCGGTAGTCGCCGGTCTGCACGTCCGGGCCCGGGCGCCCGGACGCGGCCGCCTTGATCGCGGTCTCCAGGAGCATCGCGTGGTGGCGCACCACGGCAGCGGCTGCCGGAGCGGCAACGGCGGCCCGCGACTCCAGCCGCGCGGCGAGCAGCCCGGCGTTGCTGGTGACCTGCGCCATCAGCCAGCCACCGGCTGCCGCTCGCCAGGCTGCCGCACCCCGAGAGCCCACTCGGTGAGCTGGGTGAGCAGGGCCCGGGTCAGCTCGTGCGGTTCGCCGTCGAGAAGGTCATGCCGGGCGAGGACGGCTCGCTCGGTCTCCTGCGGGTCGAGAGCGGCGATGAACGCGGCGGCGGCCGGGCCCGGATCAGGAGCCTCGCCGACGACGACGCGGGCGGCGCCTTCGAATGCGGGGTCAGCGGACGGGCGTAGCAGCAGCTGGAGTTCCGGCGCCCCGCCGGCGGTGTGGTGGAGCTGGTAGGAGGCGACGTAGTCGGCGATGTCGCGACCGTCGATCTCCAGGCGCGCGGTCGGGCCGACGGCCTGGATGCGAACATGCCGCAGCTCGGGAGAGATGGTGGGGGTCATGCCCCGAGCCTAGGAGCTGGGACGGACACCGCCCCATAGTCCCGTGCGGTCAGGACCGCTGCTGCTCGTCGAACGACATCCGACCATGCTCTGCGCAATTCGCACAGAGATGAGGGCACTCCCGCTGCGGATCGCTAACTCCTTCTGGAAGCACGGGGATTCCGGTGCCAACCCCGTAGGGAATTCGCCGGCTTCGCCGTCCGGGCTTCGTTCCCGGGACGTGGAACACCTCCACGAGGCTGTCCAGGTGTGAGGCCATGGCGGCGAGCGGCGCGGTCTCGTCGGTCTTCCCGGGGTGATGCTCCTGCCGAAATAGCTTGTCGCCCGGATGAGGCCAGGGCAGCCGTCCGCTGGTAGCCAGGTTCCACCAGCTCAGGTGACCTCGGTCCAGGACCGTCACGAACTGGGGCCAGTCCCCGGGGGGCCGTCCGACGGCCCACTGGGTAACCCGCTCGGAGACCGTCGCCAGGGATAGGCGGCTGCGAAAGGCGAAGATCCCTGCACGGATCGGGATGTACGGGAGCGTGGTCCCGTCACCTGCCTGGTAGTTGAGGCGGACCTCGCCGATAGCACGGCGTGCGGCGCGCTGGACACGAGCGACGTGGTCGAGGGCCTTCGTCAGCTCTGTCGTGGTGAGCGTGCTCTTGACCTCGATCACTGCGTGCACACCTCGGGGGTCGATCCATACTCGCCGACCGTCCGGCAGGGTTAGGTGGCTGTCGACCCGGGGGTCAGCAACGACAAGGTCGTGCTCATCGTAGAACTTGTCGCTCTCCTGATCGTGAATGCATGCCTGGTGGAGCACCGTGAACTCGGGGAGAACCGCCTCCACCACGGCCTTCAAGGCCAGTTCGCGGGCGGTGCCGATGTCAGACGATCGCCTGAGCGCCGGACTCGACCTGTAGACCTGCTCCAAGTCGACTACGTGCCTGATTAGTTCGCGGAGGGTGACCAAGGCGGCTTCCGCCTCGGCGCGGATCGGATCCATGCCCGTACGGTACGGCGTCGGGGGTTCGACAGGAGTTGGACACCTGTCGAACCCCCGAGCGGCTACGGGGAGACGATCTCGTCGAGGCGGGTGATCCTGGCGACGGCGACGGTGCTGGCTTCTCCCGGGTCGAGGGCCTGCCACGCGCGGCCGACCGTGCCAGCGGTCGGGGTCTTCGCCGCGACGACGGTGACCAGGTCACCGCGCTGCGGGAGCGGCGCAGCGAGCGGGGTGACGAGCCCGTACCAGCTGGCGGTGTCCTCCAGCCACCGGCCGCCGACCAGGTGCTCGACCGCGGCGAGGCCGTGGGCGGAGAGCACGGCCCCGGCGCCCTGCCACACCGCGACCGTCGGGGCGGGCCCCACCAGCCCGGTTTCGACGTCCAGCGGCGGGGTGCCGGTCGGCCGGCTGATCCTCACCTCGTCGACCATCACGGTCGTCTCCAGGGTGTGCTGGACCGCCTCAAGGTCGACAGGCACGGTGGGGGTGCTCACGCGGCGGCACCGCCCGTCTTCTCGATGCGCATCCACGTCGTCCGCAGGACCGACATGCCGCCGGTCTCGCCCGGGTCGAGGACCTTGAAGGTACGGCCGACCGCGGCCGGATCCGCGCTCTTCACGATGGTCACCGTGGCGCCCTCGGCCGCGACGGGCGCGGACAGCGGCGTGAACAGCAGGTACCGGCCGTCGCCGTCGTCCTTGTACGGCTGGCCTTCCAGGCGCAGCACGACTCCGGGCCCGCCGGACGCGCGGTGAAGGCCGGGCCCCTCGTAGGCGACGACATCGGGGCCGGGCACGTACTGGCCAGTGTTGGGGTCGAAGATCTGCGGGCCAGGCTGACTGATCCGCACTTCCTCGTCGGACAGAAGCAGGCGCTCGACGACGGAAACGATGCCGCCGGGCGCGGGCATGCCGGAGCTGGGGTCGGTGGGGGTGGTCATGATCCGAGCCTAGGAACCGCGAACGACACCCCGGCCCCTGCTCCGGATGCCGTCTTCTACTTGGAGCTGGCTCCGGGCATGTGCGTGTCGACGGTGAGAACGACCTCGTCGTCCATCCCGACCAACGTGCCGACGTCAGGGGTGATCTTGACGATGACGAACTTCTGGGTCGCCGACAGGTCGTCGTCGAGGACGTCGTGCCCGTCCGGCGCCAGCGCCTTCGTGACGTTGAAGCAGTCCAGCTCTCCGACCATCGCGTAGTGGACGAAGTTGCCAACCGCCCGCGCCGGAATCGGCTGCGGCCACGCCTGCTTCGGGCAGGGCACCGATCGGGCATCGACGGACGGGCTACCGTTCGGTGTTGCACTGGCCGCGGCCGTGGTCGTAGGGGTGGCTGCGCAGGCGTTGAGACTGCCGATGAGGGCAGCGCCCAGAAGTATCGACGTGACGGAGCGGCGGTACACAGGTCCCCCAGAACTACAGCGAGCGGTTTTCGCTGGTCAGGGTAGCCGAGCTGGCCACTATCCCCGGCAGGTGCCCGCAGCTGGTCAGTGCGATTCCTCATCCGGCCTTTTGGCAGGCGCCTCCACGACAGCACCCGGAAGGAGGCACACCGTTTTTAGAGACATCAAGTCCCTTCGCGTGCAGGGAACTTGCTCGGCCAATGCGGTCGTGATATCACGTCGGTGGTGACGTGTCCGGGGCGGGCGGACGGGGCACCTTTACAGCAGGTCCATAGCAGCGGGGGAACAGCATGGATGCAGAGATGGGCACGCTGGCAAGCGTCGCCGCTACGGCGATGGTCCAGCACATGACCGGTAGCGCGTGGGAGCGGATCCGTACCGCGGTGGGAGACATCTGGCGACGGCGGCACCCTGAGCGCGCCGAGGCTGTCGTTTCCGAGCTCGCCGAGGCCCGTGAGGAGGCGGCCCTTGCACGCAGCGAGGGCAACGAAGACATCGAGCAAGCCATCATCGACGAGTGGCGAGCCCGATTGGGACGCCTTCTTACCTCGGACCCGAGCGCGTCCGCACTACTCCGGGACCTCGTGGAGGAGCTGACGGGACCGCTGGCGTCCCCTGGACGCCAGAACTCAGTCACGATGAACGCTATCGTCTCTGGCCAGGGACGCGCCTTCCAGTCCGCTGGAGACATGCACATCACCGAGGGGTGACCCGTGCCCCTTCAGGGGTCTCCGCCTGACCCCGATCGCTCACGCAGCGACACCAGTCACGTGAACCTCGACGGCAGAGTCCGCGATGATGCGCGTCTCCTCCAAGCCGGTCGCGATCAGCATTTTCACGTCACCATCCCGATTGGTGTCGGGCTGTTTATCGGGCTGATCGTAGTGCTGCTCCTCTGGACTCCAATCGGTGACGAACTGGTCAATACCATCATCAAGCCCAGTCCGTCGACTTCTTCGGTAAGCTCCGAAAATTCCTGGCACCAATCCGATCCACTCCCGGCTCCGACCGTCACGATCGCGCCGACGCCCAGCCCTGCGCCACCTGCCCCGACACCCAGCGATCCGCCCGACCCCGACGACGTCGCCATCGCCGCCATTCGGATCGGGGACTGTCTGAGCTTCTTCGACACGGGACTCGGGGAATGGAACCGCCGGCTACCTGCAACCGTGGACTGTCGCGGGTACTCTGCCTACAATCGGGTGAGTCTTGTGGCAAAATCCAAGGTGAGTTGCCCTTCGGGCAACGGCCGCTCTCGCTACCAATACATGAATCGCGACGGGTCTGTGACCGTGCTCTGCATGGAGCGACAGTTCACAAAGGGTTCATGCTTCTACGCATACACAGCCAACTATCAGAGCTATACGGGGTTTCTGTCGACCGTGGCTGACTGCAAGAAGCCGAGCTGGCCTGATGGTTCCAACGTCGTCATGGCCATCATGGACATCATCGCGACTGGGGGAAGCTGTCCCATTTTGAACCCTGGAGATCATTCCGCATCCTGGCCCGTCCTCGACGGAAGCGCCACACTGTGTGCCGTAGCGATACTTGTGCCAAAGAACTAGTAACCGCTCCGGGCCGTTGTGCTCTATCGTCTCCGCATGATTCCCCACCTCGGGCTGTGGCCCTCCTGCGGCCACGAAGGCCGGGACAGCGGGCGCTGCTATCGGCCGCGCGGCCACCGGGAGCACGCCGACGGGACGGGTCCGGCCGTTCACCGGGACCGCGTCCGCGAGTGGGAAGAGCAGCCGACAGAGCAGGAGACGTCGTGGTGGGCCGAGCTCGGTTTGGATGCTGATGGCAGCAGCCTGACTTGAGACGGTCTCCTCTCCGCCAGTGAGTGTCCGATCGGGCGTTTCGGACACTCCTATGGCGGACACTCACCGAGCCGGTCCTGCCCAGCTCCGAGCTGAGCACTCCCCTGGCCCTGTGAACAGCTGCACTCCCACACGGCGGCTCGCCCTGTGTGTCAATCGGCAGAGTTCGCGTCGATGACCAGCCATTCGCCGCCCCGACGGGTCAGCTCGACGTTTAGGTGTTGCTCTTCCGCGCCGCTGAGGTTCTTCCTCATGACGACCGTCACCCGGGCGGTGTTGTCACTGGGCAGTTCCGACGATTCGACCTTCCACTCCTTGGCGGAGTTGATCCTCTGGTCCGAGGGCGGATCGCTCGCCGCCTCCGCCTTTGCCTGGCTTATCCTCTCCTTGCTCCGGCAGTCGGAAATCCCGCTGTCGCTGCCGGTGGTGAGCCCGCACATGGTCTCGATGTCCTTGACCGTCACGGCCCGGGCCCAGTCGACGGCCACCTTCTCGGCCTGCTTCCGCGGGCTGCCGGCGGGGTCGTCCCGGGTCACCACGAGCGTCGTCCCACCGCCGACCACCACCACCGCGACGAGCGCCGCGATCCACAGGGTGCCCTGCTTCGTGACCTTGGTGTTGTTGTGCTGGTCGCGGCCGACGGCCACACCCCGGCCCGAGGCGGTGACGGGCGAGTCGACCTGGACAAAGCTGTCCTGGCCGGACGCCATCACGTGCACGTTCCGATCCACCGTCCGGACCGCCTCGGCCAGGGTCCCCGCGAAGGCGGGGTCCTGGACGAGGACCTCCCTCAGGGCGGCCGCGAGTTCCGACCGCCGCTGCGCGTCGGCCGGAGCGGCCTGGAGGGCCGGAACCGCCTGGGCTGTGGCCGGATCGATGCCGAGCCGCCCCGTCACCAGCTGCGCGACCGCGCTCCCGACGGCCGAACCGGCCTGGTGTGCGGCTCCGGTGGCTGTGGCCACCAGGAAGTCCCCTGTGACGGCCGCCGACCTCTCGGCCAATTGAACAAGATCCACTGTGTCCCCCCGGAGTGGTGTCAGCGCGAGTATCCGGGCGATCAACTCCTGGCGCAAGAGGGCGGTTCGTGCCCGACGCCGAGCTTTCTGCGGAGGGTTTGCTGACCTGCTCTGTCTTCCTCGGGTCCCGCCCGTCCCGTCAAGGCGACAGCCTCAGCGGCTCGGCGCAGCGGGATACACCCACCAGCTCTTGGGGCCGTCTACCGCTGGGCCTGAGCGGGCGCCCCGCCGACCTGCTCGTGCCGTGCAGTGGGGTCGCTCGCGAACCGGGCGGCTACTGCGGCGAAGTCGGCGCTGTTCCACCGCTCGGGCCTCATCCGGATGGTGACGTCCTCAGCGAGTTGCTCGGTCGTCGCCGCCAGGTATGCGTCGGCGATGGCGGGCGGCATGTAGCGGTGGGCCATCGCGGCGCGCTCGGCGGGGTCGACGCGGTCCTCGATCGAGACGACGGGGCCTTCGACGCTCACGTACCGGCAGGGCGGCTCCTCCTGCTGCGCGCAGAGTGCGAACCTGCCGACGTTCGTGATCAGGTGGGCCTTCGCCGAGTCACGGCCGGTGATGACGGTGATCAGCCCTCCGGGTTGGTAGGTGTACCAGATCGGCACGGCGAGCAGGCCCCTGCCGGGTTCAGACCCATCGCCGCTGACGGCAAGTACCCCGACGTGCGGAGCGGCCAGAAAGCCTTCTCGCTCGGCCTTGCTCATGGCGAAGGGCACTGGTCGACCTCCCGGTTGTGGAGGCCCGCGCGACTGTCGCGGGCCGGACATGGTGGGCCGTACCCGGTCGACCGCTGCCCGAATACAGGACCACCCCGACGGCGTATCCGGAGGCCGCTTCGCGAGGCTGTCCCTGCGGGGAGAAGCGTCCTCCGTCCATCGGGGCAGCGATGCCCGGGTGGGGCCGTCCATGGCCGATCATGGAGTGGTGAAGCCGCCTACGCCCGTACCTGTGCCCACACCGCCCGGCGGTCAGGGGCAGCCCGCCGCTCGGGCAGCGTGGCGGGCAGCCTCCCTGCGTGCCGACGGCCGGTGGCGCGTCGGGATCCTCGACCGCTGGATTCCGCATCCCGGGCCGCCGGCGTGGTGGGAGGCGGGCGTCACGTGGGGCCCGGATCCGAAGCAGGACCGGGCGGTGCTGCGCTTCGACCCGAGGACGATCGTCGAGCTGGCTCCCCCGGCTGGCCCGCCCGGCCGTGATGCCGACGAGGTCGAGGCCCCGAAGCCCGGCGCGCTCCACACCACACCCGCGCCGTGGCTCCCGGTATGGGTGGCGGCGGATGGAGGCTGGCACCTTGCGCGCCTTCTCGCCTGGCACCAACCCTCCGACGGCAGCAGCTGGACGGTGACCCTCCGAGCCTCCCTCGACGACAGCGCCCCGGTACGGCACTTGGTGTTCGACCCGGCCGCGATCGAGCCGGTCCGCAACCAGCCCCCTCAGTAGGCCGAATGGGCCGGGCAGCTGCCAAGGTCTACTGAACGGTCCGACGGGCCGCTGCCGTCCCGGGAGCAGCACGTGCGCGTTTCGCTCCCGGGACGGCGTGTTCAGCGCCCTCCGGTGTCCGGGGCGCTCTCCCCAGGCGGAGCCTAGACGGACGCCGGAGTCACCCAGATCGGGATCTCGGATGCCGACGGCGCGGTCCAGATCGCGATGTCGGACGTCGCGGGGGCCGCCCAGATCGCGACGTCGGTGGGTGCGGCGACGGCGGCAGGGGCGGTGAGAACGCCTATGGCGGCGGCGACCGCGAGG
This sequence comes from Kitasatospora sp. NPDC094019, assembly GCF_044764505.1. Lineage (NCBI taxonomy): Bacteria > Bacillati > Actinomycetota > Actinomycetes > Kitasatosporales > Streptomycetaceae > Kitasatospora > Kitasatospora sp. NPDC094019. The sequence goes on from NZ_JBIWIF010000001.1 coordinate 843,710, forward strand.
GTGATGATGCGGGTGCGGAGAGACACGGGTTTTTCCTCTGGTGATCGGATTCGGTTGATCGACGTGTCGTGCTGCGGAGCGAGCCGTCCGTCGAGTTGCACGGGGCTCGCGGGCGGCGGGGCGGCGGTCCGCGCGCCCGTCCGACGGGCGGGGCGGTGGTCATGATTGGCGGCCCTTCGTCGCGGAGCCTGGTGGTCAGATCCGGTCGTGGGCGGTTTCGATGAGCGCGCGGGCGTCCGGGCCGTAGACGGCGGACCTGGCCAGCAGGTCGAACGTTGCCGTGAACCGCTGGATGCGCGGCATTTCGGTGATGGTCTGGGGGCCGGCGAGGCTGTCGATCTCGACGCGAACGCCGTTGTAGATGGCGAAGCCGCCGGGGAGCGTCGCCTCCAGCTCGGCGGCGGCGGGGATGATGCCCAGGCGCAGGTGCGGGGTGTCGAGGTGGTCCAGCAGGTGGTGCAGCTGGGCGCGCATGACGTCGGCGCCGCCGACGACGGACGTGATGGCGTGCTCGCCGAGCAGGACGTGGAAGGCGCGGTTGTCCTGGCCGAGCAGGCGGCCGCGGGCGAGGCGGGTGATGACGGCGGCGTCGATCTCCTCGTCGCTGATGTCCAGCACGCGGCGCAGACGGGCGTACGTCGCGCGGATGTAGTCGGCGGTCTGCAGTTCGCCCCAGATGATCCCGGGCTGGAACGCGCGGTGGTCGGTGCTGGCTTCGGCGAGGACCAGGAAGTCCTGGTGCATGGCGGCGAGGGACTGGGTCGGCTGGGCCGTGGTGGTCACGTTGGTCTCCTGGATCGGGTGATTGGGGGGCTGGGTTGCTGGCCGTGCGGCGTCGGCGGGCTGCGGGCGTGCGGGCGGGCCGGGCCTGCGGGGCGGGTCACGGTGTTGCCCGGAGGTGGTGGCGGAGGCGGTTGATGTCGCGGGTGCTGCTCAGTGCCCGGTAGAGGTCGAGGCTTTCCCGGTACCGTTCGGCGGCCCGGTCGTGGTGGCCGGCTCGGGCCTCGGCCTGTCCGAGGTACTCGGTGACCCGGGCGGCCCAGTGGCCGTCGGGCACGGCGGTGAACTCCTCACGGGCCTGGAGGAGCAGGTTCCGGGCCGGGCTGTGGTCGCCTTGCAGGGAGTGGGCCTCGCCGCTGCGGGCCAGGGCGCGGGCGGCGTTGCGCAGGTCCGGCGCGGGTAGAGCGAGAAGGTCGCGGCGGGCGCGGTCGAGCAGTTGGTGCGCGGTGTCGAAGTCTCGTCTGGTGGCGGCGATCGAGCCGCCCATGGTGCGGGCGAGCGCGGCCCCTCGGGGCTGGCCGAGCCCGTCGTAGAGGTCGATCGCCGCGGTGACGTAGGGCTCTGCGAGGACGAGGCGGCCGGCGTCGTAGAGGACGGATCCGAGTCCGGCGGTGTACTGGGCGATCCCTTCCCGGTCGCCGGTCATCCGGGCGAGGTCGAGGGCGAGGCGGTACTGCTCCAGTGCCTCGTCGTACCGCTGGGCGTAGGTCAGGCCGAGCGCCAGGGTGCTGGCCATTTCCCGCTGGGCCATGGGGTCGGCGCACCTCTGGGCCGCTCGGAGGCCGTCCTCGTGGTGGCGGATCCACTCGTCGACGGGCCGGTCCGCCTGCCAGAGCGGTCCGAAGGCGTGGGTGATCTGCCAGCGGTAGGCGGTCTTGCGGAGGCGTCGGGCGGCGTCCTTGGCGGGTTGGAGGGCGGGCAGGTGGGCGCGCATCCAGGTGCGCGCGGCGCCGGGTTCGGTGAACTCCAGTTCCTCGCCGGGCGGGTGGTGGTAGGTGCGCGGCAGGACGCGGTGGTGCGGGGCGAGGAGGTGTTCGGCGCGGGTGGCGGTCCGCAGGAGGTAGTCGAGGTAGGAGAGCGTGGCCGTGGCCGCTCCTGCGGGGCCGTCGTGGGCGGCGAGGCGCTGCTGCGCGTGCCGGCGGATCTCGGCGGGCATCCGGTACACGGCGCCCCGCCCCGGCACGTCGCCCACCGCTTCCAGCAGGGCGCGATCTGCGAGGAGGCGCAGGTGTGCTCCGGCTTCGGCGGTTCGGAGCCGGGCGGCTGCGGCTGTTGCGTGCTCGTCGAGGTCGGGGGCCGGGACGGCGGCGAGGATGCGGTAGACGCGGGCGGAGTCGTCCGGCAGGCCGCGGTACGCGGCGTCGGCGGCGGTCACGGTGCTGTTGTCCGTCCGGTCGGCCGGGGGTCGGGCAAGGGCGGCGGCCGCGGCGTGGAGTCGGTGGTGCGGGGCGTGGGCCAGGTCGGCGGCTATCAGGGAGAGCGGTCGGGGAAGGTGGCCGCAGGCGTCAGCGATCCGGTCGAGCGCGGCCGGGTCCTCGGCGGCCCGCTCTGCGCCGAGGATGCGGGTGAGGAGCGCGCGGGAGGCGTGCGGTGCGAACGCGCGGAGCTGGTGGTGGACGGCCCCGTGGGCGGTGAGGCCGGGCAGTGCGGTGCGGCTGGTCACGACCACCAGGCAGTTGGGTCCGGCGGGCAGCAGGGGGATGACCTGTTCGGCGTTCGCGGCGTCCTCCAGGACCAGCAGCAGCCGGCGTCCGGCGGTCACGGACCGGAGCATCGCCTCCAGTTCGTTCTGCATCCAAGGGAGTCGGGCGTCGGGTGCGTGTCCGAGGACGCGCAGGAGCGAGCGAAGGGTCTCGGTGGTGGGCGCGGGGCCGCCGGGTGCGGTCGCGCGCAGGTCCGTCACTACCTGGCCGTCCGGGTAGGAGGCGGAGAGGGCGTGGGCCCAGCGGTGCGCCAGGGCGCGCTTCCCGGCCCCGCCGGGCCCGTCGATCACTGCCAGCGGGGATGCGAAATCGGGTACGGCGCTGAACACCGTGGAGAGCGCGGTGAGGGACTCCTCCCGGTCGGTCCAGGTGGCCGGGACGGGGCGGAGCTGGCGGGGAACCGGCGGTGCGGGAGGCCCCGGTGCTGGCGCGTGGATGTGCACCCCGCCGCTGACGCTGCCGGCCTGTACGGCAGTGCCGTGGACGGTGCTGCCGCTCATCCGGTTGTCGATCCTGTCGCCGCTCACGGCGTCCTTTCGGCGTGGGGTGGGTCGGGGTGGGCGGTGCCGTTCCGGGCCCGGTGGCGGGTGGCGGGTCATTTCAGGTCGGGCCCCGTAGGGCGGGGGCTTCGGCTGGGGGCTCTCAGCAGTGGTTGCGGAGCCGGGCGAGGGCGCCTCGTGGGTGGTCGAGGACCGCGAGAGGCAGCGGGATCGGTTCGTCGAGCGGGTCGTGCCGCCGGTCGCGGAGGGCGGATTCGACGAGCCGCCAGCAGGTGCTGTGTCCGACGACGACGAGTGTCTGCCGGGATGGCAGGGCTTCGTGGAGGGCGAGGAGGCAGGGGAAGAGACGCTGTTCGACGTCGCGTAGCGATTCCCCGCCCTTGGGGCGGGCGTCGTACCTCACGTCGTAGCGGGGCCAGTCCGGGTCGTCGGCGAGGTCGCTGAAGCGGGCTCCGTTGTAGTTGCCGAAGTCGCGTTCGCGTAGGTCGTCGTGCGGGATCAGGGGGCACTGGCCGCGGCTGATACGGCGGGCCGTGTCCAGGGCGCGCGGCTGGGGGCTGCTGTAGATGACGGCGGCGACGTCGAGCGCAAGATCGTCGCCGAGTCGGGCGGCGCCGGTGAGGGCTTCGGGCAGCAGCGGTGCGTCGTTGCGCCCCATGAGGATGCCGTCGGCGTTCGCGGTGGTCCGGCCGTGGCGGATCATGACGAATCTGGCGGTCACCGACGGCCTCCCTGGGGTGTCCAGCGGCCGTCGGCGATGATGACGACCTTGAGGCGGTCGGGGGCGGGGTTCGCGTACGCGCGGAAGGCGCGGTTGACGCCGATGACGGGGAACGCTCGGTTGCCCAGCAGTGCGGTGAGGATGTCGAGGTGGTTGTGCAGGTAGGTCTCGGCCGGGGCGAAGACCTGCTGCCAGGGCGGGGTGATGCTCGCCCGCAGGGTGAGGTTGCGGCGCAGGAACTGCTCGTAGGGGATCGAGTAGTCGGGGTCGTCGGGGACTCCGAGGGCGAGGATCGTGCCGCCGTGGCGGGTGATGGTGATGGCGTCGCGAAGGGTGTGCTGCTGGTGGCCGACGGCCTCGACGCAGATGTCGACGGGCGTAGCGGCGTGCTTGCTGGCCGGCCAGGCAGAGGCGGTGTCCTGGAGGTGGCGGGTGATGCCGAATGCCGTGAGGAGGTCGTGGGGGCGGGCGACGGGGTCGACGCCGGTGACGATGGCGCCGCGGCGGCTGAGGACGAACGCGGTGAGCAGTCCGATCGGGCCCAGGCCGAGGACGGCGACGTGGCAGCCGTCGACGTCTCCGAGCTTCGTGGTCGCGTGCAGGACGGTGGCGAGCGGCTGGATCAGCGTCGCCTGGGCGTCGGTGAGGTGGCCGGTTGCGACGGGGTGGGTGGCGGCGCGGTCGGCGAGGTAGATCTCGGCGAGCCCGCACTCCTCGACGGGCATCGCGAGGACTCGCTGCCCGGCTTGCAGGCCGGTGTCCCCCGGGTCGGCGACGCGGCCGACGCACTCGTGGATCGGGAAGCCGGCACGGCCCGACCGCGGGTCGGCCGTGCTGAACCACTTCGGCAGGTCGCTGCCGCACAGGGCGGCGGCGGTGAGGCGGACGGTCAGTTGTCCAGGGCCGGGCACGGGCTCGGTCACGTCGTCGAGGAGTTCGAACTCCTGGGGGGCCTTGAGGCGTAAGGCGTACATAGTGGGCGGGTCCTGTCTCTGCAGCGGGGGTCGGGGAAGGGGACTTACGGGGTGTGGAGGAGGTCGGCGAGCTGGGCGGCGAGGGCGTCGAGGTCGAGGGCGTCGAAGTCAGTGGTGTCGGCGGTGATCACGGGGCCGGGCAGGTCGAGAGGCTCGTAGCGTCCGGCCATCAGCTCGTCGTGGAATTCGGCGACGTTGTGTTCGTCCCGGTGACCGGGGTGACGGTCCGGGGAGGCGGAGCGGGCGGCGAAGCGGGCCAACAGGGTGGGACCGTCGGTGACGCACTGGATCTGGATGACCTGCGCGCCGGTGTCGCCGAGGAGCTGGCGGAAGTCGGAGGTTGCGTGGCCGGCGCGGAAGTTCGACTCGGTGATGCAGTCGGCTCCGGCGGCGAGGGTGTCGGCGAGCAGCGTGAACAGCACGGCGGCGGCTGCGGCCCCGAGGGTCTTGGACCGCTCGCGGTCGTCCCAGCCGAGGGTGTCGAAGAGAGGTTCCTTGATCCGGTCTCGGCTGAGCAGCGGCAGGCGCAGGCGGGCGGCGAGCTGTCGGGCGATGGCGGTCTTCCCGGTGGCGGGCGGTCCGGAGATGACGATCACGGTGGGCACAGGGTGTCCTTCCGGTCGGGGTGGACGGCCAGGTCGGCCGGGGTTTGCAGGTGTAGCCAGTCGCCGGTGTGCTCGGCGAACGCCACGCCGCCGTGCTGGCGGTGGAGGGCTTCGAGGGCGCGGGTGTGGCTGACGGGGTGGGGTACGGCCGCCATGGCGGTGAACACCTCGGGGGTGAGGAGGTAGGTGTCGACGAGTTCGTAGCGCCCTGGGGCGCGGTGGGGCGCGCGGTGCCAGGAGGAGACCTGGCCCTGGTGCGCGGTCACGGTGTGGTGCCCGTCGGTGCGCCAGTTCGAGCTGGCGGCCACGACCGGTCGGCCGGCGGCGGCGTGCCGGTTCAGCAGGTCGGGCAGCAACTGCGGGTAGGGCAGCAGGACGTTGCCGGAGACGACGAGGACTGGCGGCGGGAGGAAGGCGGCCGCGGCGAGGAGTCCGGCCGGGCCGGGGGTGTGTTCGCGGACGGCGTGGATGCGCGGATCGATGCGGGTACGCCAGCCGGGTACGGCGGCCTCGATGTCTTCGGCCCGGTGGCCGGCCAGGAGGCGGATCGTCGTGGCGTCGGGGACGGCGGCGCACAGCTGGGCGAGGACGTGTTCCAGAAGCGGTGCGCCGAACAGGTCGCTCATGGTCTTCTGCCGGTGTGCTCCCTGCGCGCCCATGCGGGCGCCGCGCCCTCCGCACAGGACGACGGTGCTGGTCACGCCTGTTCCAGGCGGGGCAGGACGTGGACGGCGGTCCACTCCAGGAGCTGCAGGTCCTCGGTGCACAGGGCGATGTCGGTGATTCCGGCCTCGGCCCGGCGTTGGAGGGCTTCGGTGATGCGGGAGGGACTGCCGCCGACGGTCCACCAGGTGTCGTCTGCGCTGTGGGACGCCCTCGGGGTGACTTCGCGGATTTGCAGGTGGAAGCCGGGCGGGGGGAGGTGGCCGGGGCGGGCGGCGCGGACCGTGGCGATCTGTGCGGCGACGGACTGGGCGGTCGGCACCGCCCCGGCGAGGCGCGGCCGGGTGGGGACGGTGAGCGCGATGGTGTCGGCGAAGCGGGCGGCGAGGTGGAGCATGCGGGTGCTTCCGGCGGCGACGATCAGGCGGGGCGGGGCGGCCTCGGCGGCAAGGAGCCGCGCTCGGTCCTTGTCGGGCTGCTTCGGGTGGTCGGCGAGCGGCCAGGCTTGGCGCAGGAGATCGAGGGTGCGTTCGAGGGCGTCGATCCGGGCGGAGGCGGCGCGCAGGCGCGCGGGGAGGGCGTCGAGGTCGGCGTTCTGCCACCCGGCGCCGACGCCGAGTTCGAGGCGGCCGCCGGTGATGTGCTGAAGGGTGGCGGCTGAGCGCAGCGTCTGCTCGGGGGTGCGGAAGGCGTCCAGGAGCGTCATCGTCGCCAGCGAGAGGTGGGTCGTGTCGGCGGCGAGCCGGGCGAGCAGCAGGAGCGGGTCGGGCACCGGGGCGATGGCGGTGGCGTGGGGGCGGGTGAGGTGGTCGGGCAGGGCGAGGGAGCGGTAGCCCATGGCCTCGATCTCCTGGGCGGCCCGCACGGTGTCGGCGATCGGCTCCCGCGGCGCCGGGGTGTAGTGGACACCCACGGTGAGTCGCTTCATCGGGTTCCTCCGGTGGTCAGCGTGGCCGCCGGCGGGTAGAGCGCCGGGGCGGCGTGCGGGACGGGCGCGAGCAGGACCGGCTTGTAGCCGAGCTTGGTGGGCGACTGGCGCGGCCCGATCGCCGTGGTGCGGCTGGTCATGCCCTGCCGGAGGCGCTGGACGAGGGCGAACAGTTCGACGCCGAGGGCGAAGTTGTCCGGCTCGTCCTTCGGCAGGTGGGCGTGCGGCAGGCCCAGGGCGTTGACGATCCGCCCCCGGTGCGGGCCGGGGCGGAACAGGGCGTTGAGGAGGAACGACACCTCCAGGCCGTAACCGGGGGCGAGTTCCATCTGCGTCCACGCAGCGAGGGTGGCGCCCTGATCGCCGTGGAGGAGGTGGGAGAAGCGGGCCAGCCAGCGGTCCACCACGTACTCGCTTCGGCTGGAGAGCCACTGGGAGAGCGCCCGTGAGGAGCGGCCTCCGTTCTTGGTGACCTGCTCCACCGCTGCTTCGAGCTCGGCGAATCCGGTCTGGCCGAGGGCGTCGAGCAGGCCGGTGCGGGTGGGCGGCTGCCCGGTGGGCAGGACTTCGCTGACCGGCGGGGCCTGGGGGACGGTGCGGGTCAGCGCAGCGTCGAGGAGGTCGAGGAAGCGCCAGGTCCGCTCCCCCACCAGGGCCTGCTTCGCGATGTCCGGGGCGACGGCCAGGCGAAGGCTGCCGCCCTTGGAGAACTCCACACCGGTGAACCCGGGGTCGGCGCACCGTTCACCGCCGAAGCCGAGCGCCCACGGCGCGTACAGGGCGAAGGCGTTGTCGGCGTCGTAGAGGAGGTAGTCGCTGTCGAGGAACACTACGTACCGGCGGGCCGCGTCTCCGCCGTCGGCCAGTAGTCGGTGCAGGCAGGTCAGCAGGTGCTCGGTCTTCCCGGTGGCTGGCAGCACGGCACCGGTGCCGGGGTCGGTCAGTGGGCGGTGGCCGTCCAGCAGTTGGACCCGGTCGTCGAGTTGGGCGGCCAGGTCGCCCGGTGCCGGGCCGTCCTGGTAGCTGACGCTCAGGTCGACGCCGGGCGCGTGCAGGAGTCCGGCCAGGGCGCGGCACAGCCGGGCGGTGGTGGCGAAGCGGGTCGTGTCGGTGCCGTGGCACAGCACGATCAGGTGCACCGTCAGGCCGTGGTCGGCGAGTGCGGCGGTGACCTGGGCTTCGGTTTGCGCTCGCCGCTGACCGCGGTCGCCGAACAGGGCGTCGAGGTCCAGGTCGAGGACTGTGTCGTCAGGAGGCTCGAACATGATCGTCCCCGTTCTGCGCGGCGGCGGCGTACATGCGGTCGATCACGTCGGCGACGGCGGCGGCCTGCCAGCCGGGGCACAGCGGGGCGGTACCGGCACGGACGGCGGCCACGAAGTCCGCGTAGATCGACGGGGCGGCCTTCAGTCCGGCGCCGGCAGGGGGCTGTTCCTCGCCCGCTTCCCCGAACACGGTGAGCGCGTAGTCGCGGTAGGAGTCGCCGATGTTGGCCACTCGCAGGGAGCCCTTCGTGCCGCGCACCTCCAGCAGCACGTCCTCGGCGCGCGGGAGGGGGCCGAGGAAGCTGGTGTCGACCGAGAGGCAGGCGCCGCCGTCGAAGTGGAGCATGCCGACGGCGGTGTCCTCGACGTCGCCGGGCTCGTCGCGCCGCTCCAGCAGGTGCCGGCTGGTGGCGGCGCTCACGGACCGCACGGCGGGGAAGCCGAGCGTCCACAGGGCCAGGTCGATGCGGTGGGTGCCGAGGTCCAGCAGCACGCCGCCGCCCGCGAGGGCCTTGTGCCGGTACCAGCCGGTGGGGGCGTTGTCGCGGCGGGTCCATCGGGTCCGGGCGAAGTACACCTGCCCAAGGTCGCCGCGGCGCACGAGTTCGCGGGCGGCCCAGTGTGCCGGGTCGGCCCGGAAGTCGTGCAGGACTGCCAGGACGAGGCCGCGCTGCTCGGCCAGGCGCACGAGGGCGGATGCCTGTTCCGCGCTGGTGGCGATCGGCTTCTCCACGGCGACGTGCTTGCCGGCCAGCAGTGCCCGCCGGGCGATGTCTGCGTGGAGGCCGTTGGGGACGGAGACGACGACCGCGTCCACAGCCGGGTCGGCCAGCAGTTCGTCCGCGCTGGTGGTGACGGTGCAGTGCGGAGCGGCCTCCTTCGCCAGTGCCCGTGCGGTGTCCGGGGCGAGGTCGCACAGTGCGGTCACCGCGCTTCCGGGGGTCTGCTGCCAGCCGCGCACGTGCCGGGCTCCGTGCCGAAGCCCGATGACGCCGATCCGCAGGTCGGGTTCGGGTGTCGGCCTGGTGGCCCGTGTGCTCTGGGTCATGGCCCTGCTCTCCTTCGACGATTCAGATCTTGGCTCAACTTCGTTGCCCGTAGGACCCGTTGAGGATGGTGCAGCCTTCGAGTGCGACGAGCTGGTGTTCGGCGAGGACGAAGCGGGAGCGCGGGTCGCCGTATTCGACTTCGACGATCTCGCCGCGCACCGGGACCCCTTCGCCCGGCCGGTACAAGTGGCCTCTGATTCCGGCGAGTTCGGGTCTTCGCACGCGCATGAGCACGCTGCCGGTGCGTTTGAGGTGGGGGCAGTGGTCGCGGGCGGTGTCGGCGCACGGCAGGCAGGTCGGCGGGTGCATGGTGATCATCTGCTCGGGCCAGTCCGGCCAGTCGGCGGCGCGGCCGTTCTCGACGAGCCACAGCACGCCGTTCTCGTCGCTGTCGGCTGGCTTCTTGCAGCCCTGGCAGAGCGATCGGCGTTTCGCTCGCCGCTGGCGCGCGGAGTGCACGTTGGCCAACTGGGGGCGGCCCTCGCACCGGCCGGTCCAGCGCGCCCAGAGGAGGCCGTGCTCGTCCCGGTCGTACGCGGTCTCGTCGGCGTACGCGAGACCGCAGGGGGTCATGACGAGGGGCGGATCGGCCCTTCGCTCGCCTTCCCGGACCACCACCCAGGGGGCGAGGTCTGTGAGCAGACGGGTCGGCTCGACGGCATTGCTGAGGAGCACTCCGTTCACCACTCGCTCCGGCCGGTGAAGGTGTGACCGGGGCGGCCAGCGGGCAGGGAGTCGGCGCCGATCAGCCGCAGTGCCGGAAGGGGGCCGCGGTAGTTGGTGTCGGCGGTGACGGTGAGCAGCGTCCAGCCGTTCCAGGTGCCGGCGCGCGCCATCAGGCCGCCGTGGCGGACCTCCGCGCCGAGTGTCATCGCGCCGGGCGTGGCGAGGTAGGCGGGACTGGTGCGGTCGGTGCCCGGCAGGGCTCGGCGGACGAGTTGTTCGGGGTCGGGTCCGCCGGGGGCGTGGACCTCGGTTCGCAGGCCGTCCGAGTAGGTGGCGGTGGTAGCGGTGTAGCGGCGGGGGTCTCCGTCGATGGTGGCGCTCAAGGTGGCTCCGCCCGGCTGGCCGGCGAGCAGGAGAACGGGGATACCGGTGCGCTGGACCAGGCGGGCGGCCTCGTCTCCGAGAACGGGCACCGGCCGGGTCGTCCCGGTGGTGGTGGTCATCTCTTGGCCCTCTCCGGGCTGGGGGCGGGACGGTGGCAGGGGCAGGACGGCCAGGGGTCGACGAGGTACGCGATCGGCTGCGGGGCGACTGCGGGGTTGCCGAGTTGCCGGCGCCAGCGGTGGGAGCGGACCGTCGGGCGGGCCGGGCCGGGGCGGGTGATTCGCCGTCGGTGTTCCGGGTGCTCAGCCATCGGTGCTGGTCCCGCTCGCCGGGGCCCGGTGGCGGGCCATTCGGGGGCGGGTGGTCGGCTGCTGCGCGTCCGCGCCGGGACGGACCGGACGGCGGCGCGGGGGCGCCACCGGGACCGTGATGACGTGGCCGGGGAAGGTGATGCGGTAGCCGACGAGGCGGTAGCTCCCGCTGTGCTGGGGCGTGTAGGAGCCGGGGTCGGTGCGCGGGGGTGTGATGGCCGAGGGGTTGTCGAACGCCTCGGAGGCGGATATCCATCGTCCGGCCATGGGGCTACTCCGTTCGGTGCTGGGCTGGCTGGGTCTGGAGGGGGTGCTTGTCGGCGGTGGCGGTGCGGGTGATGACGCTGGTGGCGAGGGCGAGGGCGGCGCCGATGCGGTCTTCGAGGTCGGTCGGCAGGCGGCGCACGCCCAGCCCCGCCGCGGCCATGGCGGCGGCGAGCTGCTGCCGTCGTGCGGCGGGGAGGTGGTCGACCCGGGGGTGGGTGAGAAGGTCGCGTGCGCTGTAGCCCTCCGGGGCGGCGAGCACCCGATCGACGGTGGCGGTGAAGATCTGCCGCCCGTGGTCGGGGAGTCCGGCCGCGGCCGCGAGATCGGCGACCGTCAGGGCGAGGCGGGTGTCGAAGATCAGCGTTCCGTCGCCGGGCCCGACGGCCTGGTGGGCGCTGAGCATGGCGCGGGCCTGCTCGGGGCAGGGCTTCCCGGCGAGAAGGGAGCAGGTCACGGTCAGGGCCCCGGTGACCGCGTCCTCCCAGGGCTCCTCCGTAGGGCTGGCGGCGAGCAGGCTGTGCGCCAGGTCGATGTGGCCTTCGGTGGCGACGGCGATGACGGCGATCTGGCGGCCGTCGAACATGCGGCGGGCGATACCGCCGGCCAGCTTCAGGTGGAGGTGGGCGTCCACCCATCGGCCCGCCCGTACCAGGGCGCGGGCTCCGTCGTAGACGAGGACGTTGTCCAACCACGCGGCGGTCTCCTCCCGGTCGGGCCCGGGAACGGTCAGGCCCGCGAGGGGTACCGGGGTCCCGTCGAGGACGGCGTCGCTGTCGGTGGCGACGGCGTGGGCCAGCTGTTCGAGCAGGCCCATGGCGGCGTCGCCGTCGGCCTCGCGGATACGCAGCAGGGCGAGGTTGACCAGGGGCTCCAGTGCCAGGTAGGCCCTGGCAGGGGGAAGCGGGCGGGCGGAGAGGTAGAGGTTGGCGTGGTTGTGGCACAGGGTTCGGGCGAGGTCGGGCAGGCCGCGGTCGGCGGCGAGGAGCGCGGTGAGGTTGTGCACACCGGATGCGTCGACGGGGTTGTTGCCAGCGTCGGCTGATGCGGCGAGTTCGGTGAGCCGCGACACCCGGGCGTCCAGCGACAGGGCCAGAGGGCGCCTGCGGGGGACGAGGGGGAAGAAGCGGAGCGTGTCGGCGAGCGGGCCGGGCATCAGGGCGGCCGTCATGAGGGCTCCAGTGTGTGTTCGAGGACGGTGGTGGTGGCGGCTTGGGCCAGCAGCGCCTGGTCCTGGTGGCTGAGGCCGAGCCGGTTGGCGTGGAACAGCTGGTGGTGGGCGAGGACCGCCCGCAGGCCGCGCTGGAGCCGGCCGCTGTCGGCGAGAGCCCTCAGGTCCCGGCCGCTGTCGGTGAAGGCGGTGAACCACGGCTCGGCGAAGGAGAGTTGCCCGACGGTGAGGAGGGCGGAGGTGGGGGCGGTGTCGGCGCGCAGGAGAACGCCAACGCTCTGGTGGAGTCGGCGCCCGCCGCCGGTGCCCGGGTCGGGCGGGCGGTTGTGCGCGACTGTGGCCCAGGTGTCTCCGGTCTCGTACCAGTCCAGGCCCGCGCCGCGCATCATTGCGGTGCCGAGAAGCAGGGACAACTCGCGCCGTTGGTCGCTCCGTTCGCTGTTGTGAACGGTGTGCAGGTAGGCGAGGGCGTTGCGGCTGTCGAGGTGGAAGAGGCGGTGCGCGGCGTCCATGGCTTCCTCGCCGCCGAACGCGATCGTCTCGGGTTCGTAGATCACGGGGGTCCACTCGGTGATCGCGCCGGTGGTGCGGAAGTGCTCCAGGACCGTGTCCACCGCGGCTGTGGCGGTCGCGCTGTCGACGGGGCCCGGCTGGTAGCGCAGCCGCCATCGGTCGCCCTTGCGTACGAAGTGCCAGTTGGCGACGGCTCCCGTGCGCTCAAGCACCGCGAGGGCCGGTCCGAGGTGCTCGGCGGCGAGCTTCTCGGTGTTGGCCGTGCTGGTCAGGTGCAGGTGGAACTGGAACAGCGGAGGCGGGGGCTTCTTCGCGTCGGTCATGACGGGGTCCTCCAGGTCACGTCAGCAGCAGGCAGCTGTCCCACCTGGTGACGGCGGGCCGGTCGAGGGTCAGGGTGTGGTGAGCGAGCGCGGTGCCGGCCGCGCCTTCGAGCAGGCCCGCCTCGGCCGGGGCGACGTGGAGCGTGGCGATGGCGTCGGCTGCCGCGTGCAGCCTGGCCCTGGTCGTGGCGTCGGTGGTGCGGGCAGCGAGCCGGTGGGCGAGGAGCTGTGTCCCGGCGGTGCCGTGGCACAGCGTGTCGTCGGTGAGTCGGGCCCGTTGCCGCGGATCGGTGAGGCAGGCGAGGAGGGCGTGTTCGGCGAGCTCTCGGCGGTGCTGATCGCCGGTGGCGAGTGCGGCAAGGTGGTGGGCGTGAGCGATGCCGGGGGTGCCGTAGCACCAGGACGGGCGCAGCGGGCCGTTCTGGAGGGCCAGGCCCGAGCGGTGTTCGGCTGGCGTGACGGCTTCGGGCCACCACGGTCCGGTGCCGGTGTCCTGTCGCCAGGTGTCGAGCCAGTGGGTGATCCGGTCGATCGCCTCCCGGTGGCCGGGGACCCGGATTCCCTCGGTCCAGGTCAGGGCGAGGAGGGCGAGCGGGCCGGTGATGCCGTGGGCGAGGCCGAGGTTGCCGTGGCCTCCGGGGTAGTGCGGCGAGGAACCGCCAGAGGGCGCGGTGTCGGTCCACCAGCCCGGCAGGTCGCGCAGAGGTTCGGTGAGGCGGACCAGGTAGGCCAGCACGTCGCGCAGCAGGTGGCTGTCGCCCCGGGCTCGCAGGGTCACGCCGAGGCCGGTCATGCCGTAGATGAGGTCGTACTCGGCAAAGATCGGCCGGTCCCGCCGGGTGATGCGCTGGTGGGCGGTGGCCAGGCGCCGTTCGGTCATCCGGTCGACGGTGGCGTCCAGTGCGGTGATCTGCCGCTCGTAGCTGCGCGGGCCGGCGGCTGCGGCCGCGCGCAGGACGTGGGCGAGTGCGGGGGCGCCGAAGAACAGGCCCGTTCCGGGAGTGGAGAGCACCGGTTGGCGCAGGCAGGCGGCGATCCAGGCGTCCACCGTCTCCCAGTCGCCGGCGCCGGTGGTGGCGCGGGTGATGTGCAGCAGGGTGATGCCCGGAGCGCCCTTGGCCAGGGACTGTCCCCATTTCGGGGAGGTGCTGTCGGGCGGGGTGAGGAGCGGTTCGGATGCGTTGCGGCTGCGGGTGGTGGTCATTGGGCCTTCTCCGAGACATGGGTGTGGGTCAGGGCGGCGGCCCGGGCGAGCCGGTGGCAGGTGCGCTCGTGATCGGGATCGATGCCGATCGCCCGCGCGTGGTGAAGGTGCAGCAGCGCGCCGACCACTTCGTCCGGCTCCAGCTCCCCCTGCTCGTGGAGCAGGAGGCGGTAGTCGGTGAGGGCCGTGGCGCGTTCCCTCCAGGCCCGGATCAGGTCCTGGCCGGACAGGGTGTTCGCCAGCGCGGGCCAGGTGCCCGGCTGCTCGGTGAGAGCCAGCACCTGCCTGCGGGCGGCGCGGGGAAGGGGGTGGTCGGTGTGGCGGGGAACGTGCTCAAGCAGCCACCGTGCTGCGGCGTCGGCCCCGAGCAGTGCGGTGGCGATGGCCGCCATGCTCGCTGCCGTCAAAGCGCCCGGGTCGGCCTTCGTCAGCTGGGCGTGGGCGAGCTGAGCGAGGACGGCCCGGGAGTCGGCGGCGAACACCTCCTCGGCCTGACGCATCGCCGCGCCCCGCCCGTAGCGGCCGGTCTCCGGCTGGTAGGTGTCCAGCTGGAGGTGGGTCAGCAGACCGGCGGCTTGAAGCTCGCCCGCCCATGCGCCTGTCCGCTCCGCGGCGAGGGCGAACGCTGCCGGATCCGGCAGCGCGATGCGCAGGCGCAGGTGCGGTTCGGGGTCGGTGTGGCGCAGGAACCACCAGGCGGGGCCGTTCACCCAGCGGCCCAGCAGGGCGGGCATGCGGGCGAGGATCTCGCCGGCCCGGGCCGGGTTGCCGTACAGGCGTGCGTACAGCCACCGGGACGCTCCCGGCAGGTGCCCGTCGCGATGGCCGGTGACGTGCACGGGTCGGCGCCGGGTCGGTGGCAGCGGTGGGCGGGTGGAGTGCAGTTGGAAGGTGATCTCGTGGGCCCGGTCCCCGCACCACCCGTTCGTCTCGGGGGCCGGGGCCTCGGTGAGGGCGGCGGAGGTCTGCTGGTCGAGGTGGTCGCGCAGCAGGACCAGGTGTTCGGGCTGGTCGAGGTCGAGCGGGAGCTTCAGGTCGTGCTGGGTCAGTTGCACCCTGCCCGGTACTCGGTAGAGCGCCAGCCAGTTTCGGGCGGCCTGCTCCCACTCGGCCCACGGCGCCCCGCGGGGCGGCAGGTCGGCGGAGGGGAGGTTCCAGCGGGCCGGGGAGAGCACGACGCGCCCGCGGCGCAGCCGGGGCAGGAACGGCAGCTTCCCGGCGGCGCCCCAGTCGAAGCCGGTGAACACGGGCGTGAACGCGCCTGTGATCTCGCACAGGAACCGGGCGAGGGGCTGGGTGTGCGCCCGGAACTCGACCGCATTCAGCACGCGTGGCTCGACCGGACGGCGGTCGGTGAGGGAGACCAGCCACATCCGGCGCTCGTCCGCGCACACGCCCAGCCCGTCCACCCTCAGCGGGCCCCCGCCGGGGCCGGGATACTCGCCGAGCGACAGCACCGGGAGCAGCGCCGGCGTGCGTGCGACGTTCTCGACGCGGGTGAACAGCGGCGGCACGGAGACCTGTACCGGCTGCGCGTCACCGCGCAGTGTCGGCGCTCGGGAGATCGCCCTCACGAGGGCGTCCCGCTCCGCGACGTCCAGCAGGTGAAGGAAGCGGCCTGTGGTGGTCCCTGCGGCGCGCGGCGCGGCCACCACCGTCACGGTGAAGGCTCCGGCGTCCAGCGCCCCGGTGTCGGTGGCGGCCAGGTGGACGGTGAGCTCCGCGTGCGGCTGTACCGCCGGCGGGGCGGGAGCGGGGGCCAGGTGCTCCAGCGTGCGGTCGTCCAGGACGTGTTCGATGCCGCCTTCTACTGCGGCCTTCTGGGCGAGCGCGAGCAGGCGGGCGTCGCGGCGCCCGAGCCTGGCCGGTGTCTCGGGAAGGAGCGAGTCGCGGTAGCGGGCGGGGTAGCCGAGTCCGGTGTCGGGGTTCACCAGCTCGGTGACGGGCACCACGGCTCCGGGCCCGTACCGCTCGGTGAAGCGGGCGTGGTAGGCGAGCCAGGCCGGGTTTCCGTCGGGGTGCGGGCTGAGGCGGGTCAGCAGTTCGGCCGCGCGCTCGGCTTCCCGGGCTACCCGCGCGGGAAGCGTCACCGGCCCGGCGGCCAGCCGCAGGTCCACCATCAGCAGCGGGCCGTTCTCGGGGCTGCCGCTCACGGGGACCGTGATCGCCGCCCGTGCCGCCCGCTGCTCCTGGGTGGTGTCAAGCCGGTTGTGCCGGTCCAACCCGGCGTGGAGGCGACGGAGGTCGTCGGTGATGCGGACGACCTCGGGGTTGTCGTCCGCTCCGGCCAGTGCAACGGCTGCGAGGAGATGACCGAGCGGATCGGTGGTGGTCATCGGTGGTCGTAAGCAGCTCAGCAGCAGCCGCTGCCGGACCAGTTCGCCGACCATCAGCCGCACCTGGTCGAGGTGCGCGTTGGGGAACCGGGCGGTGAGGCGGCCGACGAGCGTGCCGAGGGGCACGGGCTCGGTGGCGCCTTCCAGGGCTGCGAGGACCGCCCGGGTGGCGCGCACCGAGACCTCGACCGGGGCTTTGCCCGCCGGGTGAGGCTGTATCGGCAGCACAATCCGCTCTCCGCGCAGCACGCGCAGGTCGTTGGCCACTGCCAGCAGCCGGTCCGCGAGCAGCTCCTCCAGCCGGGTGGTGACGGCGGCCAGCCACGCAGCGTCGGCCCTGGCTTCCGTCCGGCCCGCACCCCACAGCGGGGCCACCGCCCTGTCCCCGATCGGGCAGGCCGCGACGCCGGCGAACAGGCCGAACGGGGTCGCCCTGCCCTGGGCCCGAAGCGCGTAGTGCATCACCGTGGCCGTCAGCCGGCGCAGCCGGGCGGTGCCGATCGGGCGGCCCGCGACCACCGCGTGCACGCGGCCGGTCAACTGGTCCCCTGCCGCGGCCTCGATCGCGGCCACCAGCTGGGAGTCGGTCCAGGCCGAGCGCAGCCAGGCTCGCCAGGTCGATGCTCCGGCGGGGGTGCGGTCGGCGAGGTCGGGCCATCGCGGTGTGGCGTCGGCGGGCCGCGCGGCGGCGCGGATCAGGGCCGGTCCAACAAGGCGGTACAAGGGGGTTCACCTCCGGAATCCAGGAAGGGCGAGGCCCGGCGTGCGGCGGCACGCACAGCAGCCGCACGCCGGGCCTCGGGTCACACGGGACGGGGGCGGTCAGACGTTGCCGCCGCCGCTGGCGCACGCCGAGCCGTCGCAGGTGCTGCCGCAGTTGTCGTCGGTGGAGCGCAGCAGGGCGGCGACGGGGTCGGCGCCCTCCACGATCTGGAGGTCGAGGTCGAAGTCGTCGGCCAGCGTGGTCGCCGCATCAACGTTGCGGGTCATGGTGGTTCCTCCTGTTTCGTCGGTGGTGCTGGGTTGCCTGGTCGCGGGTCACGGCCAGGTGATCGTGAGCCGGACGTGGCGCTTGTCGATGACCGGCCCGTCCGGGAGCTGGTCGTCGGGGGTTCCGGCCGGGTAGGCGGTGAAGACCGGGCCGGGGCCGGTGCGGTGCTCGCGGGTCCAGACGCCGACCTGTTCGGCGATCAGGTCCGCGAGGCGGTCGCCGTCGGGGCCGAAGCCGTGCGCGCCGAACTCGAACACCGCGGGGTCGTCGCCGATCTTGCGCAGCGCGAGGTAGGCGAGGCTGTCGCGGTCCACGACGAGCGGGCAGGCCATCCTGTTCGCCGGGGCGACGGTCTTGGTGTCCAACTCGGGGTCGACGGAGATAAGACCGAAGCCGGGCAGCGCGCCGGCCAGCCACAGGTACAGCGAGTCGAAGGGTTCCTGGTTGCCGACCGTGACCTGCGTCCACCGCTCAACGCGGGGCGTCTCCAGCACGCCCGCGAGCCGACTGGTGTCGGGCCTGTCGAGCTCGTCGAAGCGCAGCCCGACCTCCTTGGTTCCGCGCGGCAGCACGAGGTGCTCGTCGTGCGCGCCGGTGCCCTGCATCTTGACGAAGCCGCACACCTCCGCGCTGACGCTGACCAGGCGCCCGCCGTCGCGCCGGAAGCTGATCGAGCGGGTCAGGCCGCGCATCCGCAGCGGCACGGTGATCGTCCCGCCCTCGGCGAGGCCGTCGGTCCAGGCCGGGGGAAGGTCCCAGGCCCCGACCGTGACGAGGATGCGGTCGAACGGCGCCCCGTCCACGGGCTCGGAGCCGTCGGCGAGCACCACCTTCACCCGGCCGTAGCCGGCCTCGTCGAGGAAGCGGGATGCGCGGTCCGTGACGAACGGGTCGATGTCGACCGTCGTCACCTCGCCCTCGGTGCCGACGAGTTCGGCGAGCAGGGCAGCGTTGAATCCGCCGGATCCGATCTCCTCGACCCGCATCCCCGGGTGGACGTCGGCCTGTTCCAGCATCAGGGCCTGGATCTGCGCCGCCGAGACGGAACTCACCGCGACGCCGTGCTCGTCGCGCTTGGTCACCAGGGCGCGCACCGGCTCGTACGCTTCGGTCGGCGGCACCTCGGGGGCGAAGACGTGCCGGGGCACAGCGAGCAGGGCGCTGGCCACGCGGTCCGTGCGGATCGTGCCGTCGGCTCGCAGCGCGTCGACCATGGCCGAGCGCAGCTGCTCGTGGGGCTCGGAGGTCTTCGGCAAGGTGGACATGGTGGCAACTCCTCGTCGTAGGGGCCGCGGTGTGCGCAACGCGGCGGATCAGTTCCCTGGGATACACGACCACGGGCGGTCTCCGGGTGAGGCCGGGGACACTGCGGCGAGCCGCCTTCGGTCAGCCCGGGTTCTGGTCGAGGGCGGGCCGGTTGAAGGCGTGTTCGGTCCTGGGGTCGGCCTGCCGCACTGGGGGTGCGGCAGGCCGGGGTGGGCCGCGTGTTCGCCCTCCGACACGCGGACCGTGTTTCCGCCACGTCCCCCGAGCCGCAGGAGACGTGGGAGCCGTAGCGGTTACGCTTGGGGGCCTGCTACGGCAGTTCGGGGCGGGCCTGGCCGCTAGGGGGACGGGCATGCCCGGTATGCGGTCAGGGAGCAGGTGCCCCGGCGGGCCGCAGGGCGGAACGGGTACGGCGGATCGCGATGGCGAGATCTCTTCGCCTGGTGAGAAGGCCACTGCCGTCCGGCCCGACCAACCATTCCCGGTCACCGACGCGACCGACGCCTACAGCGGGCATCGGGATCGTCTGCGGGCCTCTGCCCCCGGGCCGCCGGCTGAGCAACTCGCCCTCGGGAATGCCCCATTCCCGGCCCGGCTCGATAGCCACAAGCCAATAGCAGTGGCGACGGGCGTGGTCCAGCATCACCGGCCCCGGCGGCAGCCCGGAAGCCTGAAGGTCCTCGATCGCGGCCCGCCCCAGCTGAGGTGACAGCAGCCGGACGACGTCGAAGTGGATGCCGACAGGGATCTCGACGAGCCCGCTTCGGCTCCATTCCAGGCGTGCGCGGGCGGCGTCGCCACTGGCCCGGGCCAGCCACCAGCCCCCACGAACAGCATCGTCGGAGATCCCTCGCGGTCGGCCACGGCCAGCCATGACTACTCGTCCTTCCTCGTCGACGGGAGTGCAGCGGTACTCGGCCTGCGCTCTGGGCGCCGGAAGCGGCCCTGGGGTCTCGTGCAGGTCGCCCAAGAAGGCAGTGCGGCTGGGGTGAGGCTGTTGACTCATGGCGCCCACCGACCGTTTTGACCTTGTCCGAACGGACGTGAACGGGTCTCCGACCCGGCGCGCGGTCGGGCCCACGGCGGGACCGACCCGGCGCTCACGCCGCGATCCTGCCCTTTTCGACGCGCCGGTGATGGGGTGTGCCGAGGGTGCCGATCCGGATCTGGGGCCTCAACCGCCGAACGGCCACGGCAGCGGTCAACCCGGCGATGCGGCTGCGGATGCTCCCACCCGGCCCCGGGCCATCCCGCCGGTCCGGGGGCGCCTCCGAGTGAGCTGCGGCCTGGCCAGCGACCGAGGACGTCTGCACCTCAAGTTCGAACCACACGCTCCAGCCGATCACGCTGCCGGCGGGGTTCGTGCGCTGACCCCAACCGACATCGTCGGCGTAACCGGCGATGACCCCGAGCCCGCGGCCGCTGGTCGCCTCTAGGTCGTCCATTCGCCCGTCCATCGACGGCAGGACGATGCCCCCGTCGGTGACGGTGATGCGCAGCCTCTCTCGACTCCTGTCGATATCGGCTTCGATCAGCAGCGCGGTGTTCCCATCGGGGGCCTGGCCGCCGAATCCGTGCTTGATCCCGTTGGCGATGGCCTCCGAGGAGCAGACGCGCAGCGCGTACTTCTGGTCGTCGTCGAGCTTGATGCCGGCCAGGTCAGTGACCTCGCGCAGGATCCTGTCGCGGGTCGCTCCGAGCGAGGCGGTTCTGAGCGGGGTCGTGAACTGTAAGACACGCATGGCAGTTCCTCCGGGCCGAGGTGGTGGTGCGGCTGGGGGCGTTGCCGGGGAGCGGCCCTGCCGGCCGCTCGGCCGTGGGGGTTGGAACGACGGCTGCCGACCAGACCCATCAATCTCTGAGCAGGTGACCGACGCGTCATCAGTCACATGTGGTGATCGAAGTCGCGACGAACTCCCTTGACGGACCATCAAGTCATCAACCCAGGAGGGCGATCCGTCACTCACAGCATGGCGCCTGTTCGACACCAAGCGCAAGCTAGTCGCGAAAGAATTGAATATAGTCAAATTGAGCCCGACGGCGGCCCCATAGACTGCCGTCGCTGGTAGCGCACGCGCCCAGGCCAAGGGCACACTGTTGTGAGAGGTCAGGAGGGGCAAGCACATGGCGATGCCGCCGACAGTTCGCCGAAGGCGACTTGGCATTGAGCTTCGCCGTCTTCGCGAGAAGACGGGCTTGACTGCCGAGGCCGCGGCCGAAGCGACCGGGATGAGTCAGCCGAAGATCGCTCGCATAGAGAACGGTCGCGGTGCCGCGAAGGTCGATGACGTCACCAAGCTGCTGGATCTCTACGGCTGCACCGATCCGGATGTGCGCACGAGTCTGATCGAGATCACCAAGACCGGGCACACCCGTGGCTGGTGGCTGAGCTACCGCGACGCCATCACCCCGATCACCAACGATCTGATCATGTTGGAGACCGAGGCCGCGACCTTCAAGACGTACGAGAACAGCTTCATCCCCGGGTTGTTCCAGACGGCCGAGTACGCGCGGAACATCATCGAGCAGCTGCGCGTCACCCAGGTCGGGACAGTCGAGGACCTCGTCCAGGTACGGATGGCCAGGCAGTCCGTCCTGTCCCGGCCGAATCCGCTGGAGGTCTGGGCGGTCATCCATGAGGCGGCGCTCACCGCCTTCGCCAAGGAGCCAGAGATCATGGGCCCGCAGCTCGATCGAATCCTGAGCCTCGGACGCCTGCCCAACGTGAACATCCAGGTCATGCCAGTCGGCGCATCTGCACACCCGGGTATGGCTGGGCCGTTCTCCGTCGTCGGGTTCCCGCACCGTGCTGACCTCGACGTTGTTCTCGTCGAAGGACTGTTGAACAGCCTGTGGGTCGAGGACCCAAGCGACGTGGAGCTGTACCGATCCAAGTTCACCGCGATCACAGCCGAGGCCATGAGCATTCCGGACTCGGCTTCCTTCATCACCGCACAGAGAGACAAGATCCGATGAGCTACTACCCCAACGCCACGGAGACCGGCTTCGCGTTCCGGTCGTCGACATTCAGCGGAGGCAACGGCGAGAACTGCGTGGAATGTGCGGGCACCGCCGGGGAGGTTGCGGTTCGCGACAGCAAGAACCCCACTGGGCCCGCTCTGCGGTACGAAGCGACAGCGTTCGCCGCGTTCGTGAACGCCGTCGCGACCGACGCTCTGGTGCCGGCTACGACCTGACCGTTCATGCCCGCCCGTTCGGCCCGACACCCCGCAAGCGTGTCGGGCCGAACGCGTTGAGGCGGGTCGACTGAGCGCACGGGGGCCGTCGGTCTGCCCGCGCCAAGCGGTCAGCGATGCACGCCCGCGTTCGCCTAGGACAAGTCGAACTCGCCAGCAGCGGCGCCGGACTTGAACGCCGCCCACTCGTTCTCGTCGAAGATCAGAACCGGCGCCTCGTGGTCCGACCCATGGCGCATGACTATGTAGTCGCCGACGAAGGCGATCTGCGGGCCTTCGGGCGCGTCCGGAGCGGCCAGCCACTGGGCCCCGGTGAGGTCGAGGTCGTGGGGCTTCGGGGGGCGGATCGGGCGGGACGGTTCGGTCACTGGCGGCCTCCTGCATGGCGGTGCTGTCGACTTGGCCCGCATGGGTACGGGCTCCCGCCAGTATCCCCGCGGGGACCGCCAGTGTCGGCACCGTCCGGAGCGGGGCGACGATCACGGAGTGGCTCTCGTCGAGCCGCGAGTCGCTGATCGAACCCTGCGGTGACGAGTCGCTGGAGGGCATCTCGAACCTCCTCTGGAACGGACTAGGGCTCCGCGAAGCCACGCTTCGGGAGCGGCTTCGCGCCGGCAGGTCGTCCGGGCAGGATTGCGGCGGCCGGCGCGCACTGGCGCCGCAGGGCCGACTACCGGTCGGGGTGGTCAGTTGCCAGCAGGGCGATCTCGATGGCGAGGGCGCCCAGCTGCTCCTTGTCGGGCGGGTAGATGCTGCGTAGGGCAGCAAAGGTGCCGGCCCGGTCGGTGGCCGGGTTGATCGCGGCCGGATCCTCCTCGCCAAGGAGGACCGAGAAGTCCGGGTAGTGGCCAACGCTGATGACCTCGCAGGCGACCGGCCGGTCGTGGTCGGTGCGGAAGTCGATCCGGTCGCCGGGGCGGATCAGGTTCTTGGCCGGGCTGGCGGCGCGTACCTCGATGGTCTTGTCACCGCTGGCGACCAGGGCGTGATACTCGGGCAGGAGGTGCAGGTCGTGCATCCTGGCCGGACCGCGGTAGTCGGGCAGAGAGCGGCGGGCGACCCGGTCGAGGTGCGCGCAGAAGACCTCGTTCGCGTCGGGGGCGCGGCTGCGCAGGGCGGCCATGGCGGTGAGGATCACGTCGCACAGCTCGGCCTGCACGTCGGCCTCGGCGTGACTGCGGCTCTTACGCGGATTAGAGGAGAGAACGCCGGCGATGGCTTCGCTAACCTCGCCGACCTCCTCGCTGAGCTTGAGGATGCGCATCAGCCGTTCCTGCTCGGGCGGCAGGGTGGCGTTGGCGTCCAGCCAGCTGACGAGCTGGGCGACGGTGTCCCATTGGGTCACGGGGTGAAGCGCGGTCGTGGTGGTCATCGCTTCCTTTCCTTCTTGTGCGGTCGCGGTGAGGAAGAGCCGAGGCGGGAGCGGGTTTGGAGCTGTACTTCGCCCCTCAAGATGTGATTGACCGTAGCGAGGCAGTTGCGGACGGTGCCAGAATTTTGCGCAGAATTGCGCTCCCATGCGACGTCGACCGGTGCCGCCCGGGCAACGCAACCCCTTCGAGGACGAGTGGACGACCAACGCGCTGCGGACAGGCCAGAGACCGTCGGGCGGGGTCCGAACTCCTCACCACGCCCTTGACGGTGACCACTCTGTGGGGAATCGTCGAGCAAATCTGCGCAACTGGCTTGCGATGGAGGGCTGGTATGAAGAGGCTACGACTCATTGGGATCGACCCCAGCACCGGGGACGATGAGTGCCCGACAGTCTGGTTCGACGAGGAAACCCGCG
Source organism: Kitasatospora sp. NPDC094019 (assembly GCF_044764505.1). Classification (NCBI taxonomy): domain Bacteria; kingdom Bacillati; phylum Actinomycetota; class Actinomycetes; order Kitasatosporales; family Streptomycetaceae; genus Kitasatospora; species Kitasatospora sp. NPDC094019. The sequence continues at coordinate 867,313 of NZ_JBIWIF010000001.1, forward strand.
AGATCGTCATCCAGGGCTGGAAGGCCAGTGACGAACTGCGCACCGCGTGTCTGGAGACCGGTAGCATCCCCGACTCGGAGGATGTGGTCCGGCTGCCGGAGCGCATGGTGCCGATCTTGAGGAAGGCGTGCGATGCCGCCGACGGGACCGACGTTCGCTGAGCAGCTGGCTGCCGCTCAGTTCACCGCTGTGCACCTGGAGATGCGCGACTCCTACAGTGTCGAGAAGGAGGCGGAGGCTCTCGCTGCGTGGCGGGACGGCTTCCGCTACGACCCGGCCGACCGCGCAGCTTGGTGGAGGCCGTGGCTCACCAGGATCCAGGAGACCGTGGCCCGCGGTGTTGAGGTCCGGCGCGCTCGGATCGTCTCCGAGCCGGTGTCGGAGTACATCAGGTACGAGCACTCCGGGACGTTCACGAACATCGCCGCCGGCGAGGACATCAGGTGGCTGCCCCGGCGCCGGGCGTCCGACATCGCCCTGCCCGGCAACGACTTCTGGCTGTTCGACGGCAAGCTGGTGAGGTTCAACCACTTCACCGGCGAAGGCCAATCCGCCGGCCCGTCGTTCAGTGACGACCCGGCCGTGGCCAGGCTGTGCGCCGCGGCTTTCGAGACGGTCTGGCAGCGGGCCGTGCCGCACGAGAAGTACAGCATCTGACCCGTACCGCGCCAATCACCACAGCAACGATGCCGACCTCCCCGTCCTCCAGCGCCCAGGCAGCCCGTGTTGCCCTCGCCGCCCGTCTCGGCGAGCTGATGCGCGACGCCGGCCTGAAGGGCGGGGAGTTGTCCGCCCGCTGCGGCTGGCATGCCGCCAAGACCTCCCGCATCCTCAACGCCAAGGCGGCCCCCGCCGACGCCGACATCCGTGCCTGGTGCCGGGCCTGCGACGCTGATGACCAGGCCGACGACCTGATCGCTTCCAACCGCGCCGCCGACTCCCTGTACGTCGAGTGGCGACGCCTCACCCGCACAGGACTGCGCCATGCCCAACAGGCCCGCGTTCCGCTATACACCCGCACCCGCCACTTCCGTGCCTATTCCTCCCGCGTCGTCCCCGGCGCCCTGCAGACACGGGAGTACGCCACCGCTCTGCTGCGCACGGTCGCCGATGTCCGCCAGACCCCGGACGACGTGGCGGACGCGGTCGAAGCCCGCCTGACTCGCTCCGGTGTCGTCTTCGAGGGCGGGCGCCGCTTCGTCGCGGTCATCGAGGAGTCCGTCCTGCGGTACCGGCTCGGCGACGAGGCAGTGATGGCCGGGCAGCTCGGCCACCTGCTCCGGATCATGTCGATGCCGTCGGTGTCGCTGGGCATCATCCCGTTCACTGCGGGCCCTCGTACGATGTGGCCGGTGGAGACCTTCAATCTCTTCGACGACCGGCAAGCCGGAGTCGAACTGTTGTCGGCCCAGGTCACCGTGACCGCTCCCGGTGACCTCGCGCTCTACAACCAGGCGTTCGCCCGTTTCGCCGGGCTCGCGGTCCACGGTGCCGCCGCGCGCACGCTGATCACCACCGCCATAGACGCCCTTGAGTGATCTCCTGCTCTGGCTTCGAAACCTCCCGAAGGCCGCCGTGGACACCCGCTTCCTCCAGTGCTGCGGACCGAACTAGAGGCGTACCGAGCCGATCACCCTCTGCCCCGACGGTCGACGGCCCCGCTGATCTTGATGCGGTCACAGTAGAAGCTGTTCTGAGGGCAGTTAGCTGCCTGCCTGGCGAACAGCGGGGCAGGAACTGACTGGTCCGATCATAGTTCCGTCATAGATGTGCAAAATCCATGGGCATTCACTCGATCGTGTAATGGCCTTTCTTGTCGCGGAGGGTGAATGATTCTTCTCGCTCGGTCTGCGCAATCCCGCACGGGATTGCGCAGACCTCCCGACGGGGGCTTCCCATTGATACGACCAATGGGAGTGGAGTGTCGTTCGATCATGGAGGAGGCTCGTCATGGAGATCTTCAACGGCGTCGCGGCGGACACCATCGAGGCGGCGGGGCAGTGGCAGAAGGCCAGGCGTAGCGTGCAGACCGGGTCATGCGTGGAGCTCCGGCCGTTGGACACCGGCGCGGTGGCGGTCCGCAACAGCAGGCACCCGGACGGCCCGGCGCTGGTGTTCACGCGCGCCGAGATCGACTCGCTGTTCGACGGCGTCCGTAACGGTGAATTCGATCACCTGACGGCCTGACGTTCAGCTGACGGCTGATTCCCGTCTTAGCCGATTGGTGTGACGGTCGGGCCCCCTTGTGTAAAACTCATCCGGATAGCTCAATGGTTGGGATAAAGCACTGGGGGGCCCGATGGCCGTCGAGACATTCAATTCCGGGCGCGGGGGCCGCGCGGACCGGCCGTGGGCGGAAGCCGGGCTGATCCTGGGCGCCCACCTGGAGGTCGCGCGCGGGCGCCGCAAGCAGAGCGAGGTGGTGGAGGCGACCGGGGGGCGGGTCAGCAAGTCGCTCTACAGCCGCCTCGAAGGCGGCGAGGTGCGGATCGACAAGCCGCACATCGTGTCCATCATTATGGATGCCCTGGACATCGCACCGGGCACCTACCGCGACCACCTGAGCACCCTCGCGCTCGAAGCGTCGAAGGAGGGCTGGGCGTCGAGGTTCCGCAGCGGGCACCGCGAGGTAGTACCCGACTCGATGCTCCGGCTGACCTCGCTGGAGGAGTCGGCGACCGAGTTCTTCATGGTGGACCGCATCGCGATCCCCGGCCAGCTCCAGACCGAGGCGTACTCCAAGCTCGTCACCAACTACACCCTGCCGGCCAGCCTGAAGGACGCCGGGCTGCAGGACGTGATCGTCGGCCTTCGGGCAGAGCGCCGACACCGGTTCGCGGGACGTCTGGTCACAGACCGGCCCAAGGGCCGGTTCTTCATCGAGGAGGCCGTGCTCTACGCGGACTTCGGCCACCCCGGGGTCCTGATCGACCAGTTGCAGAAGCTGCTCGACATCGTGGAGAACCGGGCCCTGCCCGTCGGCATCCGAGTGATGACTGCACGGGCTCCTCTGGCCGTCCCGGTAAGCACCTTGGCGCGCCTGGGTTTCCGCAGGTCGCTCCTGGACGCGGTCCCCGACGTGATCTACAGCGAGACGGGGCGCACGGCGTCCTTCCACCGAGGCTCGCTGCCCGGGATCACTGAGGCCGACGACCCCGACTACGTGGACCTGGACGATCTCATCGACAACGTGCTCATGAGGGCTCCCGGGTACCGGGACAGCCGCCGCCTCATCGAGAACGCCCTGCTGGAGGCCAAGCTCTGCCTGTAGAGCCGGGCCGGGCCGGGCGGGCGCGGGCGCGTCAGACGACGCGCGCGAGCCCGCCGAACTCGATCCACTCCAGGGTCTCCTGCCGGGCGGGCGCCTGGGCGTCGGGGCGCCAGTCGGTGACGTCCACCAGGCCGGGGGGCTCGACAACGAGCCTGTCATTGTCGAAGAAGTCGTAGACGTCGGCTTCCGTGCGCACACGCCCCCACTTGCCCCCGGTCTGCTGCTGCATCAGCCCCGTCACGGCGTCGCGGACCGCGGCGTCGTCGCTGACCAACTGGCAGACCACCACGACGCTGCCGGGGACCAGCAGGTCCACCGTGCGCTCGATGATCGCCTTCGGATCGCCGTTGCCCCGATCGGGAACGCAGTGGAGCACGGAGACGAAGAGAGCAGCGACCGGCTCGGTCAGGTCGATCCGCCCCTTGAGGCCGGCCACGATCGCGGGCGTGTCCGCCATGTCGGCGTTGAGGATCACCGCGTTCGGGCTCTCGTCCAGCACCGCTCGGCCGTAGCCGAGGACCATCGGGTCGTTGTCGACGTAGACCACTCGCGCGTCCGGATGGACGGATTCAGCGACCTCGTGAACGTTGCTCTGGGTGGGCAGGCCCGAGCCGTGATCGATGAACTGCCTGATCCCGTAGCGCCGGGCGATGTGTCCGACCACCCTTATCAGGAAGCTGCGGTTGTTGAGCGCCAGTTCGCGACTGCTCGGCGCGGTCTTCAGCAACTCCTCGACCGCCGCGCGGTCGGACGGGTAGTTGCGATTTCCTCCGAGGAGGAAGTCGTACATCCGAGCCGCGCTTGGCCTGGCCCTGTCAATGGGCTCCTGCCAGTCGGCTTCGTTCCGATTCACCCGCTACCCCCTGCGTGATGCGAACTTGAGCGCCGCCGAGCAATTGTGACGTCGCGTCATACTAGGGCGCGTTCCGAAGTGCCGAAACCACACGCGAGGGTGAAGGTGGCGAAAGCATGGCGAAGTGCCCGGCCGACCAGGGGCGTAGGTGGTCGGCCGGGCTCGCTCGGGAACGTATGTCGGATTGTCAGGCGCCTCCGGCCGCGGTCCGCCCGCCACGCCAGCGCCGTGCAGCCTTCAGCTGGACATGGACGGAGGGTCCGTCCAGCCCCATCAGCGCGGCCGCGGCAGCTGGCTCCAAGCCGAGGAGGTCGTGCAGCAGCGCGGCATCGGCCGCCTGGTCGGGCATGACACGGTGCAGGCGGTCCGGGGGCGCGGTCGGCGCGAGTGTGCGTGCCGCGGTGACGGCTTCGCACAGTGCGCGCCAGGTGAACGCCGCAGGATCGTCACGCAGCGCCCGCTCCCAGTCCGCCTCCGTCCTGCGCAGAACGAGCGCGACGACCCGCTCGGCGAGACCGGCATCGCCCAGACGCGCTCGCGCGTACATCTTGTAGTGGTCGTAATTCAGTTCGACGAAGGCGGCGTAGCAGAGGCATATAGCCACCGGTGCTCCGTTCGGCGTCGATGTCGGGAGGGATGTGTCCTACCGCACGCGCAGAGGCAGAAGGCGCGCACGTCGGCGCGTGGGAGGAGGACACGCAGGGGCGCGAAGACGCATGCTGCGGCGCATGGAAGCGCGGTACGCGGCGGTCGGTCCGGGTGCCCACCGGCACCCGGACCGACCTGCATCGGGCTCAGAACCGGCGGAAGCGAACCCACTCGAAGCCGGTGCTGCGGCACATCCTCAGCACACCAAGGATCAGCGCCGCGCGCGCCCACTCCGCCTCGGTGGGCGACACGACCGCCCACGCGAGCACCAGCGGGGCGAGGAACGCGTGCAGCTGCACCGCACCGCGGGAGGCAGACGCTCCGCGCAATCCCGCGAAGGCACCGTCGCCCCTGCTAGCGTGGGCGAACACCTCGGGCAGAGCCCGTCCGAAAGCGGGTCGGTCATACATAGGTAGGCGTTACCTCCATGGCTGGCCTGACAGCCTCGTCCGGTGCTGAAGACACCGGGCGGGGCGACCCCGGAGCGGGGTGGGCCGATGCGAAGAACGTAGCGCGCCCGATGGTCCCCGGTCGCCCTGGAAGGCGCCGCGCAATCCTCCCCGTTTTCACCGAACACACTGACGCCGAACAGAGAACCGAATAGGCGTCACGGCGATCAAAGGCGTTCAGAAGAGGGCACCCTCCCGAAGCTCGGCTCGGTACCGCACACACTTGGGGCTGGTCACAGTTCCCCGGTTCCACGGCCCCCTTCATCGGGGACAGTCCGAACGCGCGGGTGCAGCGGGGGTGGGAGATCGGCCACTCGACGGCGTCCTCGACGGTGCGCAGCGTCCGGGCGGCTTTGTCGGGGTCGGGGTGGCTGGTCCAGCCCGCACTCGGACGGCCAGCACCCTGCATTCGGTGACGACGCCCGGACCAGGAGCTGTCCCGCATCCTGTCGAGACGGCCTGTCAGCTGAAATTACTGCACCGATCCGGGCGTTCCGGCCCCGCCGCGACGTGAAGCGTCTAACGTCGAATCGCATTGATCGACTGCCGAGGGCCCGGGAGCGTGATGGCATTGGCCGTGGGACGGCCGGAGCCCTCGGACGAACTGCGCTACTCGGTGCTCTCGTTGGGGATTGCGTTGACGCGGACCGAGGACGGGGATTCGCCACGGTTCGGTCTGGACGTCCTGGAGGAGGCTCCCCTCCATGCCGACAGAGTCGCGGACATTCTGGAGGATTTCCGGTACACCCGTCGCCCGACGGCGACAGCGTCGTCGCAGGCTCAGGAGCAAGCCGACTACGCGCGGCTGGTAGAGGCCGCTGTCGAAGCCGAGGACGCCGATGTACTGATCGTGCACATCGTCGGACACGGCGAGCTCGCCGACGGCAGCAGCGAGAAGCTGTACATCCTGGACAACGACGGGAACCGGCTCAGCCGCCCGGTCGGCAGCTGGATCGACCTGATCGAGGATCACCCCCAACGTCACCGACCGATGACCCTGTTCGTCCTGGACGTCTGCTACAGCGGACAGGCCGCAGTGACCGCCTGGCACTCGCGAATGGACGTCGACAAACGCAAGTCCTGGGTGCTCGCCGCGAGCAGGCCGGACCGGCAGGCGTTCGGATACCGACTGAGCCAGGCCCTGGTCCAGGTCCTGACGAAGTACCACCAAGCCCTGGAAATCCGCTTCGACTCCTCCCTCCGGCACATTCCGGCCGCCGCCGTCTGGCGGGACGTCGAACGCGCGGTCAACGAGCTGGCCGAAGAGTCCGGCGGGCTGCCGCAGTCGATCCTGACCAGCCTCGTCCCCGGCCACGCCGACCTCTCCCACCTGCCGTTCTTCCCCAACCCCTCCTACGCCTCCCACCGCACCGGCCCCGCACCGGACCTGCCTCCGGAGATTGCCCGCCTGGCCGACTGGGCCGCGGACCCCCTCCACTTCATGCGCCGCGCCGGCGGCGGCGAACCCGTCGCCCGCGACTGGAGCGAGGGCTACTTCAGCGGCCGAACCGAACAACTCGACACCCTCGCCACCTGGCTCGACGACGACACCGCCGCCCCGGGACTACGGGTGATCACCGGCAAACCGGGCGCCGGCAAGTCCGCACTCCTCGGCCTCCTCCTGTGCGCCGCCCACCCCGCACTGCGCCGCCACACCCGTCCCCTGTGGGCCACGCTCCATGACCACGTCCCGGGCGAGAACGACCGGATCGCCGCCGTCCACGCCCGACGCCTCGGCCTCGACCACATCACCGCCTCCCTGGCCCGCCAGCTGCGCCGCATCACCGACCCCGACGCCCCGACCCCGGCGAACGAGGAAGCCCCGGCTCCGGCCGGGAACCCGGCACAGCGACTGCTGAACCTCCTCCCCCCTGACCAGCGCCCGGTCACCGTCGTCATCGACGCCCTCGATGAAGCCCTCAGACCCGAGGACATCTCCACCGCCCTGCTGCTCCCTCTCGCCCGGCACGCGCAGACGGCCGGCGCCCGGCTGCGGCTGCTGGTCGCCACCCGCGCCGACACCCGGTTCGATCAACTTCTCGGCCTGGCCGAGGACAGCGGAGGGTGCACGGATCTGAGCACCGTCGCACCGTGCGAGGTCCGCCGGGACGTGAGCGCCTACGCCAAACGGCTCCTCACCGCCGACGGCCCCTACATCCGCGCCAACCTGCGGCCCGTCCGGGACGCCCTCGCCGACGCGATCGCCGACACCCTCACCGCACACCCACCGACAGACCGGACAGGCCACGACACCGAAGGCCCGCAATGGGGCGAATTCCTCACCACCGGCCTCTACGTCCACCACCTCCTTGCCGCCCCGCCCGCCGCCACTCCCGAGGAGGCCACGCGGCTGGGCCGGGCCGTGCCCCGCAGCCTGCCCGACCTCCTCGAACTCGACCTCCAACGCCACACCGACCAGCCCCACCTGCGCCCAGTACTCACAGCCCTCGCCTTCGCCCAGGGCCGCGGCATGCCCGAAAGCGTCCTCGTCCACACGGCCGCCGCCTTCACCGCCCCCGACACCCCTCCCCCGTCGCTGCCGGAGCTGTACGCCCTCCTCGACGGGGAAGCACGCTTCTACCTGCGCCGCGACATCGACACCGACGGAACCACCCTCTACCGGCTCTTCCACCAAGGTCTCGCCGACTGGCTGCGCGGGCCGGCCGGCGGACCGTCTCACAAGGACTCGCCGACGACGACGGACCCGCTGCCCGGTCGTGCCGAGCGGCTGTTCGAGCAGCTCCTGCAAGGCGTCCCCCGCGATCGGAACGGCGGGCTGCGGTGGGAGCACACTGATGGCTATCTGATCAGACATGCCGCCCAGCACGCGATCGACGCCGGACGCCTGGACGAACTCCTCTTCGACGCCGGCTACCTCCAGCACGCCGACCCCCACACCCTCGCCGATGCCCTGTCCTATGCACAATCCGAGCAGGGCCGACTCAACGCCTCCGTCTACCTTGCCTCCTGGGGCGTCCACCATGCGCTGCCGCCTGTGGCACGCCGCCAGATCCTCGCGCTGGACGCCGCACGCTTCCGCAACGCGCCACTCCAATCCGAGCTGCCCGGCGACGCCGACTGGACTGTGCGATGGGCAACGGCCAATCAGGTCTCACCGTCCCTGGTCCGCACCCTGTCCGGCCACACCGGTGTGGTGACCGCGGTGGCGGTGACCCGCATCAACGGCCACCCGCACGCCATCACCGGCAGCAACGACAACTCCGTCCGAGTCTGGAATCTCACCACCGGCACCCAGACCCACCACCTC